>DATKYR010000029.1:0-176566 GCA_035528395.1 Sedimentisphaerales bacterium
TTGACTTTGTTTTCCTTAACCATAAATAACTCCTTTCGATATGGCCAAACCGGGTGTAAACCGGCAGGCGTTAAAACATTGATTTACGGCTCATATCGAAAGGTTTTAGACAATCAACGTAATTTTGTTGCGAAAGAACGATACCATATTAGGAGGCTGATAAATGAGAAAGACAGCCCTCTTTGTTTATTTGCTTTTGCTTGCATCAGGCTGTTAGCTCCGAAAGATAAATCCTAAAAGTGACGGATTGATGCTAATGGTTGAGATATGGAAGATTGACAGTTCGTAATCACAATATCCTGCAAATTCGGGATGGCAACTGTAGGTGAGCATACAAATTTTATGTTTTTAATAGGAGATACGTTATGGAAACGAAACAAAAACCAGGTTTGAGTTACTTCGACATAGCATTACTTTGGTTCACACTGACATTGTGGCTCGCGATATTTCTTTTCGGCACACTTGTGAACTCCGCACCCTATCGAAGCCGCTTCGCAGCTCTTGAAGGAGGCGTTATTGAAGTAATAAAGAACGGCTTGTTAGTAGTGCTGGCATACACATTGACTAACGTTGCATTCCTCTGCATCTTGGCTGGCCTACTTGGAACTCTCGGCGTCAAAGCAATTCTCGGGACCAAAGAACACAAGGATTCTGAAAAAGACACGACCTCTCCAAAGAACTCAGCCATACTCCGAGGGTTCCTCGTCTATTTGACGCTAATCGCAGGCGTTTTGATCTTTGGCGAGAATCCCGCTGAACCAACACAAATTCAGTACGTGAAACTTGCGGGGTTAATGTCCCTCGCGGGATTTGTTATGAATTACCAGCCGAAGATTTTCGGGCGATTAATGGAGCGAGCTGGACGCTTGTTCACAAACCGTGCCAATGAATCAGAGGATCAGAGTTGAGGCTGATGCAAAGCCAATTAGTCACGGGATAGCTTTGTAGGGTGGGGCTTGCCCCACCAGCGGGAATCCAGATCCCGTACTTCACCGGCGAGGAGAGATTTTCACCCAAATTCCAAAACTCGCGCTTGACCTCGGCCTACAGTTCGCATATTCTGCTCATTAACGGAAGAAGCAACGGAAACTTCTTATACGAATAGACTGTATAATCATTGTTCTTCTGTATGATAAATACAATTACATTTGGAAAGGTAATAGCATGAAAGTTCTTCCTGTTAGAAGATGCTTCTTGTGGGCGGTCCTTGTTGTTGTAGTAGTAATCATAATCTACAGAATAGGGTTCCATAGACCCGTCCCTGGCTTCAACGAAGAAGCTATAAGAAAACTAATGACCAAATAACTCTACACATTATATTCTCTACTTGAGCGGCTATATGGCGTATGGAAGAAGCAACGGAAAATTCTTGTAAAGAAATAAGCAGCCGTAGCCCCACCAATTGTCATTCCCGCGAAGGCGGGAATCCAGATCCCGTAATCTACCGGCGGCGATAAATTTTCACCCAAATCCCAAAACTCGTTCTTGATTCAGGATGCTCACGTAGGTCGCGATATTTCACACATAGACTTCTTTGTTCTGCAATTCATGTCGACAGGTGGATATCATTGGCTCCCTGCGAACCATCTGGATTCTTCCATTTGAGGTGCGTTTTGTATGACATGGCACTATACATGTTGAGAGCGGCAATTAGAGTGAACGACTGGCCGGGCTGGAGGGATGGGTACGGAAGCTTTCGTTTGCACTCGTTTCCAGCGAGGGGAATGTCGGGACTCGTGTGGTCGATCTCAAATGTCACATCCGAGGCTACTGCGCTGCCTTGATTCATAATGACGAAACGGTAGTCTGTTCTTCCAACCTTGACCAATTCCGCTGTCACGCATGCTTTTTCTTGTGTCTGCTCCTCCTTCTCGATAAGGTCGAGCTGCTTCTTTGCGAGTGCAGCAGTGATCGCCTCGAACTCGATCTGCCTCGCTTGTACCTTGTGTGTTCGGACCATCGACACAACTGAGATCGCGACCGCAAAACTGGCGAAAAATAAACTGATGATTTCGTAAGTTGTCATAATCTTTTTCTCTAACGAAAAGCTAATAATATACAACACGAAATACCGATGACATCTATCAGGGCTGATTTTATGCTACATTATACACATTACCCTCGCGAATAAAAGTTTACCCTGAGCCTGTCGAAGGGCCCTTTCTATATCACCGAACTGATTAAAAACAATCAACGCTCTTGCTCATTAGCTACGCGCCATCGGCTTCTCATGAAGCCTTATGTTAGCTTCACTTATGCAAGCTCCCATATTCCTCGTGGTGATAAACTCGCAGGACGGATTAATCCTTCATCACGAAGCAATGAACCTGCCCAACGAATCTCATACTGCCATTCAAAGAGGAGGTCATCAGATTCTCTGATGTCTTGTTCATGTGATTCCCAGACCTTTTTACTGATATCGAGTATTCTTGCTTGTCCACCGAGAGCTTGGAGTGCTTCTAGCACCCATTTTTTCATTATTTCTCGTCCTTTTGACATTAAATAATTTCCTCTGTAGCCAATATAATAATACCTGTATCATAGTTATCTAACACTTTTTGTTACTCAAACCTACCAATTTATTTCCGATACAACCATGTTTGTAAATCAATGTAAAAATGTCCGCCCCTGCTGATTCCATTATGAACGGCATTCTCGCCTAAGGCAATACGTTAGACGAATTTAGAAGTTGTTATTGAGGTATTCCGGCTTGCCGTCGTCACTATCGTAACCTGTCGATTCTTTGGTCTCGGCGTCAATTCTGATTCGCTTGATGCCCTCAGCCTTTTTCGTGTTGCTGTCAACAGTAACTAAAATTGCGTTCATTTTCACATCGCCCGTCGCTATTTCAAACGGAAACGGCATCTGCGTCCTAAACGACTTTAAGACGTTCTCGACGCTTCGTCCGAGCACCGAATCATGCGCTCCGGTCATCCCGATATCTGTGATATACGCGGTGCCTTTGGGCAGGATTCTTTCATCGGCTGTCACCACGTGGGTGTGCGTGCCGAAGCACAAGCTGGCCCTGCCGTCAAGATGATAGCCCATCGCGATTTTTTCACTTGTGGCCTCGGCGTGGAAGTCAACGATTATAATCTCGGCTTTCTGCTCAAGCTGCGGCAGGATTCTGTCAATAGCATTATAAGGGCAGTCGGCACCTTTCATAAAAAGACGCCCTATCAGCGCAACCACCGCCACGGTCGGCCCTTTATTGGTTGTATAAACTGCTACTCCCCTGCCGGCTGCGTGTTCGGAAAGATTTGCCGGCCGAACAATATTCTCGGTTGTCTCTAATGTTTTGATTATTTCTCGTTTGCGGTAAGTATGGTCGCCCAAAGTAATCAGATTTACACCATACCGCAGCAGCTTGTCGTAGATTTTCGGTGTCAGGCCGGAGCCGCCGGCCGCGTTTTCAGCGTTGGCTATTACGCAGTCAATCTCCAGCTCTCTAACCAGCCGCTTTAGCTTATCGGCAATAATACGTCTGCCAGGCCGACCTACTATGTCACCAATACAAAGAATGTTCACTTTCATAATGTGTCATTCGTATAGATACTTCCTGTTGTCGGTTTTATAAATCCTGCCCGGCAACGCTGGGTTCTTAGCCACACCCGCCGATGACGGGTCAAACATCGAAATCAGAAACTCGAAACAATACAGTTAATTAGTTCCTGTTGCGGATAGAGTATTCGTCATTTCCGCGAAAGCGGGAATCCAGCTTTTTCGCTCTGGACCCCTGCTTTCGCAGGGGTGACATTGTAGGTTTTTATTTTCTGCAACAGATACTAATTAGAAACTTTACTACTCCAGTTTTTCCTGGTATCCTGATTGCTGATATCCTACAACCTGATTTCCAGGTAACCTAATGTCCTATTAACCAATCTCTAATTAACTAATTCGCTAATTAACTGCTAACTATTTCGTGCTTGTTGGCTTATATATATCTTTGACCAACTCGACTCCCGCATTCCAGATATTCAGGTCTCCGTATGTCTTTATTTTCTTGCCCATCTCTCTTGCAATCTTTTCATAACAAACCACATACCACATACGATATAAGATATACGATAGTTATTTCGCATATTCGACGCAGCGGACCTCACGCAGCAGCGTTACCTGGATTTCGCCGGGATAAGTCATCTCATCCTCGACCTTTTTGGCAATGTCACGTGCAATTTTCATAGCAGCCTCGTCGTCCACCTGATCGGCGCTGACAATGACGCGGATTTCCCGGCCGGCCTGGATTGCGTATGCGTTTTCAACTCCCTTGAAGCTGTTCGCAATCTCCTCAAGTTTTTCCAGTCGTTTAATATATCTTTCGAGCGTCTCTCTTCGGGCACCCGGACGGGACGCACTCACCGCATCGGCCGCGGCAATCAACGGTGTATAAGGATTATCCGCCAGGACATCGCCGTGATGTCCCGCCACAGCATTCAGCACAATGGGCGATTCGCTGAAGCGCTTGAGATAATTCGCCCCTATAGCGGGGTGATTGCCCTCAACGTCATGGTCTATGGCCTTGCCGATGTCGTGCAGCAGTCCTGCCCGTCTTGCTATTGAGCCGTCCAGCCCGAGCTCGTCAGCCATAACCTGTGACAGAAACGCAACCTCAACACTATGGCGAAGAACGTTTTGGCCGTAACTTGTTCTATAGCTCAAAGCACCTAACAAACTCAGCACCTTATTGCTCAGTCCTCTGATGTTCGTCTCGACGGCGGCGTCCTTGCCGATCTGCAGGAGTTTATGGTTGACATCTTTTTTGGTCTGCGCAACAAGCTCCTCGATCCGGGACGGGTGGATCCTGCCGTCCTGAATAAGCCTTTCCATAGAAAGGCGGGCGACCTCGCGCCTGGCGGGGCTGAAACCGCTGACAACAATCATTCCGGGGGTGTCATCGACAATGACATCTACGCCGGTGGCTTTTTCAAAGGCACGAATATTACGGCCCTCTCTGCCGATAATTCTGCCTTTCATATCGTCATTCGGAATCTCGACGGTCGAGACAGTTACTTCGCAGGTATGCTCGGCGGCATAGCGCTGAATGGCGGAGCTGATTATCTCCCTGCTTTTTTCGTCGGCGGTTTCGGTGCATTCCTCAACCTTGCGTTGAATCAAAGCCGACATCTCATACTCGCACTCGTCTTCAAGGCGTTTCAAGAGCAGATCCTTGGCTTCTTCAATGTTCATCGCGGTGATTTTGAGCAGCTGATTCTTCTGCTGTGCCATCAGGATAGAAAGCTGTTTTTCCTTTAGACCGATATTGTGTGTTCTTCTATCGACCTCTTTTTGCTGCTGTTTTAATGCCTTTTCGCGCTGCAGGAGCAGTTCCGCCTGGCGGTCAAGTGCATCCTCGCGCTTGGACAACCTCATTTCGGTTTCGTGCTGCTCAGCACGGATTTTATTGGCCTCAGATGTAAATTCCTCTTTTTTCTTGATGGTCTCGGCGGCAGCATCAATCTGGGCCGACCTAATTATGTTCTCCGCTTCCCTTTTAGCACCCTCAATCTGCCGCTGCAGGTCGCTCTCGAAGGTTTTGGACTTTGCTTTGGAAAGCATCTGGTAAACAACGGCAACCAGACAGCCCCCCAGAAGAAGGCCAATAACAAGCGCTCCGAACACCGTCGTCGGCCCTATTTGCATCAGAATATTCATATTTCCTACCTTTCTCTCGCATTTTTCATAGAGTTAAAAAACATCACTCAAGGGGTAAATTGCGGGATTTCCGGCAGGAAAGCCTCAAAGAAATGGCTGTGAGTTACGAAATCCTTTTCGCCAGAGCGTAGAATCAGCTACCTCGTGCCAAAATCTCCTCTGATTGCGGCATCTTCGGCATTAGAAGATATATTTTTTTTCTTATATTTGGCTGATTTTATACTCAATACCAACACTCCCTCATCGGTAAGCGAACGCTTTATCAAGCAGATTTCGTTTCACGCTAAATTCACTTCTCAGCGCCACATCAAAAGCTCAAATTCAAACTTTAGCCCTCGGTTTTACTCTCAGGCGCTAATAGTGTCTTTGCAACTTAACTACCGTTAGAGAAAAGAGTTATAAACTTTTCCCTTTTATATGCCCCTTTGCAAAGTAAGAATAAACCATCAAGGAAGATACGGGACAACCCACAATCTAATTCGTCAACAGTTGCTTACTGTATATTATAATACGGCATTTTCGTAGATGGGTCAAGAAAAAAAACTCGCGAATTAGCTAATTTTCTAAACACGGATACCCGCCTCCTCGGGAACAATTTTCACAGATTAGTGCGGAATTCTTTTGATTGACGGGAATTGCTGGGTTGGGTATTGTATTACTGTAGTTAGTAATGTACGAAAATTAATGTGGAAAAACTACCATTAACGATAATAAGATTATGTGGTCTAGTTTTTTCATGATATAACAGTCGGGCGTTAAAGGAGATGAGCAATTATCAGTGAGAGACTTATTACAACTCGAGAACTGCGTCCGTATTTGGAGAAGTGCGGCTATCGCGTCCCTCTTTTGCAAGAGAACTATGCTTATGTAGATGCTTCCGGCTCCCATCAGGTCCATTTGGCTGGATTTGCACACCAAACTTACGATGCTCGAAGCGCATGCGTTGCAGGAGTGGATGCGGATTTGTTGACCGAACAATCAGTTGAAAAGTTGGTTACGAACTACCGCGGATTTGGGGCTCCGATTCTTTTTACATGTTGCCGAGAAGAACTTCAGTGGTGGAGTTTCACAACTCAAAGACCAACGCTCGAAGACAAGGTATCGGCTGATAAAGTTGCTAATTTTTTCAAGGAGCACTGTGAAGAATTTGCCCCAGGAAATATCTACCGCGCTAAGACTCTCGGTCGCTTGGATCCTCAGTATCAACTCACTTTTGTAGATGTTGGGCTGATGCCTCTTTTTGAACATGAAATGGGTGACCACCTGTCGAAGCTAATAAGAAAGATGTGCGATGCCCTTCACAATGAAATTGGAAAGCCAGATATAGATGAGGATTTAGGACGATGGTTGTTTCAGTCAGTTTTTCGGTTATTGGCTGCAAAAATCCTAACAGACAAAAAAGTTCCAGAGTTCTCTGATCTAAACATGGACGATGTATCTGAAACATTAAGAAAAGTCCATAACCATTACAATGCAGGGCAACCAATAGATAAAGTAACTCCAAAGCAGGAAATTGGACTGAAAGCAGCTGCAAAGCTTCTCAAAAAAATTGGCAGCTTAAGACACTTAACCATTGAATCACTTGCGTATGTTTACGAAAACACCCTTATTACGAAAGATATAAGAAAAGCATTAGGGATTCATGCTACTCCCTCTTATTTGGTAGATTATATAGTATGGCAGCTTGCCCCATGGATTGAGGACATTCCCCTGCAGAATCGTGTAGTGTTGGAACCAACTTGTGGGCATGCTCCATTTTTGATCTCGGCTGCTCGTCTGCTTCGAGAGATGATTGACGAAAGTGACCCCAAGAAACGCCACGATTACCTCAAAGATCATCTGATTGGTGTAGAGGTGGATTCTTTTGCAAGGGAGATTGCGAGGTTATCGTTGACTTTGGCTGATGTTCCAAATCCAAACGGTTGGCAGTTATTGCCTGCAGATGTTTATAAAAGACAGGTTCTCTCAAAAGCAGCGAGCAACGCCACTATTTTGTTATGTAACCCGCCGTTCCAGAATTTTACACCCGAGGAAAAATGCAGTTACGCCGAAAAGGGTATCACCTTGCAGTATGGTAACAAATCCGCAGAGGTACTTGGTCGAACTTTGCCTTATATACCCCCTGGTTCAGTATTTGGTGTAATCCTCCCTCGTAGTTTTCTAGAAAGCTTAAATGCCATTCCATTGCGAGAAATGTTGGTAAAGGACTTTCGAATATACGAAATATGTGTTTTGCCTGATAATGTTTTTCCCTCAGCAGATCATGAATCTGCCGTTATATTGGGACAAAAGCGAACTTCCAGAAAAATCATAAACAAAACAAGATACGTGAGAGTCAGAGAAAAAACTCTAAATGAGTTCAGAGATCGTTACAGCGCGCCAACAGAGGTCATAGAACAAGATCAGTTTATTGCTTCCGATGATTGTGTTTTAAGCATTCCTGAACTTGATGAGGTTTGGAGTTTTTGCCAGAGCTTTAACCGGCTGAGAATGGTAGTGGATGAAAGAAAAACAGGAAAAGGCTTGGAGTACAAGCGCAAAGAAAACTTACCAGTTAATGCAGAAACAATAAGCACACAGAGATTTGAAGGGTCGGTTAGAGGTTATGCTAAGTTTGATGAAAAAATTAAGATTACGGAAACGCCTAAGCTATACTGGCTTAATCTTGCTGATAAGGTAATCCGACGCTCAGGTCATGGAAGAATAACTGGTATACCCCAAATTTTACTTAACTCAGCTCCAGTCAGCCGAGGACCATGGCGTTTGAAAGCGTTAATAGACAACAAAGGCTACCCCATTACGAGTAGCTTTATTGTAATTCGACCTAAGAAAAAAGGATGGTCACTTGAGGTTCTTTGGGCGATACTAAATTCTCCCTTGGCTAATGCTTATATTTACTGCTATGGGACGAAGCGGCTTGTTGGCGTCAGAAGAATTCTATCATTTCCGATACCAAATATGAATGCGAATGATTTGTATTTTTTAAGTGAGTTAGTTCAAGATTATTTCAAAATCTTTCACCTAAAACGTAGGATTCTCCAGCCGGAGATAGATACTAAAGAAGCAAAGCAAAAGATACTTGCCATTGATGCGGAAGTCATGCGTCTCTACGATTTACCTCCGAGACTTGAACGACAGGTATTGGATTTGTTTTATGGATGGCCACGAAAAGGTGTGGACTTTAAGTTTACCCGATACTTTCCGAGAGACTTTGAGTCATATATTCCGTTAAATGAATATCTTTCTGAGGAATATCAGAGGTCAACCGTATCTTTCGTCAGTAAATGGGTAGAAGAGGTGATATCACCTGAAATTATTAAGGCTTTTAAAGCTGCGGAAGAGGCATTTAAAGAAGATTGACATGTACGTATTTCTTCTTGATACTTGTATTTGGTCATACTGGTTTGATGTGAAAAGAGAGAAGAATTTGAAAGTTAAAAGCCACATCCAAAAGTTGCCATCTGATTCTATCTTGGGAATATCTATTATCAGTTGGGGCGAAGTAGTCTACGGTCATAAAGTGGAATCTCCAAATGAAACACCTATTCAGGCTGAATATATTCAGTTCATTAAATCCAAACGTCCAAAGACCTTTGAAATTGACATACATACCGCCAACAAGTACGGGGAGATAAGGGCACTGTTGTTTGAAAAATATGCACCTAAAATAAGAAAACCTGGCCTTCGTCCCGAACAACTAATTGATCCTGTTACTTCAAGAGAACTTGGAATCCAGGAAAACGATCTGTGGATTGCAGCTCAAGCAATGGTTCGAAATATGACGTTGGCTACTGATGATAAACTGAGTCGCATTCGTGAAGTTGCGGGTGATGAACTGCACATCGAAAATTGGACAACATGAGGTTTTGGGTCTAATTATTTTTATTTGAAATTTAGGACCGCGTCCCCGCCGTTTTGTCAGAAAAGAAAGCATAGATCCCCGGCAGAAAAGCAAGTGAGCACACACCGGGGACAAGCTCCGACCTGTGGGGATTCAAAAATTCAAAACCGCGAATTCCTTATGATAGAGCTTTGCTGCTCTATCATAGGCCTTGGCGGCTTCGATTTCACCGTCGAAGTATCCGATGACTCTGGGGTTTCCCTCTGCCCGTATCTGCGCCTGCCATTTTTTATTGCTTTTTTGCCAGGTTACGCCGTGGTATTTCGAGTGAGCGCCCTTTTGCTTGATGCATGGTTTGTTGATGGTGTTCTGGGATTTGGTGGCGGGTCTTAGGTTTGCCTTTCGATTGTCGAGGCCGTTACGGTTGATATGATCAACGACGAGAGGATGGGGCGGGTTTAAGATTTCGCGGTGCATCTTAATAGTGCGTTTTTTCTTGTTTACGGGGTCCCAGATACAACGAGCAGCATAAAAGGTGCTTGAGCCTTTGCTGACATACCATTTGTGTTTGCTCAAGCGCTCGTAATCTTCCGGGTCCACGATGGCGTATTTGCCCTGAGTGAGTGGTATTCGGCGAAATGGGTAGCCATATCGGAAACGGCGGTAGGCAAGCACAATCCAAACGATCGGCCGCCCTATCCAGCCCGGAATTGTAAAAGACAGAACAACCTTGATAATTCTCTCCCCCACGAACTGGTGAGTAGTGAGTAGTGAGTCGTTAATTGGTTAATTAGTGATTAGAGAATTAGTTAATTGGTTATTGACCTGGCTCCTTCGGCTGCCCCTTCGACCCTTCGGCAAGCTCAGGACAAGCTTCCTTCGACTGCCCCTTCGACTTCGCTCAGGGCTTCGGCTAATTAAGGACAAGCCTATAATTAGAGCTACCTGCGTGTTTGTGTCGAAATTTGACGAATTTTGAAACGGAGCCGGAAGCGTAAGCGCTTAATTAGAAATGACTTAAAAAATTTTATAAAAATTTGATTTTTGCTCTAAGGTATCAGCGTTTTTGATTGAGAAATCGCGGATATTTTACCTATCTTAACACCTAATTCCGAACGCCAGGCGTGCGAATAATCAGTAATATTGTCATCCCCGGGAAAGCGGGGACACCAATCACTAATCACTATCTTTGCCAGCGTTTTTGCCTGTACCCCTGTGCTTTCTTGCGAAAGCAAGAACAGGGGTGACGCAGGCACAGGTGATTGAAAGTGCTCGATGCTGTATTCTCGATACTGGGAACTTGCGCCTTCGCTATCCTTCTTCGCCAAGGCTACGAAGGAACCAGCTATGGCGTGACAGGACGGCGGACAAGTCGGCAGACAAGCGACACTCGATTTTTCCTTTAAAAAACACCGATTTTTTCTTGACGACAGGATTGCCAATATGGTATAAATAAATTTAGCTGAGCCTGATTATTATTGGTCCTTTGGTGTATGTGGCCCTTATGGCTTCCGAATAGAGGAGGAGTTATTGTGTATGACGCGATACACAGAATTAGCATGGGGGCTGTGTTCTTCGCAAGTAAAGATTCTTATATTCCAATTAACAACTAAGATTAGGCTTTTGCCTGTCCCGGCGTGGCCGAGCCACGACGGAAAGGAAGGAGGTAACAGCAAATCGTAAAAAAGTTATCCTGGGCAGATATAAACGATTTGCGATTCTTTATTTTCGAGTGTTTTGGTGTGTGGCCAAAGCAAAATTCCTAATTATTTTATTTTTTTAAGGAGGACAATTATGTCTAAGAAATTGATTTATCTGGTCTCTTTTGTTTTTGTGCTGGGCCTGGTTTTGACAAGCGCAGCTAATGCAAACCTTATCGGCTGGTGGAGGTTTGACGACGACTTTCTGGATTCCTCCGGTCAGGGTAACGATGGCGTCCCTGAAGGCAATCCGACTTTCGTGGCAGGAAAAGTAGGCAATGCTCTACAGCTTGGCGGCTCCGATTATGTTGTAATCGATGCCGTAGCAGATGACAAGACGGTCAACGATATTACGCTTTGCCTATGGCTCAAAACCTCCAGCAATGACGCGGAAATAATCGCTATTAATACCTCAGGTGCCGGCAACGTGATGAGGCTGGCTGTCGACAGTGGAAGCTTGGTCATCGATGAATCCGACCCACAGGGACACTCCACCACTCCTATTGATGACGGCGAGTGGCATTTCCTGACTTACGTCAGGAACGGGGCCACCGGATATATATATGTCGACGGAGTTCAGGAAAATTCATATGCGGCCGGTTTTAGTTTTAGCGCTAATGACCTGTGGTCAATAGGCCAGGAATGGGACAGCGGCGGCCCGAGCGGCTTTTTAACCGGGACTGTGGATGACGTTTACGTCTATGACCGCGCTCTGACAGATGACGAGATTCAGGCTGTTATGAAAGGTGTAGGATATCCGTACGCCTTGGGTCCCAGCCCGGCCGATGGTGACTACATTGAGGATACCTGGGTGAACCTTAGCTGGAGGCCGGGAGATTTTGCCCTCTCGCACGATGTGTACTTAGGCGAGAATTTAAACGATGTAACCAACGGCACCGGCGATACATTCAAAGGCAACCAGGCCGCGACGAGTTATATTGTCGGCTTTCCCGGATTTCCTTATCCGGATGGTCTGGTTCCGGGCACGACATACTACTGGCGAATCGATGAGGTCAATGACACCGAGCCGAATAGTCCCTGGACAGGAAAAGTCTGGAGCTTTACAGTGCCACCCAAGACCTCCTATTTACCCGACCCGGCGGATGGCACCGAGCTTGTTGACCTGGATGTGAGGCTTAGCTGGACGGCAGGCTTCGGTTCGAAATTGCACTATATATACTTCGGTGATAATTTTGACGATGTCAACAACGCCGCCGGAGGTCTCCCACAGGGAACTGCAACCTATACTCCCGGCACACTTGAAATGGCTAAGACTTACTACTGGCGGGTCGATGAGTTTGATGTTATCGGCACGTATAAAGGCGATGTCTGGAGCTTTACTACCCAGGGTGCCGTCGAAAGTCTGGACCCGGTGAATGGCGCTGTGGATGTAAAACAGACACAGATTATTAAGTGGTCACCGAGTGTTTTTGCAGCTTCGCATCAAATATACTTCGGCACAGATAAAGACACCGTACGCAATGCCGATAGCGGCTCGCCGGAGTATAAAGGCACCAGTGACCTTGATTCTGAGAGCTATGACCCCGGGAAGCTTGAGTGGGATACCACCTACTATTGGCGTATTGATGAGGTAAATAACGCCAATACCGACAGTCCGTGGGTGGGCAATGTCTGGAGCTTTACGACAGCCAACTTCCTTATCGTGGACGATTTTGAATCTTACAATGACCTTGACCCCGCCGACCCCGATAGCAACAGGATATTTAATGTGTGGCTGGACGGATACGGCGTCCCGACAAACGGCTCTCTCGTTGGTTATGAGAATCCTCCCTTTGCTGAGCAAACTATCGTTCACGGAGGCAGCCAGTCGATGCCGCTTTACTACGACAACAGTGTTGGGTACTCTGAGGCAACTTTGACGTTGACTTACCCGCGTGACTGGACCGAGAAAGGTGTCGACACGCTGACGATTTGGTTCAGAGGCAGTTCAACTAACGCTGCTGAGACGTTATATGTTGCTCTCAATGGCAGCGCGGTGGTCAATAACGATAATCCTGATGCAGCACAGACAGGCAGCTGGACAGAATGGAGTATCCCCCTGCAGGCGTTTGCAGACCAGGGCGTGAACCTTGCCGACGTCAATACGATTGCTCTTGGATTAGGTGATAAGAACAATCCGCAGGCCGGTGGTTCAGGTACAATGTACTTCGATGATATTCAATTGTATCCTCCGGCACCGTAAGCCGGTATTTGCCTGGTAATTAAAATTGATTCGTTGATATAACAGATTCGTGTCACTTCGGGGCCTATACCAATTTGGTATAGGCCCTTTTTTTAATTGACAATTGATTATTACTGTTGACAATTTATTATTAAGGATGAGTTGTGGGATTTGTTCTGAGACGTGGCTTTGGAGTAAAATACCATGATTGGCATAATAGGTGCTAAAACAATAGGCGGCGTAAACAATATGGGGCGGTTCGCACGGTTTGTCTGGCAGTCAACGATTGTGTCTTTGCGGTGTTGTCTGAGCCCTCGCACGTACCCGTTGATATGGACACAAATGAATATCATCGGTGTTCGCAGTGTCCCGGTTGTTATGATAACGGGTGCGTTTGTGGGAATGACATTGGCGGTCCAGGCGTACGACCAGCTTGCGGGTATGGGACTGGAAGAGCACTTAGGCGTTCTGATTAATATCTCAGTAGTGAAGGAATTAGGGCCTGTGCTCGCGGCGGTTATGTTGGCCGGGCGTATCGGGGGAGCTTTGACCGCTGAGCTGGGAACGATGAATGTTACCGAACAAATTGACGCGGTCAGGAGTATGGGGACGGACCCGATACGATATCTGGTTGCACCGAGAGTTCTGGCATGCCTGCTGCTTACCCCATTTCTGATTATTTATGCGGACTTGATGGGCATCATCGGCGGATATTTTGTAAGCGTTATCCAATTGGACATAAACAGTCGGGCGTATTGGCTCCATAGTGCCAACGGCGTAGAGCTGTGGGATATATCTATCGGTGTTATAAAAGGTTTGTTCTTTGGTGTAGCGATTGCAGTTATTAGCTGTTATAAGGGCTTTACCTGCAGGGAAGGCGCACAGGGCGTAGGGCAGGCGTGCACGGAAGCATTTGTTGCCAGTTTTATTTCCATATTAGCACTGGATTTTGCACTGGCGGTGATTTTCAAAGCGATTTACAATACATTTTGGCAGCTCAAAAGTCTGGTTTAATAACAACGTTCCCCCGCCGGTAACAAGCGGGGCCAGGCAGCGAACAAAAAAGAACAGCAAGTGAAAAAGAAATACAAAAATAATTTCGACAAGGAGACAAGCTCCAACGGCGTGCTTGTGGTTAAGAACCTTACTAAAAGGTTCGGCAGTAATGTCGTTCTGGATAATATTTCTCTGACATTCGAGAAAGGCAAGACGACCGTTGTGATTGGCCCGAGCGGATGCGGCAAAACTGTTTTAATAAAACATTTGATAGTGTTATTGAGGCCGAACTCCGGTGAGGTTTATTTTAAGGACCAACAAATCAATAATCTGAGTGAGAATGAATTAAACAAAATCCGTACACATTACGGTTTTCTTTTCCAGGGAGGGGCATTGTTTGACAGTCTCAGCGTTACTGAAAATATAATATTTCCGATAAGACAGCACTGTAAGATAATCAATTGGAGAGAGGTCGAAGAGCTTGTAAAGGCCAAATTAGCTATGGTGGGCCTTGACGGTTTTCAACAATTTTACCCGGCGAATCTCTCCGGAGGCCAGCGAAAGAGAGTGGCATTGGCAAGGGCAATTGCGCTAAATCCGGAGATAATTTTATATGATGAACCGACAACGGGGCTGGACCCTATCCGTTCAGATGTTATCAACGAGCTCGTTTTGAAACTGCAAAAAGAGCTTGGTATAACATCCATCGTTGTTACCCATGATATGAGAAGCGCCTATAAAATAGCAGACCGTATCATTATGCTGCATAACGGCAAAATTGTTGCCGATGGCGATGCCGACCATATTCGTAACCATCCCCATCCTATTGTTCAACAGTTCATCAACGGACAGGTCAGCGAAGACGACCTTTCAGTCCTGCGGATGAGCGGAACCATTTCCCAAGCCCAGTTCCTGCCTCGGGATTTTGAGTAATAGTCAGAAAGAACACAAGTGCGTAAGGACATAAAAGAAGTGATGAACGCAGGACCGGAACAGATTGCATCCGATTTGGCTAAAGTTGTGCGGGGGGATGTTTTTGCTGATATACTGCACAGGGTTGCATATAGTACCGATGCGAGCATTTACAGGATAGTTCCCGCGTGCATTATTGCTCCGCATGACAGCGGCGACGTGGCTGCCGTTGTCAAATATGCCGGCGCCAAAGATGTACCAATTGTTGCTCGCGGAGCAGGCACCGGACTGGCGGGAGAGTCGCTGTGCAGCGGTATAGTCTTCGATATGACCTGGTATATGAACAAGATTATCGATGTCAGAGACGGAGGGAAGACGGTAGTATGCGAGCCGGGAGTTGTATTAGACGATTTGAATAAGCGTCTGGCTGAGTTCGGCAGGAAAATCGGGCCTGATCCGTCGAGCGCCAATCGGGCGGTAGTAGGAGGATGCGTTGCCAATAATTCAACCGGTGCCCATTCGCTTGAATACGGTTTTATCGCCGACTACGTGGAAAGCATCGAAGCGGTCCTGGCTGACGGCAGTGTGGTTGAATTCAAAAATGACTTTGACCCGGAACAGGCACCGGACGACAGGGTCGCCTGGATTGCGAGTGAGTGTCTGTCCGTCCTCTCGGACAAAGAAGCGGTCATCAAAAAAGCACAACCTAAATCCAGGCGAAACCGAAGCGGCTATAATATTGCGGGGATTTGTCATAACGGCAGGATAGATTTGGCCCGGCTTTTGACAGGCTCTGAAGGGACGTTGGCTATTTTTACAAAGATTACGCTCAGGACTGTCGCAGTGCCTGCGGCGAAAGGTCTGCTGCAGCTTGAGTTCGACTGTCTTGAGAAAATGGCACAAGCGGTGCCGATTATAGTTGATAACGGCGCATCGGCATGCGAGCTGATGGATAAGAACTTAATCGACATGGCGTTTGAGGCCTTGCCGGAATATCGTGATGTTTTACCGGCAGGTGCGGCTGCCGTTCTTTTGGTTGAGCATACCGGCCAAACACAAGAACAGGTTAGAGAGAAAATAGAAAAAACCGATTCGTCTGTCGGAGCAACAGCAAGCGGACGAAGTATTTTTTTGGAGCCTAAGGCACAGGAACGATTGTGGAAGTCCCGCAAGGACGCAGGGCCGTTGGTTCACAGGATAAGGGGCAATAAACATCCGACTGAATTTATAGAAGATACCTCCGTTGAAAACACTCGGCTTGTGGAGTATATTTCGGGACTGCAGGAAATCGGAAAGCGTTATGATATCGAGATGTGTTTTTATGGTCATGCCGGTGACGGTCTGCTGCACGTGCGGCCGTATTTGGATTTGAGCGACCCGGCTGAAGTAGAAAAGATGCGGGCGATTGCGAATGACGTTTTTTCGCTGGCCTGGTCGTTAGGCGGCACGATAAGCGGCGAACACGGAGAGGGCCTGATAAGAGCGGCCTTTGTGCGAGGGCAATACGGCGATGAGTATTATGAATTACTGTGCAAAATCAAGAACATATTCGACCCTGACGGTCTGATGAATCCTGGCAAGATAATCAACCCCGATGCTGACATTATGGTCAAGAACCTGCGGGCTGAATATAAGGTTTTGCCGGAAAGAGTTAAAACAGATTTGCTTTTTGAAGAAGGTGAGCTTGCCGCCAAACTCGAGCAGTGTTACGGTTGTGGTCTTTGCCGAAGCTGCGAGCCGGATTTGCGGATGTGTCCGGTGTTTCGGGCGATGGGTGAGGAATTGGGCAGCTCGCGAGCAAAGATTAATATACTGCATTTGTGGGCGACAGGACAGTTAGATGAACAAGATTTTGAATCGCCGGAGTTTAGAAAGTTTCTGGATTTGTGCGTTAATTGCAAGGCCTGCCTGATGCAGTGTCCGTCGGGAGTTGATGTTTCCGAGCTGATGACAGCAGTTAGGGCCCAGTATGTCAAACGCAGGGGCCTGCGACGGACAGAGCTGGTTCTCAGTCATAATCGCTACCTTAGTATCTCAGGCAGCGTTTTTTCGCCTGTATCAAATTTTGTGATGCGGCTGCCGGTGTTCAAGTTGCTATTAGAGAAATTTACCGGCATAGATAAGCGAAGAAGTATGCCTAAGTTCAGGCACAGGTCCTTCATAAAGGCGGGACGTAAATATTTAGCTGCCTGCGAGCCGATAGAGAAGCCGATTGATAAAGTGGCGTATTTTGTGGATACGTATGCAAATTATAACGACCACGAATTGGGCTTTGCTGTTCTGGATGTTCTGCGAACTAACGGAATCGAGGTGATTTTGCCGAAGCAGTTACCTGCACCGCTGCCGGCGATTGTTTATGGTGACGTCAAGACCGCCCGCAAGGATTTGGCATACAGTGTAAAACATTTGGCTAAGGCGGTGCGCGAAGGTTACAAGATAATTTGTTCCGAGCCGAGTGCCGCGCTGTGTTTGAAGCAAGAGCTGCGGCATTTTGTTGCCGGGCCGGATGCGAAGCTTGTCTCGGAGAATACTTATGAATTGATGAATTATTTATTTGGCCTGCTTGCACAGAATAAGTTGAAAGCTATAGATGAATCGGGAAAATTGAGATTGCTTCGTCGCTACGCTCCTCGCAATGACACAGCGGTCCAGTTTGTTTATCATTTGCCGTGTCATTTGTGCGCTGTAGGCGACGAGGGGGCGAGTATAAAACTGTTGGGCGAGCTTTGCGGCGTCAATGTCGTTGACCTGGCGGCCGGCTGCTGCGGCCTGAGCGGGACATTCGGAATGCAGAAGAAAAATTACGAACTTTCCTCTCAGATATCCGCGAGCTTAAAAGAAGCGCTGGAAAAATCGCCTACCAAAAACGTCTTAACCGAATGCGCCGCCTGCAAAATGCAAATAGAGCATATAAGTGAGAGAATAGTTAGGCATCCGGTTAAGATTTTAGCGCAGAGTTATGGTGTTTAACAGACTCAAGACCGATTTCTCCACAGAGGACACAGAAAAGATACTGAATGGATTCCCGCTTTCGGGTCTGTTGAAAAAGTCGAGATTGCTTCGTCATTACATTCCTCGCAATGACGCAAAGTGTTTTTTCAGGTCATTGCGAGCGATTCGAAGAATCGCGCGGCAATCTCAAAACGTACATTTTAAACTTTGGCAACAGGCCCTTTCGCGGGAATGACAAAATAAGAATGCATGATACAACAAGAGAATAAAACCTCTAATGCTACTGCTTGTCAAACTCAATACCTTTTTCCTGGCACCATTCGATGGCGATTTCCTTTAGCGCATCGTTGTGGTACTTGTACCAGTCGTCGGCAATGTCATATTCGTGTATAGCATTTTTGAAACGACCAAAGGCACCACTGCCTTTTATTGCGCTATAAAGATCATCACTCATTTCAGAATCATTAAGGGACAGGCAGAACTTCTCCATTATGCTGTATTCATCGATGTCGAATTTTGTGGGCAAGTCAATGTAATCTCCTGTCTCATCTACTATTTCTTTAGCGATTCTAACCAGGTCATGCTGCCAATCCGGGAAATCTTCGATCGGGTCATCGTCTTCAGCGGCCTGCATTTCTTCGTCACTAATAGATACCACTTCTCCGGTCCTCTTGTCCAGAAATGAGTGCCTCTCATCCGACTGGAATTCCAGGCCTTCGATTATATCGTCCAGTTTTATACGATTTGCCATAAGCCAACATCTCCTTTATATGACTGATATACTTCATTTTTTGCAGAGTTAGCATATTTGTTGATTTCACTTTACCTATTCTATATATTAGGTTGCAGAAAATAAAACTCATTTATCGAAAAAAATTTACAATGGAAGTAGAAATGGAAAATCTCAAGAAGGCTGTACTCTGGGAATCAATCGAGGGCAAGAAAATTCAGTGCCGGCTGTGCAACCATCGGTGCGCGATTGATGATGGTAAATTAGGTCGGTGCTGTGTGCGCAAGAATATAGATGGTGTGCTGTATTCGCTAACTTATGATAAAGTCTGCTCTGCTAATCCGGACCCAATCGAGAAAAAGCCGTTGTTTCATTTTCAGCCCGGGACGAGCAGTTTTTCCATCGCTACGATGGGTTGCAATTTTCGCTGCGAGTTTTGCCAGAACTGGCAGATAAGCCAAGCGGCGATAGAAAGAGGACGTATCAATGGAGAGCCAATAACGCCGGAGCAAATTGTCGAGGGTGCTGTTCGCAACAGGTGCAAGAGTATTGCCTATACTTATACCGAGCCGACGGTTTTTATGGAGCTGTGTAACGACTGTGGCCGATTAGGCAAAGAGCGCGGCCTGACGAATGTTTTTGTCAGTAACGGCTATATGACGACCGAGGCGATTGACTTTGCCAACGACTGGCTTGACGGAATTAACGTTGACCTGAAAGCGTTCAGCGAGGATTATTACAAAAGATTATGCAAGGCACGATTGCAACCGGTGCTTGATACGATTAGCTATATCGCGAAACAGACGAATATCTGGCTGGAGATTACCACCCTGCTGGTGCCGGGCGAAAACGATTCCGACGATGAGCTGAAAAAACTTGCCGATTTTATTGTTTCAGACGCCGGGCCTGATGTCCCGTGGCATATCAGCCGGTTCCATCCGCAGTATAAATATCTGGATTCGATGCCCACGTCTATGAGCAGTATGGAGCGGGCTTTCGAGATAGGCCAATCGGCCGGGCTGCATTATGTTTATCTTGGTAATGTGCCGGGGTCGACATCCGAAAGCACTTTCTGTTATAATTGCGAGCGAATGTTGATTGAACGCATCGGCTATAGGATTGCTGTAAATAATATAGAAGATTCGAAATGTCCCGATTGCGGGACGGAGATTGCAGGGTTCGAACTTTAGGCCTCAAACCGACCAAATCTTTCTTACTAAAAGCTTTGTCCTATTGAAAAGTTATAAAAACTGTCATTCTGAACGTAGCGCAGCGAAGTGAAGAATCTCTTTATGGACAAAGTGATGAGATTCTTCGGCTTCGCCTCAGAATGACAGTCTACGTTTTCAACAGAGCATTAGAGGCTCTAAGTTTTATCTTTTAGCAATTGCCGGAGTCTCTCCAGCTCACCGGATTTCATATGGTAACTATGCTTTGTATCGGGGTATTGGCTGCTTTGTACTTCCTTGGCGTAGGCATTGAACGCCTCAATAGTCTCTTTGGCCAGATTGCCGTAACTCTTTGCGAACTTTGGACTTGTGCCTTGCGTCAGGCCAAGAATATCAGGTGCAATTAATATCTGCCCGTCGCAGCCCGGCCCGGAACCACAGCCAATCACCGGCACTTCGCAGCGTTTTGTGATAATCTCGGTCACCTCCGCCGCGGTCCCTTCAATCAGCAGCGAGCCGGCACCGCTATCGACCATTTGTCGAGCAAGACTTACCAGCTCGGCAGCTATCTCTGCCGTGGTTGCCTCAGCCTTGAATCGTCCAATCTTACCGATGCTCTGCGGCCTTATGCCGATATGAGCCATAACAGCTATGCCGGCATCGCTAACCGCTTTAATTACATTAAGATACGCACCGGTCGCTTCGATTTTTACCATTTGTGCCCCTGCCTCGGCAACGAATCGTCCGGCATTTTTGACCGCCTCGGCTTGCCCAATCTGGTAAGACAGAAACGGCATATCGGCAACCAGAAATACATTCGGCGCCCCCCGCCTGACCGCTGCAGTTATAGTGACCATAAAATCCATTGTCGCCGGTAGAGTTGAATCAAAGCCGAGAACTACCTGGGCAGCAGAATCACCCACCAATATCATCTGGACATCCGTTTGCGAGATGAGCTGAGCGGTGGTATAATCGTAGCAACTGATCGCAGCAATCTTGCGATTTTGGTGCCTGGCATCCAGCAAGTCTGCTATCGTAATTTTGGTATCCATAACTTCCTATCTGAAAAAGAAAAAAAGAAATAACAACCTATCAGTTAAAATATGAGAACAAAATCAATTTATCAAGCGTAAAGTATTGGAGATTTAGAGCAAAATACGGCTATTTGCGAAAAAACGAAAATATTTTTACTTTTTTTCAATTAAAATCTTGATTCCTGATAAGAAAAGTGTAAATTCCTTACAGTTTTCTTCCTTTTCGTTAAAGAAATTCCTGGCATTTAATCGATTAATAGATAAAGAGGAGTATTAGAAGAGTTAGAAAAAAGGATTTTTCGGAAAGCTATTATCATTATCAGCTTTTCATCACCCTCCTCCGAAGCCAGATTCTGTTTTCATAAGGATCTGGCTTTATTTATCCCCATGGCAGTCAAGTTAGGTAATATACAAGAATTCGGCTTGTGTTAATTTGGGGAGCAATGTGGGCGCCATAGCACATCTTAAGAAACCATCTTAAAAATAATATACTTATACCAATTGCATTTAATTACTGAGCTCCTTGTGTTTAGTACAAAAGGGTGGCAGCCTCAAGCGAAGCTTGGGGATGGCTCGCTGCTCTTTATATAAAGCGCAGCTTTTAATTACAATTGGTATTACTTCGTTCGTATCTTGATTTTCGCAAGTGACATTCTGCCATCTGCGCGTAGGTAAGCAACCTTCTTTTACCAGCGATATGATGTAATTCTTCTTTCAGAATCCTCTTAGTAATAATAAAAAAGTGTGAGTAATATACCATTTGCGCGCATATTACCTAACAGAGCCTCATACCATTAAGGTAAATGAGAAAGCGTCCGATAAGCTGGAGCTGCACTTGTCCATTCAGCATTGAGCAGATTGAGAATAAAAAAAAATCGCAAAAAATATCGAAAAAAGTACAAAACCGTAACAAAACGGTAACATTTGTTCGGCATAATCTCTCATGTGTTAAAGTAATCGTTTTTTGTTATTCGATTTGAAAGGAAC
Organism: Sedimentisphaerales bacterium; assembly: GCA_035528395.1. Taxonomy (GTDB): domain Bacteria; phylum Planctomycetota; class Phycisphaerae; order Sedimentisphaerales; family Anaerobacaceae; genus NIOZ-UU13. The sequence continues at coordinate 22,156 of DATKYR010000029.1, forward strand.
ACCGTTTCTGACGGTACTGACAGGCCTATCTGAGGCCTTATCAGCATTTAAACTTGATTTTTTTAAAGAAATCACGTAACAAATCCCTGAGTCAGGCGTTATATTTATATAGACGGTAATTGAATCTTGTAATCGATAGTAATTTATTTTCAGGAAAGGTCTGAAAGTGAAAAAGTCCCGCATAGTTATTATCAGTGTCATTATAACGCTGGTGGTTGTTTCCGCGGCCGCGATAGTGTATAAAGTCAAAACCGGTGCCTCAAGTAAACCAACGATAGTTCGCATCGAAAAGGCACAGCGCGGAGAGCTGATAGAGTTTGTCAGTGCTCCCGGCGAAATCGAACCCAGGATAAATGTGGAAATAAGCGCAAAAGTTTCAGCAAGGATTATAGAGCTGCCCTATGAGGAAGGAGATATAGTAACCTGCGGCAGCACGGAAACGAACCCACCGGTGCCGGCTTCGGTGCTGTTACGCCTTGATGCGAAGGATTTAGAGAGCCGGTTGCTTTCAGCCGAAGCCAATTACTCCGCCCAGGAGGCCCAGCTCGAAGTTGAAAATGCAAGGATTTCCAGTCAGCAATCAAATCTTATCGGCCTTGAAGCTTCGTTAACACAGGCCCAGCGCGATCTGGAGCGACAAAAAGGATTGCTGGAATCGCAGGACATCAGCCAGGCCACTTACGACCAGTCTAAATTAAAGTTTGACGAGCTCAATTCACAATATGAATCCGCCAAGCATACGCTCGACGCAGCGAAGCTGAACCTCGTTGTATTGCAGCACAACCTCGAAGCTGCCGGTGCCAACGTCACCCAAGCGAAGGAAGCTCTTAGCTATACGACAATAACCTCGCCTATTGATGGTGTGGTAACACGGATTAATGCGGAAGTCGGCGAGGTTGTGATTTATGGAACAATGAATAATCCAGGTACTGTAATCATGGAAGTGGCGGACCTCTCTACGATGCTGCTCGTCGCGCAGGTGGATGAAGCCGATGTAGGCAAACTGAGAGTTGGTCAAAAAGCCACGGTTTACGTCCAGACCTTTCCCGACGATGAATTCAAAGGAGTGGTTGATACGATTGCGTTGACACACAGGATCTCACCGTCAACCGCTACGAAATACTTCAGGACCGAGATACTGCTTGAGGGAGATGTGAAAAAGCTGTTTTCGGGCCTGACGGCGCACGTGGATATTGAGACCATCAAGCACGAAGACGTTCTTAATGTACCAAGCCAGGCTGTGTTGGGCCGGGCTATCGATGACCTGCCTTTGAAGATTCGTGAGAACAATCCGGAGGTCGATAAAGAGAAGACATTCACGCCCGTGGTCTATCGCTACATCGACGGCAAGGCAGTGGTAACACCCGTCAAGATAGGACCCAGCAACCTGACCAATACCATAATAAAGTCGGGCATTACGGAAGAGGACAATATAGTGGTTGGACCATACAAGGTGCTCGAGGGTATTAAGCATGACCAGAAGATACGCGACGAGCGCGAAGTAGAGGCAGAAAAAAAGAAGAAAAAGAAGGCGGACGGCTCCGAAGCCGGGGCCGATGCAAATGATGCCAGTGACGCAAACAATGTCAAAGAAAACTGAAAAACTAATAATTCGGCTTCAGAACGTTATGCGGATTTACAAAGTCGGCGTGGAGCGTATCCATGCGCTTGACGGCATTGACCTGGAATTATTCGAAAACGAGTATGTTGCCGTGATGGGTTCTTCCGGCTCAGGCAAGAGCACACTGATGAATGTCTTGGGTTGTCTGGACAAAGCTACTTCTGGATGCTATGAGCTGGATGGTGAGGATACAACGAAAATGACCGACGCAACATTAGCCCGTGTTCGCAATGAACGAATCGGCTTTGTTTTTCAGTCGTTTGAACTGCTTGGACAGTTAAGCGCGCTTAAGAATGTTGAGATTCCGTTGATTTATTCAAAAAATGGCTGGTGGTCTCGGCACAAACGTGCCAAAAACGTCCTTGAGCGGGTTGGATTGGGAGACCGGATAAAGCATAAACCCAACCAGCTTTCCGGAGGTGAGAAACAGCGAGTGGCTATCGCCCGTGCACTTGTCTGTAATCCGAGTATTCTGCTTGCCGATGAACCGACCGGCAATCTCGACAGCAAAACCAGCGAGGGCATCCTGAAGCTGTTTGACCAGCTTCATAGAGAAGGCCAGACCATTATTTTAGTAACCCATGAAGACTTTGTCGCGCATCATGCCAAGCGAATCATTCACATGAAAGACGGGATAATTAGCAGCGATCTGCAGAATGACCGGGACCCACGAAATAAGACCGTAACACAAGACAGCGAACAGGAGGAGAAGACATGAGATTTGTGATACGGGCACCTATGGCTTTTGTTCGGCTTTCCTATCAGAGTGTGTATCTTGCGCTGGGTCAAATCTGGGCCAATAAGACCAGGTCGATACTCACAACTATCGGCATTGTAATTGGTGTCGCTTCGGTAACCGCCGTTATTGCTGCTCTTACCGGTCTGAAAGCAAAAGTGCTGACCCAGGTAGAGACTTTAGGAACAAACAGCATATTTATTCAACCAAGAACTCCTAAAACAGGTCCTCTACAACATGCCTCATGGTGGAGTATTCGGTTTAAGCCTGAACATTTTGAGAACCTTCTCGAACACTGCCCCTCGGTGGCGCGGTTTGGCCGTCAGACCTGGGTCGGAAGGTACACCGTCAGCCACCGTGATAAGTCCGTCGAAGGTGTTACTGTACGCGGTGTCGAGCCTGCATGCCATAAAATCGAAAGCCGTCCGGTTACAATCGGAAGACAGCTTTCTGTTATTGATGAAATGCAAGTCCGACAGGTTTGCCTGATTGATCCCAAGCTGCGTAACGACCTTCGCCTTGACCGAGACTGTATAGGCCAGCCGATTCTTATAAGTCACAACACATTTTATATTGCCGGCGTGCTCGAAGCTCGCCCCGAAAACTTATTTGGCGGAGGTGACCAGGAAAATTCTGAGATATTTATTCCTTATAAGACCAGCCTCAAGATGCAGCGTTATCCGTTCATAATGGCCCTTGCTGAAAGCAAATCCTCTGAGGTTTCGGATGACGCCCTGGCCGAGATAAGCTTCTTCCTTCGCCGGACACGGAATATAAAGCCCGGCGAACCAGACACATTTCAAGTAATGTCGCTCCAAAACGCGCTGGAGGCTTTTAACAAGATAGCACTTTACACTACGATGGTGGCAGGCGGCATTGTGGGCATCTCCCTGCTGGTCGGCGGTGTGGGTATTATGAATATCATGCTTGTTTCGGTGTCGGAGCGTACCAGGGAAATCGGTCTCCGCAAGGCGGTCGGAGCTAAAAAATCTGCGATTTTGACCCAGTTTTTGATTGAAGCGATAGTCCTGTGCTTTTTCGGGGGGCTTGTGGGAGTTGGTTTTGGCCATCTTCTGACCAAAGCATTAGCCAGTATCCTAAAAAGTGTACTTGATTTGGCGTATATTCCTTTGTGGGCAATAGGACTTTCATTTGCTTTCGCAGGCACGGTGGGTATATTTTTTGGAATGTTTCCGGCGATTAAGGCCGCCAGACTTGACCCTATTGAGGCACTTAGACATGAGTAAAAGATTTTCACCCAAATGGTATTGGTTTGTTGTTTTTGTTGGGTTTGAGCTGGTTTTATTAACCGGCTGTGAACCGTTTCCGGGTGATGAGAAATTCTACGAAATCAAGATTGCACCTGAAAAATTGCGACAAGTGGAAACGCTTGAGCTTAAGGAGGCCAAGGTTGAAGAAAGTGCTCGACCAGATGTTAATGAAGCGCCGCCCAAAGAGCTTAAACTTAACCTGGAGCAATGTCGTGCCCTGACGTTGGAGAATAATCTTGACCTTAAGGTACAGCTCATCAGTCCCGCTATTGCCGCTGAGCGGGTCGATGAAGAGCAGGCCGCCTTTGAGGCAGCTTTTTCCACTGATCTGAGATTTTCCAAGACGGATACTCCCTCAGCCACGTATCTTGATGAAATTTCAGGCTCAAAAGTTGATTATTTCCGTACGGGTCTTGGCGTCGAGGTTCCTTTGCGAACCGGCGGAACGGTAACATTTGACTTAGCTGACAGCCGCATTAAAACAGATGCTCAAACGACATTTAATCCTTTTTTTGTCTCGGATTTTTCAGCTTCGATTAGTCATCCGCTTCTTCGAGGCGCCGGCAATCGTGCTAATACCCACGCCATTCGTATCGCCGAGTATGAAAGACAGGTAATCGATGCCAGGACGAAACTCGAAGTGATACGGATTATTTCTGCTGTTGACCGTGTGTACTGGCGTCTTTATGCGGCCAGAAAAGAATTGGAAGTTCGGAAACAACAGTATGACCTTGCCGAGGCCCTGCTTGAGCAGGCTCGCCGGTTCGTCGCTGCCGGGGATAAGGCACAGGTAGAGGTAATCCGCACAGAGGCCGGTCTCGCGCAACGGCTCGAGGCTATCATCATAGCCGAAAATAGTGTACGTGACCGGGAACGCGAACTTAAGCGGACGCTTAATAAGGCCGGTCTGGAAATGCAGACACCTACCGTATTAGTACCCGCTACCGAGCCGGACCCGGTTCGTTATGAACTGGAAAAGCAGCGATTAGTGGCAACGGCGATTGACAGTCGCATGGAAATGCTCGAACTGGAGCTGAAAATCGCTGAGGATATCAGTACCATCGATTATATGCACAACCAGGCAATGCCTTTGGTTACAATGGATTACACATATAATATGAACGGCCTGGGAGAATCGAGAAACGACTCGTTTGATTTGCTTTTCGACAAGAAGTTTGAGGACCATAGCGTCGGTTTACGGCTGCTGGTACCGCTGGGAAATGAGGCGGCAAAGAGTCGACTGCTTCAGGCGTTTTACCAGCGCAGGCAGCGACTGGCAACGCGTGACAATCGCGAAGCACTTATTGAATATGAGGTGCTGAACGCTATCGATCAGCTCGAGGCGAACTGGCAGCGCATTTTGGCCAGCAGACAAAGTGTGATTCTGGATGGTCGGCTGTTTGAGGCTGAGAAACGTCAGTTTGAACTCGGCCTGGGGACATCTACGGACGTACTTGAGGCTCAGACGAATTTTGCTAACTCCCAGAGCGCCGAAATCCTGGCGCTGGGCGAGTATCAAATAGCACTTGTCGATCTGGCCTATGCGACCGGCACTCTGCTGGGCGCTGCGAAGGTACAATGGGAACCGATTGTGCCGCAAAGCAATATTAAGAGCCTGTCCGAATAACTATTCGCTCTCGCCTGTCATTCCTTCTCTTTGCTCAAGGACAGGTCTGAAGGAGCGCAGAGAAGTGAATCCCGATGTATCGGGACTCTTCGTTGGCTTGATTCCCGCCTGGCCGCCGGACAGGCTTGGGCTTCGCCTCAGAATGACAAAGGATGAAGGATTATTCGGACAGGCTCTAAATAGCGCAGCCAGGAAGCATATCGCCGCGCCGAATAGTTGGAGTTGCGGTGCTGAACGTGCCGAGAAGTTTATTCCTCAGCTTCCGGACTGGACATAAGATAGTCTATGCAATCACTGAACTTAGTTGTTGCAACAGCGACGGTGGAGTCGGCCGCACCGTAATAAAGATTTAGCTGGTCGGTTTCTTTATGAACAATGGCTCCGCTGGGAAATACGACATCACCAACATCACCAATACGTTCATAAGGTGCGCTTGGCCCCAGGACCCACTCGTCACTGCGGCGTAAGACCTTCCATGGTGAATTCAAATCTAAAAGCGCCAGCCCGACACGGTATATTTCTCCTGCGGTGGTACTTCGGACGCCGTGGTAAAACAACATCCAGCCGTGCGTTGTTTCTATTGGCTGACAAGCCAGCCCGACTCTGTGACAATCCCAATAAGCATGCCTTGTTCTAATCAACGGCCTATGGTCGCCCCAGTGCTTGAGATCGGGTGAGAAACTTATCCACATATGAGCCTCGCCTCGGACAATGGGACGGTGAATCAGTGCAAAACGTCCGTTAAACCTGCGTGGAAACAAACATGCATCTTTGTCTTCCGGCGGCAGCAAAGAGCCCAGCCGGGCAAACGCCTTAAAATTCTTGGTAATCGCCAGCGATACTACAGGACCACCTTCACTGAAGGAAACATAGGTAACAGCGAATTGCTTCTGCTCTTCGAGCCAGACAATACGCGCGTCTTCCAGCCCCCACCTTTCCTCACGAGAGCTTTGATCAGCTTCGAGGGTGGGTGTGGAGTCAATTTCCCAGTTCGTGAATCCATCGGCACTGCGAGCAACGGTCAAATGCGAAAAGCCGCGCATATCCTCGACGCGAACCAACAGCAAGACTTCTGAATTTAACTTGGCAGCCGCGGGATTAAAGACGGCGTTTGTCGGATAAGGCCAATCCTCCGGCGTCATTATGGGATTGCCCCGGTATCTTGTAAAAAGCTCGTATGCTTTTTTTTGCCGTGCAAGCTCGGGCATAGTTTCGACCTCAAAACATCAAAGAACTTTTCTATACTTAAAACCAAGGGCGAAAAACCATAATTTGAAATTCAAAAGGTTCAGCTTCAAGCCCCTGGCAAACCTTACCTAATCTAATCGGCAAGATGGCCAATTTTCTGTAAGTCAAAGTACGAATTTTAGATACAACAGTATAATATTTTTTAGCTCGCCGTATATATCTAAATAATGACGACATATCTTGCGGGTTGCCCCTCTTCTCTGCAGGTATAAGACACAACTGCCCATTCGCACTTTTTATACTATGCTTTTACCAACTGTGTTTCGTATAAGCTTTGATACAACGGGCAGTTTTGTACAAGCTCATCATGCTGGCCCTGAGCGATAACTCTGCCATCATCCATTACCACTATCACATCCGCTGTAATAACCGTGCTGAACCTGTGGGCTATTATGAAGCTGGTTCTGTCCTGCATAATTTCCTCGATGGCTTTGTGAATTTTCGCTTCACTATCGGCATCAACCTGACTTGTTGCCTCGTCGAAAATCAGGATTGCGGGATTTCTCAAAATCGCTCTTGCTATGACAATTCTCTGGAGCTGTCCGCCACTAAGGCCGGCGCCCTGCTCGCCGATGACTGTGTTATAACCGTCGGGCAGAGGAGAAATAAATTCGTGGGCAAACGCACGCCTGGACGCGGCAATTATTTCTTCTTCGGTTGCGTTTGGCTTACCATACGCGATATTTGCCGCTATAGTATCATTGAATGTTACGACATTTTGCGTAACCATTCCAATCTGGCTTCGCAGACTAAATAGTGTTGCATCTCGAATGTCTTTGCCGTCAAACAATATCTGGCCGGCATCCGGGTCATAAAATCTCGGTATCAGATTTGCCAGTGTAGTCTTTCCCGAGCCGTTCGGCCCTACTATAGCAACATTGTGTCCAGCCTCCACTGAAAGGTTGACATCCTTTAATACAGGGGTCTGGGAGCTCGGATAGGTAAACACGATGCCCCTGAACTCGATTTTATTTTTCAGAGGCTCAAGATCAAAAGCATCCGGGCTTTCAACTTCCGGCTCTTTGTCAATGATCGCATATACCCGTTCAGCAGCGGCGTTGGCCTGTTGAATTCTGTTCCATACATCGCTCATCCTGCGAATCGAATCTGCCGTAGCACCAAGCGCGATAAGCAGTGCAAAGAAGTCGCCCGGCAGCATCGTACCCTTGTAAACCCAGTGTGCTCCGAAAACCAATCCGACAGAACCGGCTATCATCCCGAGAGTCTCCATTAAAGGGTCTGTGGCGGAGTCTACTTTTGCGATTCGAAACTGGCGTTTTAAAAGCTTACGATTGATTGCTGTGAAATTCTCACCTTCGTATTCCTGCTGATTATAGACCTTTATTACCTTGATGGCCCCCAGCGCCTCTTTCAGCTTACCGAGCATTTCCGCCCAGACGGCAAGCGATTTTTTAGTTGCCCGTTTTATTTTCCTGCCAAGCTTACTGATGAAGTAAAGGGAAAAGGGTGCCCCACATAAAAATACTAATGTGAGATTACGGTCTATCCACATCGCCAATGTAATCAGCCCGATTGCTTTCAAAGGCTCGCGCAGGGTTTTGCCTAATAATACCTTAATCCCGTTGCCGATTATCATTATGTCTCCATACAGTCTGCTGACGGTATTGCTGGAACCTTCATCGGCAAAAAAGCTGACTGGAATATCCAGAGAGTGTCGAAAAGCATCTCTTCGTAAATGGGCCAGTGAAGTATGCATAAGCTTTTGTACAGTGTAATCCTGGTAGAACCGGGCAGTACATCGCACTATTGTAACGACCATCATCATGAGTATGATAAATATCACAGCTTTTCTTTTACTCTCTCTGGATCGCTCTTTTGGTAAGAACCGAAGAAGCTTTTGTGCATAATCGGCATAGAAAGGTTTTTTGCCGCACTGAAGCACCTGTTCTTCGAGTTCTGGTTTCAACTGTCCGTATTCGTCGAACCTGCGGTATTGAATGCGTATGGACTTGACATTTGATATGGTGGCAAGTTCCTCAAGTAGTTTACTCGATGATATCTTTTCGTTTGTGCTGATTATGCTGCTGGCGGCTCCTACAATCTGGTCATCTTTTCTGAGCCCGGCCTGTTCGGCAAAGCCGTTTCTCTTTACACTCGAAATTCTCAAAAAAAACGCTATATCGGAAGTATTCGGATCTGATAACTCAACACTGTCGGGCACATAAAAACTAAGCCCATAGCGACTTTCACTAATCTCCCTGTTGATCCAGCCGTGAATTCCCTCTTCGCCCATCATAACTTTTAAGAGAGGCAAAATCGTTGCGAAGCTGAACGAAAAAAGTATGCCGATAAGCAGAGCACTGCATATAATCGTCACGAGTCTGGGCCATTGCGGCCAGATATACTTGAATACACGCCTAAAATCCTTCATTTAACAGATTTCTCCAATATAACGTATAGTTTTCCTTTTCTACACGCTGTCCGCTATTCATTAAAACCGAAACACCCTAACAAACCTTGGCCTGCCGGTCAAGTCCAAAGACTGTTGACTCCCGGTACCATTTTTGTTATCCTGCCCGCTCTTTAAGGAAAACGGCTTTTTGCTCGTCATTGCAAGGCCTGCGGAGCAAGCCGCAACAATCTCGTCGTTATATTTAAGATTGCCTGGCCACGCCGGCAATGACAAAAAGGATACCGACAATGAAAATCGACCGTTTAATTTTAGGCGTTTATGAAACCAATTGCTATGTCCTTCGCAGCAACGAAGCCACCAAGGACTGTCTGATTGTTGACGCGGGCCTTGGGGCAGGTAAGCTAATCAAGTTTTTAGAGAATCATAAATTGAATCCTGTTGCGTTGGTCCTTACCCACGGGCATATAGACCACATTGCAGGTGTAGCTTCACTTCGGGGCCGGTTCCCTGATATAAAGGTTTATATCCATAAGCTCGATGACGAAATGCTCGCAGATCCCCAGACTAATCTATCCGCTATGACAGGAGGCGCCTTTAGCATAGAGCCGGCAGATTTCTCCGTAGAAGAGCAAAGCTGTATCGAGCATGTCGGCGTAAAGCTCAGCGTGCTTCATACCCCTGGCCATACGCCGGGCGGCATCTGTTTGTATTCAAAGGATGAGGCGATTGTTTTCACGGACGATGCGCTGTTTGCCGACTCGATTGGACGAACAGATTTTCCGTGCGGCAGCATGGATCAACTATTAAATAGCATAAGGGAAAAACTTTTTACCCTGCCCGACGAAACGAAAGTCTATCCCGGTCACGGCCCAATTACCACAATAGCCCACGAAAAATCACATAACCCTTTCCTCCAATAATCCATTTTTTAGCCAAAAAAGCTCTGTTGAAAATGTGGACTGTCATTCTGAGGCGAAGCCGAAGAATCTCATTTCTTTAGAAATAAAGAGATTCTTCACTCCGCTGCGCTCCGTTCAGAATGACAGTTTTTGTGGCTTTTCAACAGATCAAGCCAAAAAGTAAATGTCTTTCTATTTACTACCTACTATAAAGCAAACTCTTACTATCAGTATATAAAGCTAAATATAGGACTTACAGCATTATGGCGCTATAGCGAATTCTTTGCATTCCTGCTCATCTTACCCATTTTAACTAAAGTTTTTTCTCGCCACCCTCCGATACTTATATTGCCTGTTGACATATATTTCCTATATTAACATTCAGGTCATTACAAAGAGTCGAGATGGTAATATGGGTATTAATGGCAGATTAGAAGGTTTAATGGAGATAAAACATGATAAAACAAAGCATTTTAGCCCGCTATTTGGAACCCTTATTGCGCGGTGATAGAAAGGCTTGTCGAGCCGTTATAGAAGAAACTCTTCAGAGTGGCATACCGGCTAATTCGGTATATGTCGACATAATATGGCCGGTTATGGTAGAAATCGAAAAACTGTTGCGAGCAGACAGAATTACACCCATCCAGGAACATTTGGCCACGCGAGTTAACCGCACTATTGTGGACCAGCTTCATAACAAATTGCCTCGCAGACCAAGCAAGAATAAAAAAATAGCGGTATGTTGTGCACCAGACGAATTGCAGGAGCTCGGTGCCCAAATGATGACAGACCTGTTCGAGAGCAATGGATGGGACGTAAGATTTCTTGGCGGTGGACTTACAAACGACGATATCCTTTCTTTCACAAACGAATATAGTCCGGACATTCTCTTAATTTATGGTACCGGTCCAAAACAGGCACCTGGTGTACGACGCTTGATAGATACAATTAAGTCTGTCAACGCCTGGCCGAATATGCGTATAATGGTATCAGGCGGTCTGTTCAACAGGGCCGAAGGACTCTGGCTGGAAATGGAGGCCGATTTATTCGCAGAAACAGCCCTTGAAGCCCTCCAGGTAGCTTCTAATGATAACCCGGTTACGCAAGGTGAACAAAGAACGATAAACCGCAGAAAGAAAAGACGCCAGACGGCAGCACAAAACCTGACGGTGTAGATGTAACAGCTTTTAACAGATAGAAGAACAATCAATTATAGACATCCGTCGAGGACGGATTTCTAATAACCCTATGAAAATTCCAAATTCGACACTTCGGCATCACAGCCTTTGTTCGGGCCCCGATGTCGTTTTCGAAAACAATTCCTAATCATCAAAATACACAGGTTATAGCAATTCGCTTTATTGATTGCCGACCCGCGGCGACGCATCGCGGCAATTTACCTGACCTTGTCATTCCTGCGAAACCTGTCCTGAGCATGGCCGAATGGGTCGAAGAAGCAGGAATCCAGTCTCTCTCAGTAAGTAGAATGTGCAATATTTTCAGCAATTTTCAACTTTTATTGGTATAAAAATAAGCGCTCAAGTGATAGTTTCTTACGAGTTTTTTCTTGATATTCAGGTAGATAATCTGGTATAAATAAGATTGATTAAATGTGTGAGTTTTGGTCTTCCGGGGACAAAGCTCTTGTAATTTGCAGCTAATTAGCCTGGCCCAAGGCTTAATGAGCAGGGCATAATGTCGTTGCAGCAGTTGTTGCGCTCCAGAGTAAAACTTATACATTTCAAATAACGGCTAATATTGGGCCATTGCCTGTTTCGGCGTGGCCGAGCTACGACGGAAAGGAAGGAGGTAGTATTTCGATTTTGGATTTCCGAGTTTCGAACTGTGGTTCGCGATTTTCATTTCTTCGTATCCAATCGTCAATTGGCAATCGAAATTCGACAATTCTCACAAATCCCTGTTGAAAACAAAACGTGTTTTGGCGTGTGACTAAAACATAATACATAACTATTTTGATTTTTTATGAAGGAGGATACGATTATGTGCAAAAAAATGACTTATTTAATCTCTTTTGTTTTGGTGCTGGGCTTAGCCACAGGCGTTGAGAGTGCAGACCCATTCGAGCAGGACCCCGGGCCGGACGGCATTGTATCAATAGAAGCCGAAAACTTCGATGATAACATTCCGAGGCCACCCAGCACCTGGGAATTCGTCACATCAACGGATGTATTCACGCCACCGGATGGATTCAGCGGCGGCGGTGCGATGCAGTCAATGCCTGCGACGCTGGTGGGTGGTAGCTCCTGGGATACTGGTTATGGAGAGAACGCTCCGAGATTGGATTATAAGATCAATTTCGCAAAGACCGGAACATACTATGTCTGGATTCTCGCTTACGCCATGGACGGAAATTCAGATTCCGGCCATGCTGGTCTGGACGGCGAGGAAACACCCCTTTCTAACCGAATAAGCGGCTGGAATAACAGTTACAGCTGGGACAACGACAGGTACGAAAGGCCGGAGCGGGCGCAGATCGAAATAACTACACCCGGCCTGCACGTCCTTAACATCTGGCCGCGTGAGGACGGACTCACTGTTGACAAAATTGTTCTAACCAGCAACCCGAATTACACACCGACCGGCATAGGCCCTCCAGAAAGCCACCGTGGTTTAATTCTGAAGGCTTATAATCCAAGCCCGGAAGATAGCATCCTGTATAAGGATACCTGGGTGAGTCTTAGCTGGTCGGCAGGAGAGACTGCCGCCTCACATGATATATACTTCGGTGAGAATTTTAACGATGTAAACGACGGTACGGGGGACACGTTCCAGGGCAACCAGGGTGGGGCATTTTATGTTGTCGGTTTTCCCGGATTTCCTTTTCCGGACGGCCTTGTGACGGGTACGACATATTACTGGCGGGTCGATGAGGTTGAGGCCGACGGAACGACGAAACACAAAGGCGATGTCTGGGATTTTACGATTCCCTCCAGGACCGCCTACAACCCGATTCCCGCAGATAATACTCAATTTATTGACCCAAATACAGATCTGAGCTGGTCTGCAGGTTTAGGCTCGAAATTGCACCATGTGTACTTTGGCGACAATTTCGACGATGTGAATGCCGGCACGCCCGAGACCTACAAAGGGCCCATCGCAGATACTACTTATTCTCCCGGCACCCTTGCATTAGACAAGGTTTATTACTGGCGTGTCGATGAGTTCGCTATTCCTAATACGTATACAGGTGATGTCTGGAGCTTTACAACAACGCCTGAGATACCTATTACCAACCCCAATCTTGTTGGCTGGTGGAAGTTAGATGAGGGATTCGGCGCTGCTACTCTTGACTACTCAGGCCACGGCAATCATGGTACGCTCCAAGGCAATCCTCAACGGGTAGATGGCTTTGACGGCGATGGCCTTGAGTTAGACGGTACTAATTCCGTTGAACTGTCAACCGAGCTGATAGGCTCGGACATAGGGTCTGTATGTATGTGGATTAAGACAACCCAGGCCGAAACAGGCATGATCTTCTACGGCTCATCAGGCAGCGGCGGCAACGGTTTCGGCGACCAAGACGAATTACACATCAATATGATGAGCAACGGCGGGGTCGAATTTTTCATCGAGGGTGGTGACACTGATGTCAACCCCGAGGCATTGGCGGTGAATGATGATGCCTGGCATCATATTACGGCTACGTGGGAGGTCAACGGTGTGGCGAACCTGTATGTGGATGGCGGCACGCCGGTATCGGCTGCTCACACCGGCAACGACTTCGTGTTGTCCAGCCGAATCCGGCTGGGCCGGCCTTATGCACACCAGAGTTTCTACTCCGGCCTGATAGACGATGTGCGGGTGTACGACTATGTATTATCGCCTGAAGAGATTGCAATAATTATGAGAGGCGACGTAAGTCTTGCCTGGAATCCAAAACCGGTTAACGGGTCAAAATCGAATATCAATGAGGTCAGGTCCGTTAGCTGGTCGCCGGGAGATTTTGCGTCTCAGCACGATGTTTACTTCGGCACTGAAAAAGACGCGGTGGACAATGCCGATACATCAACAGCCGAGATATATCGAGGCCAACAGGGTACTACCAGCTATACTCCCACCGAAGGCGTTGAATGGGGCCAGACCTATTACTGGCGAATTGACGAGTCTAATACCGACGGGACAATCAGCAAAGGCAGAGTTTGGAGCTTTACGATATTAGACTATATCATTGTGGACGATTTTGAGTCCTACAACGACCTTGAACCCGAAGACCCCGAGAGCAACAGAATATATATTGCATGGCTGGATGGTTATGACAGCCCAACGAACGGCTCTATCGTTGGTTATGAAAATCCTCCTTTCGCCGAGCAAACTATCGTCCACGGTGGTAAGCAGTCGATGCCGCTTTTCTATGACAATAGTGTCGGTTATTCTGAAGCGGTGCTGACATTGACTTATCCGCGTGACTGGACCGAAGAAGGTGTCGGAGTACTGTCACTGTGGTTCAGGGGTCGTCCTGCAGGCTTCATAGAAGGGCCGGCCGGCACCTACACAATGACCGCCACCGGGGAAGATATTTGGGACCAGGCCGACGAGTTCCGCTACGCCTATAAGCAACTGTCCGGCGCCGGGTCGATTTCGGCGCAGGTGCTAAGCGTTGAGAATACGGACCCCTGGGCCAAGTGCGGCGTGATGATTCGCCAGACGCTTGAGACGGGCTCGAAATTCGCCGCTGTGTATATCACGCCCGGTAACGGATGCAGATTCCAGGGCAGGCTTACTCCGGGAAGCGCCACAAGCGATACTCCAGTAGCAACGGCTGAGCAAATGGCAATCAAGGCACCCTACTGGGTGAAAATAGAGCGTGACGCCGCCGGTAACTTCAACGGCTACTACTCCAGCGATGGTGTTAGCTGGCAGGCGATGGCATGGAATCCACAAAGGATATCGATGCCTTCGGACGTCTATATAGGTTTGGTACTGACCAGCAGCATTCCTGATGAAGTCGGCAAGGCCGAATTCTCCAATGTCCAGACTACCGGCACGGTTACTCCAACGACCTGGACGCAGGAGGCCATCGGTGTACCTATGGCAAGTAACGACCCTGAGCCGATGTACGTTGCCCTTAATGGCAGTGTTGTGGTCTTTCACGATAATCCAAATGCATCATTGATAGACACCTGGACCCAATGGAATATAGACCTGCAGGCGTTCGCAGACCAGGGCGTAAACCTGGCTAATGTCAATACGATTGCCGTTGGTTTCGGTGACAAGAAGAATCCGCAGCCCGGCGGTTCTGGTACAGCGTACTTCGATGATATTCGTCTGCATCGGTAGGCTCCAGGAGCATAAGCTGTAAGTGGCAATTAGTTGCCCACGATGACAGACAAAAGGAAGATAGGCTTGCACGAATTCGGGGCCTATACCAATTTGGTATAGGCCCCTTTTCTATTGGTTATTAAATATTATGGGGCTAAAGGGGGACAAAAATAACCAGATAAATTTAGCGGGAAAATCAAAAAATAGTTTGAAGAAAATCGTGGTTCAGAGTGTATATTACTGTGGAAACAGAGTAAAGTTTTTTCCTTTGAATTAAAAGAGTCTGCATTTGGAGCTGAAGCCAGTGCCAAGCGTGTGCCAGGAAGAAATAACAGCAATGCGGCGTTGCCGGCGGGGCTCACCAGAGGCGTTTGAAGTGTTTGTGAACAGGTATATGAAAAACGCATATTTTATCGCGCTGGGGCTTGTGGGCAATCGCGAAGATGCAATGGACCTGTCGCAGGAGGCCTTTATTCGAGCATACCGGAATATCAAACACCTCAAGCCTGACCGAAGGTTCTTCCCCTGGTTTTATCAAATATTAAAGAATCTGTGTATCAGCCATCTAAGAAAAAGAAGGTACAGGCAGACAAGCTCTCTCGATGGCGAGAATTGCCCGGAAGTGGCAGCTATTACAGATTACTTTTCGCCGGAGGTTGTGGCCGGAAGAAACGAGCTCAAAGACAAAGTGTGGCAGGCAATCGGCAAACTGGATGATAAGCATCGCGAGGTGATTATATTGCGACACTTTCAGAACATGTCATACGATCAAATCGCCGAGGCCCTTTATTGTAATAAAGGCACTGTTACGAGCAGGTTGTACTACGCCCGTAAGAAGCTGGAAGAATTATTAAGTACAGGGAAAGGAGGTAGCATAAATGACATGCCATGATTATAAAGACCTGATGATGGGCTACCTGGACAATGAATTGAGTGACGAACAGAAACGTCAATTCGAAGAGCATTTGGCCGGATGCTCTGAATGTACGGATGAACTGGAGGAGTTCAGAAAACTTAAAGCAATCACCGATGAGGTATCGCTGGTTGAGCCTGAGGACAGGATATGGCAGGACTACTGGGACGGCATCTATAACCGAATCGAGCGCAGCATCGGCTGGATTGTTTTATCAGTGGCCGCTATCCTGCTGACAATCTACGGCGGATTCAAACTGATAGAAGAGCTCATCATGGACGCCACAATTGGTATGCTGTTGAAAGCTGGTCTGCTGGCACTTATAGTGGGACTGGCAATCCTGTTTGTCTCGGTGTTGCGTGAGAGACTTTATTTCTGGCAAAGAGACCGCTATAAAGACGTAAGGAGGTAAGACAATGCTTTTGTCCACAACAGATACAATTCATGGCAAGAAGATTGTGAAGCACCTGGGGCTTGTGCGGGGTAATACGATTCGCGCACGGCATATAGGCAGGGACATAATGGCGATAATACGTCACATAATCGGCGGTGAAATAACCGATTATACCAAGATGATGGCCGAGTCCCGTGAACAAGCCATTGACAGGATGATAGAAGATGCTCAAAAATTAGGTGCCAACGCTATTGTACGAATGAGTTTTTCGACTCAGATGGTCATGGGAGGTGCATCGGAGATTTTAGCTTACGGCACGGCTGTAGTCGTGGAATAACATTCGCCCGGCTACATCTTATGTCTTGGAGCAAAGCGATATGAGAAATAAAAGCGCTCTTAGAACTGCAATTTCTGTGGCTCTGATACTGATTACCGCGCTATCGACCCTTATCAAAGGCGCAGAAACGGAAGATATCGAAGGTATTTGGATGGGGACTCTGAAGGTCTCTGTAGTAGAGTTGAGGATAGTGTTCAAGATTAACGCAAACGCAGATGGGACACTTGCTGCCACTTTGGACAGCCCTGACCAGGGAGCCGAGAACATAACAGTGAACAAAGTTACCTTCGAGAATGGCAGACTGTATCTGGAGTCGAAAGTCATCCAGGGCACCTATGAGGGTCAGATAAAAGAGGATGGTTCTATCGAAGGCAAATGGCAACAAGGTGGAATTTCTTTCCCGCTTTCGCTCAAACGCATTGATGAAGCTCCCACACTGCATCGTCCTCAGGAACCAAAGAAACCGTATCCTTACATTGAAGAAGAAGTAACTTACGAAAACGAGAAAGCTGGTATTAAGCTGGCCGGCACACTTACACTTCCTCATTCTGAGGGCCCATTCCCAGCAGTGATACTTATCACGGGCTCAGGCGGCCAGGACCGGAATGAAACAGTCTGTGGTCATCGCCCCTTCCTGGTTTTGGCTGATTATCTGACGCGCAGGGGGATAGCTGTTTTGCGCGTTGATGACCGCGGAGTAGGAGGCTCAACAGGAAATCTTTTGGAATCAACAAGTGAGGATTTCGCAGGCGATGTGCTTACCGGAGTAAATTATCTCAAGAGTCGTAAGGAGGTTAATCCTAAAAAGATAGGTCTTATCGGCCATAGCGAGGGAGGGATTATTGCCCCAATAGCGGCTGTTCGAGCATCTGATGTTGCTTTCATCGTGTTGATGGCTGGGACAGGCTTGACCGGAGAGGAAATTATCTATTTACAAAGTGACCTTATACTAAAAACTGTTGGGGCAAGTGATAAGGTATTGACTATACAGCGCACCAGCTCAGAACAGATATTCGAGATACTCAAACAGGAGAAGGATAATACAATCGCTGAGAAGAAAATCCGCAAAATAATGACCGATATCCTTGGAAAACTTAGCAAAGAGGAAAAAGACGCGCTGGGCGCATCCGAGGCGACCATCGAAATTCAGCTCAAGATGTTACTATCTCAGTGGTGCCGCTTCTTCCTGACATACGACCCGAAAACAGCTCTAATGAAAGTCAAATGCCCGGTGCTTGCAATAAACGGCCAGTTAGATCTTCAAGTTCCACCTAAAGAGAACCTGTCCGCTATTGAAGAGGCACTGAAGACCGGAGGCAATACTAACTATACGATCCAGGAATTACCGAAGCACAATCATCTGTTTCAGAGGGCTCAAACCGGGGCAATCTCAGAATATGCCAAGATAGAAGAGACCATCTCACCGATTGCTCTTAAGGCAATTACGCAGTGGATTTTGAAGCAAACCAGCCGAGCTAACAAATGAGTTACCCAAGATAAGCAGAATTGAAGGGAGACCAAATGGATACGATTAAAGATTTTCTAAGGCCCGAAATAATATGGTTCCTGATAGGGCTTGCACTTCTCGTTATGGAGTTTGCATTGCCCGGGCTAATCATCGCTTTCTTCGGTGTCGGGGCCTGGATAGTGGCGCTTGTCTGCCTGATTACGGACATCGGGATAAATACTCAATTGATAATATTCATAGTCTCTTCGGTGCTGTCGCTGTTGTTCCTGCGGAGATGGCTTAAAGGAGTATTCTTAGGGCACACTGTTTCCAAACAGAACCTGGCCGAGAATCTTGAAGAATTTATAGGGCAGAAAGCAGTTGTTAAAGAGACAATCAAGCCGAAGACCGGCGGCAAGGTGGAATTTCACGGCACAAACTGGTTGGCCGAAGCGGATGAGGAAATCGCAGAGGAAACTGTTGTTGAGATTATTGGTAAAGAAAATATAACACTTAAAGTAAAACCATTTTAGAGGAAAGGAGTTAGTTATGTTAGCTGCAATAGTAAACGCATATACAATTATTCTTGTTGGGGTACTGGTCTTTGCGTTACTCGTATTTTTCAAGACCATAAGGATTGTGCCTCAGAAAATGGCGTTTATCATCGAACGGCTGGGCAAGTATTCGACCACGCTCGAGGCGGGGTTTCATATACTTTTTCCGTTTCTTGACAAGGTTTCATACAAACACACCTTAAAAGAGCAGGCCATTGATGTTGCACCGCAACAGTGTATCACAAAGGACAATATCGCAGTCGAAGTTGACGGCATCCTGTATATGCAGGTTGTGGACCCCAAGAAGGCCTCCTACGGAATAAACAATTACGCGTTTGCATCCGCGCAATTAGCCCAAACAACTATGAGGAGCGTAATGGGTAAACTCGAGCTGGATAAGACCTTCGAGGAAAGAGAGACGATAAATAGTGCGATTGTCGATGCTGTGGACAAGGCCTCGGACCCGTGGGGGGTGAAAGTAACACGATATGAAGTGAAGAACATCCTGCCGCCCCAGAGCATCAAAGATGCAATGGAAAAGCAGATGCGGGCTGAGCGGGAAAAGCGTGCGACTATCGCCGAATCGGAAGGCGACAGACAGGCAAAGATAAACCGGGCCGAGGGCGAAAAACAACGGATGATTGCGCAGTCCGAGGGTGAGAAACAAAAACGGATAAACGAGGCCGAAGGCCGGGCCGTCGAAATTCTGAAAGTCGCCGAGGCGACAGCCAATGGAATCAGAGAAATTGCCTCTGCGATAAATGAAAAAGGCGGTGTTAACGCAGTAAACCTGCGCATCGCCGAACAATACCTGAACGAATTCGGCAAACTGGCAAAGACCAACAACTCGATTATAATTCCTTCGAATCTTTCCGACATCGCCGGGGTGATTAAGGCGGCCGCCTCGGTAATCAAAGACCAGACGGAAGTTAAAAGCCAAACAGAATGAATTGTTGAGCCGGGAAAAGAGACAATCTAAATCTTTTCAGGAAAGCATTTGAATGACAATACAGACTAATCTATTCCTGCACGAAGAGATAATGCTTCTGGCTTTGCGGGACGAAGAAGGTACTATTGCATCGGGAACTATGTACCAGTACGCAATCGGGGCAGCGGTATTAGCTGAGCTGTTGCTAAACAAGCGTATTGCCGTAGGGGAATCGAGAAGGAAAAAGCTCGTCGACCTTATTAGTTCACAACCTTTCGGTGAGCCGTTAATCGATGAATGCCTTGAAAAAATCTGCAATGCGAAAAGACGTGCATCGCTCCAGAGCTGGGTATCACGGTTTGTCGGCGTAAAGAACCTTAAGCACCGTGTTGCTCAAGGATTGTGCGAGCGCGGTATTCTCAGGGCTGCGGAAGACACAATTTTGCTGCTATTCACACGAAAGATATACCCTGAAATCAATCCGGAGCCGGAAAGGAAATTGATTGAACGGCTCAGACAGGCCATCTTTACCGACAGCAGGGATGTTGACCCCCGAACCGTTGTTCTCGTGTCATTAGCCAATAGTACCGGTCTTCTGAAAGTAGTCTTCGATAAAAAGGAACTGAAAGGCCGTAAAGGCCGGATTAAAGAAATTAGCGACGGCGAGATAACCGGAAAGGCTGCGAAAGAGGCCATCGAAGCTATGCAGGCGGCTATTATGGTGTGCTGCATCATACCGGCCATTACGACTGCGGCCATCAGTCATTAAACTGTCTGCGGAAACATATGAGTTGTTCTGAATCTGTTTGTTGGTAACTGTTTATCTGCGAACTTGCCAAATCACGAAGGGAGTGAATGGAGAAAGGAGCTGTGACATTATGCGAAGCAGAAAAAGACTTCAAAAGATTTTGCCGTTTTCCCTACTTTTTATCGCAGCGCACCTTTGGATAGCCGAATCGGTGAACGCTTTGGATTATGCTATTGGTGCCGACCTTTCCTTTCTCAAGCAGGCCGAAGATGGGGGTACCGTGTTTAAGGACAATGGCGAGGCTAAACCGGGCTTGCAGATATTTAAAGAGCACGGCTACAACTGGATTCGCCTGCGATTGTTCCACACGCCCACACGCTTGCCGAACAATCTCGAGTACACCATCGCCCTCGCTCAAGATGCCAAGAAACTCGGATTCAAGTTTCTGCTGAACTACCACTACTCCGATACCTGGGCCGACCCGGGCAAACAATACATCCCAAAGGCCTGGGAGGGCAAGTCACACGAGGAATTAGTGCAGGCGGTGTTCGAATATACCCGGGATACTATCATTGCATTTCGAGATGCCGGTGTCTTGCCGGACATGGTTCAGCCCGGAAACGAGATCATCAACGGTATGCTTTGGCCGGACGGCAAACTGCCGGATAATTGGGACAATTTCGCCGAGCTGATGGAGGCCGGAATTAACGGCGTCGATGCGGGGCGGGGTAATACCCGACGTCCCCTAATTATGATTCATATCGACAAAGGCGGCGATAAGAAAAGGACGAAGGCTTTCTTCGACAAGTGGAACTCGTATGGAGTTGGCTATGATGTCATCGGGCAGTCTTATTACCCGTGGTGGCACGGCAGTCTGCTTGACCTTCGGGAAAATATGATCTTTATGGCCAATGAGTATCAGAAGGACATTATCCTGGTGGAGGTAGCATACAACTGGAGGCCGTCCGAATACAGAAACAAACCGGCACCTTTTCCGGAGACTCCCGAAGGACAGAGGCAGTTTCTGGATGAGGTGAATCGGGTTGTTCTGAACACTCCTGACAACAGAGGCAAGGGCGTTTTCTGGTGGGAGCCAGCCGTAGCGGGCGGTCTTCGAAGAAGAGGCATGTTCGATGATGACGGTAATGCTTTGCCCGTCATTACAGTGTTTGACAGATTCACGAGAAAGTGATTAGATATCCCATGTATAATCGGAGTTAATCAAAGGCACAAGGACGGTGGCTATATGATTGGGGTTATCTGCAAACCTAATACGCAGGAGAAATTAGAGATACTCAGCGCGGACGCACAGTACGATTTGGCATGTGCGTGCAGTTGTAATAAGGAAGAAAGCCGAAAGCGCAGCAGTGACGGCAAATGGATATATCCGGTAACGCTTCCGAATGGGGGCAAGAGTGTCCTGTTTAAGACGCTGCTCTCAAATGTGTGCACGAATGACTGTAAGTACTGTCCGCTCCGAGAGCAAATGGACGTCCGCCGGTGCAGTCTTAGGCCGGAGGAGACGGCAAAGGTATTTCTGGATTATTATAATCAGCGAAAAGTTTTTGGGCTGTTTTTAAGTTCGGGCGTCTTAGGCTCGGCTGATGCGACAATGGACAGACTCAACGGCGTTGCAAGATTACTGCGAAAAAAGCACGGCTTTAGAGGGTACATTCACTTAAAGATTATTCCGGGGGCAAGCGATGCGGCTATAGAAGAGGCGGTTTCATTGTCCAGCGCAGTCTCACTGAATATTGAGACGCCGGGCGCAAAGAGATTGGAGAAAGTATCTACGAAAAAAAGGTATATTCAGGATATTATCGAGCCAATCAAACTCATCAGCAGGTTGACCGGACGCGGTTCGAGATACCAAAGGGTCAAGCAGACAACGCAGTTTATCGTGGGGGCAGCCGGGGAACCGGATGCTGAAATCGTGAAGTATATGTACGGCCTATACGAGCGGCTGAAGATGCACAGAGTATATTTCAGCGCTTATCAAAAGGGACTGGGCGACGAGTCTATAGCCAGTGAACAAACTGGAGAGGAAAAGCCGACGGATATTCTTATGCGGGAACATCGGCTGTATCAAGTGGATTTTTTACTTCGCAAATACGGCTTTGCGGAATCAGACATTGTTTTTGAGGAGAATGAGAATTTGTCTTTAACTATCGACCCAAAAGAAGCATGGGCGATGAGACATCCTGAGGCGTTTCCTATGAACATAAATCTGGCATCGAGATTTGCGCTTTTGCGGGTGCCCGGGCTTGGGCCGGTAACAGTTAAACGTATTCTGGAGCAGCGAAAAGCCGGAAGAATAAGGCATATTGAAGATGTGGGGAAGATAGGCCTCAGGCTGGAAAAAGCGAAACAATACCTGGCTTTTTGAGCGTGGAGTGTGACAAAGAGAGGATTTTTTATTTTCTATTCCAGTCCTAAATAATTTTTGATTTCCAATTCCTGATTACGGTATAATAAGGGCGGCAGCGGAATTATAACCGGTGAGAACAGAGAAAGGAGGTGTTCTGTTATGTGGTTTAAAACTGAAGAAACTCTCACGGACGAGCAAGTTCAATCGGGTCTGAGTTATGTTATCAAGGATGGAATCGCATCGCAGTCGATGGGCATATTGACCGGTGGTGCTTTTTTAGTCGCTTTTGCCGTCAAACTTGGTGCATCTAATTTTGTTATTGGCTTGTTGGCTGCCATCGGGCCGTTAGCTCAATTACTTCAATTGCCTTCGATTTTTCTTGTTGAGAAAATACGTAACAGACGTGCGATTGTTGTTGTGACGGCAGGACTAAGCAGGTTGTGCTGGCTGTTTATTGCTCTGAGTCCTTTCTTGTTCGGGGCCAAAATCGGCCTTGCCGTTTTGCTGGTATCGATGATAGCGGCTTCGGCACTTGGGGCCGTTTCGGGCTGCGGCTGGAATTCGTGGATGCGGGACCTGATACCACAAAACATTTTGGGAGCATTCTTCTCGAAAAGGATGAGAATCGCCACGGGTGTGGGAATTGCACTGAGCGTATGCGCAGCGGTCTATTTAGACCTTTGGAAAAAGCTGTTTGCCGAATATGAGGTGCATGGCTATTCAATTCTGTTTTTGGCCGGCTTTGCGGTCGGAGTTCTCGGGCTTTATTATCTATATAAAACACCCGAGAAACGTATGCCGGCCGTTGTGGAGAAATCAAGTATTTTGAAGCTGCTTTCCAAACCGTTTAAAGATGAGAATTTTCGAAAGCTTATTGTTTTTATGTGCTCGTGGAATTTTGCGGTAAATCTGGCTGCACCTTTCTTTATGGTTTATATGCTCAAAAGATTAGGGCTGAGCATGTCATTTATCATCGGGCTTTCCATTCTCAGCCAGGTGATGAATTTCACTTTTCTTAGAATCTGGGGCAAATTCACAGACAGTTTCAGTAACAAATCGGTACTCGCCATCTGTGGGCCTTTATTTATCATTTCGATTCTTGCCTGGACTTTTACCACAATGCCTGAAAAGTACTTTCTAACCATTCCGTTGTTGATAATTATACATATTGTAATGGGCCTTTCCTCAGCGGGTGTATCTCTGGCCTCCGGCAATATCAGCATGAAACTGGCGCCGGAGGGACAGGCAACGTCCTATCTTGCAGCTAATACCATTGCCAACTCAATAGCGGCCGGAATTGCCCCGATTTTAGGTGGTAAGTTCGCGGACTTCTTTGCAAACCGGGAATTAGACTGGGTACTTAATTATAAAGGCCCCGCGGGAGAATTCAGCCTGCCGACTCTGAATCTGCAGCAGTGGGACTTTTTCTTTGCTATCGCGTTTATAATTGGATTATACTCAATTCATCGTTTATCCATGATAAAAGAAGTTGGAGAAGTTGAAGGAAAAGTTGTCTTTGGAGAGCTTCTTACAGAGGTTAGAAGCCAGGTTCGAACACTTTCTTCCGTCGAGGGCCTGCGGCAAATGGTCAGTTTTCCTTTTACGATAGTCAGAACTCTTGGAGGTAATAAAAATGGCAGTGAAAAAAAGAACAACCAAAAAACGCTCGAGTAAGGCGGGTTTGCCGCCGGGAACACTGGTTCATGTCGGCGAAAAGAAAGTTGAGTCTGTGAGAATTACCTTCATCGACTATGATGAGCAGAGCTTTCAGGAGAAACAGGTTCCGAACATCGAAGAATGTCTAAAACTCAGGGACACCCCTACAGTTAGCTGGATAAACATCGATGGCCTCCATGACATTGAATTACTCGAAAAGCTCGGCAAAGGATTCGAGCTGCATCCGCTTGTTCTTGAAGATATCCTAAGCACGGGCCAGAGGCCGAAGTTCGAGGATTATGAAAAATACATTTTTATCGTGCTCAAGATGCTAAGCTTTAGTGAGGAGAACCAGTCGGTCGAAGCCGAGCAGGTCAGCATGATATTAGGGCCGAATTATGTCATTTCCTTTCAGGAACGCGTAGGAGATGTTTTCGACCAGGTAAGAGATAGAATCAGAAACGCAAAAGGACGTATCCGGAAAATGGGACCTGACTATCTGGCCTATTCTTTGATAGACGCAGTAGTCGATAACTACTTTGCCATCCTGGAAAGGTTCGGTGAGAAGATTGAGTCCATGGAAGAAGAGGTTGTTGGCGACCCGACCGAAAAGACCGTCCAGCAGATTCACTCACTTAAAAGGCAAATGATATCGCTTCGTAAGTCGATCTGGCCCTTAAGAGAACTAATAGGAGGAATACAGAAAAGTGAATCTTCGCTTATCAATGAAACAACAGATATTTATATGCGGGACGTCTATGACCATACGATACAGATTATAGACACTATAGAAAGTTTCCGCGATACGGTTTCGGGATTACTTGACATATATCTATCCAGTCTCAGCAATAAAATGAATGCCGTTATGAAGGTGCTGACGATTATTGCCACTTTATTTATTCCGCTTACATTCGTGGCGGGGGTTTACGGAATGAATTTCGAATATATGCCGGAGCTTAAAGTGCGCTGGGCCTACGGTGCCATCTGGCTGGTTATGATTACAATTGCAGTCATTATGCTGTTTTATTTTAGAAGGAAGAAATGGCTTTAAATAAAACTTTTGGGGTGCATTTTTAGCTTTCAGCTGTTTGAGGAGAAGAGTTTATGTTAATCTTATTTATTCTAACGCTGATTGTATCTTTTGTTGCGGTCAGAGTTGGTGCGATTGCGTTTCAGTTGACGGGGCTTGAGTGGTCTTTAGCAAAATTCCAGGCGCTGTCGTGCTTTTCCGGAACCGGATTCACAACAAAAGAGGCAGAGCTGGTTACCGGCAACAAACAAAGGCGCAAAATCGCTTCAGTTCTGATAATTTTGGGTAACGCAGGTTTGGTAATTATGATTGCCACTTTAGCCGGCTCTCTGGTTCCCCAGAAAACTATACTGTCCAGGTTGTCCGAATCGTTTCTGCCGTTTGACATCCCGCCCGATTTGGTTAAATGGGTGAATTTGGCAATCATTATAGCTGTGGTGTACGGCATCTATCGGATTTTCACACATGAAAAATTTGTCAGGAAAATGACAAATATTCTCAGAAAAAAGATTATCAAAAAAGAAATCTTTCAAAAGGTGTCCTTTGAGGAGCTGCTGCTGGCAACCGGCGGATATGGTGTTTCACGGATTGCCGTCAGTGCCGGAAGTCCTGTTCTTAACAAGACGCTTGCCAGGTCGGGACTGAGGGAACAGGATATTATGTTACTGGCGACCGTAAGGGGCAGTGAGACAATACCCAATCCGCCGGCAAATATGAAAATTCTGCTCGGTGACGAGCTTATATGCTTCGGTAAATTAGAGAACATCAGAAACAGGATTTCTATGAATCCGTAATAATAAAGAAATGACAAGTCTTTATTGACAGAATGTTAATCGAACAGCTTTGAGAATGAAACAATATGGGTGATTTACTGGCCAACTCTTGGGTATATACCTGGATTGCCATACCTTCCTTGATATTCATGGCAAGGATATTTGATGTGAGTCTGGGGACGGTGCGGGTTATATTCGTTTCGAGAGGATTCAAATATCTCGCGCCTGTGATCGGTTTCTTTGAGATTCTAATCTGGCTTCTTGCTATCGGCCAGATAATGAAGAACCTTTCCAACCCCGCATGCTATATTGCCTATGCAGGCGGGTTTGCCATGGGTAACTTTGTCGGCATTCACATAGCTGAAAAACTATCCCTGGGATTGGTGATGATAAGAGTGATTACTAAAAAGGATGCGGCGCCGTTAGTGGATTTTCTTAAAGCAGAAAATTATGGAGTTACGAGCGTTGACGGGCACGGAACCAGCGGGCAGGTAAAGGTAGTTTACACAATTGTGCCGCGCCGGGAGGTTCGTAGTGTGGTCGAGCTAATCAAGAAATTCAATCCCCATGCATTTTACTCTATCGGGGAAGTGGACCTTGTGGAAAAGGGGATATTTCCGGTCAGAAAAAGCTGGCGGGATTTGAGTTTGTTGGGATTATTCAGACCATTTCGAAAAGGCAAGTAGAACCGCGTTCTCTTCAAGTAAAACGTTTGGCCCACAAAATAAAAGTACAAAAGCATATTTAAGGGCTTTAACACAGGTTTAGGGTTTTCCAGCATTAACGCTCGACATATTTAACACTCTGAAAAGAAATGCTTAAATATCGGCTTGTTCATCGATAACTTTGGATATGGGCTTGCTTCCGCCGTGTATGAGGGAGAGTTTGGTTTCCAATTCACTTTTACATCTGATATCCTTTGCCGGTGCTCGGGATGAAAAACCAATAATTGGGACCCCAGGCTAAGTATTTGTGAAAATTTGTTGCAATTTTTGGCAATGTCGGTTAGTATCCAGCACTTATTGAAGCAAGGCAGGTATCAATAGCTCTGTTGGTGTAGTGATTCGTCAACTTCGAGCAATAGGTGCAGAATGGACGAGCCGAGCGAAAATAGCGATAAAAGCTGTGAAACGAACGTCAGCAAGGTCGTGAGCGATTTTGTCGCCGGCCTGAGCGATGAACATCGTATGCTGGTCGTTCTCAAGGCACAATTGTACGGCGGAACCTGGGAGCCGATGCTCGATGACCTGGAAAACCGCTTGGCGGGTAAGCCGTATATATTTAAGCTGGTAAATCGAATAAATGACGATATCGAGCGCATCGGCCAGATGCAGAAATTCGAAAAGGAAAATAATGTCGATTTGGCTGACTATGTCGAACTACCGTAAAAGTAAGGTTTTTTTGTGAGGGTTTATGAAAATGGCAAGAATATTGAAAAGCAAATATGTTTTACCGGCGAGTCTTTTGGTCTTTTGTGTTGTGCAGAACAGCTTTGCAGCCCAAGGCGGTTCGCAATGGCTTGTTTCACCGAAACTGCTCGAACACGCCAAGTTGGAAATATTGTGGGAAAACAAGCTGCCGATTAAAAAGGCTGAGAGCTTGGAGCAGCTGCTTATCTTCGGTAACCGTATCTTTGCAATTTCAGACCGGAATTATACGGTCTGTCTGAACAGGGAAAACGGAAATATGATATTCGGCAAAGTCGTTGCACCGGAAGGCTTGCCGGTTGTGGGATTGAAGCTTTATGGCGATGAGCTTATATCAATAACCGGCACTAAAGTGATTGAGATTGACCCGGATTCGGGGGCTCATCGAAAGGCCGTAGATGTGGGATTTAGTATAGTTTGTCCTGCCGCCCGCAACAGTTCGTATTTTTACCTGAGCGGAGTTGACAAACGTTTGCATGTATTGCGTGCCGAAGATAAGGTCCAGACTTTTGAGGTTTCTGCTGATAACGAGTCGATGATTACTTCTATCATCGCTGATGAGACTTCTGTCATCTTTGCCACAGCGGCGGGTAATGTGATAAGCATTATGCCGAACAGACCCATACGGCTGTGGCAATTCGATGCAGCAGGTGGTATAGCAGGACCCATCATCAAAGATGGAATATCGCTGTTTTTTGCCAGTAAGGACACAAACGTTTATAGAGTTGATATCGTTGGCTTACCTTTGAGAAAACAGCTTGCCTGGAAGTATCAGACGGCCGGAGTACTTGAAAATGCCCCTCGTGTTACAAGAGGAGTCGTCTATCAGTATGTCCCCGGGAAAGGCGTAACGGCGATAGACAAAGGAGGCGGCACGCTGTTGTGGTCGGTGCCGGGAGGTGCTGATTTGTTAGCTGAGGCAATGGACAAGGCCTACATAATTACAAAGAACAGAACGCTGGTGGTAATGGACAACCTCAGTGCAAAGAAACTGTATTCGGTTAATTTTGCAGAAGCCACAAGATACGCAGCCAATATAGCGGACTCGAAAATCTATATCGCTGATGAACAGGGCCGAATTGCCTGCTTACAACCGGTTGAATAGTTCGTAGTTCCACAGTATGGCATCGATATGCAGCGCCGGCTGGATGCAATACGGAATGCGAGGGACCAATAGAAAACTAATATGAAGAAATTTTCCAACAGAAAGGAGTTCTAAATGGACGTGAAAATCAAGATGGCATTAATAAGTGTTTCTGACAAGGGCGGTGTGGTTGATTTTGCCAGGAAGCTCAGCGAGATGGGAGTCAAGATAGTCAGTACCGGCGGAACTGCTAAAATACTCAGCAAAGCAGGCCTGGACGTTGTTGGTATCGAGTCGGTTACGGGCTTTCCGGAAATGATGGACGGCAGAGTGAAAACGCTTCACCCGAAGATACACGGCGCACTGTTGGGACTTCGCGATAAGAGCGAACATAAAGATGCCATGAAAAAACATGATATCGAGCCGATTGATTTGGTTTGTGTAAATCTGTATCCGTTTGAACAGACGATTGCCAAGCCGGATTGCACTCTGGCCGAGGCGATTGAAAATATTGATATTGGCGGGCCGAGTATGCTTCGCTCGGCTGCAAAAAATCATAAGTTCGTAACGGTCGTAACACAACCCGAGCAGTACGATAAGGTCATCGAAGAAATGGAGAAAAACAACGGCGCTGTGAGCGAGGGATTGCGGAGTGAATGTGCACGGATTGCGTTTAGTCTGACAGCTTCGTATGATGCAGTGATAGCAAAGTATCTTAACGCCAGGGCAAACGTGGAGTATTCAGAGAAAGTTTCAATTGCGCTGAGCAAAGCAGCGTCTCTGCGCTACGGCGAAAATCCTCATCAAACCGCAGCATACTATAAGCTGCCGCTGAGCGGTGAAACTTCAATCAGCAGCGGCACTTTGTTGGAGGGCGGCATAGGCATCAGCTTCAATAACCTGCTGGACACTAATGCAGCGTTCGAACTGGTAAAGGAATTTTCCGAGCCTGCTGCGGTTGTTGTTAAGCATCTTAATCCGTGCGGTTGTGCCATAGACGAGGATATCTGCGTGGCATATCGCAAGGCTTACGAAGGCGATGTGGTCAGTGCGTTCGGCAGTATTATCGCCTTGAACAGGAAAGTGGACGTTGAATTGGCCCGAACGATTATGGAATCCTACAGCCGATTCGGCAAGGCATTAGGGGCCGGAGGCTTCTTTGCAGAGGTGATTATCGCACCGAAATTTGATAAGGATGCGATCGAAATAATCAGGACGCTCAAGGCCTGGGGCGGCAGAGTCCGGCTGATGGAAACAGGGCCGATTGACAGAGCCAAGATTGACTGCGGTGAGTTTGATGTTCGCTGCGTCATCGGCGGACTGCTCTTGCAGAAACGGGACCTGGTTGGCTGGGAACCGGATGCTTTGACGTATCCGACAAAGGCCAGGCCAACTAAAGGCCAGCTTGAGGATTTGAAGGTTGCCTGGCTTGTCTCCAAGCATACCAAGAGCAATACAATCGTGCTGGTCAAAAACAAGAAGGTCTTAGGCGTAGGGGCCGGTCAAATGAATCGCGTTGAGTCCGGCCTGATTGCATTTAAGCACGCCGGCGACGAGTCGAACGGTTGTGCGATGGCATCGGATGCGTTCTTCCCGTTCCCGGATAATATTGACAACGCCGCCAAGGCAGGCGTAACTGCAATAGTACAGCCGGGCGGCTCGAAAAAAGACGATGAAGTCATCGCCGCCGCAGATAAGCACAGCATCGCGATGGTCTTTACCGGCAAACGACACTTTAAACATTAAGCAGATTATGGATTATAGCGACCACACAGGCTCGCCCCTACAGTCCTGCGGCTTTTCGGAGTATTGTGTCTCGCGTATCGCGTGATGTGGAGGCGGGATTTAATTTCGCTGATGTCTGGTTTTTGCCCGGGGCCCGCCGGAGAGTAGTAGCGGGCCACCGGGCATACCGTTTTGCTCAGATGTCATTCGCCGCCGAGGATGGAAACCATCGGCGACTGTAGAAAACGAATTTGTCGGCTTATTCTATCACGCCAAAGAATTGATTCCTGAAGGTTTTGTTTGGCGATGTCAGCCTTGAGTGAGAGCAACTCATAGTCGTCGGCTTTGGCAAGCAGTGATTCCGCCTCGACCAGCTGCTGCTCCAGGCTCCGAATGGATGCCTCGTCTTGAGTTGCCTGTATCGAACGGTCGGCTAATTCCTTATTCAGAGACTCTATCAGGTTACCTCCTACAGAGCTGCTGAGCTGTTCGCGGCGTCTGGCAATCTCTATTCTTGCTCTGGCGAGTTTCTCCTTTAGTTCGTCAAGCTGAAGAGATGAAATCTTACCTGCTTGAACTTGCTTCTCTGCTTCAACGACAAACTTGTTGCTCATTTCGACTATGTTCTGGAGTTCCATGGTGATTGAGTCGTTCTCAAGCTGTTTCTTTATCCTGGTCTGAATATCAGCTATTCGCTTGGTCGTAGCATCGATAATGACCTGGTTGGAGGCCTGATTCATATTGGCAGTCTGAACCTCTTGACGCAGGCGGTAAATATCGGCGAGAATGCTGTTGCGGTCCAGAACGCGGGAGCGTGAAATTTCCCTGAGTGTTTTCTGCTTTTCACGCAGGTCGTTTTCAGCACTGGTGGCTTCCTGCTCTGCGAGCTTGAGCTGGTTATTGAATCTAAGCTTATAGTCTTCAAAAACTTTAACAATAGTGCTCCGAAGACTGTCAACAAGAGCGTTCATAAATTCCTCGGCTGCCGGCTTTACATCGTTGGGAAGCTCAACCGACAGACGGAAAAGAATCGTTTGCTCAGCAGCAGACCTCAGCTGTTCGGAAGACAGAAGTTCCGGCCTCTGTCCTCTGCCTTCTGTCTTCTGTCTTCTATCCTCTGTTAGTATCCTGCCTGACTCGGCTTGGCCGAGCCACGATGGGCGGGCAGAGCCAGCCAACGCCTCTATTTTAAAGACATCAGAAACCTGATCCGGTGAAATATTGACTACTTCACGAGCGACCTTGCCACCAACGCTGCTACTGTGCAGCAGGTAGTCTATAGTTATATCATCAAGCGGCAAAACAAGCGGGTCGAATGTTATCTTGACTAAACAGCTTGCAACGTGCGTATTTGAAAGATCCGCTGCTGCCGGATTGTTGGCTGATTGCGCCGGAACTGATATTAAAAGTAACAAAACTAACAAGACAACGATGTGTTTTGTGGCTTCCATTTCAACTCTCCTTTTGAATCTCTTTTGTTGAACTTTCTGTTTTCGATCTCTGATAATCGCTGCCGGGCAACTTGTGCCCATCGATTTTTGGGGAAAAGTTCGATGACGCGGTTGTAAGCCTCGACAGCGGAATCTGTCCGGTTTAGCTCGCGGTATAAACGGTCGGCCTGATAGACCAGGATAAAGGCGGTTTTGTCAACCTGTTTCTGGATTTCTTCGAGGGGGTCCGGGATGCTCGCAAGCTGGGCTTCGAGCTCATCAAGCGATTGCTGTTTTTGATCCTTTTCAAGCACGTCCTGTATTAAATTTAGTGCGGCATCAGTTCTCACATAGAGCTGTTTGAGCTGGGTTTCGAGCAAGGCGATTTTTTCCTTCTCCTGTGTTGTTTCAGTGGTCCTGATTGCAAGACTCCAGATGCCGGCAGCGATTAGAACCACAGCGGCCGCGGCCAGTGGCGCAGCTAAATTCACAAAGTGCCTGTGATGAGCACGGCGGCGGACAACCGCGGAGAGATTGACAGAAACGGGGATGGGCAAGCCCGCCATACGGTCGGCTTCCTGAAGCAGTATTTTTATTTTGTCTTCTGTCATAACTATTCCTTTGTTAGTTCAGCCAGGTCCTCTCTTAGATGCGCTCTGGCTCGGTTGAGCCTGACCTGCAAAGCGTTTTTCGATATTCCAAGGATTCGGCTGATTTGGTCAGTCGGAAGCTCCTGCAGATACCTTAGTACGACGGGCTCGCGATATTTAGCGGGCAAAGCTTGTATAGCACGACGAACACTCTTGAAGGCCTCACTGTCCATCGGCGTCTTATCCACTTCTCCGGCCGTTGTTAAAAATGCTTTATCGGCAGCCTGCAAAATTCGAAGCCGGTGAAGTATTCGCCTATATCGGTAGCTGCGGCACTTATTCACTGTTATGGTAAAGAGCCAGGTTTTAAGGCTGCATTCGCAGCGGAATTTTTTCAGGCCGAGAAATGCTGCGAGGAAGATGTCTTGCGTAACATCTTCGACCTCGCCGGACCAACCGAGCAATCGATTGGCCAGAGCTGCAATATCGGACGAATATCGCTCGACAATCCTGTCAAACGCAGATTCATCACCCCGATTGAACTGTTTGACGAGATGCTCGTCATCAATCGTATCGGCCATGACCTTCTATATTAGACCTCTGAGGCACAGAAAACTTACAAAAAATCGTGGAAAACCAGAAAAATACCCGCGATTATACAGATTATGGCAATTATACGGCCACCCTTACAATCCGGCGGCCTTTCTTAGTTTTTTTGCCATATCGGTTTTTTCCCAGGTAAAGTTTGGCAAATTCCGTCCGAAGTGGCCCCCGTAAGAGGTCTCGGCAAAGATTGGACGAGCGAGTTTTAGGTGTCTAATCATTGCCTTTGGGGTCAAAGGGAAAAGCTTTCTTACAATTTGGCTCAACTTCTGCCCGTTGATTTTTCCTGTTCCTCCGGTATCGACAAGGATTGATATGGGTTCGGCTACTCCGATAGCGTAGGACAACTGGACTTCGCAGGCATCGGCCAGACCGGCCGCAACTACGTTCTTGGCTATATATCTGGCCGTATAGCTTGCAGTCCTGTCGACTTTTGTGGGGTCCTTTCCACTAAAGGCACCTCCTCCGTGGCTGCCCCTTCCGCCGTAGGTATCGACGATGATTTTTCGGCCAGTAAGACCACAATCGGCTTTTGGGCCGCCCTCCACGAATCTACCGGTCGGGTTAATGTGGAATATTGTGCTTTTGTCAACGAGCCGCTTGGGCAGAACATGCAGGACGACTTGTTTCATTATTTGTTCTCGCAACTGCCGGTCAGGAACAGACGGGGCATGGTGAGTGGAGACAACGACCGTCTCGATGTGTACGGGTTTGTTATTTTGGTATTTGATGGTAACCTGGCTTTTGCCGTCGGGCCGCAGCCAGGGCAGTTTTTTACTCTGCCGCATTTTTTCCAGCCGGGTCGTTATTGCATGCGCCAATTGAATCGGCATCGGCATAAGTGCAGGCGTCTCCTTGCAGGCATAGCCGAACATCATTCCCTGGTCGCCGGCGCCCTGTTCTTTGTGCAGGCCCATACCTTCGGTTACACCCTGTGAGATATCGGGGCTTTGCTTTGTGACTGACACCAGAACGGCGCAATTATCGTAATGAAAACCGAGTTCCGGCTTGTCATATCCTATTTCCTTTATCGTTTGCCGTACTATTGTTGGGATGTCAACAAGGGCCTTTGTAGTAATCTCGCCGGCTACAACGACCATGTCGGCCTTTACAAGCGTTTCACAGGCCACCCTGCTTCCTGGGTCCTGCGCGAGCATCGCATCAAGAATTGCATCGGATATGTGGTCAGCCACTTTGTCAGGATGTCCCATCGTTACGGACTCGCTGGTGAAAAGGTATTCGTTGGTGCCAAGATGAGGATTTCTGTGAGTTGATTTTTTTGCCATTTGTAATTTGTCCTTTCAATATTTCATAATTCGCAATACTCTGTAACAACTTAATTGATGGCTGTCATTGCGAGCCCTTCGCTTCGCTCAAGGGTAAACTCCGCGAAGCAATCTCTATTGTTTGGTGCCATGAGATTGCCACGGCCTTTGAAAAAGGCCTCGCAATGACAACTCTACAAGTCAAGTGTTACAGAGTGGTAGTTCGTAGTTCACAGACTATGAACCATCGTTAATCGTCCAATCATATTTCATAAATTTAACAGAATATTTCCCTACTTCAAGGAAAGATACCTTATCGTCAGAAACGTAATTTGTAATAAAATTCAAGACGGCCCGAGTTGTCGGCTCCTGGTCTTTGAACTTTTTATCTATGGCGAACTTACTAATAAACTCTCTGCCATACGAGGATGATTGAAAAAGGGAAGATAAATACACTCTACCCTTTTCTTTGTCTGTCCTGAACGCCAGCGGGCTGGATAGAAACCGCCTGGCCTGGTCGTCTAACTGCTCGTTGAGCTTATACCCATAATAGGGCTCATTGCGCAGCGGCGGACTCGACAGACTGGCCCTGGATATGGCAAAAAATATTCTGGGGTCATCAAATTCTTTACGGAAAAACCGCTTGTCAATCTCCGCAAGGGTAAATTCCTCATCCATCACAAGAAATTTGTAATTCCTCCATATCCCCTTGATGTGCAGAATGCTTTTTGGGCCCCAACCAGGAAAAAGACGTAAAAACCTCGATGATTCTATAGGATAATTTTCTGTAATTATATTCAGCATCTGGATGTTGTATGCGTTGAGCCAGAAGGCGATTTTGTCCTCTTTAGGCCAGGTTCTATATTCATTTGGGTCAATATTATCAAATTCCTGAAGTAGGGCCTTTAGATCGAGCCTTTTTCGCCTGAGCGTTGAATAGTCAACCATTCCTTCATCATCGACGAAGTTTTTCAGGACCTCGGCACATTTGTCATGAAAAGATACGGTTGGCCTAAGCTTTGGTTCATTTGGTTCGACGTTGTTGGGCTCAACATTGGCCGGCTCGACCTCATTGGGTTCCGGCTCAGCAGGCACAATATCATCAGGCCCAACTCCCGGCTGCTCAGGCTCGACGCCGGCCGGCTCGACATCATTGGGTTCCGACTCGGCAGGCACAATATCATAAGGCCCAATTCCCGGCTGCTCAGGCTCAACGCCGGCCAGTTCGACATCATTGGGTTCAGGCTCTAAAGATTCGACCCTTTGGCTACGCTCAGGGCAGGCCTTCTCAGGAACGATTTCATCAGGTTCGATATATACAGGTTCAACTTTATCCGGCTCGATTTGATTGGGCCCGCTCGGAGCAGGTGTAACCTCAACAAGCTCAAATCCGACAGGCTCGGTTTCATTAGGTTCGGGCGTAGCAGGTTCGGTCTTAAAGGTTTCAGTTTTCGAGGGCTCAACAGGTTCAGACTCTACCGGGGTGCAACCGGCAATAAAGACCAGTACCGTCAACGAAGTTATAAGAACAACAAGGCGTTTAGCCATTTTCACCTTCCGACAAACAACTGCGAAATCATTTCGTCACAAAACCACCCATTTTATTTGTATTAGCATAAGGCATCAGACAATAAATGTCCAGCACCAATCCCGACTCCAAACCGGCAAATCTTATTACAGCCTGGACACAACGGGATTGGTGCTGGATTGTTGTTTTTATGGTATTTTTGTTGATAAATCTTGTTGCCAAGTGGTTGCATTACCGTGGTCGATTGTGCTATAATTATGATAGATAAGCTTGGTAGCGAGCCCTATCATATCTGAAAGAAAATTGTTTCGGTTTGGAAGAACCTTCCCTGAAGAAGAGAAGGAGAACCGCTATGCGCAAAGGAAGCGGGTTTACGTTAATAGAGCTGCTGGTGGTAATTTCCGTTATAGCGATGTTGATGGCGATCTTGCTGCCCACCCTGCAAAGAGTAAGAAGCCAGGCCAAGGCGGTGACCTGTCAGGCCAACCTAAGGAAGTGGGGAACAATACTGGCCCTGTACGTAGAGGATAACCAGGGATGCTTTCCCAACACCCCTGGCAGCTGGCTTCTCGGCCTCTCGTTGCGCGAAAAGCGTAGGCCGGTATTGAAAGGCCGTGACATAAAAGACATACTCTGCTGCCCGATGGCCGTTAGACCTCAGGAAGAACAGGAAGATCCGAACGATTTAAGATTGTACGATAATACGTTTAGAGCATGGGAGGGCACGTATTTAGAAGTGACGTTTCGCAGCAGTTATGGATTCAACGAAGACTTGCTGGACGGGCGAGTTGGTAGTTCCTCTGAAAACCGTCAGAGGGGCACACACGTTTTCTCGCTAAGGGGCAGGGCCAACATCCCCGTGCTTCTCGATTCTACAAGGCCTGAGGGTGTAGGCTTGGACCCCTGGCCGCCGCCACACTCTCAGGGAAGAACAATTATGGTCTGGCCCTTCTGCATTAACCGGCACAACGGGCACGTCAACGGTCTTTTCTTAGATTGGTCTGTAAGGAAGAGAGGCCTCAAAGAGCTGTGGACGTTGAAATGGCACGAGGAGTTTAACACGGCAGGCCCCTGGACCAAAGCCGGCGGCGTCCTGCCCCAAGACTGGCCCCAATGGATGAGAAAGTTTAAGGACTACTAAAATGCAGAATATAAACGACCTTGTACCTGATTAATTTGAATGATTCATTACATGTTCTATGTTCTATATCCGGAGAATGTTTAAATGAAATCATTGAAAATCCTATCTGAGCTTTCTCTGATACCAATTAAGCAACTTTCTTTATTGTTGAAAATCTTGATTGTTTTTTCCATAGGTTTTGCTTTTGCCATTATTCTTCTGGGCCATAAGTTTGACCCACTTTATTATTGGGGGCTTTTGATTCTGCTCCCGTTAATAATCTTAAATATCAGAATCTATCAAAAGAATACTCTTCAAAAGGTGCTCTGCCAGATAAGAGAAGAATGGGGAAAGGAGAAAGTCAAGAATCGAAACTTTTCAGAAATAGAGACTTTCTATAGATATTCCACCTCGCAGCACGATAACAACGATATTTTCATTGACGACCAGACCTGGTCTGATTTGAACATGAATGACCTTTATTCCAAGATTGAAAGAACTATGACTAATCCGGGAGAATGTATCCTTTATAACATTCTCAGGACGCCATTGTTATCTGACAAAATACTAAAGAAAAGAAAAGAAATCATTCGGCTCTTTCAAACTAATAAAGAAATTAGAGAACAGATCCAGATAAGGCTTCTCCGTATGGGAAAGCAAAAGGGAAATGGAGTCACTGCCCTTGTCTGTGAAGAATTACCTCCTTCAACCGCTTTTAAGTATTTGTTTTCGTTCCTGGCTTTGGTGGCATTTGTCTCAATTATTGCTGTTCCACTTTTATGGGGTGCACGCGGAATTATTATTGTTATCCTTCCTCTTTATATTATCAACTTACTGGTAACATCCAAGATAAGAGCACGGCTACTTCTTCAATTATCCGCAATTCGCTATCTGGGTGCAATGATTCGTCTAAGTAAAAAACTTGCAGCCCTTAGGTGTCCGGAGTTAGCGGACTGCTGCGAAAAACTGAAAAAAGCAACCTCAGCAACAGAAATAATTGCCAGAAAAACTTTCCTGCTATTTCCAGAAAGCTCTTTTGGCTCTGATATCGGGACGCTGTTATATGCTCACATAGACATATATTTCCTGAGGGAGGTCAGAATTTTCTATGCTGTCCTCGATGAAATTCATGCACATAAGGAGGAGCTTAGGTTGATTTATCGTTTGATTGGAGAATTAGATGCTTTGCAGTCCGCAGCTTCTTACCGAGAAGGATTAACAGGATACGTTGAGCCGAACTTTTCAGATAAGGAGTTTTTGCTTGAGATTAAAGATGCAAGACACCCTCTATTGACCAATCCGGTTCCGAATTCAATAACTATTCGGGAAAAAGGAGTGACCATAACTGGTTCAAATATGGCTGGTAAAACAACGTTTTTGAGAACTCTGGGGGTAAACGCTATTTTAGCCCAGACAATCTATACGTGTCTCGCTGCCTCCTATACCGGAAATTACTTCAGAATAATTTCATTAATCAATGAAGCAGATAACTTAATTGAAGGGAAAAGTTATTACCTTATAGAAGCAGAGCACTTGTTGAAAATGATAAAATCTTCTGAAAAAGAAATTCTAACCTTATGTCTTATAGATGAACCATTGGCCGGAACTAACTCATCAGAACGTGTTATCGCATCGTTTGAAGTCCTGAATTATCTGATTGACCACAATGCATTAGTTGTTGTCGCGACGCATGATTTGGAGCTCGCCGGAAAGCTTAAATTCGCCTTCAAAAGCTACCACTTCACGGATGACGTTGATGACCACGGCTTGAAATTTGATTTTAAACTCAGGGAGGGTATTACTTCTACCAGTAATGCTATTAGATTATTGGAATATCTTGATTATCCTAAAGACATAGTTGAAAGGTCCATGAAGAAACTGTTATCTAACCAAGATAATTTTGATTGAAGCAAGTGCTTTCTGTATCGCTAAGGTATTATCACCCGGTTGTAAATGCGAACATCATCAATCAGGCCGGACCAGAAGGACCCTGGTTCCATAGCCGTGCCGGCACCAATGTACAGGCTGTTTTCTGAGCCCGCCAAATTAGTCCGCTCGTCTTCAGTCACGGCGACGTCATCAACGTAGAGCGTTCTGTGCGAGCCATCCCACACGAGACCTATCCGGTGCCAGTTACCATCAGTGATGATTGTTTGTGACAGCAGTTCAGCGCCGCCCCGGCCAGCACCCTTTAGCTCCGTCATCAAGTTACCTTCCAATGTATCCGAACAAAGCCAATTCACGCCGCCCATTTGCGACACAACGGCTTGGCCTGGAGCACCGCCTTTAATCCAGGTAAATACGCTGAACCTACCATCCGCTGGATTCAACACAAAATCAGTGCTGACATAATCATCGATGCCGTCAAGCTGCAATGCACCATCTACCATCCCGCCCTCAGGTTGCCAACTCGGTTCTCCATGCACACTACCGTTGTTACCATTCGCGCCGTCGTAGGCAATATCGCCTTCTGCCTCATCAAGTGCCCAGTGAGCCACAAGTGTAGGGTCGTTTACGTCCTCGAACAAGTGCTCAGCAAGCACGATCAGGTCCTGGACATCTACAATGCCATCTCCAAAAAGGCCCGGAGCAATGTCACAGGATGGCTCTTTCGTCTGCCAATGGTCAACCATAATGCCCATATCTGCACTGTCAACAATGCCGTCCCCGTTCAAATCATACTCGACCGGGATAGTGAGCCGGCCTACACCAATTGGTACGAAGTCATTGCCGTATTCCTGTTCGAATAGTGCGATAGCTCTGTCGCCGGTACAATGACTTGCCCCAACCTTCTTGACCCCCATTGATCGAAATTGCCCAATCTTGCTCCTGACCTGAGAATCCGAATCGTTCACAAGATGAAATCCTCCAAACACGAAATACACATCCTTTTCGAGCATCTCTTTGGCTTTTTGAACAATCTGAACAATACCGGGGTGGGCACAGCCAGTGATGACTACGAGCCCCTTCGGCGTTTCCAGTACCATGGATTGTTCGATTCCGCCCATCAGCCCTGTGAGGTGAGCCCCTTCACATATCTGCACAGTATCCGTTGGCAACTGAGCTGTCGCACCACGCGATCTTACGTTTTGGACGAACCCTGACGAAACCGTGAGCGGCAGGTATGCCGTGACATTATTGTTTCTGCCTAAGAATGATAACAGACCGCCGGTATGGTCCGCATGGTTGTGCGAGATAACGACTAATTCAACGTCACCCGCTGAGACCTGCAGCTTGTCCATGTTCCCCAACAAAATGCTGCCGTTTGCCCCGGTATCGAAGAGAATACACTTCTCAGTACCTTCAATGATGCATGCAAAGCCCCAGTGCGTCGTACATCCTTCGGTTAGAGTATAGTTGTCATAGAGAACGGTGATTTCTATCGCTCCGCTGCCGGCTTTTGCTTTCCCTCCGGTAAGCATTACGACAAGGCCAACTCCAAGCAACACCAACCTAATTTTATAACCATTTAGCCATTTCATTTTACACCTTCCTTTCTGCTCCTTAGGGCAAAATAACCTAAGAAACACCGCTGCTTTCTGCGGTGCTCTAACGTTCTAACGCTTCGATTTCCTATGGCCTCACTGTCCGGCTGTAGATGCGAACATCATTAATCAGGCCGGACCAGAAGCCGATTGCGTCAAGCTGACAACATGCAATCTATTCAACTGGCGGAATTTCCTCAAACAAATGCTCAGCAAGGACTTTCAGGTCCTGGATATCTACTATTCCATCACCGAAGGGTGATGGGGCAATATCATAAAGTGCGTTGTCTGTGTGCCAGTAGTCAACCATCATGCATATGTCGGCACTATCGACAATTCCGTCGCCGTTAAAGTCAGGTGATGGGACGCCGAGTCCGGTGTCATATTCTTCCGTCTTAGTAACCTTAATTAGGTTTGGATAATAATGACCACCAATTGCATATATCTTATCTCCGATCGAACCTACAAAGAGTCCAGCTCGTTTCTGCCGCATTGGAGATTTTATGGTCCATGTATCCGTAACGGGATCATAAACCTCGTTAGCTGTAGTGTGAGCAGACTCAGCTGAATTACCACCAATTGCAAAGATTTTTCCATCCACAACACAAGTGCCCAAACTCCAGCGTTCCGTTGGCATGTCTGATTTGCGAGTCCAGGTATTCGTTGACGGATCATAGACTTCAACGTGTTTATAAGAAAACTCCCGCCAGTTCTCTGTGCTTCCTCCAATAGCATAGATTTTTCCATCCACGACACAGGCAGATAAGTTACCTCGAGTTGTCGGCATATCGGCCTTCTGTGTCCACGATTCCGTAATAGGGTTATAGGCCAGATTGCTCCTACCTATGAGATAAAT
The DNA here is from genome assembly GCA_035528395.1 of Sedimentisphaerales bacterium. Classification (GTDB taxonomy): domain Bacteria; phylum Planctomycetota; class Phycisphaerae; order Sedimentisphaerales; family Anaerobacaceae; genus NIOZ-UU13. The sequence continues at coordinate 63,473 of DATKYR010000029.1, forward strand.
TGTGCCATCTACAACAGCAATACCACGATTTGCATTTGCAGATGGCATATCAGCTTTCTGAGTCCAGGTATCTATTTGTGGATCATATACATAGACGTTCTTTTTGGCCGTAGAAAACACACCGGGGCTGACTCCTCCAAATACATAGATTTTGCCACCAAAAGTGCAAGTTGCATGAAAACAACGTGCTGATGGCATATTAGCCTTCCTGGTCCATGTATCAACAATTGGATCATACATCTCGACAACCGATGTTACGGATGATACAGTCAGGGCTCCACCAATAATATAAATTTTCCCATCTAAGACACATCCACCAAACCATGTTCTTGCGGTAGGCATATCGGCTTTGTATGTCCATGTGTCCTCTTCTGCCAGACTCGCGGAGGCCAGGCCGAATGCCAAAACCAATACGAGTGAAATTGTTTTTTTCATCTTATTACCCTTTCAAAAGGTGTTTATTATCTCGCCCCTCACTATGCGCAATTTTTACCGCCTTAGGCTTGTCTTTACGAAAATCTCGTTGATTAAACGCCATTTATACTATCTCCTCCAAAAAGTTTATCACAGGCCAATAGTGACATGGTAACAGATTCTTGCTCGTTGTCAAGCGAAAAAACTTTTACCGGCCCGTCTATGTTAGCCTTTTAAGACGGCTAAAGGGACCATTCGGGCGACGGCTTTGGCCCATCCGCATTCGACAACAATTCGCACGACCTCTTCGATGTCTTTGTAGGCGTCCGGTGCTTCCTCTTTTATTTTGCGTTTATCGCCGGCGATGAGTTTTATGCCTTGCATACTGCGTTTGAACTGCTCATCGCTAATCAAAGCCGGCGTAATAATTCTGCCTTTACGAGACTTCCCACGAGCGGCGGTGCGGCTCATCACTCTGCCTGCACCGTGGTTGACCGAGCTCAAAGACTCCTCGGAATCACCCGTTCCGACAAGCAGAAAACTTGCGGTCCCCATTGAGCCGGGGGTTATTATAGGCTGGCCGGTTTGGGCGAAAATACTTGCGGCCATCTGCTTCGGACCAAAGGCACGCGTGGCACCTTTGCGATGGACCCAAAGCCTGGCGCCGCTATGTGTCTCGAGCTTTGCCATATTGTGAGCGACATCGTAAACGAGCGTCAGCGGCGTTGGGCCAAACATCCTGTTAAAACAACGTCTTACAAGCAGGGCCATAATGTGTCGATTGGTAAATGCGAAGTTTGCGGCGGCGGCCATTGCAGCGATATAGTTTTTACCGGCACTGCTCTCGGTCGGCAGGTATGAAAGCATTTTTTTGCGGCCGGCATTCTCCGGTCTCCGGGCGGCGATATTCATATATTCATCGGCTATTTCATAGCCGAACCGACGCGAGCCGGAGTGTATCATTACAACGAGCTGGTTTTTGAAAAGCCCGAAGCCTTTCGCTAAATCAGGCTCAAAAACTTCCTGGACGTACTGGATTTCAATAAAGTGGTTTCCGCCCCCGAGTGTGCCGAGTTGATTAATGCTTTTTTGTATTGCGTTTCTTGGCACCGCGCCCGGGTCGGAAGGCAGATGGCCGTTCTCCTCGATTCTTTGGAGGTCATCTGCGAACTGGTCCGGGTCAAAGGCCTCCCAGGCCCGGTGGCTGCTTCTTTGCGCAAGGGCCGGTACGGCGGCAACACCTTTATTGATAACGGCTTCGATTCCGGTTTTGTTTAACTGCAAATTTTCCTTGCCCTCGCCGAGCGGAATGTCGCGGGCTATATCGACCGCGATTTTGTCGGTATCAATGTCGCCTTTTGAAAAGGGTGTGCGAAGCAGCCGCATTCCACAATTTATATCATACCCGACGGCAGGAGGCATAATTGCACGGTCCAGTCCCAATACGGCCCCGATAGGCACGCCGAAGCCAACGTGGATATCAGCGGTGGCCAGAACCTTTTTAGCCGGCGGCAGTGACGCTGCATCACAAAGCTGACGGACTGCATCTGGTTCGAGGTTGACGGCCTCAGAGGCGAAAATGGTTGCATCCGTCACCATCTGCCCGCGGCGCTCCATACGCAGGCGAAAAGGGTCGATGCGAACAAGTTTTGGGGATGACTCGGGCATTCTGCGCACCTCGTCTCTCACCGGTTGAAAAACAAACTGTCGCCCTGTTATATCTGGATTCGTTAGTTAAGGAAAAATCAAATAATCCATCGGCTTTTTTTTTCTACAAAAGAATCCTATAATTACGGGCTTCTGTCATCTTTAATATGGATTTTTACGATATTACGCCAATTTTACCAGCTTTTATAGAAAAAGTTAACAAGGAAAAAGACGCCCTGCCAAAGCCCATATTTATCGGCTTTTACTTCGGGGACGAATTCACTTGACAAAGCCTGGTTTAAAAGTTAAACTGGGTGGTGTTGGATGTAGGTATAAGCTGGGGATTGTCTAATCCAAAACCGGCAATTTATAGGATGTTTATAAAATGAAGATAAAATGGCTGATTTTCGCTGTTCTGGTGGCGTTTTTTGTTTTGCTGATGAATTCGGGCACTGTAGCCGTATCTACCAGAGAGGTTGACGACGTACGTAAAAAGGCAGTGCTCGATAACAGCGATTTAAAAATTATCGACGATTTTCTTGCTCAGGCGATACAAGAATTGGTCCAAACGAGGGATTTGACCTCCATAGCAAAGATTCGCACAGTAATCCTCAGCAGGCAGAGCACTCAGGGCCAATACGCCCAACAGTTTTCTGAGTCGGCCCGCAGACATATCGCCGCAGGTTTTCAACAGGCTCAGGAATTAAGTCGACCGGAGCGAACAACCACAGTAATGATTAATCTTTTGATCCTGATGGATGGTCTGCATGACCTGGGTTTGGCAGACCAGGCTATCGCGATGCTAAAAAATGAGAATATGGTTATTCGTTACTGGGCCGTCCATTGCCTTACCAATACCGACATCATAACACAGTTAAACGCCGCGACAAACTCAAACCAGACATCGGCTATTGCAGCACAGCTTAAAGGGCTTATCGAGAGCAGCACGCCTGAGATAGTAGCCTTGATAGCTCAATTTGCGGCCGGCGTGGACATCCCGGAAGCTGAACAGTTACTAATCCAAATAGCTGATTTGCGAATTAAACAATACGCCGACTGGACTGTGAAGTATGAACTTTATGATAGTGCACTCTTGAAATATCTCAGCAGCAAAATAACCCTGTCCTCCGAATCTCCCGGCATAACACTTCCGACAACAACCAGTACAAAGCCCGAGATTGCTCGGCGCTTTGCGCAGTTGTATTCTTACGCGATACAAAGGTACATCAGGGGCGCTTCTCTTTTGAACGATACCCAGAAAAGCCATTTGGCTTCGGTATTGGTCGAGACCGAAGACAAGTGTCTCGGCCGGCTTCTGGGCAGTCCGCAACTGACTATAAGAAGGGCTATCGAGCGGCAAAATGCACAGGCCCTTTTGGACGAGCACGACAGATTACTCGGCACAGCAACAACGCCAGGCCAATTACCTGCGACCCTGAAATTCGACTACGGCTCAACCGGCAGCAGCACACGCACCGCACCACTCCCTTTGCCCGACCCGCCCACAAAAAAATGATTATTGATTATTGACGATTGATTACTGATAATTGATATTCGAATCCGCACACGGAAAAACAATATACAATAAACAGCTTAAAGCAAAAGGGACTTTGCATTGAAGTTTGTAAGAATTATATCTGCCGCAGCCACGTACCAATTGCAGAGACACTACGGTATTCGTATGTCAGTAAGGCAGGCACTTCTTGTAACGATAATTTGTACGGGATTGATTATTGCAGGATGTGACGGCTCAGGGCCGGTTGAAGAGCCAAACGAAATGGTCCTGCATCACGTTCTTTCGGCCAAGATAAAAGGCCTCGACCCCGGCAATATGCGAGACGTCTATTCCGTCATAGTCGCCAGCCAGATGTTCGAGCCGCTGTATCAATATCACTTCCTGAAGCGTCCGTACGAGCTTGTGCCTCTATTAGCTGAAGATATGCCGCAAATCAGCGACGATTTGCTCACCTATACCATAAAAATCAAAAAAGGCGTTTACTTTCAGGACGACCCTTGTTTTGGTTCCCGCCTTGCGGGGTCCCTCCCAAACGGTAAAGGACGCGAGCTGAAGGCTGAAGATTTTGTTTTCTCGCTCAAAAGAGTAGCCAATATCAAGTATCTGAGCCAAAACTGGTCTATCTTTGATAACAAAATTGTCGGGCTCGATGAGTTTCGTGAATATACAAAAACGTGTAAAAACGAGGCGGACGTCAATTATTCGCGGCAAGTTCAAGGATTAACAACTCCCGATGACTACACACTAATTATCAAGCTCAAAAAAGCCTGGCCGCAATTGTGCATGGCCCTGGCGGATACAGCAACAGCACCCGTAGCCAAAGAGGCTGTCGATTATTACGGCAGGGACATTATAAGCCATCCCGTAGGTACCGGGCCGTTTCGGTTGAATGTATGGCGCCGCGGCAGCTACATCGAGCTTGTCCGGAACCCGGCTTTCAGGGGCGAACTTTATCCGAGCCGGGGTGAACCCGGCGATGCCGAGGCCGGCTACCTGGATGATGCAGGAAAGCAAATGCCTTTTGCCGACAGAGTCGTCTGGACCGTAATCGAAGAGCGCCAGCCGGCCTGGCTTTTATTTTTGCAGGGCAAAGTCGATGCCACCGTAATCCCCAAAGACAGCTTCGACGAGGTTATGGGCGGGAGCGGTGAATTGACGCCGGCAATGAAACAACGCAATATACACCTGAAAACCTTTAAGGACCCTTCGACCTACTGGCTTGGTTTTAATATGGCAGAGCCTGTCTTCGGTAAAAACAAACCGCTTCGCAGTGCAATAAGCTACACCATAGACCGCGAGAAGTTTATAGAGCTGTTTTTCAACAATCGACATTTGATTGCCCACGGCCTTATACCACCGGTGATGCCCTCTTATAATCCCGAGATAAAAGAAAAGGGATACGCCAAGTATGACCCGGAAAAGGCACAGGAGCTATTGAAAGAGGCCGAGAAAATTCACGGCGGAAAACTGCCAACGCTCAAAATAACTCTGCCGGGCACAAATACGTGGTACCGTCAGTACGGCCAGTTCCTCAAACGTAATTTGATTGCCGTCGGTCTCGAAGTTGAAACCGAATATATGGACCGCCCTACTTATCTGGAAAAGGTCAATACCAAAAGCGTTCAGATGTTCACCTCCGGCAGCAGCGCACGCATACCGGATGCGCAGGATTTCTTAGCAATGTTTTACAGCAGATACCATGCCCCTGGACCAAATAAATTCAACTATTCCAATCCGGAGTTCGACGAATTATATGAAAAAGCGCAAGCAATGCTCGACGGCCCCGAAAAACATCGGCTGTATAGAAAAATGGAGCTTATAATTCTGGAAGATTGTCCCGCGGCCTTCTTAAACCATCGCGTCGCGTATGTGCTGCATCATGACTGGTATAAGAATTACAAGCCGCACGCCTTCGCATACGGGCTGAGCAAGTATCGCAGAATCGATTTGGCCAAACGCGCAGCGTATAAAAAACTTTTGAAGACAATTAAATGAGCACATACATAATAAGGCGGCTTTTGTACACCATACCGATTGTATTCGGCGTGCTTATGCTGACCTTTGTGTTGTTCACTCTCGTTGGCGGTGACATATCCGTAGAAATTGCCGGCAAAGGCGCCACCCAGGAAACAATAGACGAAATCCGCGAAGAGTACGGCCTTAACAAGCCTTTGTTTTTGTCGTGGGACAGCCAATTCATAAACCACTTCAAGAATGCGCTGACATTCAATTTCGGCAGGGCCCGCGACCGCGAACCTGTTATCGATAAAATCAAACGGGGTCTGGGACCTTCTCTTGCGTTGACGGTGCCGATATTCTTTGGGGTCGTAATAATTTCTGTAAGCCTGGCACTTGTCGTAGCATTTGTTCGCGGTACTGTTTGGGACATTTTAGCAGTGTTTATTTGTGTTGCGGGAATGAGTATTCCGTATCTTGGTTTTATTCTTTTCGGCCAGTACTTTCTTGCGTACAAGTGGGGACTTTTTCCGGTATTCTTTTCACCGGAGCTGACGACGGCCCAATACGTAGCCTTGCCCGTGCTAATCGGTATAGCAGCAGGTCTTGGAAGGAATCTGCGCTTTTTTAGAACAGTTATGCTCGATGAGATGCGAAACGACTACGTTCGGACCGCTTTTGCGAAAGGGCTTACAACCAGGCGTGTACTGTTCAAGCACGTTTTGAAAAATGCAATGATACCGATTATTACGCGGGTGGTTTTAGCAATACCGTTTTTGTTCCTGGGGTCGCTGCTGCTTGAAAGGTTTTTTGGCATCCCGGGTCTGGGTTACCTGATGGTGGAGGCGATTGGCTCACGTGACTATTTTGTTATTAGTGCTATGACTTACATAAGTGCGATACTTTTTGTGGTATTTAATCTTATAACAGATATTTGTTACTCGCTTGTTGACCCGAGGATTTCTTTTGAGTGAATCTCAGCAGTTAATAAAGAAAGAGCTGCCGAAGGGCACAGGTCTGTGGAAGGACGGCGCCAGAAGGCTTCGCAGGCGTAAGCCGGCGATGGTTTGCTTCGGCGTACTAATATTATATTTTCTGCTTGCCGGTTTTATCAATTTTGCGGAGTTTTTCGATTGGCGAATTGGGCCGACGCTGTGGGCCGAACAGGCCGGACAATCTTATGCGCCGCCCAGCTCGGAAAATATTCTCGGCACGGATATTTTTGGGCAGTCAGTTCTGCGAAAGACACTGTACGGAACAAAGATATCGATAACGGTTGCGCTATGTGCTTCGCTTATCAGTGTCGCCATTGGTGTCCCTTTAGGGGCTGTCGCGGGCTATTTTCGCGGCTTCGTTGACGAAATAATCGTCTGGATTTATTCAACTTTAAGCTCGGTCCCGTATATTCTGCTGATACTGGCTTTTGCCGTTGTGCTGCGGGACAGGACTCTTTTTGGTTACAAGCTGACAGGTATCACGGCGGTCTATTTAGCTATCGGCCTTACGAGCTGGGTCGGCATTTGTCGGCTGATTCGCGGTGAAGTTATCAAGCATAAAGACAGAGAATATATCCTGGCTGCGGTTAGCTATGGGTGCAGTCGCCGGCAGATAATCTTCAGACATCTGCTGCCCAATGTTTTTCATCTTGTGATAATCGACTTTTCGCTCCGATTTGTGGCCTTCATTCATGCGGAAGTTATTCTGAGCTTTTTAGGGCTTGGAGAAACGGAGCGTCCGAGCTGGGGAGCGATGATAAATGATGCGAGGATTGAGCTTTCGCGAGGTGTATGGTGGCAGATGGCGGCGGCTACGGCGGCAATATTCTTCCTGTCACTGGCCTTGAACATCTTCGGCGACGCCTTGAGAGACTCCCTCGACCCGAAGCTCAGAATACAATGAGGCGTAAAGCGAAATACGAAACTTTGAAAAGCATGAAGTACGAACGAGATGAGCAGTGAGAAGTGAGTGGTGAGTGGTGAGAAGTGAGTGGTGAGTGGTGAGTGGTGAGTATTTAGCTCATCAATTAACCAATTAACTACTCACCAATTAACTACTCACCAATTAACCAACTTGTATCAAATTTCGACATTTGTGTATAGGCAGAATATGAGTAATAACGGAACATTGTTGTCGGTCAGGAATCTTTCGACGCACTTTTTTACTGAAGAAGGCGTGGTAAAGGCGGTGCAGGATGTGAGCTTTTCGATAAAGAGGGGTCGAACGTTTGGGCTTGTTGGTGAGAGCGGGTGCGGTAAGAGCGTAACAGCACTATCGATTATGCGATTGCTTCCGGCTCCACAGGGCAAAATCGTCGGCGGTGAAATTGTTTTCGAGGGACGGAACCTGCCGGCGCTGAGTGAAAAACAGATGCGGCAAATTCGCGGGGAGAAAATTGCTATGATTTTTCAGGAGCCGCAGACCAGTCTTAATCCGGTCTATACAGTGGGCAACCAGATTGCCGAGGCTATCAGGCTTCACCAGAAAAAAAGCCGTAAAGAGGCCTGGGCGGATGCGGTCGAGATGCTGCGGAAAGTGGGCATTGCGGACCAGGCCCGGCGGGCACATGAATATCCACATCAGATGTCCGTTGGTATGCAGCAGCGTGTTATGATAGCAATGGCGGCAAGCTGTGAGCCGGCGCTGCTCATAGCCGATGAGCCGACAACCGCTCTGGACGTAACGATTCAGGCGCAGATACTTGATTTGTTAGATGATTTGCAAAAACAAAACGGTATGAGTATTTTGTTGATAACCCACGATTTGGGCATTGTGGCCGAGCGGGCCGAGGGCGTCGCGGTGATGTACGCATCGCGAATAGTGGAAGTGGCCGAGACGCCCAGACTCTTCACGGAGCCTTTACATCCTTATACCCGGGGGCTGTTAAAGTCTCTGCCGCGATTGGGTTTTTCAGATAAACGGCTGCGGACAATCTCAGGTAACGTTCCTGAGCCGTTGCATTTTCCGAGAGGGTGCAAATTTCATCCTCGCTGCCCGACAGGTAAAACAGACAAGCGGTGCCGAACCATTGAGCCGGAATTGAGGGAAGTCCAGCCGGGACGGTGCGTTGCCTGCTGGTATGTAAACGGTTATGAAGAAAAAGTGAAAAACAAAAAACGAGATTCTTCGCTTCGCTCAGAATGACATTATCAAGATATGGTAAGCACAAATGATTATCTGCTGAAGGTTGACGACCTAAAGACGTACTTTCCGATAAGGAAAGGACTGTTGCGTCGGACTGTTGGTTACGTCAAAGCGGTTGACGGGATAAGTTTCGGTATCGAAAAGGGGCAGACGTTAGGTCTCGTCGGGGAAAGCGGCTGCGGCAAGACAACCGTTGCCAGAAGTATAGTTCGATTGGTGCCGGCAACGGCGGGAAAGGTCGTTTTCGAACAAAGAGATATCCTGTCTGCTGAGGCGGTCGAATTGCGTCGTCTTCGAAAAGAGATTAGCCTTATTTTTCAGGACCCTTACAGCTCATTGAATCCGAGGATGACTATTGGTAATATTGTTGGTGAGCCGTTGAAGGTTCAAAGGAAAATAACCAACAATGAACTGGCTGAGCGAGTTGCGGAGCTGCTCTCAAAGGTGGGCTTATCACCTGATTATATGAACCGTTATCCACACGAATTTTCAGGCGGACAGCGGCAGCGAATCGGCATCGCCAGGGCCTTGACGCTGAGACCAAAATTGGTTATCTGCGATGAGCCGGTCAGCGCCCTTGACGTCTCGATTCAATCGCAGATTTTGAATCTTCTCAAAGATTTGCAGGAAGAATTTGGCCTGACGTTCTTATTTATCGCACATGATTTGACTGTGGTGGAGTTTTTCTGTGATGTTGTGGCGGTGATGTATATGGGCAGAATAGTGGAGCAGGCCACGGCAAAAGAGCTTTATCGAAACCCTCTGCATCCTTATACGTGTGGCCTTATCTCGGCTGTCCCGGCAGTTGAGCGGTCCGGGCGCAGCCGGAGAACCATATTGGGCGGGGAAGTGCCGAGCGTCTTGAATCGGTTCCCGCAAGGCGGGGTCCCACCATCCGGTTGCCCTTTTCACCCGAGGTGTCCTCGGAGCCAGAATGATTGTTTAGAGCAGATGCCGGCATTAAAAAGGGGAAAAAACACTTATGACGGGCATTTTGTTGCCTGCTGGAAATGCTAAAAAAATTTGATAATTGACAAATGTTTATTGATAAAAGTGTGAAAATAAGCAAAAATGAGTAAGCACTCGGACAGAGTTGTTAAATTTGGGATAACTTTTTAAAGTTTTGATTTTGAAGGAGCGTCGACAAGCATGGATGAAGAAGGCGGCGTAGAAATAACAAGTCAGGACAATGTTGTAGTAGTGGTTTTCAAATCTGTTTCGGTAAGTGATGTGGATAGAATTACTGCCGCTTCCAAGCAGATAAAGAAATTTATCGAAGAAAACCAACCCAACAGGCTGATATTTGACTTTGGGAGTGTAAAGTTTTTCTCTTCCCAGGTGTTGGGGCTGCTTCTGGACATCCGGACCAAGGTGAAAACGTACGGCGGCGAGGTAGTGATTAGTGCGATAAATCCACAATTGCACAGGGTTTTCAAGATAACCAATCTTGATAAGGTTTTCAGATTTTTCCCGGATAAAGAAAGTGGCATACAAGCAGTGAGTACGGATTGACTCCCACTTTTGTGGGTGTGAAATGCCGTTGTCCGTATCAAGTAAGGGCCAGGCCCGGCGAAAGCAGGCATACATTTAATCTGAGAGGCTGGTGTTATGTATATTGCAACACAATTTTCGATTTTCATGGTCAACAAACCCGGGGTGTTAGCTCAGGTGCTCGGCGAATTTGCACGAGCTAAGATTAACATCATAGCAATGACAATGATGGATTCCGTGGAGCACGGGGTCATGCGAATAGTTTTTGCTTCGCCGATGAAGGCAAAAGAAGTGTTAGCAAAAATAAATATGCCCCATAACGAAACAGAGGTTATGTGTGTAACACTGACCAATAAGTCCGGTGCCTTGGCGGATGTTGCGGAAATACTGGCCAAGAGCCACATAAATATTTCGTACGCGTATTGCACTGCGGGCGCAAAAGGGGGCCGAACTACGGGTGTTTTAAAAGTCGCCGACGTGAAAAAAGCAATGAAAATCCTGCAGCAAAACCCTAAGAAGGACAGCAAATCACACCCAGTTGTCAGACGCTCACGGTCTTCAAGAAGATGAGAAGATAAGTGCACAATTTATAAGTGTCTTTGTCAAACTTTAGCTGGCGATGAGGTGTTTTGTATAAAAACAGTTGACGTAAAAGCCGGTATGCTGGTATATTGTATTTTTGTAGGTGAGATTACGGGGCCGTAGCTCAACTGGATAGAGCATCGGACTGTCGATCCGAAGGTTGCGCGTTCGAGCCGCGTCGGCCTCGTTTGTTAATGTTAGGGCTGTCAAACACTTACGTTTGGCAGCCTTGTCCGCTTAAACCTTCTAATATCACTGCTGCAACACTTAGAGCTTATCCGAATAACTGGTTCGTTATGAGGCCGAGCGAAAAGTCCGAGGCCAAGGCGGCAGGCCAAAAAGGCTCGCCAGGCGTGGTTTTCTCCACGTTGAGAACGTTTTTTCACCGACAACGCAGGCATCGATCTTTGCAGCCGGCCTCGAGTTTACCCCCGATGTTAGCTCACTTGCTTGTCTGTCGGGGGGCAATAGAGCGGGTTATTGGGATAGGCTCTTAGAGTCTTGCCTTTCTTTGCCTTTCGTCAGCAGCTTGAATTAATTCTTCATGAGTCTGGAACTCAAATTCTTTCATCACATCGGCAACCTTGACATCGGGTGAGCGGCTTTCAATAATGGTCCACTCTTCTTCATGAAAATTCTTGATACGTATTTTCCTTCCGTATTTAGCCTGGACCTCCTTAAATCTTTGGCAGAACGGCCAGGTGTGCAGGAAAGCCTTCTCCAAATTTACCGGCGCGCAGACCCAATCGTTCCAGCGGCCTGTGCCGGCAATCTCCCGGCCTGAGATGTCACATATTTTGGAGGTGTCCTTTCGGGTGCTGGAGACGACAACATATTTATTCTGCCAGGCCTTGGTATTTACTACCGAACCGCCGCCAAACGCCGAAGGCCAGAAGACCACTTCGGCGCCGGCTTTACGTAGATTTCGCCAGCCATCGTACCATTCGATATCAAAACATATCTGCGCACCTACGATGCCGAAATCGGTTTTGAATACCGGCGGCTGCACCGGCCCGGGCGTTATACTGTCATCTATCTCACCGATGGTCGGATGGATTTTACGATACTCGCCGAGCAGCTTGCCCTGATTGTCGATAAAGACCGCTGAGTTATAATAACGGCCATTCTCCTTTGTATAAATCGGGCAAACCACATAACAGCGGTTTTTCCGGGCGAACTCAGCGAAAGGCTGAGAAATCTCCCCTATCGGCACTTCCGCCACCTCTGAAAGCGGTGTTCGACCTGAAGAAAGATCGGCGAAAGGAAAAGCTTCAGGAAGGCAAATTATATCCGGCTGATAGGAAACCACCTCTTCCATTCGAGCAAGCATTTTTCTAATCATTTGTTCGTAATTCTCTGCTTCCATACGGTTTTGCGATATGGTGGCTATCCACACCTCCCGCGGTAGTCGATTCTCTCGTGGTCTGGGTTTGAACCTTGGGTTTGCTGCTGATGCGTTTCGGGCACCGGCTAAAACGGCCAGCCCAAATCCGAGAGAGGTCTTCTGTAAAAAATTCCGGCGTGTTAATGTACATTTCACTTTTTTCCCCTTTCCATTAGATTTATTTTACAACTGCGAATAAATTGAATAGAAGTTATCAATGTGCATTATAACCTTAATTGTGTTTGCAGACAATTAGATCTTATGTGCATATAAGGGGGTCATTCCTGCGCAGTTTTATATAGCCCCCACCCCGCGAGGTGGGGGTTGCTTCTGTCCCTTTTTACCCACCCAGCGCGGTGGGGGTCATTTTTGTCCTTTTTTACCCACCCCGGGTGGCAGCCTCAAGCGCAGTACCCGCTTTCGCGGGCACAAGCTTGGGGATGGTTTGCAAACGAATAATTCTTGCCGTTTATTTTGTTTTGAAAAATGGAATTTTTGATATTTGATATTGTTTAGGATTTAGGATTTAGAATTTAGGATTTTTCCGTTCTTTCCCCTTTCTTCCCTTGCCTCCCCCCTTCCTTTCTGTTATTTTACGTCTCTAGCCTACCAGTAATTTCAACAATCAAAGCCCAATAAATAAAGGATTTTCCCCTTGCAAAAAAGATGTATCGTCTTTAGAGTATTGTTAAGCGACTTGAGCAATGGCTTAGGCATTTCGGCGGTATAATGAAAGGGTTTCTTTATGTCATGGTATAAAGTTACAATTTCTGCTCATCAACCGGACTTCTATCAATTTGGTAAAATCCAAGATAAATTTCTCAAGATATTTATTATCCTTCGTGGCCCGAAGGATATGGCTCTTTTATCAAGCGGTTTTTCTCATTCTGACACTTTCAACTTTTATTTTACTCCAGCCTGTGATTCACATCCGGCCATGAAGTCTCTCTTAGATAGCTGTGGTGCTGTTCCTTGTGATGAGCCTACTCGTGATACAGAAAAAGAATTGGGATTGAGTGTAGGATATACAGAAAGATGGCGAGATTATATTTGGTCTCCAGATTATTATGTCGAAAAGAGAAAAATGGCAAAAGTAGAATGCCCGAAATGTGGGTCTGATTGCGAATATGACCCAGAAGATACCACAGTAGATGATTATGGTATAGCTCGGACAATATGTTCTAATTGTGGTCACCCTTTTGAATTTCAACCAGAGGAATCTGATGATGATAGGGAGCAGCAAACACATACCTTATAAGAATCACAACAATCAAAGATCTAAAAAATCCAAAATCGAAAGGAGATAAAATGCACGAATTTATAGACGCCGCAAAAGCAACAAAGGTAACTGCAAAAGTTTTGGATGATATGGAGATGTGTGAAATGATAGATTTGGGTCGTGTTCATATCTTGAGAGTATGGCGTGGTTGGATTTACTATAGCTTTGAAGATTCTAAGGTCGTCTCAGCAGTCTTTGTACCTCAGACGAAGTCACAACAGCTAGAGTCCTAAAAAATGGTTGTTCCCTGCTACTCGTATAATTTACCAGTGTGAATCGGCATAGCCAACATTCAAAAGAATCAAACAGCACAACTAATCCCCCCTATATCCCACCACGAAAACCGCACGTAAACACAGTACAAATCGACGAACTCAGGCGAACCAAAAAAAGTGCTTTTTTGGCCCTGGAGTTTATCCTCGATGTTAGCTTACTTGCTTTTCTGTCGTGGATTTTTTCGTTGGTTAAATTCGTGTAAATCCGTGCTAATCCTCGTCTAACAAGAACCGTTCTTAGCCAGCTTCTGAAAAAGGCCGTTTCGATGGCCTTGTGGACGAAAGCAAGTCTCTGTGGCGAAAGCTCGCTTTCAGAACAGAGCTTGCCGAGAACAACAAGCTGGCTAAAACATAATCCGTGTAATCAGTGAAATCCGTGGTTTAAAATAGGTAAAAATTCCCCCAGTTTTCAATCAAAAACGCTGATACCTCAGAACAAAAATCGAAATTTTTAAAAAATTTTTAACTTACTTTCCCACATTGAGTTACGAGAATTACGAATCCATATTCGGGGACTTTTTTCGCATCAAAAGTGCAGATAGCTCTAATTATAGAGGGAGTGTTTTTTTACTCCCTGAGTTTACCCCCGGTGTGTGCTTACTTGCCTTTCTGCCGGGGGCTACTTTTTTCGCCTCCGGCAAAAAGAAGCCAAATACTAAAATTGTCCTGAGCTAATTAGAATGGATTAGGATTTCGGATTTCAAACTACCAGATAACTCCTTATGCAACAGATACTTATCATTAATCATCTGTATTCTGTCATCTGTCATCTGTCGTCTGTCAACTGTCGTCTGTCGTCTTTCGTCTGTCGTCTTTCGTCTGTCGTCTTTCGTCTGTTGTCTGTTGTCTGTCCTCGGCACCTCTACAACTGTCGAGAATCCTCTACAAATCAACCCTTTTTATGCAAAACAAACCCAATCTTGTCCGCCGTAGGCGGATTGCAAATGAACGTAAATATCTATAATACAAGGTATTATGAAAATAAAAGCAATTGGACACTTGGTCAAAACAAACCCAAACAAAGCCAAAACAAACCCAATCTCCGAAAAGCCAAAATGAACGTAAACTTATATTTTATAGAGGATTACAGAAAAAAAGATGATTTTACAGTCCGAATAAACAAACCCAATTTCGTTAAAGGCCCAAAATGAACGTAAACGCTTTTTTACAAAAGGATTATGAAAATGAACCACCTTCAGGCTCCAAAAAAACAAAGCCAAAACAAACCCAATCTTGTCCGCCGCAGGCGGATTCCAAAATGAGCTTAAAACTACTTACCAAAAAATCCGGCCGCACCCTTCCAGGCTGCGCATGGAGAACAACTCTTTACCTTGTGACCAAAAAGGTTACAATTTACCAATCAATCCAGCGTTTCTTGCTTACCGAAGCAATAGCAGCAAGTGTAAGGTTACAGAGATATATCGTTATCTTCTGAAAGGACAAAGGAATGAGAGATTACAGGAATAAATTCTTAGCGATGTTTGCGGTTTTAGCAGCCATCCCGGCACTTGCAGTCTGCAATCCAGCTAATCACCCGGCCGGCACAGCCACGCTGAACCCGATAGAAATCGTCGAAACGGACGAGGGCTTTGTTATCACAGAGGGTAAAGCAAAAGTAATGTTCTATCAACGTCAGCACAAAAGCCTGGATGGAAAATACTCGCGCGCTAATTACATCCATCCCCTCTACGGCCTCGATGGCGAGATTTTGACGGAAGACTTCCCAGCCGACCACCTGCATCATCGCGGCATTTTCTGGGCCTGGCACCAGGTATGGCTCGGTGATAAAAGACTTGGAGACTCCTGGGCTGCAGAAGACTTTTTCTGGGACATCTACGATGCCAAAATCTTAACGGTCGATTCCCAATCGTGTGCTCTGCAGGTTTACGTTCACTGGAAGTCACCACTCTGGACCGATGCAAATGGAGAGCAAAAAGCGTTTGTAAACGAGACAACAACCATTCGAGTTTATCGTGCCCAGGACGACATCCGCAAGGTAGATTTCCAAATTAGTCTGCTTGCTCTTGAGGATAACGTCCGGATTGGAGGTTCCGAAGATGAAAAGGGTTACGGCGGTTTCACAACAAGAATACGATTACCCGACGGCCTTTCGTTCACCGGGTCCAACGGCCCTGTAGAACCAAATACATTGTCCGTAGAAGCCGGCCCCTGGCTGGACTTCTCAGGCAATTTCCACAAGAATAGTAAGGTAAGCGGCCTGGCAATACTCTGTCACAATTCTTTACCCGGCTATCCCCAGCGATGGATACTTAGGAGGAAAGGAAGTGCCCAGAATCCTGTTTATCCCGGCCGTCACCCGATATTGCTGTCCCGCGAAAAACCGCTCGTGCTGCGTTATCGCCTCATTATCCACCGCGGCAACGTCCACCATATAAATCTTGACAAGTTACAGGCCGATTATAACAGCGAACTTCTCCCATTTTTCAACAACAGATAACGACCCGTTAACAAATAGTTCAGATGTCGCAGTTTCAAAGTTTTATGAAATTTGCCCGTCCTCCGCAGTAGCTGTGCTACGGAGGGTGGAACGTTACATTAGTATTGACAAACATTTATGACAACTGGCCGAGAATCAGGATGATTTAGATGTTTCTGGCAGAATAAATATGTATTAGGGTATTTTGTCGGACACTTAGATTTTGCTTTGAATTGCTTTGACCAACAGTTCAAACTGCGGAGGTAAAGATTGCAGAAAAGCATTCAGCTCAGTTTTACTTGATGCGAGCGTGATTTTGGCTCCCTTGTTGAGAAGATAATTTATTCTGTCAAGAGCATGCGCGACCCGCCAATTCCATTCTACAGCCCAGGCCTTTTGTGCAACGTCAATCCAGCATCTTATGGCATTAGTTAGCTGACCTTTGTCCACGTGCTGCTCGGCCTGGAGCGTCGAGATGTCCATCTGAAGCATGAGCCTGCTTCCCATTAAAAGCTTGGTACGCTCGTCAATGGGTTTTATTGCTTCAGAGGTTATTGATTCTGCAATGTTTCTGATTGATTGTTCGAACGATTTGGTTTTCAGCTGTAAGCCGTCAGATGATTCGAGGCCAGAATATCGGGATTCGATTTCTGATTTTATTTTTGCGATTTCGCTCTTAATTATGCAGATTAGAAGGAATTTGTCTTTTTCATACTGTCGATGAGTGAGATAACTAATCAGGCCAAGAACGACGACGAGAAACAGCGGAGCAAATCCAATAGCCAAGCGAATTGTGTCTAAAATGTTCCTATTTTGTTCTTTGAGTGGACGTTGGAGAGTTTCTTGCTGATCGATTTGTACACGAAGATTAGCGATTGAACGGTGTTCTTCATCGACGATTTGTATGGATGCCCGGCTATTCGGTGAATCATTTGATACGGTTGACGAATCGGACGCATAGATGTTACAAATCAGGCAGTTCGCCAAACAAAGAATAACAATTACCATTAGCTTGTATTTCAGGCTCATGACGAAACCCTCTTCCATTGTTAGTCTTGCTCAAAGCTGATAAACACCTGATGACAAAATCTCAGGTTCATTTCTTTTCATACCTTTAAATGATAGCACATAAACAAACCTTACACAAGCACAATTTGCAATCTATACGCGACCATGCAAAATAGCATACGTATAAGTCGCGTATCACGGTAAACTTACACAACAAAAAAGATTGGTAGAGAAATGCTTCAGAAGTTTTCCATCTATATGTTAGCGCCGGCAGGTCAAGGGGCCGGTTGTTTAGTGTTTTCCGGGTTAGGCGAGCAGAAACAAGATATATTTAGCCACCACCCAGATATGGAACGACCTGCCTGCTCCGGTGTAGCTTCCTGCTTCGGCCCCGCTACGTCCTCGGCCTTCCGGGCTGCGGCGGGCTCGGCCCCGACGAGCGCCGAGACGAGCCTCCAAGCCGAGTTGGCAAGTTGCCACATTATGTTTCTTAAGTTTTTATAGAACGATACGTCAGGCAGCAGATAAAGTACCCGTCAAAAGCACTACTCTTATAGCCCTGCCAGTCAACTCGACGAATACGGGAGACGGGCATATAGAGCAGGCGTTGGATTATAGAAAATAGTGGACCGTTAATAGTCCTTAAAGCTTCTCATCCATTGCGGCCAATCCGCCGACTCGACTAAGCCGGCTTTGGTCCATGGCCCTGCCGTGTCGAACTGGCGATGCCATTTCAATGTCCACAACTCTTTTAGTCCGACCCTTTTGACCGACCAGTCCAGGAAAAGGCCGTTCATAAAACCGTTGTGTCGATTCATACAGAAACGCCTTATCTCGTTGGTGCTTCCACCTGCACCCCACACATTTGCGCAATCCCCGTCATATTCCGGAGGCTGGTCTGTGTCCAATGGGGTAGCTCCGATGATGGCGCAATCTCCAAAAAGCAGCACCTGATTTGCACCACTGACATTAGGAGTCCTCCAAAGCTCCTCAAGCACCCGTCCGCCTACGACATTCGGTGTGTTCAACACCCACTGGTTTATACCATAGCTGCTGGCAAAGGGTCGGCCGCTAACATCAGTATCAGGTTGACCCCAGGTTTGCTCCCAGGCACCTAATGGGGGCCGGGCGCCATCAGTGTAGAGTTTCGCAGCCGTCGGGCATAGAGTTATCTCTCTCTCTTTGTGGTAGTCCTCTATCAGGCCTCGCCAGGTTAGGACTTCCTTGGGGAAGAGTCCATTGTTGTCCTGCGTGTACATGGACCAGATGAGAGCCCACTGGTGCAGGTTCGATTGGCAGGCAACAGTCCTGGCCTGTCTCTTCACTCGCTGCAGTGCGGGCATCAATATCGCCATAAGGAGCGCTATGATTGCAATCACCACCAGAAGCTCTATTAACGTAAATCCCGTTAAAACTCTTCCGTTTGTCCGTGTAGCAATCGTAATTTCCAAAGGCGGACACACCTTTCGTTCGTCCATATTGCACCTTCTCCTTCCTCTGAGATTACGTTGCCAGCAGAGTTTGTTTTATAAAATGCTTTTACGGCCTTACAAATGATAACATTACAGATTTTTGTATAATTCTATCAAAAAGACATGCATTATTCAAGAGATTTTCCTTGACGGGAAGGTGACTGATGTGGTATAAACGAAAATAGTAAAGCTTGTGTCTGTGCAGCCGGGCATCTGTGGCTTTGAGGTCATCCAGCGGGCGCAATTCTCGTAGTTTTCCGAATAGAGGAGGAATTATTATGCCTCATGTGAGGTATAGAATTTCAAGTCAGGACTTTGAGCTTCACGAGTGGAGGTTTTTCACATTTCAATGAAAAATTCATATCCCGCCTCTGCGGGAGCAAGTGTTTTGGTGTGTGACCAAGGCATAGTTATTTTAACTTTTTTTTTAAGGAGGATTATTATGTTTAAGAAATTGATTTATTTATTTTCTTTTGTTTTTGGGCTGGGTCTAATTCTGACGAGCATAGCAGATGCTGCTGACCCCAACCTTGTTGGCTGGTGGAAGCTTGACGAAACTTCAGGCTTAACCGCAGCAGATAGCAGTGTCTTCGGTAACGACGGCACCTTGCCCGATATGACCGGCAATGAGTGGACTAATGGGATAGTGGGTGGTGCTTTGGAGTTCGACGGGACGAACGATTATGTCTCGGTCCCAAGCTCTTCGAGTTTGCAGCTTACCAGCGCGTTAACGATGGCCGGATGGATTAAAGCTGATAGCTGGGGCTCCGGCACTGACGTTGATATCATCGCTCGTAAAGGAGAAGACAACCCAAACAACTATCAGTTGGCAATCGCTGACGGCCTGGCCACTTTGTACCTGGACGACGGCGATGGTAGTGGTTATCGCGGCGATACACTCCTAAATACGGGGCAATGGTATCATGTTGCAGCTACGTGGGATGGAACGACAGTCAGAGTCTATGTCGACGGTGTTCTTGATAACGACCCCCCTGACTCACGTGGGGGCACCATAGATACAGACACGAGACCTTTCTACATAGGCGGCAGATCTGGAGCTGATTTACTCGATGGTATTCTCGACGACATCCGCATCTACAACCGGGCGCTCTCGGAAGCGGAGATAAAAAACGTTGCGGTCCGTTCAAAGACCTGGAATCCGAGCCCGACTGACGGTGTCTTATATGAGGATACATGGGCGAGCCTTAGCTGGTCACCGGGAGATTTTGCGGTCTCGCATGATGTATATTTCGGCGACAATTTTGACGATGTGAACGATGGCGCCGCCGAGACGTGCTGTGGCAACCAGGCCTCGACGTTTTTTGTTGTTGGCTTTCCCGGCATGCCTCATCCGGATGGTCTTGTTCCCGGCACCACTTACTACTGGCGGATCGATGACGTTGAAGCCGATGGCACTACAATACACAAAGGTAATGTCTGGAGCTTTTCGGTTCCCCCCAGGACCGCCTATGCACCCGACCCGGTTGATGGTGCCGAGCTTGTAGAACCAGATGTGGAGCTTAGCTGGACGGGAGGTTTCGGTACAAAATTACACTATGTCTACTTCGGTGATAATTTTGACGATGTCAACAGTGCCGCCGGGGGACTCCCTCTGGGACTCACAACCTATACTCCCGGCCTACTTAAATTGGCTAAGACTTACTACTGGCGGGTCGATGAGTTTGATGCCATCGCCACGTATAAAGGCGACGTCTGGAGCTTTACTACTGAGGGCGCCGTCGGCAGCCCGGACCCGGCTAATGGCGCTGTGGATATAAAGCAAACACCGATTCTTACCTGGACACCGGGAGTCTATGCCGCTTCGCATCAGGTCTACTTCGGCAACGACCAGGAGGCAGTACGAAATGCCGATACCGGTTCACCCGAGTATAAAGGCACTGGTGACCTTGGTTCCGAGAGCTATGAACCTGAAAAGCTTGAGTGGGATACCACCTACTACTGGCGTGTTGACGAGGTCAATAACACCAACCCAGACAGTCCGTGGACAGGCATTCTCTGGAGCTTTACGACAGCCAACTTCCTTGTCGTGGACGATTTTGAGTCCTACAATGACCTTGACCCCGCTGACCCCGAGAGCAACAGAATATTTAACGCGTGGCTGGACGGATACGACGACCCAGCAAACGGTTCTTTAGTTGGTTATGACAGTCCTCCATTTGCCGAGCAAACTATCGTTCACAGCGGCAACCAGTCGATGCCGCTTTACTACGACAATAGTGTTGGTTACTCTGAGGCGACATTGACTTTGACTTACCCGCGTGACTGGACGGAGAAATATGTCAACATACTGACGATCTGGTTCAGAGGCAACTCGGATAATGCTGCTGAGACTTTATATGTTGCTCTCAACGGCAATGCGATAGTTACTAATGATAATCCTGATGCAGCACAGGTAACTACCTGGACGGAATGGACTATCGACCTGCAGGCTTTTGCCGACCAGGGCGTGAATCTGACTAATGTCAATTCAATTTCCCTTGGTCTTGGTAACAAGAACAACCCGCAGGCTGGTGGTTCAGGTACGATGTACTTTGACGATATTCGGCTGTATCCACCACCATAAGAGCCGGAACCGGCACCTTAAGCTTGACATCAGCGACCACCGGCAGAGCCGGTGGTCGCTGATTTACTTTTCATTCGTACTCGAACAACACGATGTCGTAGTGCTTGAGCGTAGGAACCGTCAAGGAGATGCGATTCTTGCGTTTGGATATTCTCAACTTTTTACCGTTACTGAGCAGACGCGCGGTTTTGAACGGTTTGAAAGGTATGATGTTTACCCGGATGTCGTCAACGGGGATGGGGGCGTGCAGGGCATTATTGAGTTGTCCCGAATGATTAAATAAGCCAACCCACTCAAACGTGCCATCCCGTGAGGTCCGGTGTGTCACTTCCACAAGCGGTGACGTCTTGACCTCCAACCGGCGCTCGATGTCGAGTATATTGTCGATAGCGCCCATAACCAGGTTGGCGTGACCTTGATGGCACTGTGTTTGGTAGTGTGTGCCAATATCAAATGTGAAACATGCAACCGCACCCCTTCCATACTTATTATATATCAAAGCAGGATGATCGGATACTTGCCGATAATAGCACTTCTCCGGCGGACCAAACATATCCTGCGGGATAAGTCTCAGCAGCCCCTCGACATGACCTTGCGTCTCATACACATTGAAATCTCCCGCAAGAAAGACCAGATCAAGCTTGTCCAGTATAGGGCGATTAAAACGCCTGCGGTCTTCCGGACGAATCCGGATGTAGGAGCCCATTTCTGCGGGGCGCGTCGATTCAAGCGTCACTGGACCGATGCACTGAAGGGCCTTCGGGACTTTCTTAGTAATTAAGAGTTTACCACCATTCTTTACATAACTATCCAGCGCTTTGCACTGATCCGAATCAAGCTGGCCTGCATCCGGTACAATGACAAGATGATAATCGGCCAATTGCTCGGAATTGATTTGCGTAAACGCGAATGGCACCTGATTCTCATAAAGAATCTGCACCAGGCCCTGGCATTCCGAGTCTCCACGTCGTACCAATGCAATTTGAGCGGCCGACTTCGTGTGGAGCAGCCACCGCTCATTGTCCTTATGGAAATTGTAGATACCAGCAGCCAAATCCAGTCCGGTGCGGTCCTCTTGCCTTTGCAAGGGGCCAATACAGTAGAAATCCAGCCAGGCACCATTGACCATTTGCTGCCACACCCGCCGGGCCGTCAAGTAGGGGGAGACCGCAGCGTGGCGATAAGGAATACGTATGAAATGGACAGCTGTACAAGCAAGCTGCCTTTCACCACAGGTCAGTAGCGTCCACTTGGCTAATTCAGTATCATGATAAGGCCCCTGGCCCAAAGGCCGATTCGACTCCTTGCGAATGACATCCACGCCAGCCGAGGTATAGGTGCAGATTGCCAGGTCCGGGCGTTTAGCCTTGAGAAACTCGTTGACCCGTCTAAACTGTCTGTCCGTCATCATTCGAGTAAACTCACCATACTTTTTGTACGCAGGGTTGTTCCTGTTCGCCGTCCTTGGCAGCTCCATATCAGCGAATTCCCTGAACAGCCGTTTGCAGTTATCGCATTGACACAAGCCATGATAGTTCCCGCTGTAGTCGCTGGTTCTGTAGCCAATCATATTGAAGAACACACCATCCAGCGGATACCGGTCGAGGGCTTCGCCCAGGATTTTGAACATATACTCCTGCTGATAGCCGCCGCTGACACAGGTATGGACCTGACCGTTGTAGTTGACGTTCCTACCCTTTTCACTGACATAGAGCCAATCAGGGCGTTTGGCTGCGAACTTCTCGTTGATTTTACTGAAATCAAAACGGCCGATGACACGAATGCCTTCTCCGTGAAGGCGACTCAGCACAGTACCGAGAAAGTCTCCCTCCATAAAGGTGTTACGCCAATGGTTCTCCAGGTCCGTAGGATAGTTGGCGACAATGCCTCCGGCGTTGAATAAGACCACATTGGCCCCAAAGTCTTTGATCTCCTGCACATACTTGTCAATATCCATAGTAGCGTCGATTTCACGCAAGTTTGTCTGGAGCATACGCTTGGCTTCAAGCCACCACTTGTCTTGACTTCCGCCTTGGGAGGACTCAGCCCAAGCTGACGACCAAAACCGGCACACCATTATCGGCAAAACAATTGCCCACATCCACTTTCTCATGTTAGAAGGCCGGCATCGCCGGCTTTTATAAAACCCGCCTTCGGCGGGCTTCGATTGCTTGAATAAGTCTTTGGATCGATTCATGTTCAACATTCCTCTGTTAAGGCTTTCTTTTAACCGGATACACTTTCCAACTTAAAATACCAGATTTAAAAGTTCGAAACAGGACCACGGTAGAGGACATTTAAATGATCGATGAGCGGCATACCTCCAGGTGTGAGCCTGATAGTATTTGTTCCCTTCCGGAGCACGACTGCCTTTCTGTCCCAGGCCCACGTGGATTTTCCACCCGTGCTCCATAAGACGATATCCCCTACGGATTTTCCATTGACTGTCATCGTGGCCGGATACTGACCCTGCTCCAGCGCATAGCGTATCTCCAGGATATATGTCCCTGCTTGATGCGCATCGAATGTCCATTCCACCCAGCTATCATTTTCTTCACCATTGAAATCGAGATAGCCCGTTCCCGTGTATCCGCTGATGCCGGCCGCCTTTTGAGGGCCATTAGAAATGGCAGTCTCAGCCTCGAGTATAGTGCCGCCTGATGTGGGAGACATTGACGATAGATGTACACTGCCACCGGCAGTTTTGATATCGTTCAAAACTTCTTTCATCAAGTCCCGCCAATCGCAGTAGCCTACACGGTTCGTCCACAAAGGATTTTTGTATTGACCCAGTGCAGTGGAGACATAAAGGCGCCAGTACTGTGCCGCCTTGGTCAGCTCCTGGATGGCGGCATTGCGATGCCGTTGCTTTTGGCCCTTGCGGAAGAAGGCCAGTTCCGTGGCGCCGCGTATCTTGTGCGCGTAGTATTTACCCATATAAGCCATTGCCCTGATGTCACCCAGTGTCAATCGCAGCTCTTTATTGCCCCCATGGGCCAGTCCGTCCAGAATCTGTAGAGCCTTATCAGCGTGACCGTGAATTTGATCGGACACCTGGATCGGCGTAGTACCAGAAACCTCTTGGCCTGCTATAAGGGCGTCTATGTAGTCAGGGATGGAAACATAGTCTGTCCCTTGGTGAGGCGGCAGAGAGATAAAGCGGTTGACATCGTGAAAGCCGGTTGGTGTTTCGGCCGGGCCCGGACGGCTCCTGCAGGCCTCGATATACCATTGAAAATCCAGGGACCCCCAATGAAAACCGGTGGTCTTGGGGTAGATCATGGACGCTTGCTGCCAAGCGGTGAACAAATCATGACCGGAAATATTGGGATACCGCTGCCGGATTATCTTGACAAAACGCTCATTACTAAGATTCGGGTCATAACCGAGACGGCCCCATATCATCCAATGGTACCAGTGCTTCACGATTTCGATTTGCCGCGGTGACTCAGGCTCTGTGCTCAAAAACTCACGTCCCCAGATGTACTGGTCTGAGCCCAGATAGAAACCTCTGGACACATCATAGGGGATGTTTTGAATAAACTCGCGGACGAAATCGGGGGCACCCCAGCGGAAGTGGTACACGTCATCGTTTCGCAGTGTCCAGATCGTTTTGAGGTCACCTTGCTCCTGGATATCTTTGACAAAGCCGGGGTGATAAGGCTGCGTGGTCGAACTGTACACATGCGCTTTGGCATATTTGAAGCTGAAGATAAACTCAATGTCCTTGTGCTCGATCAAAGGCGCGAATCGTCGGGCTATATCTTTAGCGCCGGTCTGGTGCTGACGGTGGATGAAAGTAATCTTGCGTCCCGGCTGGGCCTTTACTGCATCGAGAACGCCCTGAGCATAGGTTTTGAACGCCCAGTCCTCTTTTTGCTGGAAAGGTGCTTTCGGAATATTTTCGCCTGTCGTCAGGCCGATGCCCGCCAAGAGCGGATAGGTAAGGAACATCTGCTTCACGCTTTTGCGGAAATAGTCAATGGTGGTTTCGTTGTTGATATTGTCGGTAATGCCATATTTTCCGTCGATGCCATAGTCAAAGATGTTCCAGGTAACAAAATAGAAATCGATATTGCGGTCCTTGCCGTAACGCATTACCTTGCGCCAGAAATCAATCTTCTCTTCAATGGTTATCTTCTTTAATATCTCAAGATTTTCCATAATCTCAGGACTTTGAAAACCTGTCCCGTTGCCCGGATAGTATTCCTTCCATTGAACCTTTGAACGTTTCACATCATCCAATGCTACATCAGGATAGTCCGGGACTTTAACAAGGGAAGGAAAAGGATGGAGGTTCCACAAAGAAATATAGTTGTATCGGTAACGTGCCAGATTATCGATATACTCTTTCCAAAAATCAAAGTTCCACATCTCGATAATGTTATTTTGCGCAGCGTCACAGACATCCGTGTAGCTGGGTGTGCGCACATCCAGTGGAATGTTGAATTTCGTGCCGCGCATAACCATGTAAGGATTGTGGTCGACGTCTTTAATGCCGTCAAGGCCGTCCAATCGGATGACTTCAGCCAGTTCCAGCCCCCCGTACATAATACCCGCTGTGTCGGCGCCAACAACCCAGTAAGTGGCTCGACCTGCTTTGGAGCTGGTGCGGATACTATAGCCCTCGCTTCTTAGAGTCCCCGGAGGGCTTGCTCCTTCCGACATCATCCGGCGTGTGACATCCGTATCTGAGCGCAAAGAAAGAACTATGCGCACACCTTCAGTAACCTGGCCCAGTTGTGTAAGACGGGACTGTCTTACACTATGTCCTTTTGCCCGTAACGCCGTTTGAATGTCTTGAGAGGCAAACACGGCCTGAGGGCTCTTGTCATCGAACAAAAGGGTAATCGATGCAGCATGCAGTTCAGAAACCGCAAAAGAGCAAAGGAACAGGACCACAAAGATTCTTCTTCCAATTCCGCCAAAGACATTCAGGCATTCCATATTCATGAATTCTCCTTTCAGCATACGATGACACAAAGGTGTCCTCAACCTGACCTGCCCCCCATTTTTTGTACCAACCTCCATGAGAGTATTACGCTCGTATATGTCACTCGGGTCTAACGGAGCGCCGCGAATTCAGACCCAGGAGGCCTTGCTACAAACGCTGCCGGACTCATATATCCCAGAGCACGATGCGGGCCGTAGTGATTATAAGCAATTCCACAACGATTGTGTAGGGTAAATCTATTGTAGGAGCTATGTATATGATTTACAATGGGCGCAAGTATTTTTTATACCCAACGGCAATTAGTTAGTTTTCAGAAGCATTATTGCTCTATTGAAAACATGGATTGTCATTCTGAGGCGAAGCCAAAGAATCTCATTTCCTGATCCATAAAGAGATTCTTCACTCCGCTGCGCTCCGTTCAGAATGACAGTTTTTGCGGCTTTTCAACAGAGCGAAGCATTATCTTAATGAAGAAAGAGAGGTGTCAGCATGAAACAGAGGAGAACACTTTTTTTATTGATTATCCTGCTGGTGATAGTAAATGCTCTGATAGTGATTCAGCCGACACAAAGTAAGGAGACACTCGATGTCGAAGCAATGATAGAGCAGATGCTTGACGGACGTCAACGTCAGATTCAGATTCCCCCTCTGACTCAAAAGCATGGTTCCTTCTCTATGGTAAAGGCCTATCACATTCAGGACTTAATGACACGAGAAGTCGCCAGGCTATTGGGACCTGTCTGCGGTTATAAAGTCGCCTATGCGAGCAAGGCCGCACAAAAGCAGTTCGGCATGGATGAGCCGGCGAGGGGGTCCTTTTTCATGACGCAGCGATTGCCCAGCGGCTCTACGCTGCCGGTTGAGACATTCAATGAAATCATGCTTGAGACGGAAGTCGCCTTTACTCTCGGCAAACGTATTAATAAGCCTATCAAAGACGTTGCCGTCCTGAAGTCCTATGTCAAGTGGGTGCATCCCGCATTCGATGCGGGCAATTTTCCGTATACCTCGGCCCAGGCAAAGCCCACTCCTCAGGATATGATTGCTATCGGTACGGGTGCACATGTATTTGTTTTAGGCCCGGCGATGGAGCCCGGCAAGGTTGATATCGATTCCATCAATTTATCCTTAGTCAGAAATGGTGAAAAAATCAGGGAAAGCCCGGCACGAGACGTCATGGGCAGCCCATGGAATTCCCTGCTATGGTGTGCCAATAATCTTACCAGGTCCGGACACGTTCTGGAGCCCGGTATGGTGGTGCTATGCGGTACTGCAGCCCCAGCCTATAAAGTCAAAGGCAGCGAGATAAAGGGTGTTTTTGAAGGGGACTGTGGGGCGCTGGGAAAGGTAACCTTAACTATCAAGTAAATGGGAAATATAACCTAATTTAAGGAATAATCTATGTCTGCTTCAGTAATAATGATTGTTTCAATCGTTTCCTTGTCGATTGGTTATTTGCTATATGGCCGATTCATAGCGCGGAAATACGGCCTGGATCCTAACCGCAAGACTCCAGCCCATACAAAGCGTGATGAGGTAGATTATGTTCCAACCAAGGCGCCTGTTCTTATGGGGCACCATTTTGCCTCCATTGCAGGGGCCGCTCCTATTATTGGGCCGATTATCGCGGCTGCGTTTGGATGGATCCCCGTGCTTTTATGGATTCTGATCGGCAGTATATTTTTAGGCGGAGTTCATGACTTTTCCGCCCTGGTGGCATCTGTCCGGCACGGCGGAAAGACTATTGGAGGAGTGATTGAAGAGCATGTAGGTAAGGCAGGTAAACGCCTGTTTCTGGCCTTTGCATGGTTCCTGGTCGTCCTGTTGATAGCGGTATTCGCACACGCAGTAGCCGATGTCTTTGTGAAAGAACCATCTACGGCCACGGCGTCCTTTTTGTTTATTATCGTTGCGATTCTCTTTGGACTGAGTATATACCGATTCAATACACCACTATGGTTATCATCCATTATCGGCGTGGGCCTGCTGGCAGGTTGTATTGCAGTTGGATTGCGTTTCCCTATCCTGCTGTCCTACAACACGTGGAAGTTGGTTCTTTTCGTCTATGTATTCTTTGCAGCAGTTGCTCCAGTCTGGTTTCTTTTACAGCCAAGGGACTACCTGTGCTCGTTTTTATTGTATGCGATTATGATAGCGGGCGTTGTGGGAATTTTCGCTGCCAATCCCAAAATGACATCACCAGCTTTCACTGCCTTTAATGTCGAGGGCATTGGCTTTCTGTTCCCAATTCTTTTTGTGACGGTTGCCTGCGGTGCCATTTCAGGATTTCATTCCCTGGTCTCAGCGGGCACTACTGCAAAGCAGCTTAATAAAGAAACCGATGCCAAACCGATTGCGTATGGAAGCATGCTCATCGAGGGTTTACTGGCAGTGATGGCACTTATCACGGCCACGACGATTCTTCAAAGTGACTATACAAACCTCATGGGTGAGGGAGGGCCCATTGCCGTCTTTTCTTCGGGCATTGGTAGTTTTGTTTCTCATTTGGGCATCCCTGAAAAAGCAGGGATCACCTTCGCTGCACTTGCCATTTCAGCATTTGCTCTGACAACGCTGGATACGGCCACGCGTCTGGGGCGGTTCATGTTTCAAGAATTTTTTGAAGGCACAGGCACACAGACCGTATTGAGCAAAAACCGTTATGTGGGCACTGTAGTCACGATTGCCGTGGCCATGCTCTTTACCTTCACGGGTACGCGGGCCGCCCTGTGGCCGCTCTTTGGCTCGGCCAACCAGTTACTTGCATCGTTGACACTGCTGGCTGTTACCCTTTGGCTTGCGAAGCTTGGAATAGGTAACAGGTTTATAAAGTACCCTATGTATTTTATGTTCTGTGTCACTTTAACCGCTTTAGTCTTGCTGGCTTATAGGAACTTCGTTGACAAAAACATCCCATTGATTGTTACGTCGCTCCTGCTTCTTGGTGTAGCCATCACACTGGTGACCAAGGCAATGAGCAGTCTGAAAAAGATAACACACGAACCCAAAATTGAAACCACTGAATAAGAGGAGAAATGCCGAGTGAATACGCCTAAGACCCTCAAACGCGTTCTCATGGGGCCGGGGCCTTCAGACGTTGACCCCAGAGTGCTGGAAGCGATGTCACGTCCGACTATTGGACACCTGGACCCTGCTTTCCTGGAAATATTGAATGAAATACGCGAATTGCTCCAATACACATTTAGGACTAAAAACGAGCTGACTTTTGCAGTGTCCGGTACAGGTAGTGCCGGCATGGAGACCTGCGTGGTAAATCTTGTGGAACCGGGTGAGCCTGTACTGATTTGCGTCAACGGCGTATTTGGCACGCGCATGGCCGATGTTGCACAACGGTGTGGGGCCGATGTAACCACCCTCGAGATCGAGTGGGGTAAGGTGTTTACATCGGAACAGATTGCTGAGGCGCTCCAAAAGAAATCCGCCAAGGTTGTCGGTATAGTACATGCTGAGACCTCCACGGGCGCACATCAGCCACTTGAAGAGATATCCAGGGTTGTCCACGACCACGGCGCTCTGTTGCTGGCCGATACGGTCACGAGTTTGGGCGGCATGGAGGTTGATGTGGATGGCTGGCAAATCGATGCTTGCTATTCCGGCACACAGAAGTGCCTGTCCTGTCCGCCGGGGCTGGCACCGGTGACTTTCAGCGCTGCAGCGGTTGCGGCAATCGATAATCGCAAAACCAGGGTTCAGAGCTGGTATCTGGATACTTGCATGATCCGCAAGTACTGGGGCAGCGAACGCCTATATCATCACACCGCACCGGTCAACATGAACTACGCCTTGTTGGAATCGTTGAGGATAATTAAGGAAGAGGGCCTGGAGTGCCGATGGGCGCGCCACCTGACCAATCACAAGATCCTTCGTGCCGGTCTGTCGGCCATTGGAATCGACTACGTGGCCCAGCCGGGTTATGAGCTGCCCATGCTGAATGCGGTTGCCATACCCGCCGGTGTGGACGATGTCACCGTACGAAAACAGCTGCTCAACGAGTTCAACATCGAAATCGGCGGCGGTCTGGGTAAGTTCAAAGGAAAGGCATGGCGTATCGGCTTGATGGGCTCGGCCTGCACATTGAGTAACGTGATGCTATGCCTGTCGGCACTGGAGAAGTGTTTGGCTGACCAGGGTACCCCTTTTAAGCGGGGCGC
The DNA here is from genome assembly GCA_035528395.1 of Sedimentisphaerales bacterium. GTDB lineage: Bacteria > Planctomycetota > Phycisphaerae > Sedimentisphaerales > Anaerobacaceae > NIOZ-UU13. The sequence goes on from DATKYR010000029.1 coordinate 93,785, forward strand.
AAGCATTGCTGCGGCTATTGAACAGGCGGGCCTATCGTGATGTGGCTGCGACACGGCGGATAAGTATGAATAGCAACATGCGCTCCGCCGCCAAAGCTTCCAGCCTTCGTAGCACTTCGGCGAGGTAGGCTATGGAGCATCGGCGACTCAGAGTTACCGGCGGGAACGGTAATTAATAATTTTTGAGGTAGAATAAATGAAAAATCTTAAAAAAAGAATTCGTAACGGTGAAACGCTGATCGGATGCTGGCTCAACCTGGGCTCATCAGTAACTGCCGAAATTGTTGGGATGGCCGGCTTCGATTGGGTGCTCATCGATTTGGAACATGGAGCCGGGACAGAAAAAGATGTGCTACATCAGCTGCAGGCGCTGGAGCATACTCCAGCGGCGCCGGTGGTTCGCGTGGAGTCTTACGAACGGCAGCGTTTTCATCGCATCCTCGATTTAGGGGCCGAGGGTATCATGTGTCCACGGATCAACAACCTTGAAGAAGCGCAAAGGGCGGCTAACGCCATGCGGTATCAGCCGGAAGGTGTTCGTGGTGTGGCGTATATGGTGCGAGCAACGAATTTTGGTGCGAACTCTAAAGAATATTTCGCGAGCAGCAAAGATACACTCGTCGGCATTGTACAGGTGGAGAGCGAGGAAATTCTTAATAGTCTCGATGACATCGCAGCAGTCGATGGTATTGATTTGCTTTTTGTAGGGCCATTTGACTTATCGACGGCATTGGGCATTTTCGGACAATTTGAACATCCTCGATTCATCGACGCCTTGAAAACCACAGCCACAGCAGCTAAAAAGGCTGGTAAGGCAACCGGGATCCTGGTGGGCAGCCCGGACGAATTTAATAAATATCACGACCTGGGCTTTCGCTTTATCGCCTGTGGAGCTGATGCTGCATTCGTAAACTCCGGCGCCCGGAATATGGTGGATACTTTGAGTAATTTGAGGTCATCTCTGAAATGACCATTCGGCCTTGGCGCTTTTTTTGCAGGAACTCTCGAATATCGGAAGCCAGTAGCAAATGAAAATCACCAATGTAGAATCTTTCTTAATGTCTTATCAAATGCCTGAACCCCAAAAACTCCCCTTTTGGGGTGGAGAACGCACTATCCTCAAGCGAGATGCTATGCTCATTCGCGTATCAACCGATACCGGCTTGACAGGTTACGCTCCCGGTCCGGCACATGAACGCGCCCGGAAGGAAATTAATACAGAAATACGATTATTTCTCACCGGCAAGGACCCGCGTCAATGGAATTCTTTTACATTCCAATCCCATCCGGAAACAGTGAAGACATATCATGCCGTGGAAATCGCACTGGTTGATTTGGTTGGTCGATACGAAGGCTGTGCAATCTCCGAGCTGTTGGGTGGACGTTCGCGCGACCGCATTAAACTTTATGGCAGTGCCGGTATGTATATGGCTCCTGAAAAGTACGCCGAAGAGGCGGCGGCTATTTCGGCTATGGGATTCCCGGGATATAAAATGCGGCCGGGGAGCGGCCCTGAAGATGACTTAAAAACTGTGGAATTAATGCGGCAGGCTGTAGGACCGGAGATGGGCCTTATGGTTGATGCACATACCTGGTGGCGAATGGGCGACCGCAGCTATTCCTTCGAACAAATTGAACAATTGGCGAATGATATGGCGAGGTATAATCCGGTTTGGCTGGAAGAGCCACTGCCTCCGGAGAAGCATGAGGCTTATCGCAAACTGCGAAGTCAGTTGAATATCAAGTTAGCCTCCGGAGAGCATGAGCCCGATATCTTGGGTTTTCAGGATTTGATTGATTCCGAAGCCGTTGATTATATTCAGATGGATGTGCTCTGCCAGGGGGGATTTGCCATGGCGCAGCGAATCTTCGAAGGTGTTCAGCGGCACGGATTGAAGTTTGCGTTTCATAGCTGGGGAACTACGCTCGAAGTGCTTGCTGCGGCACATGTGGGGATATGCCGGCCGGAAGATGTGGTTGAATGGCTGGAATACCCGTGTTACTCGGCCCAGGGGCGTGCGGGGATGTATCCGTTTCCACTTTCGGATGAAATTCTGACCGAACCACTGGAAATTGAGCAGGGGTATCTTGTGGTGCCCGAAGGGCCCGGCCTGGGAATCGACGTTGATGAACGCGTGATAGAGAAGTATCCATTCATACCGGGGCCCTGGTCGGTTTTCCGTTTGGATTCTCCGCCTGAAAATATTGCGGTTACGGGGGACCACAGCGTAAAATGGGTGAAAGGAGAGTAGAATGATTGACCCGTTGTGGCTTATGTTAATCGGTATGATTGTGGTCCTCGGTGGTATTTTAGCTTTGCGGCTGCATGCATTTCTGGCGCTAATCCTTGGCGCCATCATCGTGGGCTCTCTGACAGCGACACCTGCGCTGAGGCAATTTGCCCAGGACAAGAACATGACAGCAGCAGAAACCGAAGCCTTAATCCAACAATCCGTGGGCGAGCGTGTTGCCGGCGCATTTGGGCGAACGTGTACGAAGATTGGGATTTTAATTGCCATGGCCTCCATCATCGGGAAGTTCTTACTTGAAAGTGGCGCTGCAGAGCGAATCGTTCGGTCTCTGCTAAAATGGCTGGGGGAAAAACGCGCGCCCGGCGCATTCTTAGGCAGCGGATTTCTGCTGGGAATGCCGGTCTTTTTCGATACGGTTTTCTATCTGATGATACCCTTAGGTAAGGCCATGGGGATAAGGGTGGGCCGGAATTACGGTCTCTATATTATGGCAATTGTAGCAGGAGCAACCATGACCCATTCTCTCGTACCACCGACGCCCGGCCCCTTGTTCGTTGCAGGTGAGCTTTCTGTAAATATAGGACTCATGATTATAGGGGGAATCGTCGTCGGTATGTTTACTGTAAGCGCCGGTTATCTTTACGCTCTATGGGCAAACCGAAAATGGCCGATACCCGTCAGAGACACGGCCGATATTTCTGTTGCCGATCTAAGAAGTATGACAGAAAAAGATGAAGCAACCCTACCGCCCTTTTGGCTTTCGGTACTACCCATCGTTCTGCCTGTTCTTTTGATTGCCGGAGGGACATTTTTCGATTCCTGGGTGAAGACACAATCTCCCATAACAACGGCTCCATGGTGGCGAAACATCGCCGTGTTGATTGACAATGTGGGTAATCCTAACGTGGCCCTCACAATTTCGGCTGCTATTGCTCTGGTTACTTTTGCATGGCAGCACCGAGACCATAAGAAGAATATCACAGCGTTCCTTCAGAATGCGCTCTCGAGCGGCGGACTAATCATTCTGATTACATCTGCCGGTGGTGCCTTCGGCGGCATCCTGCAGCAGACCGGCATCGGTTATCGCATCCAGGAGCTGGCGACTTCTTATCACATAGCCGTACTTCCTCTGGCATTCTTTGTGACAGCCATTGTCCGAACGGCTCAGGGTTCCGCAACGGTTGCCATGATAACTGCGGTCGGCATTCTCGGTGGTCTGGCCGGCAGTGGACAGATGGGATTCCATCCACTCTATCTGGCACTGGCCATTGGATGTGGGTCAAAACTCATTCCCTGGATGAATGACAGCGGTTTCTGGGTGATATGCAAGATGTCCGGTATGACGGAGGGCGAAACGCTGAAAACCTGCTCGACGATGATGACGCTGATGGGAATTGTTGGTTTGTTAGTGATTATGATTTTAGCACGACTTTTCCCATTGGTTTGACAATCTCGCTAAATAGAAAGTAAGGACTGGTAAAGAAATTAGGTTTCGTTTTTGGTTGAGCGAGGACAAGGCTGGCAAGGAAGCAAAACGCAGGCCTACTGGTTGGTAGTCCGAGTTTTGCTGACACCGCCAGCCGAAGCCGCAGCCAGCCAAAAATGGAAGATAATTTATTTACAAGTCCTAAGGAATCAAAATGAAAATTGTCGACATGCGTATTCACTCGGTCGCTATTGCAGACCCGCCGTTGCGAAGTTCGTATGGCCTTCATGCCCCATACGCCTTGCGGACTATTCTGGAGCTTGAAAGCGAAGACGGTATTGTTGGCATTTCCGAAACGTACGGCGGGGAAACTCCGGCTCAAGCTCTAAGAGAGTTGCGGCCGCAAGTTGTTGGTGCCGATTCGTACCGTTTAACCGGCTTCCTCTCGACCATGGTGGAAGGACAGGGAGCAGGCTCCGAACGTTCTCAGACTTATCTGGTGCCTGGAGAGAATCCCCTTGACGCAACTACCCGCACGTACGCGGCCATTGAAGCTGGGTGTCTGGATTTAATCGGAAAATCTGTCGGCCTGCCGGTATGTGACCTGATTGGCGGTCGCCTCAGGGATAAAGTTCCGTTTTCTGCTTATCCGTTCTACAAGCATGCCGGAGGGGGAGGTGAAGGCGACGATGTTCGCGAAGATGAATACGGAGAAGCCCTGACGCCCGAAGCCCTGGTGCAGCAAGTCAAACAAATGGTGACCAAATACGGATTCGGCTCTATCAAATTCAAAGGCGGTGTGCTGGAACCGGACCTGGAAATTGAAACCATCAAATTGCTCCGTCAGGAGCTTGGTCCTGAAGTTCCATTGCGAATCGACCCAAATTCTGCATGGACAGTTGAAACATCCTTGCGAGTAGGTAAAGCGTTGGCCGAGGAGCTTTCGGGCGGCGGATATTTGGAAGACCCAACCGCCGGCTTGGAAAATATGGCAGAGGTAAGAGGATGTTTAGTCGCCGAAGGGATTATGACACCGCTGGCCACCAATGTGGCGGTCACTTCGTTCGGGGATGTCCCCCGGGCCATTGAATTGGACGCCGTGCAGATTATTCTGTGTGACCATCATTATTGGGGCGGTATGCGGCAGGTACAGCATTTGGCGAATCTCTGTAAGGTCTTTGGTATCGGATTATCGATGCATTCGAACAGTCATTTGGGCGTGTCCCTGATGGGAATGGCGCACGTGGCCGCCGCGACACCTCATTTGACTTATGCCTGTGACACCCATTATCCCTGGCAGTCAGAACAAGATGAAGTGGTGGAAGGCGGACGCGTTTCTTTAGTCAATGGATGCGTCAAGATTCCTGAAAAGCCCGGATTGGGAGTAGAGCTGGATTATGACCAGCTGGCACGTGGTCGTGAACGTTATGAAAAATGTCCATATCGCAAACGGGATGATGAGGCCGAAATGCGCAAACATGTTGACCCCAGCTGGAAGCGAATTCTGCCCAGATGGTGATTACTGCCTAAATCCCTGGGCGGGATAGAAAGCAATCCCGCAGACAAAAAGAATACCTTGCCCTGCGGGACTTAAACGTATATCCTTGTATGCAAAAAGTCATGGGAGCTGACTATGAAGAAGATAGGCTACCTGCAGTGGGCAATTGAAAACACCAAGACAGTATGGTGGCACGACTCGGCGGAGCCAAGCGAGCTTGAGCGCGGTATCCGCAGGGGCGCCATCGGTGCTACCACGAATCCGTTTCTCGCGAATCTTGCATTGTCGAGGAACAAAGACGCCTGGGCCGAGGAGATAGACAATGTGCTGTCAGAGCACTTGGAGCCGGAAAGAAAGGCCGAAAAGCTCATGAGCATAGCAATAACGCACGCTGCCCATCAGCTCGAGCCGCAATATAAAAAAAGCACAGGCCGGATGGGCTATGTCTGTGCACAGGTCAATCCCGCCCGCGCGGCAGAAAGAGAGTGTATGCTTTCGATGGCAAGGCGTTTTCACGCCTGGGCACCTAATATTGCCGTCAAGCTGCCCGCCACGGAGGCAGGGCTGGATGTGCTTGAGGACTGTACGGCTGAAGGAATCACGGCCACACTTACCATAAGCTATACTGTGCCGCAGGTAATTGCCATAGCCGAAAGACATCGCCAGGGAATACGACGGGCCGAACAGAATAGTATCGAACCAGGCAAGTGCTTTGCCGTCATTATGATCGGGCGTCTGGATGATTATCTTAGAGACATGGCGCACGACTGCGAAGCTGACATTAGCGAATCCGATATTCGTCAGGCGGGTCTGGCTGTTTCCAAACGGGCTTATTCGATTTACAAACAGCGCAGCTATGAAGCGATGTTGATAGTTGCCGCCCTGAGGGGAACTTATCATATGACGGAATTAGCGGGCGCGGAAATCATTATGTCTATTGCTCCGCCGTATCAGGAAATGCTGCTGTCTGAAAAATTGCCCTGTGAGGAGCGCATAGACCACGAGATACCAAAGGATGTAATTGAGAGACTCTCAACATTGCCTGAGTTTGTTCGAGCTTACGAACCTGAGGGGATGGAGCTGAAGGATTTCATTACGTATGGAGTGACACAAAAGACACTTGCACAGTTTCACGAAGGCGGCTGGAAGCTGTTGGAGAATTTTTAGCTCGTTGAGTGGTAAGTAGTGAGTAGTGAGCGGTGAGTAGTGAGTAGTCAACTCACCAATTAACCAATTAACTAATTAACCAGACACGAAAGGTTTGACTATGAAGAAGATTGGCTTTATTGGATTGGGAATTATGGGCAAGCCTATGGCCAAGAATCTGCTCAAGGCAGGCTATTCGCTTACTGTTTACGACATTGTACCTGAGAGGATGGAGGATGTGGTCAAAGCCGGTGCAAAGGCAGGCTCATCGAGCAAAGATGTCGCCGAAAAGAGCGAGGTGATAATCACTATGCTGCCTAACTCCCCGGACGTCAAGGAAGCAGTGCTGGGTAAGAATGGCGTTCTGGAGGGGGCGAAGCCGGCCACTATCCTCGTAGATATGAGCTCCATCGCGCCTTTGGCGAGCAAGGAGGTAGCAGAAAAGGCCAAAGAAAAGGGAGTCACTGTGCTCGATGCTCCCGTGAGCGGCGGTGAGCCCAAGGCTATCGAAGGAACGCTTGCAATAATGGTCGGGGGGCCGCAAGAGACATTCGATGAGGTTGAAGATATTCTAAGTGTGATGGGTGCTTCCGTGACACGGGTGGGCGAGATTGGCAGCGGCAACATGACAAAATTAGCCAATCAGATCATCGTCGCCCTGAACATTGCCGCAATGTCCGAGGCAATGGTCTTGGCAGCCAAGGCAGGCGTCAACGCAGAGAAGGTCTTTCAGGCGATTCGCGGAGGACTGGCCGGCAGCGCAGTCCTGGACGCCAAGATGCCGCTGGTGCTGGAAGGCAACTTCAAGCCGGGATTTCGCATCGAGCTGCACATCAAAGACCTGGCCAACGCATTGGATACCGCCCATGAGGTAGGAGTCCCTGTTCCCCTGTCCAGCGCCGTTATGGAGGTGATGCAGGCATTGAAAGTGGACGGCAAGGGCGCAGACGACCACGGTGGGATTATTCAGTTCTATGAGAAGCTGGCCAAGGTTGAAGTGCGAGCTGTGAGATAAAGATTCAGGTTATCAGGACGTCAGGCTCGCGCTACGTAGCTTTTGCAAAGTAGCATTGTTTTTCCTGATATCCTGTTCTGATGATAACCTGTATCCTGATTTTCTGTTCTCCTGATATCCATAACTTTAGGCACTCCAAACTTTAGGCACTTTAAGTATAAAGTGAGCTAAAGTGAACTTCAGAAGACAAAGTAATACAGAACCGACGCTCTTAGACCAACGGAAGTATAAATGCAAATAGCAGCGTAAAAGCCAGAGTTATGAGTCCCAGCGCTGCGGTGAGGATAGTCCAGGATTTGAGCGTCTCGATTTCGGTCAGGCCGCCCATCCGCGCGAAGATCCAGAACCCACTGTTGTTCATCCAATCTCCGACAAGCGAGCCGCCGCCGATAGCCATGGCTAAGTACACGAGATTGCAACCGAGCATTTCTTCTGATATGCCCATAGCCGCAAACATTGAAGCGGTCGTAATCATGGCTACTGTGCCTGAGCCCTGCGAAAATTTTATGATCGTTGAGACAGCAAAGGCCAAAAGCAGGATTGCAAGTCCCAAGCCCTGGCCTCCTGTATCGACGAATCCCTTCACCACGTCCTGGACGCCGGCGGCTCGGAGCATTGCGCCGAAAGCACCACCACCAGCCGTTATGAGAATAATGATGCCACCGCTCATAAGGGCTGTGTCCATCTTCCCGGAAAGCTCTTTGAGAGATAAACCTCGACTGCGAACAAGCACAAACATCGCGATCGCCGCCGAGAGCAGCAGAGCCAGGTTGGGATTGCCCAATACAGCCGTGATTTGAGCTATCAGCGAGTCCTCGACCAGCGCATTTGTCACCGTATTGGCGGATATTAGGATGACGGGAAGTATAATCGGCAAGAGCGAAATCCACAGGCCTGGTAACTGGCTGTCGTCCAGGGGCTCTGCCTCCGGCTCGCCAGTGTAAGGACGCATCGGAATGTCCACAAACCGATTAATCAGCTTACAAACGAGTAGCCCAAGGGCTGCTGTGGGCAGGCCCACGAGGAGGCCCATCCCTATCATTACTCCAAGGTCTATGCCGAAGCAGTTAGCCATGAACAAAGGACCCGGGGTTGGCGGAACTAATGTATGAGTGATTCCGGCACCTGCGACAATAGCTGTAAGGTACAAGACGTAGTTCTTTTGTGTTCGCCGATAGAGCGAACGAGCCAGCGGTACCAGAAGGTAGAAGACAGTGTCGAAGAACACAGGAACTGAGAGTACGAATCCGCTTGCCATAAGTGCCGTAGATGCTCTTTTCTCTCCCAGCGCTTTGAGAAAAGACCGTACAATTCGGTCGGCTGCGCCACTATCCATAAGACATTTGCCGATGACAGCGGCCAGCGCAATCACAATACCGATAGCCCCGACAACCGAGCCAAACGCCCCGGCCACGCGAGAGACCTTATCCGCGAGATCGCCGGGAGCCAGCAAGCTGACGATTATTGCAGCAGTTATCAACGCAACAAACGCATTGACACGCAGTACTATGATCATCGCAATAAGCAGGGCAACGCCAATAATCAATATCACTACCGGGTTCATAATAACAGACCTCCAAATATTGTCTCTATACCGTCACTCACAAATTCAATTGCTCCTTAGCGAAAGCAAGGCATTTTTTAATGTTAGCATCTTCAAGCTCGACCAGCTCATCCAGCGGCAGATGATTAACCTTTGGCAACAGCTCCGGCGATGCATTTGCGCGGACATATCTGAGAGTACGAGCCAAATCAAAGCCCGGCACATCCTCAAACGTCGCCCAGTATTTATCTGTCAGGCAAGGGACTCTCAGCGGGTCTCTGGTTGCCATCTCCAGACCGAATTGAATTTCAAGCCTCGCCTTGCGAAGCATCTGGACCATTCGAGGCAGGTTGAGCAGGCCTTGCCCCAGTGGGACATCGGCAAGCAGGAAACCTTCATCGTATTCGGCTACGGCTATGTCCTTTAGATGGACTGCAAAGCCGTAAGGTGCGTATGCCTTGACAACCGCCATTGGATCTTCCAGAAGAGCAAAGCTGTTACCCATGTCGATGCACACACCGACGTATTCGCTGCTGATGCGACTGAGCATATCCAGCATTTGACCGATGCGCCAGTCTTTATGGTTCTCAATCGCAAGTCGCATACGGTGTCGTGCCGCGACCGGCTCAGCCAATTGCAACGACTTCCAGGTACGCTCGGTGAACGCTTTGAATTCTTCGGCATTGCTGAACTGCTCGTAGCGTCGCCCACCTATTGCAATGCGGACTACCTTAGCTCCAGCCTGCTTAGCTGTCCGCACCGTTGCATCGAATTTCTCGACGCCGGACATATCACGGGGCAAAGACGCAGAACCTTCAATAAACATGTCGTTGTTTTGGGCCTTTTCCAGAAGCTTACGAGTATAGTCTTCATCTCGAATCCCTATGTTCATCTGGATGCCGCCGGCACCAACCTTATGACAATGGTCGAGAAAGTTCAGCGGATCAGCAAGTTTTCCCTTCATTCGCCCGGTGCGTTCTGCTCTTAGCCGAATGTTGTAGGAAAAATCTGCAATGCCAAGCCGCGATCTTTTGGCTTGCTCTGCGCCATATATTCTTCCCAGATCCCCGATTGTAGCTGCCGCCAAGCCACCGGCAATTGAACAAAGCACTTCTCGACGATTCATCCTTTACAATCTCCTACTTCTTACACCGCCAGCAATATTTATATTAAAATTTTAGACCTGAATAAGCGTCTATTGTAGAAATTCGGTTGCGGCGCTCATGACGTTTCCACTGACCTGCTGCGAAGCATTGCGGCGAGTAAGATAATTTCATACTTCATTCGGTACTATGAATGGCTCGCGGTAGTTTCGTCGTACGAACATATTTGCCATGTCACTAAACTCGCCAACAAATTTCTCACTTGTCTGGTCAAACATCAGAGAAGGCCCTATGGTCAAGGGTTCCCTTCCAAGGTCCACTTCGTTGGCTCTTAGATGGGTAAGACAACTCTCAAAAGATTCCGTCAGGATACTGTTCCCTGCGATTACTTCCTTGATTTTCTCGACGGGTTGTTTGCGTCCAAGCCGATAAGATATGTTGGCCATATGGCACAGTGCAGCAGAGATATGACCTTCGAGAACATCGGCTATAAGGTCACTGACTTTTCGGCTTCGCATTGCCTGAATGAAATTGGCCTGATGACCGAGACCACCTTCGCCGGGGAACTGCTTGAGTCTTTTGTTGTTGTTGTCGTATGCCCAGCCGCCCCCTCTACCGCCGCGAAAATAGCCGTGCTCACAAATGACCACCATGCCAAAGTTGGTCCCTCTATAGTGGTCGCTGGCGCGTAGGCCTCTTCTCCGTCGCAGGCCGCGAACTTCATAAACCATCGGAACCGGCTTATAGTCAAAGAAAGTAATCTGCGTGTTAGCCGTTTGCCCGTCATCGTCCAAACTGAGCCGCCCGCCAATGCTGATTGCTTTGGGGGCAATTTTCTGCTGGCCGATCATCCATCTGCTCTCATCTATATTGTGGGCACCGAGATTGCCGACCTCCCCGGTACCGGTATCCCAAAACCAGTGCCAATCATAGTGGAGGTTCTTCCGCATCAAGGGCACCAGTGGAGCCGGCCCCTGGAAGAGGTTATAGTCCACCGATGCCGGGATGGGCTGGGGGCCATTGACTTTGCCAATACTCTCACGGAGGTTGTAGCTGATTGCCCGAACGAGTTTAATGGAACCGAGGTTACCATTTTTAATATACTCCACAGCTGCCTGGAGCCCTACATCGGAGCGGTCTTGTGAGCCGACCTGCACAATCCGATTGTACTTGCGGGCCGCCTGAACCATCTTGCGACCTTCCCAGATGTTATGGGAGAGCGGCTTTTCTACATACACATCCTTACCTGCCTGGCAGGCCCAAATGGTCATCAAAGCATGCCAGTGGTCCGGTGTGACAACAACAATAGCGTCGATATCCTTGTCATCGAGCAACCTGCGGTAGTCAATATAGGTGGTGACTTTCTCGTTGCGGTCCTTGAATTTCTTGGCTTCGAAGTCCAGGAACTCAGTGTCAACATCACAAAAAGCGACTATGCGAACGCCCGGCACTTTACCGAATATGTCGATGTGCTCCTTGCCTTTTTTGCGAAGACCCACTATGGCGATGCGAATGTCGTTGTTTGCCCCCAGGACCTTTGATGAAGCCTTGGCATGCCGCGCTGAACCGAACCCGATACAGGCGGCAGCAGCCGTTAAGTTCCTTATAAAGTCTCTGCGAGTGAGTCTGCTCATCGGTTTTGACTTTTACCTATCGTGTTGAAAACTTGAATACGGTCATAGTACTGTACTTTTGGCAGGGCCGCAACACAGCAGATGGAAAATGCGGCTTGTTGGGCGAATCAGGAAAATGCTCAGTCTCAAGACAGAAACCATAATGCCTGTCGTAAATCTTGTCACCTTTGCCCTTGATTCCTTTCATACCGTTTGCCGTATAGAACTGCATACCCGGCTCTGTGGTGTGCACTTCCATAATCCGCCCGCTTGTAGGTTCATAGACCCGAGCGGCCGGGACAAGCGCACCTCCTGAATTTTTTAGTACGTAGTTATGGTCGTACCCGCGTGTTTGAGTAAGCTGGCTGATTCTTGCTCCGATTGTCTTGGCCTTCGTAAAATCAAGAGGAGTGTCTTTTACACTGTGAATCTCGCCGGTCGGGATCAGTTCTTTGTCCGAGGGCGTATAGTAATCGGCGTTGATTATCATCTCATGGTTCAGAACGTCACCGCTGCCTGCCCCTGCAAGGTTAAAATAGCCGTGATTGGTGAGGTTAACAATCGTAGGCTTGTCCGTGGTGGCCTCGTAGCTTATCTTCAGTTCATTGTCGTTCGTTAGGGTATAGGTAACAATGCAATCAAGATTACCGGGAAAACCCTCGTCGCCGTCCTTGCTGAGATATGTAAATCGTACGCCGACCTCTTCACTGCTCTGGAACGGACGGCCTTTCCACATAACCTTATCGAATCTCTTGTCTCTTCCGCCGTGGATGTGGTTCTTGCCGGCATTGGCGGTCAGCTTGTATTCGGTGCCGTCGAGCGTAAACCTGGCGTTAGCAATGCGATTGGCGTAGCGACCGACAGTGGCCCCAAATAGAGGGTTTCTCTTGATGTAGGAGTCCAGGTCATCGAATCCAAGCACCACGTCGGCTAATTTGCCGTCCCGATCCGGCACTTTCAGTGACACCAATATCGCTCCATAATCAATGACCCTCGCACGCAGCCCTTTTACATTCATCAGCTCATAGAGAGTCACCTCCTGGCCGTCCGGCATTTGACCGAACGACTTCTGTTCTACCTCCAAAACGGCCCGACTTTTCCAGGATGGCTGGCCAACGGCTTTTCCACAGTTGAAACAGGCGGCCGTCAGCACTACGCAGAGACAAATCCGGTAATTAGTCATAGCAAAGTCCTCACAATTCTCTTAGCGCCAAGTGTTCGACACCATAAATATTCACAGTACCGGCTCCTACTCGCCGCGACCGCCTTGCCAGAGCTACGGCTCGGCAGGCGCTTCGCAGCGTCCCGGGCACAATCTCCACCTCGGCCATTTTTCATCCGCTATCTGTAATATCTCAGCCAATCATCATATGTGGAGGCGTAATTATTAGCTCCGGAACGACTGCACGAGGCGGCAGCTTGGCGACTGCCACCACACAGGCGGCAATGTCCTCCGGCTGGAGCATCTTCGCGCGTTTTTCAGGAGGCGGCGGCGAGGGACGCTTGTCTATGATCGGGGTGTTTGTCTCACCCGGATAGATGTTCGTTACCTTGATACCGTTTCCGCATTCCTCCAGGTTGACAAAAGTCCCAAGGGCACTTGCGGCAAACTTCGACACGCAATACGGCAGACCCGCCAAAAGCATCACGCGTTTGCCCGCCAGAGACACAATATTGACGATAAGTCCCGAACCTCTCTGACGCATAACCGGAAGCGCGGCATAAATACAATTGAACGTCCCTGTTGTATTAATCTCCATGACGCGGTCGAAGTCTGCCGGGTCGATATTAGACATCATCCTATTCCCGACATTGATACCTGCACTATTAACGAGGATGTCGATAGCCCCGAGCTCGTCGCCAAGCCATTGAAACAGCTGCGAGACTTGCTCGCGCTGAGTGATGTCACAGGCCCGCCAGACAAACGCGGAGTCACCGCCTCCAGCTTTAGCGGCGTTTACCAGTGCCTCTTTGTTGGCATCTGCAAGTGCGACTCTGCAGCCTTCGGCCGCAAGAGCCTTGGCGATTCCCAATCCAATGCCTCCCGCCCCACCTGCGACCAAGACTATCTTACCATTTAAAACCATAATTCAATCCTCCCTTGTTCGGCTTTAAGTCAGAAGTCAGAAGCCTAAATCATAAGTCAGAATCTTTCGTCTGTCCTCTTTCGTTTATCTTATGTGCTCTGTCTTCTGTTTTCTATCCTCTGTCTTCTGTCACCTTGACACAGCCCAGAGCATTCCGGTTGCGCTTCTTGCGATACGCCTGTTCTATCTATGTTGCTGATTTTATATGATATACCAGCACAGTCAAGCGCTTGATTCGCGATTTTTGGGATTAATGTCCCGTATGCAGGATACACTTAACTGGCAAAAGAGCAATCACGGCAGTCGAATTGTCGAAAGTCTTAATGGGATTCGCCCTGTTATAGGTGTCAAGATTAAGCTACTCGCTGCAGAATCAGGTGCTAATCCGCCCATACATCTACAGCTTGATTACTATGTTTGACTCAAATAGTTGACGCCGCAGACCGTATTGGCTACTATACTCAAGACTCAATGCGTCACAGGCCAGTTCGCCTATATCCGCAAAGAAGAAATGAGATTCGAAAAAATAGAAATAGAACCGAGGAAGAATCCTGCAGTATTGGACACCGCGACCTGGGAACCAGCAAGCGCGTGGAGCACAGTTTCTGCCGTTAACGAATCCTACTGGGGCTCTGTGGCAAAGGCGGTCAGGCAAGGTCATCCATTGCCCATTGATGAACGGTGTATTGTGTATGCCGGCTCTTGTGCCGAATATCGAGCAAGCTTGTTCTTCCTCGCCGGACTCACTGACGGTCAGCACGTATTCGTCGAGCTCGGAACCAATGATAAGGATATCCTCTTGGGAGAGCCGATTGGCACCAGATCCCTTAAGGACGGAACTCGTCTGGCTTTGTACCGTGCAGATGCTGTCACTATTGACCGCTATGTCTCTCTAATAAGACCGGACAAAGGCCCTAAAGCACTTGGCGCTATACCGCGATTGGGCGTTGGTTCGAGAATGTCAACTGCCGCCTGGCCTGGGGTGTGGCAGGCAATGAACAAATGCGATTTCCGCGCCAACCCGATTCAGAACTCAGTCCGAGAGGTCAACCTGCTTGAGGACATATTGGCCGGACAACCACCACGCTTTAATTATTTAGCCAATTTTGGCAGGGTTGAGGAAGGACATACCGGCAGTACTTTCGAGGGGCTCTGGGTGGCCGGCGTGCTGGAAGCCCTCAAGGCCGCTTCGTCCACGGCGTTCGGTGCCGATGCAGACCACATAACCGTGAGACGCGGTGCTGAGGAGATCAATCATGCTAAGCAGGTAATAGAGGCTGCTCACCTTTACACTTTTTTCACCCTGGATGTATCCGACCTCTTAGACTACGGTGCGATGAACATTAGCTCGGAAATTACAGCCCAAGAGTATCTGGCCAATCATATTCGTCAGTTGAAGCAGCAAAACGAAGTCGTTGCTTATCACTCCCAGAGATGCTTCACTAAAGAGCAGTACCAACTGGATAAGGCAACTGTAGGTCGGCTGGTAGGCAAATACTGGTCTGCCCTGAACGCAGCCGAGGAGTTATCCAATCATATCAGGACCGTAAGGAATGAGGTCCCTTTCGACCTCGAACTTAGCATCGACGAGACACCGTCGGGCATAGACGCATTTACCTGTCTGACCTCGGAGATTGAACTTATGTTCCTCACGCTCGAGCTACAAAGGCGAGGAGTACCAGTGACACATATCGCGCCAAATTTTGGAATAGAAAAGGGGTCGGACTACAGGGGCCAGGATGCTCTTGTCGGCCTGGAGAAACGCATCCGGGGGCTTTGCGATATCTCTCGCCAGTTCGGGCTTATGCTGGATTGTCATTCGGGTGACGACCTCAAACCGGTGACCCGACAGGCCATCGGCCGTGCTACGCAAGGCCATATCCATTTTAAGGTGTCCCCTGTCCTGCAGGTGATATTCGCCGAGACGATGAAGGATGTCGAACCCGAGAGGTTCCGTTTCTGGTGGGATGATACGCTGGACTACGCGCGCCGCGAGGCGGCAGCAGGTTCCGATTTTGCCGCGGAATGCTTATGCCGGTATGAGGCCAGTGACAATAGGGAATGTTCACCCGACCACGCAGTTTTCCACTACTACAACTTTGCCTCCGTGGGCAAGCGTGACCGGAACGGACAGTTCGTTCACCGCGAGAAATTCTATGATATGCCTGCGGATTTCTATCGCGAATATCAAAGGCGTATCCGCAGCTACCTGTGTGAAGCGGCGGCAGATGTCTTCAACCACAAATGAACAAGACGCTCGAGAAATGCAGAGATGTTTTGAGAAACTGGCTTACTTTTCGTATGATATGGTGTAAACAGGACACGACGTTATGAAAGAACGACTGGATGGAAAAATAGCAATCGTCACTGGCTCCGGGCAGGGAATCGGCAAGGCTGTGGCGTTGCGCCTGGCCGAAGAAGGTGCAAATGTGGTTGCTGTGGACATTAACTCGCAGACTGCCGAACGGACCGCTGAGGAAATCCGAGCGCTCAATCGCCGCGCATTATCTTATTCCATCGATGTTGCAAACGTAACTGAGATTCAGGCGATGATTGATAATGCTGTGGCTGAATTCGGACGGATCGACATTCTCGTGAATGCCGCCGGCGTGGCACAAACGGGGCTCTTCTTAGACCTTACCGAGCAGC
The DNA here is from genome assembly GCA_035528395.1 of Sedimentisphaerales bacterium. GTDB lineage: Bacteria > Planctomycetota > Phycisphaerae > Sedimentisphaerales > Anaerobacaceae > NIOZ-UU13. Next base: position 110,117 of record DATKYR010000029.1, read on the forward strand.
AATGGGACCACGTTGTTGATACCAACCTGAAAGGGACAACCTTCTGTATTCAGGCTGTCGGCCGCCAGATGATAAGGCAAGTGCCGGAGGAAGTTAAAAACAACAGGGCACGCAGATCGCAGCTACGGGAAGATTGTAAACTTTTCCTCAATCTCCGGTCGGCACGGCAGAGCCGCACAAGTGCCGTACGCAGCGAGCAAAGCCGCCATTATCAGCATCACACAGTCCGCGGCTCTGGCCTTTGCACCGTATAACATCAACGTCAATGCTGTGTGTCCCGGCGTTATTCCCACACCAATGTGGGAACAGATCGACCGAGACCGGGGACGTGTATCCGGTCTTGCTCCGGGAGAGTCGATAAAATCATTCATTGAACGAACACCGTTGAAAAGGGCCGGTAGCCCCGAGGATGTGGCCGGTGTTGTTGCTTTTCTTTGTTCGCCGGATTCCGACTATATGACCGGGCAGACGCTGAATGTGGACGGTGGACTCGAAATGAATTGACTAAATGTCCAGCAGAAGGTGTGGGCGTTACGAACGTTTGCCAAAATCAGGCTTGCGATGTAAGTAGAGGAGAGCTAAAACATGACCGATTTTGAGAAAGCACGGGCTCTGTTACATGAGTTCAAAGGGGACTCGTATCTGTTCGGCCCGGGTGTCCTGCCAAGAGTAGGTAAAGAAGTTGCCGCCGCGGGGAAGAAAGCAGCGCTAGTCCGTGACACATTTAACGGCAGCGATGATTATGTAGGAGTCATACGCAAATCGCTGGCCGAATCAGGAGTCGAGCTTGTCACAGAAATCAGAGGTGCCAGGCCTAACTGTCCGCGGGAAGACCTGTTTCGAATTACCGACCACCTGAAGGAGTCCGAGGCGGATGTGGTACTAAGCTTTGGCGGCGGCAGCACAATTGATGCTGCAAAGGCCGCTGAAGTCCTTCGCACTCTCAATGGTGAGATTGACGAGTATTTTGGGACAGGACTTGTCACCAAAGCATTGCAGGACAGTAGCAAGTCCCTGACTACGCACATGGCAATTCAGACAGTTGCCAGCTCGGCGGCCCACCTGACCAAGTACTCGAATATTACAGAAGTTTCAACAGGCCAGAAGAAGCTGATTGTCGATGACGCAATTATTCCTGCTCTTCCGGTCTTCGACTACGAGGTGACATATCGTACACCTCCGGACCTGACCGCCGACGGAGCGCTCGACGGCATCTCGCACTCGCTGGAGGTCCTTTATGGAGCTATCGGCAAGCCTTACTATGACAAGCTCGAAGAAGTCGCCGGCGTTTGTATTCGCCTTGCGGTCAATTATTTGCCGAGGGCAATTGAGCGCCCGAAGGATAAAGAGGCGCGGGAAGCACTCTGCTTGGCCACAGACCTGGGCGGATATTCCATTATGATAGGCGGAACCAACGGGGGACACCTGACCAGTTTCTCTCTGGTGGACATACTGCCACACGGTAGGGCCTGTGCTATTATGAATCCGTACTACACCGTCTTTTTTGCCCCGGCCATTGAACGGCCATTGCGCGTTGTCGGAAAAATCTATCAGGAGGCGGGGCTGACAAGGGCCGATATTGAAGCCCTAAAAGGAAGAGACCTTGGAGTCGCTGTGGCCGAGGCTATGTTTGAGATGGCTCAAAGGGTTGGCTGTCCCACTCGCCTAAATGAAGTTGAGGGATTCGGCCCACAGCACATTGACCGAGCCCTGGCCGCCGCCAAGAATCCGCAGCTTAAGATGAAGCTCCAGAATATGCCCGTGCCGCTCACAGCTGAGATGATAGACGACTATATGGGGCCGATATTGGAGGCGGCACGAGATGGAAACCTTACGCTGATTAAGAACGTGAAATAGGAATCTTTGGCTGTGAAAATAAAGTTAGCTTATGGCAAGGAAGGTCTGAATATCAACCTGCCGGACTCTCTGAACGTCGAGGTAGTAGAGCCCAGGTACAGGGAAGGTCTGCCGGACCAGGCTGCGGCAATAGAAGATGCTTTACTCAGACCCATAGACTCAAAGCCCCTGCGAGACCTGGCCAAACAATCGGATACAGTTGGTATTGTAGTCAACGACATCACTCGCCCAACACCCTACAGGATTATTTTGCCGGTTCTCCTGCGGCAGCTTTGCAGTGTACCTGACGAGCGTATATTACTCTTTAATGCCACCGGTACTCACAGGCCCAATACGGAAGCGGAGCTTCGCGAGATGCTTGGAGACGAGGTCTTGAGCAGATATCGGATTATCCAGAATGACTCCAAGGATCGCAGCTCACACAAGTCCGTTGGGACCACCAAAAGCGGAAATGAAATCTGGCTCCATAAGGAGTATCTGGACTGTGACATTCGAATTCTGACCGGTTTCATAGAGCCGCATCTATTCGCCGGTTTTTCGGGTGGCGGCAAAGCCGTCATGCCCGGGCTTGCTCTGCTGGAGAGCATACTCAAAAATCACAGCGACAAGAACATAAACCACCCGAAGGCGACCTGGGGTGTGACGTCCGGCAACCCTATATGGGAAGAGATACAACAAGCCGCATCACTGGTGCCGCCGAGTTTTCTATTGAACGTGACGCTCAACAGAGACAAAAAGATTACCAGCGTCTTTGCCGGTGACTTTCGCAAAGCACACGAGCAGGGTTGTGCTTATGTAAAGAAAAATGCAATGGTTGCCGTAAGAAAACCATATGACATAGTTGTCACCAGCAATTCAGGATACCCGCTGGACTTGAATCTGTATCAGTCTATTAAGGGTATGAGTGCAGCCGCCCAGGTTGTCAAGGAAGGTGGAGCTATAATAGCTGTTGCCGACTGCTGGGACGGAATCCCAGAACACGGAGAGTACTGCGAGCTGTTGCTGGAGGCTGAGAGTCCCGAGTCGTTGCTGAAGACAATTCGCAAGCAGGATTTTACGAGGCAGGATATGTGGCAGGCGCAGGTACATGCTTTGATATGTCAGAAAGCGGATGTGTACTTCCACAGCCACAATCTCAGTGATGAGCAAATTGAGCGCGCCTTTCTCAAACCGTGTTCAAGGGTAGAAGAAACCATCGACGAGCTTCTGCATAAATACGGACAAGATGCCTCCATTTGTGTTCTGCCCGAAGGACCCCAGACAATCCCCTACGTCTCTCAGGGCAGCCTTGCATGAGATGATATATAGCTCTGCTTGAAACTGTCCCCAAACACAGGTAAAGAAATAACCGGACGGATATCGGGATGTCGGGCAAGTTATTACTCCGTAGAATATTGCTTAGCCTCACAAGTCTATATGATAGGTTCTCGTCACGCTCTCCAGGGACGCTTTCTGTTTATTTTTCCCGACAAAATGTCCTTCGCAATGATTGCATCTTCCCTGATCTGAAAGTCAAACATACCCACATTTGCAAAATCCGCTCCGTTTTCAAAGGCGAATCTGAAGCCCTCTCGCGGATGGATGGCTCCGGCAGCCAAAACCTTGAAGGCAATCCACGGCTTCTTGACGGTTCTCATGAACTCGATTGTCTCCTCGGGCTTAGTACACCACATATTGTCGTGGGGCGGCAGCCCACGCTCGGGACGCTCGGCTTTTGGAGTGGCCGACCAATAGTTACCGCTGTGCAGCGTCTTCATATAGAAGTCCACCTCGACACCCGCCTTTTCCAGGGCCATTGGCACTTCAAGGGAATGGCACGCACAACCGGCTATCAGCCCGTTTTTCCTGATGAACTCAATGGCTTTGGCCAACAGATCCACGCGGTTATACCTGACCCAATTGTCGCCTATACCACCATGTACAAAGGCGCCGATGGCACCGTTGTCAATTGCCGTTTGAATCGAGCCGGTAAGGTCGCCAGTTTTGGGATAAGTCTGGGCAATCCACTGAATCTGTCCGCCCCATTCATTACGATAACGGTTATACACTCGAATGGTAGGGTCCTCGCCGAATGCGTAGGGACTGTTGACGGGCCCTATCATCGTGTTGATACCACACTCCTCGCATAACTGCCATGTCTCAATAATCTTTCGGTCGGTGAAGTAGTGCCTCATCAACGAGGCAACGTAAATCAAGTCACGATCGTGAGAACTACCTATGATTAGATTACCACCGCAAATCAGACGACTAATCTCGACATGTCTAATCTTGCCCATCGGCATATCGAGATGAGCTCTCTGCTGTCGGGCTACCACTTGTTCATCAGTTTTCTGATGGGCCTGTCGCGTCTTAGCCAAAAGCGCCTGTTCCTCATGACTTGTAGACAATGTTAGGCCGGCTGAAGCAGCTAAAGACCCCTTAATAAATCCCCGACGATTCACGGTCCTGGCCATAAGATCACCCGAAATCTTTCTCCATAATGCGCCACTAACCCGAGCTTAGTGGAACAATACTGTTTAAGGATTTGCAGCCTTGTCTATACGGGCTTCCCGAAGATTGGGTCCTCACCCAATTGTAGAAGACAGACTGCCTGTCGCGTCTCGGCTCCGCCAAGCGAGCCAAGACGGGCAAAAACTTTCCTGCGCAATCCTGCGGTTGCTTTTGGTCACTCAGCACCACTAAAGAGTATAACGCTACGGCTCATATCTGTCAACTTTGGACGGCTGAAATTTAGCTAAAAGTCACCGTTCGAATAATACCGTGTCACATTTCAAGAACAGCACTATTAGTTCTAAAACAAGCGAGTTTTTTTGGGCTTCAATACAATGGGGGCGGTAATTTTGTCCGGACAAAATTTTCCTGTCCCAGCCGGCCGGCTGGTTAAGTCTGTGCAGTTTTTGGTTGCAATAATATACCGTTTCAGGTATCATTACTATTTTAGGAGTATTGTCTTCTAATGATGTTCTAACGGACACCTAATCAGGTGAAAATCATATTGGATATGAATAGACCATATTGGGTGGTGCTTCGAGCAAATTATTCTATGATTCCTTGGTGAGAGTGTTAAGAGGTTCCTGTGAAAATAAATGGAGGCCGTATTGGGAACAAGGTAAGGATAAAAGGTTTTACGCTTATTGAACTTCTTGTCGTAATTTCAATCATCGCTTTACTCATGTCTATTCTTCTGCCGAGTCTTAACCGTGCCCGTGAACAGGCAAAAACGGTTATTTGCAGGTCCAATCTGAAGGATATCGGCCTTGCGTTTATGGATTATGCAATGCAGAACTCAGAGCAATTACCCCCTCTCGGCGATACCGACCCGCTGGCCGGCGGAGGAAGTGACCCAAGACGGTATGTTGGAAAGCACTGGTACGAAAGGCTGGCGGAAACAGGCCTGGTACCCGATGGAAGCGTCAAGAGCGATTCTCCCCCGACATTTGTAAATTACACTGAGGGAATATGGAGATGCCCCACGGTAAAAAGAACTCAGATTTACGCAGAATCAGGACGCGCAACATGGGGCGGAGGTTATGGTGTAAATCAATGGTTTATAAACTATGGAACCAGGGGAGGAAGCCCCAAACTGAGTAGTATAAAAAATGCCGCCTTCGTGTTTCTCGTTGGTGATTGCGGCAGGCCCATGGGCGATGGAACTTTCAATTACAGCACATGGTGCAAGCTATACCCGCTTATGCCTTTTGACCTCAGGAAAACGGGCAATCCGAATGAGCAACCTGCATGCAGGCACAATGGAAAGGGGAATGTAATATTTGTGGATGGCCATATAGGCGATGCAACTTTCAAAGAGTTCGATACCAACAAAAACAATATCCTTATTGACATGAGATAGTATTAATAAATTTCCATAGCAATTATAAAATCAGAATTAACATTTTTTGGAGGTCAGAATGCAATCCTTCAGTAGAAAAACTATAATGATTACAGTAGTGCTATGTGTGCAAATTATCGTTTTAACCTTTGGGGCGGCCAATGCACAGGGCAAGAAACCTGGTCCCGCATATTCATTTGTGTATCTTGGTGACATTCATTTCGACAAAAGAAGCCATCATAATTTCGAGTGGGTAAAAGCCAATAAGCCAAATGATATTGGGCAGATAGATGACTACGTCAGGATTACGGAAAACCATACGCCCGGTCTTCTAAAACGAATTCAGACTGCTATAGAATCCAGTAACGGCCGAATAAAAATGATTATCCAGGGTGGAGATCTTACCGAGGGACTTTGCGGCAGTCGTGAACTCCAAGAGACTCAATTCAAAGACGTCAAAGAGTGTATTCGTAATCATATACCTGAGACCACATTCATTTCTACCAAGGGCAATCACGATATCACCGGCCCCGGGGCAAGGGAGGCCTTTGACAGTTTTATGCTGCCATGGTTATCAAAAGAATGTAAAAAGCAAATAGATTCTGCATCTTTTTATTTTATGGAAGGGCCGGATTTATTTGTGTTCTTCGACGCATATCACAATAACAGTCTTGATTGGCTGGAAAAAACTTTAAGTCAGAACAAGCATCGACATGTGTTTGTTGTAATGCACCCTCCTGCAGTTCCTTATAACGCAAGGTCCACGTGGCATCTTTTTTCAAGAGCAAAAGAGAAAGATGTTCGCGAAAGATTCTTAAATATACTGGGCGCAAATAAAGTAATACTGCTGACCGCCCACCTGCACAAGTACGTTGTTCTGGCAAGAAAGACTCCAAGAGGTACTTTTGTGCAGTTCAGTATGAACAGTGTTATCAGCTCACCTGAAATATCAGTGAGAGATCATCTTGAAGGTGTTAAGAATTATAGCATCCGACTCGTTGAGCTCGAACCTGAATTTCAGCCTGATACAAAGGAACAACGGCAGAAGCTGCTTGAAGATGAGAAACCATATACAACTTATTTTGAATATGCGGATTTTCCCGGATATGCTGTCATTAATGTCTCAGAAACAGGGATCAACATAGATATTTACACGGGTGATTCCAACAAAGTATGGAAGAACATACCACTCAATTCAGTGCTCAAATTAAATCCGTAGAAGATAGCTATCGTAAATATGAATAAGAAGAATGTCATTGGCTTAACTATATCTATAATCCTTCTTGTGTTGGCGGCAATATTTTATAAAGGATTGTTTAAGTCTAACAATCGACCTGGTGATAATGAGCTGGGTTACTATTTTGACTTGAATACTCGAGAATTGTTTGTCAGGGACGGCACTATGCGTCCCCCCATAGATGCGCCCTCCGGCGCCGATGAGGACGGCAATCCGGCGGGAGTCAGAGCTTATGTATATGGTAAAGCAAGCGGTGACGCGGATGACATTGAAATTGCTTTTCTTGAATATGAAGTCCCTGGTGGGGCCATGATAAGTGACCCGGAAGTGATAAAATGGGTATCTGCTACGAGCGTAAATGGCGCCAGGTTACGTCAATCATGCGTTCAGCGCTGCATCGAACAGGGTTATACAGAAAGAGTCTATCCACGGTCTCGATAAAAATCTTCTGTTTGGTTTTGGAGAAAAAGTAAACGGCGAAAAAAAGCTGGAAAGAAAAAGGCCCCTGCTTTGCAGGAGAGGGGGTAGAACAAAGCAGAGGCTTAAGTGATAGTGTATATTAAATACACTATAACACCTCCCTCCTTGGGAAACTAATCAATAAAGACTATAGTTAAGTGCCATCGTAGATGCCAAATGTAACGCTTTTTCTGCATGTAACGATTTTTCTGTATGTAAGGCTTTTTTCAGCAATTCCACCATCGAGCTAACCAGCTCAAGACCCGTATGCTGCAAAAAAAACGTTACAAGGGGCTTTCTCAGCGGATTTAAGGGCCGATTCCTGTATGGATACCACTTCAAAAAACGAGTTCGCCGGTTAAATGATTTCTGAGAGATTATTTTCGGCTTATGTGGGATTCTGTGAGCTGCCTTAGGTCAATGAAAAAAGGGCTGCAGTTGCAATCTATAAGATTATTTGGTAACATTCTACAATCAGAATGCTTAGCGGTGTTGCTAAGTGGTGTAAATGGGAAATCTCAGTTCATGTATGTTCCCGAACCTCTTGGATTCAGGATTCACAGGAGAGATAAGACCATGTTTACAATGAAACACATGGGTATTGTGCTTGTTGGAGCAGTACTGCTGCTTGTAGCTCTGTGCTCTGCCGCCGGAGCTAAAGAGAAGGTCATTCTCGATACTGATATGGTCCTCTTGTATGACGATGGTGTGGCGATGATGATGCTCGCAAGGCATCCGGACATAGAGCTGCTCGGCGTGACAATAGTCCCCGGGAACACCTGGGTTTCAGAGGGGACAGCATACGCTCTTCGTCAGCTTGAGGTGCTGAAGCGCACGGACATTCCGGTAGCCTTGGGGATACGTTACCCGCTTCGAGCAGGGCGATATGAAACCTTGGAAATTGAGCGGAAGATGTTTGGTTATAGCTCAAGCTATATCGGCTGTTTCAGCAGGGCTGAACCCCCGTCGTATCTTGACGTGTATCGCGCCGAATTTGGAAGCGAGCCAACAATAAAGCCTGTGGATAAGTACGCAGTGGACTTTCTGATTGACACTATCAAGGCCAACCCGGGAGAAGTTACCGTTATGCCAATAGGTCCATGTACGAACCTGGCAATCGCCATAAGAATGGCTCCGGAGATTATTCCCCTCATAAAGAGGGTTGTATACATGGGTGGAGCGTTTGGTACTCCAGGCAATACAACCCCGTCAGCCGAATTCAATTGGTGGTTTGACCCGGAAGCGGCCAAAATGGCTGTTCGGGCCCCCTTTGCCGAACAGCTCATTGTAGGATTAGATGTCTGTGAGAAATATCATTTCAACAAGAAACTCTTTGAGCGCATTACCTCTGTTGACACACCGATTGCAAAGATGTTCAAGGAAAAGTATGGGCCGGGATTTGAAAAGAATCCTGACTATACTCGATTGGTTTGGGATACCATTACTGCTGCGGTTGTCATTGATCCGACGTTAATTGTTGAAGAAGAAACTCGCTGGGTCGATGTCAATTCAGATTATAACCTGGACTACGGTCGAAGCCTCGGCTATCTCAAACAAGGACCCGCTGGTACTCAAAAGGCCCGCATCCTCCTGGCGATTGATGAGAAACGCTTCTGGAATCTGATGGTGGATTTGATCACAAAATAACCTTGTCTGAAAAGCATGCTGAGCAGAGAGCAATATACTGGCATCTTCAATTCTGATTTGTTATCCTATTACACTACTGTCCGGTTATAAGTCGAATAACATCAACTGGTTACAAAAATCAGTATTGTCAGTTTTGTAACCAGCTTCCATAAGTACTTGTAAAATAGACACTTTCTCGAATAAGGTTACACTCAAAATCTGTAGAATTGTGTAGAGATTCAAATCCAGGTTCAGTTGCTTTTTTATTATTGCTACCAACACATAAACCGAGATTGCAATCCATATCTGTGTCTTCACAGCGTTCTCGGTAGTGCCAAAGAATGCCTTGATACGAAGATGCTGCTTGATCCATTTGAAGAACAGTTCCACCTGCCAGCGGCACTTGTAAAGCTGAGCGATAGTTATCGCTGGTAATGTAAAACAGTTGGTTAGAAACACCAGATTCTGTTCTGTTTCTTTGTCCACATAGCGGATCCGCCGAAGTCTTTCGGGATAATCTCTCAATGAATAAAAGCCTGTCAGCACAATTGTCTGATCGCACCGCAAACCGGTCGATTTGTCTACGGGATGAGAGTACAATCGACGAAATTGAAAGTTTTCTTTTGTCCGAGTTACAAAGAATGCCAGGCATTGATGGAATATGTAGAGACGAGCAAAGTCGAGGTATCCGCGATCCATGATATAAAATGCTCCAGCTTCCGGAATGATATCGTCGAGGATGTTGACATCGTGAATGAGGGCCTCTGTAATGCGTATAAACGTGGGAATGTTGCCGCGTAAGTCCAAAAGTGTATGAAGCTTTACTCCTGCTTTGTGCTTGCGAAACTTTGCCCATGGGAATAGTGACAGGCATAAATCTATTGTTGTCGAATCGAGTGCGTAAACTGTCTGGTCCAATTCTACCCCGAATTCTTCTTTGGCGTAAAGACCTCTGGCAATATGAATCAACACCTGGGCAAATTCGGCGTAGATACGCCAATCTCTGTTTTCGTTTGCGTCGGCCAAAGTTGACTTTGAAACTCTGCTGCGGATTCCCATGTGATAGAGTTTGGATTGCATCGCACGCAAACATGCTTCTATATCTCGGAGACTTTCGCGATAGGTTAGTTGAGCAAATGCCATACATAGGAACTGATCCATGCATGAAAACTTTTGAACCTTGTAATTTCCCCGATATCGTTTGACACACTTTCTCAAGTCTCGTAGCGGGAGAAAATCCATTATTTGCGAAAAGACTGTCCGTCCAGTATTCATCGGCCATCTCCTTGATATTTTTCAAATTGAAATGGCCTGAGTCTAAAAGTGATTTCAAATCGATTACAGTCATTTTTTCTTGTAACCTAATGTTATTAAAATCGTTATAATGTTTTCCAAATCAAACAACCGGACAGTAGTGTTAAAGTGCCTAAAGTGAACTAAAGTTGTAAGAATAAAGTTTTCTGAATTTTAGGCTCTTTAGCCACTTCAAACTTTAGGCACTTCGAAGAGTTTTTTCCACCTCTGAGAGGTTATATGGTTGTAATGTACACGGGTGTGTTTTTGATATGTATTTTTCTCTTGTTTTCGCCGGTGTGTTCAAGCTCTATCCGAATGTAGTCTATAGCCTGTAGAGCTGATTCGATTTTATTGGCCCACTCAATCAGAACCACTGACTGCGGATAACAGAAATCATCAAAGCCCAACATCTCAAACTCGGAAACAGAATTCAACCGATAAGCATCTATATGGTAAATATCCAGTCGGCCTGCATACTCATTAACTATAACGAACGTGGGACTATTAACATTTCTGTGGTCTTTCGCCCCGGCACCGGCTGCAACCCCCTTAATCAGATGTGTTTTGCCGCTGCCCAACTGCCCACAAACAGCTATAACCTCACCGCCCTTTAATTGTGAGCCGATTTTTCGACCGAGTTCTATAGTATCCCCCGGCGAATTCGAGATAATTCTAAAATCCATAACCAATAATCAATACTCAATTATTCCAAATGGTCATTTACCCAACTGGGCCGGGTAGTAATAACCCATCGTCTGAGCGACAACGCCCAACCGATATTGATGGTCCTGCATAAGACAAGGACGCCGACTGGAAGTAGGAACAGTAGTCGTGTAAATGCGAAGCTCTCCTTTTAGGCTGGTAATCACCTCTTCCCGATGGTCGCCCAGACAATCAACTACTGCAATGACTCTGCCTTCAATCGGCTGCATCGCTTCTCCGCCCCAATCACGAATCGCTCCGGAGACGACCACCTCCTTCTGTGGGTCCGCATCCCACCAGACTGGACGCGGCGTTAAGGATCCCTCTTCCCGAAACTCTATCAACTGTCCTTTCGCGCTATAAAACCATCGTTCCTTAAGGTCTCGCTCGCCAACATAAACCTCCATACCGGGCCAGTCCGCAAGAACATCCCCGGCCATTCCCTGACCGTGAAGGTGGCGGGAGGGTTTCTTATGGGCCCACAGTTTGCGACCGGTCTTGGCATCCACTACGCAGATACCGTCGGTTTTCTGACGCGGTTCGATCCCGTAAAAAATCTCCAAACCAGGATTGTCAGGGTCAATATCGGCAACGTAACAAACATCAGGATGTCCCATCTCCAATGTCCAGAGACCTTTGCCGTCATTGTCCAGCACCGCAGCCCCGATAACCAGCTCATCCTTACCGTCCCGGTCGACATCGGCGGTTATCAATCCGTGAGAGCTTTGTCCGCGATATTTTTCCTTTTCCTGCGGTGCCTCCCAGTACCATATCTGATTAAAATCCTTGTCCAGCGCCTGAGTCTTAATAAGGTTGTAGGTGCCCCGCTGCATAATCAGCGACGGTGTTTTGCCGTCAAGATACGCCACAGTAAGAAAATTACGACAGTAACGATTATAATCAGAAAACCCATCCCGGCTCAGCCAATCGGTTTTGTCCACAACTTTACCGGTTTGTCCGTCAAGCTTAACCAGATATTCAGGCCCGGTTTGGACGAGTCCCTTTTCGTCCCGAGGGTCTCCGACTCCGGCCTTGCAATAAACCTCGGCTTTGCCGTCGCCATCCACGTCATAGACAATCCACGGCGAATACCATATCCCCGCCTCGATGGACCAGCCCATATCGTATCGCCACATCATTGTGCCATTTAAGCGATACGCTTCGAGTTTGTAAGTGGTAGTACTGCGTTTCCAGTAGCCCGGCCGCTGATATGGGTCGGTATTGAAATTCGGCTGCTTGATAACATACTCATAAGCACCATCGCCATCCAGGTCTGCGATACCAACCTTCTGGAAATCATAATCACCCTTAAGCGGAATACTGATGTAAGGTTTGGGCCGGCCTGTCAGGGTCACAGTAACTTGAGACGGTCGCTCTGATATCACGGCTGAGTTCTTCCGGCTGAACTTGTTGACTTGATATAAATACGTCTTTTCGCCTGTACCGTTCAGGGCGGTATTATCGACAATGTTGGTCAGTCGGTATCCTTTCCCTTCGTTCAAAACGTTGCTCCTGCCGTCGGGGTCACGGCGAGTGATTAGGAAGGTGATGTCTTCGGGATAGGTCTCAAACAGACGCCAGCTTAGAAATACTGAGCCGTCTTCGCTCTCAACGGCCACCAGTCCACGGTCCAGTTTCTCCGCGCCTGATACCCCGGCAGCAAAACTAAAAAGCACAATAAATACAATCATCTCGGCAAAAAATAATCGACATCTCATAATTCATTTTCTCCTTTTAGTTTGAAAGGTGATTGTAGCCTTTTGATTCCAAATCGACGATTCGGCCATCGGCCATCTTTATCTGCATTTTTCCGGCGTCAGTAATCGTACCGATTTGCGTAATCGCTGTCGACCCATCCCACTTATCTAATAATTTTCGGCAATCTCCCTGTGAAAGGGTAAAAAGCAGTTCATAATCTTCGCCGTCGTTCAGGGCGGAATTTAGCGGCTCTGCACTTTTTCGAGCTTGTTCCGATATTGGAATCTTCTCTGCATTTATAATGGCACCCACCTGGCTTGCTGTGCAAATTCTGTTCAAATCACTGCTCAATCCATCGCTTATATCAATCATTGAATTTACCGTTACCATTTGGGCGATTTTTATGGCCTCTTTAACTCTCGGCTCAAATTCCAGATGTCTACCAAAGCCTGCTCCTCCTAACGAACCTGTTACGCATATACTATCACCCACCTTTGCACCCGACCTTTTTACAGGCTCATTGCCCCCCTGCTTACTGAGCATCGCCACACTTATCACGAACGGATTTTCGTCATTCCAGCTTGTAATATCACCACCAACAAGCGCACAGCCAAACCTCTCACCCGCACTGATAATCCCCGAGTGAAGCTGTTTTAATTCTTCTTCACCAAATCCTTTCGGCAGCGCAACCGATACGACCGCAGCAACAGGCACCGTCGCCATCGCCGCGCAATCGCTAAGGCTTACAGCCATAGCTTTATATCCGGCTTGTTCCAAAGTTATTTTTCCAAGCTCGAAATGCACACCATCCAGCAGCATATCTGTAGTGATTAGGACCGACTCGTTACCCAACCGAACCTGGGCCATATCATCACCGATACCGATAGGAAAATCTGTTGCGGACAATTTGCTTTGGTGCGCAAACCAGGCGGTTATTTCATCTTCACTCGGACTCATCGCTGTCCCAACTGCTTATTCCAGTATTCAATCTGTTCTTTCGCCTGCTTTGGACCGGCTGAACCCTCGGTAACATATTTCTCTGCAACACCCCCCGCACCGAGATTTTCATACACATCCGTTTCAATCGAGGCCGAATACTTTTGCAGCTCATCCAGACTAAGCTCAGCCAACTTTTTATTCTGCTCCTCGCAGTAAGCAACCAAAGACCCAACAATACCGTGCGCATCACGGAAGGCAACGCCCTTTCCGACCAGATACTCAGCTAAGGCGGTAGCATCCAAAAACCCTTCCTCCAGCTCAGCCGAAATTTTCTTTGTGTTGAACTTCGTATGTGAAACAATCGCGCGCGCCACATCCAAACAGGCCCCGACCGTATCGTTCGCAGCGAAAATATGAACCTTGTCCTCCTGCATATCGCGATTATAGCCTGACGGCTGACCTTTCAGAATTGTCAGCATAGCCATCAATGAACCATAGACTAAACCTGTCTTTGCGCGAATCAGCTCCAGAAGGTCCGGATTACGCTTCTGCGGCATCATACTCGACGATGTGCAATAGGCATCATCAATCCGTACAAACCCGAATTCATTGGAAGAATAGATTATCCAGTCCTCAGCCAACCTGGACAGATGAGTCGCAATAAGCGCACAATCGAAAATAAACTCCGCACAAAAGTCCCTGTCGCCGACCGCATCGATACTGTTATAGCTGATATCCGAAAAACCTAATTGCTTCGCTGTGCTCTTTCTGTCTAACGGCAGCGTAGAGCCGGCCACGGCACCACTACCTAACGGCGAAATATTTAGCAGACGATGACAATTTTTCAGCCTAATAAAGTCACGCTCGAGCTGCTCGGCAAAACTTAATAGATAAGAGGCGATAACTACCGGCTGGGCACGCTGAAGATGTGTATAACCCGGCATTATATCTTCCGGATACTTACCCGCCAATTTAACGAACGCCTTTTGGAGCAGCGTTATCTTGGCCTGCAGAATCTCTATCTGGTCTCGCATCCAGAGCCGAACATCGGCGGCGACCTGGTCGTTGCGACTTCTGCCGGTATGAAGTTTCTTGCCCGGCTCGCCGATTTTCGCAACAAGCGCAGCCTCGATTGCCATATGAATATCTTCATACTTCTTCTCGAATTCGAACTGCCCTGCTGAGATTTCCTCACTGATTTCGATAAGCCCGTCTTTAATTGAATTGAATTCGTCTTTGGTAATCAGTTTTTGTTCAGCTAACATCCGTGCATGGGCGATTGAGCCGACAATATCATATTTATAGAGACGCTTATCTATCGACAGCGACTCCACAAAATCAACTGTCAGCTCATCCGGCTCACCGGCCAGACGCTCTTCCCAGCTCTTTTCTGCCTTGGCCATTATATCTGCTCCAAAACCAAAATCTTCTACTCGAAACAACTACAAAAAACTATCTTGTGGTTCATTTTAAGGTTTTCATTCAGCCTTTCGCAACTGCTTTTTACGGTTAGACGATTGCCTTCGAAATAAAAAGCCTCGACTAACACTCCCCCGCAAAATCCTATCATACCTTCGGGCAAAGATGGGCCAGCTTCTCATTGCTCCACGCGCCTTCGGACTTCTCGTTCCATGCCTTCTCTTCGGTTATCAGCTTCTCTTCCCGCCTCGCGCTCTCTTGGTACCTCGCGTTCTTCACGCTCTCCAACCTGCTGTCTCTCCGCACCTAACAGCTCTTCTGCCAGTTGCCCAACGACAACGCTCTTATCAGCATTGCCGAACTCTCGCCAGAGCTCCGCCGCCATGGACAGGATATCAATAAGCTGCTCACGACTTGGAGCCCGTTCTTGGATACGGTGTGCCTCCTCGTCATTGCGCCTTTCGAGCATCATTTCGCGGGCACGAATGGCTAACGTGAGCAGTTCCACCGCGTCCCCGCGTTCGGCTTCCTTAAGTGCGGGCATTGCCATCCTCATCACTTCGAGCTGATGGAGCACAACTTCGCGCTCACTCTCAGGACGCTCCCTTGTCGCCCTACCTTCATCGCGTTCTCTTCGTCTCTCACGTTCTTCTCGTTCCCTGTCTTCTCTTCGTTCCTCGATTTCTCCTCGTATCCGTACTTCTCTCTCACGCTCTCTCTCCGGGCCACCCCTCTCTCGCAATTGCCACCTCAATCGCTCGTTTTCGGCCCTAAGCTCTTGGAGTTCTTCTTGCATCCGCTCTATGTGCGCCCGAAGCTCTCGAAGCTCTACTTCCGTTCGCTCCAGATGTGCCCCGATAACCTCTTTCAGCGCTCTGCCCATACCTTCCAGATGCCCTGCGACGACTTCTTTCAATTGTCCTTCCATCTGCTCCAGATGTGTCGGCCTTCTGGCCTCTCGCCCTTCTCGAACGCCCTCATCCCACCGCAGGACCTCCCTCCGAACATTCTCTGTTCTTCTGCCCTCCGGCCCTTCTTCAATTACCTCACGCCACTCGGCCTCCACACCCTTGATAAACTTCTGCCCGGCCTCGGTCACAAATGAAACACCTACTTCCTGTCCTTCCTGCAGCCTCCGAGCCGCCTGCCAAAGTTCCTCACGCTGCCGTGGTACAAGCACAGTCACATGTTCATCCCTCTCAAATGGCTTGATAACGATACCCATATACCCCTGTCCGTCAACCTCTCGCTCGACCAGCCGTACAAACGTTCCCCGCACCGCCCCACTTCTGTCACCATCCTCGGCCCAGAGCATCCCACCGAACAGCAAGCCTGCAAGCACACCGAGCACCAACATTCTGTATATCTTTTTCATGATAGCTCTCCTGTAAATTTAGATTTGCAAAATACACGCCGCCCACATCGGTCGCGGGCAACTTGTAAATAATTAACATGTAAAACTCATAAAGTCAACAAAATTACTCAATTGTTTCTACCGCCAGAGCAGAGCTGAATATCCGCCGCAGTCAGGAATAATCCGAAATCCTCCTGCAATTAACAATCAGTTGAAAAACCGCTCACCAATCTAATCCTTGCAATTAAACCTTGAATCTATTATTCTGCAACGGATATGTTAGAAAAACTTCTTATAACCAATTGCCGAATGTTCGACGCCGTGGATGACAAACAGACCACATCCATTCTCATCGAAAATGGCACTATCACTCAAATCGGCCAAATCAATTCCTCCGCCGGCTGTAACAATACACTTGACGCACAGGGCAAAATAATCGCCCCGGGTTTCATTGACATTCACATTCAGGGCGCAGGCGGTGCCGACATACTCGACGCTACGCCCGATGCCCTCAAAGCCATATCACAAACTTGCGCACGTTTCGGAACCACCGGCTTTCTTGCCACGACTGTTTTCAAGCCGGAACAGAAAAATCAACACCTTACAATCGCCGCCGAACATGTTGGCCGGAACCTTGGCGGAGCGAATCTGCTCGGCATCCATCTCGAAGGCCCATTTATCTCGCTCGAAAAAAAAGGAATGATTCTGCCGGAATGTATATGCCCGCCATCCTCGCAGGTTCTCGACCAAATCCTGGGCATAACAAACGGCCACCTCAAAATGATGACAATCGCACCCGAGCTGCCTCACAACCTCCCAATAATTAAACGCCTCGTTGACTCTAACATCATTGCCTCTTTCGGCCACTCCAGCGCAACTTATCAACAAACTCTCGATGGCTTCGATACCGGCATCTCACACGTAACACATATGTTCAACGCAATGCCGTCAATCCACCATCGCGCACCTGGCCCGCTGGTCGCCATTTTTCAGACAAAACACGTCACCACACAGCTTATTGCCGATGGCGTCCACATACACCCGGCCGTTTTGAAATTTGCTTTTGAAGCACTCGGCCCAAATCGCATCATACCAATAACTGACGGCATGCAGGCCCTCGGTCTTGGCGACGGTAAATTCATTTACAACGGCATCGAATACGAATCCAAAAACGGAACTGCAAGGTACAAAGACGGCACTCTTATAGGCACTGCTCTCGGCCTGAGTCAGCTCCTCGAAAAGCTCATAGCCTTCACGGATTGCCCTCGTGATGTTGCAATCAAAACTGTTACTCAAAATCCTGCCGGCCTGTTAGGCCTCGAAGGCAAAAAAGGCACTATCGCCCCGGGAAAAGACGCCGACCTCGTCCTGCTCGACAACGACCATTCAGCCCACACAACTATCGTCTCCGGTAAAATCGTATTCCGGAAATGAAGCAATCTAAAAATGGGTAGTGCTCTGTCACAGGTCAACTGATGGATTGTCATTCCTGCGGAAGCAGAAATCCAGAACTGAAAGAGTGGATTCCTCAAACCAGATGTAACAGAGCAATAGGTTAAATTAAGCAAACTGGCAAAAGAAAAAGGGGAGAGCTTTCAAGCTCTCCCTTTATTTATGCGGCTCTTTCCTTTTCATTTTTAGCCCTTGCTTACAATGCCTGCTTTTCCATCTGACTTGTGTTCAATACTCACATGATAGACAAAGTAAGTTTAAACTAATATGGCCTAATTGGTCATTCTCCAGAGCCACCCATTTGTTAATCCAATATTATTCATCGGCAGACCTCATTCCAAAGCTTGAATTTTTCTAAAATTTGAGCTTGTCATTCCTCACGCCTGTTTCTCTGCTCAAAAACAGTTTGAAACAGAGCCATTCGAACGGTAAGATTGTATTATTAAAAACAAACATCATCGACAAAATCAAAGGAGCTGCAATTATGGAACACAAAAAACAAGGACTCAGCTGGAACCTTAACCTCAACAGCTTGGCCATCGGCTTTTTACTGGCGCTCTGCCTGATACTTGCTATTGGCGCCACTGGTACCTATCATGATGGCCCCGAACGATACCAATGTTGTGCCGCCGGGGACGATAACCTCGCAGTATTCGTTATCGACACTGAGACCGGTCAAACCTGGAGATTTAGCCGAACTGATACATACAACTTCGGAACCCCACAGGCACGCAAGTCCATCCGCCGAAGCATAACACCTATGGTAGAGTAATGTAGAACATCATATATTTTTTTCGGTCGCACGTAAAATTAGGATGCTAATATGAATATTAAAACGCTTGGGATTTCAACAAGCCCGAGGATAAAGGGCAACAGCGACTTGCTATTGCGCGAAGCTCTCGCAGGCGCCGAGTCCGCAGGTGCACACACCGAACATATACATCTGTCAGATTACAATATCGCACCGTGCATCGAATGTAATTCCTGTTACACAACAGGCACCTGCAAGATTCAAGATGACTTTCAGCAGCTCTTAAAAAAGATGCTTGATGCCGACAGGCTCGTCTTCGCTACCCCCATATTTTTTATGACCGTCTGTGCCCAGGCAAAGATGTTTATTGACCGCAGCCAGTCTCTTTGGGCGTACAAGTATGTGCTGAAAAAACCGCTTTTTACCCCCCACCGCGACCGCCGTGCATTGGTAATTGCCGTAGGTGGCTCAAGAAGCAAAAAGCAGTTTGAAAGCATCCAACTGACGATGAAATCCTATTTTGATGTGCTTGACATAAATTATGCAGCAAATTTGTTTGTCAATAAAGTTGATGACCCCGGCGAAATACAAAAACATCCTTCAGCGCTCAAAGAAGCGTTCCGCCTCGGCAAAGAACTAATAACCGCAGAGTCCCCCCCACCGCAAAAGCCTGTCAATATCGAACTAACCTGAGCCCCCCTTCTCAAAATTGAAATACTACTCTTTGCTCTCAGGCTTGGCTCTTTTTATAACAAAGAAATACGCAATCGCCCCTACAAAATAAAAACTAAGCGATAAAAGAATCGCAGCAGCCCATATCAGCTTGTCATACTCACCTTCTTTTGTCAGAGGCTGATAAAACTTCGATGTCGGCCGTTTCAAACAATCGATGAGCATAATCACAGAAAAAATCACTCCCAGGATTGCCAACACGCCCCACATTGCCTCAAACCCGAACAACGGTCTTAGCGGCCAGAACGGTAACCTACACCACGTAACCATAACAGATACCTCCTAAAAAGTTCACAACCTCACACACTCGCGTACCAATTTCACAATCTTTCCTGCAAAATAATGCTCAGGCAATATGTCAATCACTCTTTTGTTATTCCGTCTTCGATGACAAGTATGAACAAAGCCCAATAACCAGAACCGCAACAACAGCCAAAGTAATACATATAACAATCGGCGTAGCAATGTTCAACTTCAATTCAATAATAAAGGGCAACGACGCTGCGAAGATAGTGAAAATTATAAAGCCGATTGCTCGCCATGGGTATGCAAAATTCACTGTCCAACCCGTCCATTTAATCGGTTTCGGCACAACCAATCGCGGGTCTTTTTTACAATAATAGATTGCGCCCCAGCGCCAGTTATCCTTGTCCCCCCAAAGAGTTTCCAATTCTTCTTTTGTCATTATTATCTTGTAAATACGGTTAGGTTACCACCAACCAGTCAACAAAACAGCCCATACTATAACCAGAATCGCAATAACTATCAAAGTAAAACGCTCCCCTGTTTGTCCTGCTGTTCCTTATTATCAATATCGCTGTCTGCTCGTAGCTGAATCAATGAGAAAGGGGCCTATACCGAATCAATTGATATAGGCCCCGAATTAACGCAAATTCATTGCCCGTCGTTTGTTGCCGTGAGTCCCGCACCAATTGAGCTTAGGCTGACGCCTAATTGGTGCGGGACGCGTCAAACTCAAACTTTGAGAGCTTCGCATCAGCCACGCAATTTTAATTACCGGCTAAATCCCGGTTACGGCGCCGGAGGCGGTGGATACAGCCGAATATCATCAAAGTACATCGTACCTGAACCACCAGCCTGCGGGTTGTTCTTATTGCCTAATCCAAGTGCAATAGTATTGACATTGGCAAGGTTTATGCCGAACGCCTGCAGGTCAATATCCCATTGGGTCCACTCATTTATCTGTGCTGCATTAGGATTATCATGAGAGACCACCGCAGTGCCATTGAGAGCAACATACAACGTCTCAGCAGCGTTGGCTGCACCGCCCCTGAACCAGATCGTCAGCGTGGTGACACCTTTCTCGGTCCAGTCACGCGGGTAAGTCAATGTCAAAGTTGCCTCAGAGTACCCAACACTATTGTCGTAGTAAATTGGCAGCGATTGGTTGCCTCCGTGAACGATAGTTTGCTCTGCAAACGGAGGACTCTCATAACCAACAAGAGAACCGTTTGTCGGGTCGTCATATCCGTCTATCCACACGTTAAATATCCTGTTGCTATCGGGATCGGCGGGGTCAAGGTCATTGTAGGCCTCAAAATCGTCCACGAGAAGGAAGTTGGCTGTCGTAAAGATCCAGACAGGGCCAATCCACGGACTGTCGGCGTTGGCGTTATTGACCTCATCAACACGCCAATAGTAGGTGGTATCCCACTCAAGCTTTCCGGGGTCATAGCTCTCAGAGCCAAGGTCCCTGGTGCCTTTATACTCCGGCGAACCTGTATCGGCATCGCGCACGACCTCTTTATCCGTGCCGAAGTACACCTCATGCGAAGCGGCTGCCTCTCCCGGTGACCAGCTAAGAATTTGATTCTGCTTTACATCCACAGCGCCATTAGAAGGCTTCAAGCTCACGACGGCGCCTTGAGTAGTAAAGCTCCAGACGTCTCCTTTATACGTGTCGATAATATCAAACTCATCGACACGCCAGTAGTAAGTCTTACCCGTTTTAAGTGCACCAGGAGGATAGGTCGTAGTTCCCTGAGGAATACCTTCGGTTGCATTACTCACATCGTCAAAATTATCACCGAAAAATACGGTATGTAATTTCGCACCGAAACCTCCCGTCCAGCGAAGCTGAACACCTGTATCTACCAACTCGGCACCATCAGCCGGGTCCGGGAAGTAGGCGGTCTTGGGAGGAATACTAAAGCTCCAGACATCGCCTTTCCAGGGACTGTTCGGCTCGGTGTCATTGACCTCATCGATTCGCCAGTAATATGTCGTTCCCGGAATAAGGCCATCCGGATAAGGAAATCCGGGAAAGCCAGCCACAAAGAACGTATCGGCCCGATTACCCCGGAAAGTGTCACCGGTACCGCTGTTCACATCGTCATAATTGTCGCCTAAGTACACATCGTGCGAGACCGCATGACCTCCCGGCCTCCATGAAACGTTCACCCAGGTATCTTTATGCAGGTCACCATCAGCCGGTTTCGGCGACGAGGCGTATGGCCATACCTCACCTGTCCCTTCCATAGCGCCCAGAACCTCGAGCGGCGTAAGCGCCTTCTTGTAGAGGCGCACGTCACTCATCCAGCCTTGCCAATGCTCCGCTGTGGCGTCGGCACCCATGTAGAAGGGATTCTCATCGATGGTCTTCGTAATAGTGTTGGTTCCCGCCTCCTCACCATTGCGATAATAAGTCAAACTTGTTCCATCCTTGACGATCACGTGATGAATCCATACGCCACCTGGGACGGCCACGTAATTAATACCCTCTGTGTAACTACCGTCGTCGTTGTAGAACTCAAACCTCGTCGGTGTAAACTTGATGAACTGAAGCGGCGATGTAGTCCCGCCATAGCGATTGCCTAAGATCGTATCGTTGTCCGTAGCTTGATCGGCGTGCTGCTTGGCCCAGAATGCCCAGGTAAAATCGTTGTCCATGGTCATCGCTGGAATAATCAGGTCGGTGACAACAACTGCGCCGCTGCTGTCGTTTCCATTGAAGCTCAGGACAATGCCATGCTCCGGGTCATTGAACCAGACCGAACCGCCATCGCCCAGGCCTCCGCTTTCGGCGTTGCTGATGGTCCCATCATTGCCGGAGCCGGACAAATCAATAGCAATATCCCCGGAGCCTTCATTCACGGGCCACCACCCAATGAGATCAGGATCGGCAGCGCCGGCTACGCTCGTCAGAACCAGGCCGAACACCAAAACAAATGAAACCAAATTAACCAATTTTCTACACATAATAATCCTCCTTAAAGAAAGTTAAAATAATTATGAATTATGCTTTGGCCACACACCAAAACTCTCTTTGTTTTCAACGTATGAATTGTCAGTTGAAATGTGAAAATCTTCACTACGAGGCACAAAGTTGTCATTATAACTAACTCTGTGTCTTGCATAAAAACTCCTCCTCTGCTGAAACACTTCAAAGATACCGCTTGCCAGTGGACCAGAAACTGCTCATGCCCACATACACGGACCCAAGCCTCTTCAACTTTTTATACCAGATTGCCCATCTTCCTGTCAAGAATTATTTTCCTTTTTGTTAAGATGGCTCAAAGGTTTGAAACTTATTGATTTGGACCATACAAATTGAAATTTGGTACAATTTAGACGGAGAACTTCCCAAAAGCTTGACCATAAATATACAAAATACATCCGATAAAAACCGCAAACCATAACAATATGCAGCGGCAAAAAAAGTTTTTAGAGAAAACTGATTATTTTGCCTATTTCTGCTAATCTATCCATTTTAACATTGCCGATAAAACTTATCATTGATGGAATTTTGATTTAAGGGAGGTTGACACTATGGAGACTTTAGTTGAGCAGCGTAAGGATAGCAGGAATACTGTTTCCTGGCCTGTTAGTGTTTGGATACCGGAAGCCAACAGGTTTTTTAACGGTCGAAGCTGTAATATCAGCAAAACGGGCGTCTTTATTACCCTTCCGGTAACGGCTCCAATCAGGCCAGGCCATATTGTAGAGCTCAATTTTCCTCGAACAGAGGCCTTGGCAAAGGAAAAAGGACAATTTGCACGTATCAAAACCGGCAAAGTTGTCAGAGTGGACCGCAAGAATCTGCTCGAATGTGCTGAAATTGGTGTAGGTATCGCATTTCAATAGCTTATAAGACATTCTTTTAGCGTTATTGAACAAAGTTGCGGAGAGGCTTTGGGCATCCCGTATACGGGGCAATGGAAGAGTAGAGACTGATGACTGAGAGGAGTCATCAGTCTTTTTTTTGTTAGCCGCGTAATTTTGCTTTACGCAGGCAGGTAGATAGGGCATTTTTGGCATTTCTTGAAGGAAATTGGGTTTGTTTGGGTTTGTTTTTTTGGGGCCGGAAGGCGGTTTCATTCTCATAATCCTCTATAACATATACGTTTGCGTTCATTTTGGGCTTTTCGGAAATTGGGTTTGTTTATTCGGACTAAGAAATCATCTTTTTTTCTGTAATCCTTTTTTATAAGTGAGATTACATTCATTTGCAATCCGCCTACGGCGGACAAGATTGGGTTTGATTGGGTTTGAATTGGGTTTGTTTTGACCAAGTGTCCAATTGGATATATTTTCATAATCCATTGTTATTAGTGAGTTTACGTTCATTTGCAATCCGCCTACGGCGGACAAGATTGGGTTTGTTTTGCATAATTCTCTGATAATTTCGTACGTAATAATTCGTAGATTGTATTTCGTGGTACATTGTTCATAGTTCATTGTTCATTGGTTAATTGGCTGGGCCGGCTGGCTCTAAGTCCTTGCTGCGCTGCAGCTTACAAAAAAGACTACAGACATCAGACTAAAGACATCAGACTAAAGGCTTTTTTGGAGTGTATCTGCTGATACGAAAACGTGCGGTTCTCCGCTCTATCTGTAGCCTTCTGGCTAACAGGTGGGTATTATACCATATTTTGAGCTTAATTTCAAGTAGATTCGAAAAAAATGTCCGAGACACGGCACTTGATACGAGAGACAAAAGACTACAGACTCAAGACAGAAGACCCCCGGCAGGATACCAAGTGAGTGCTTCTGGGGGTAAACTCCAGGACGGAGGGCGGAGGTCCCCGCACCAAATTACGGCAGCGGCCTATTTCGTGTGGGGCAAGCAGAAGGCAGAGTGCAGAAGAAAGAGAAAAAAAAAGAAGAGGGCTGGCAGTGTCTCAGGCTGCCAGCCCTTTGGGCAAATGTAATGGTGTGTGGTTATCCTGGGCGTTTTGTTTCTTTCTGAGTTAGCCTATCGTGCCAGGGCCGCGATTTGCACTGCGCTCAGTGCGGTCTTGTAAATGCGAACGTCATCAATCAGGCCGGACCAAAGACTATCTGCGCTGAGGCTCTTACCGCTACCGATATATACGCCACCGGTCACAGATTTCAACAGAGACGCCGCACCCTTTGCAACTTCTACCCCGTCCACATATAAAGACCTGTACGAGCCGTCCCAGACAAAGCCGATATGATGCCACTGGCCGTCCGTAGTAACAGCCTCTGACTCCAAAGGCACTCCCTTCGCCCGACCGCCGGGAGGAGGGGCTAACCCGCTCATCAGTTGGCCGCCCGGCATTCTCGTTCCGAGCCAGGTCTCGCCGTTTCCATCGAAATCATCCGTTTGAGAAATGATCACCTCTCCGGGAGCGCCTCCTTTGGCCCAGGCAAATACACTGAACGGTCCGGCATCCGGGCTCAAGATAAAGGAAGTGCTCACATAATCATCAATCCCGTCGAAACTCAATGCGCCAGCCAACTGACCGTCTGTTGGCTGCCAGAGCGGCTGCCCGTAGAGAATGCCGTTATGGTTACCGGCACTGTCGTAAGCGATGTCACCTTCGGCCTCATCAAGCTTCCAGTATGCAATCAATTCAAACGGCAGAATCTCCTCAAACAAATGCTCAGCAAGGACGGTCAGGTCCTGGACATCTACTATACAGTCACCGAAAGGCGGCGGGGTAATATCATACAATGACTCATCTGTGCCCCAGTAGTCAATCATCATGCAAATATCCGCACAGTCCACAATTCCGTCCTCGTTAAAGTCAACGACAGGAGAACTTGGGTCATATTCCTCCACCGTTGCTAAGGCAGGTCTCCAAGGGTAGCCTGCTCCCGAACCACCAATAGAATAAATCTTTCCGTTCACCACGCTGGTGGAGAAAACAGTTTTTGGGATTGGCATGTCGGCTTTCCTTGTCCAGGTATCCGTCACCGGGTCATACACTTCCACGGTCGGAACTGGTGGGTTGTCCGGATTCGCTATTGCACCACCCATAGCATATATCTGCCCATTAACTACACTGGTGGCCGAATATGCTCTTGCCGTCAGCATATCGGCTTTCCTTGTCCAGGTATCCGTAACCGGGTCGTATTCTTCCACTCTGGGAGAAATAGTAGGAAATGAAACTACCCCACCAACGGCATATATCTTCCCATTCACGACGCTGGTAAAAACGCCGTACCTCCCGGTTGGCATGGAGGCTTTTCTTGTCCATTTGTCCGTTGCCGGGTCATATTCTTCAACGACCCGAGAGCCTGCTGGCACCCCGCCTCCCATTGCATATATCTTCCCGTTAACGGCACTGGTGGAGAAACTAAATCTTGTCGTTAGCATGCTCGCTTTCCTTGTCCATCTATCTGTCGCTGGGTCATACTGCTCCACAGTCGAAATGACCTTACTACCATCCCAGCCACCGATGGCATAGATCTTCCCGTTCACCACGCTGGTGGATAGACCCCATCTTGGCGTCGGCATGTCGGTTTTCGTTGTCCATGTGTCTGTAGCCGGGTCATACTCTTCCACTGTCGATAAACTAAACTGGACCCTCGGTCCACCCCCAATGGCGTAAATCTTCCCGTTCACCACGCATGTGGATAAATGCATCCTTGCTGTTGGAAGGTCTGATTTCTTTTTCCAGGTACCTTCTGCTGCCGGACTCACGGAAGCCAGGCCCAATGCCAAAACCAATACGAGTGAAACTATCTTTTTCATCTGACTACCCTTTCAAAGCTTGTCCCTATGGCAGGGAACTGTTAATATTTTCGCGCTGCACACTCCGCGTAGCTTTGTTATTAGTGGTTCTTTTACCGAAGAGCCAGCTCTTTAGCCTTGTCGGCTCTACAATCTTATAAGCAACAAAAAAGGAGCGACCGGACGATGTTGTTGCAATTTTTTTCTAAAATTGGTAAAATTTACATAAAATCTGTGGTTTTTTGAGGTTAGTGGAGGATGAGGCACACTGTTGACCACAAAACTCGGCACTTGGTCGCGATGGCGCAGGACGGCGATGAGTCGGCCTTAAACCAATTGTGCAAGGTCTACTGGTCACGGGTCCTATGGATAGTACGGCTTCGTATGGGCAGGGAGCTTCGCTCCAAGCTGGAATCCGTAGATCTGGTTCAGGATGTCCTGTTCTCTGCCTTGAAAGATTTAGAACACTTCACATACCAGAGCGAAGGGGATTTCCTGCGGTGGCTGTCGAGAATAGTTGAAAACAGGCTTCGGGGCCATTTGCACAGATTGCACGCAGATAAACGCGATATTCGTAAAGAAGTTCGCATCAATAACCGCCAGCGCATTACTGAGGATAGCTTTGCCGAAGCCTTGGAAGTCTTTAACACTACAACACCGAGCGCAATAATGTCAAAGAGAGAGGATTTAGCCAGACTTGAGAAAGCTATAGAACAATTGAAACCTGAATACAGAGAGGTAATTGTGCTTACGAAAATAGAGGGGCTTTCCTATAAAGAAATAGCGGACAGACTGGGCAAGAGCAGTGAAGCGGTAAGAAAGCAGCTTTCTCGTGCTCTGGAAGCGCTAATCAGTATTTTCGAGAATGTATAATGGCTAAATCAAATGGCTATAATCAGGAACCTGCCCTTGGCGAAGCTGTGCGACAGTTTATCGGTGAGAGGTTGCAAGGCCGGGAGCCTGATATAGATGAATTTGTGAAACAATACCCTGAGCTTGAGCATCCGATCAGGCGGAAAATAAGGAACCTTCAGAAAATTGATACTTTGTTTGATTCCCTTGTCCAGGCGGATGAGAGCGATTTTGAAGATGTAGCGACTGGCGAAGAGCTTGTTGGGGAGAAAGTCGGGAGCTTTGAAATAGTTGAGATGATCGGCCGCGGAGGCATGGGAGTAGTCTATCTGGCGCGTGACACTAAGCTCAAGCGCTCTGTTGCCATCAAGAGTATGCCAGCCAAAATGGCAGGCGACTCGACTGCCCCGATGCGTTTCAGGCGCGAGGCCGAAATATTGGCATCGTTGAATCACCCGAATATCGCAGTGATCCACGATATTGTAGAGCAGGAAGAAGGTACCGGCTATCTGGTTCTCGAATATGTCCCGGGCGAAACACTTGCCGAACGTATAGCTCGTGAGCCGCTCAAATTAGAGCAGGCCCTTTCAATCAGCCGGCAAGTCGCCGAGGCCGTCTCAGCAGCTCACAAAAAGGGCATCGTCCATCGAGACCTCAAGCCAGGCAATATCAAAATCACACCTGACGATAGGGTCAAGGTGCTGGACTTCGGCCTTGCCAAGCCCTTATCAAATGAGGATATAAAAAGTGATATTACCGCCACAGAGCCCGGCCGGGTAATCGGCACGCCTGCTTATATGAGCCCGGAACAAGCTCGTGGTAAAGAGACCGACCATCGCACGGACATTTGGTCGTTTGGCTGCATCATGTACCAAATGCTGACTGGCCATCTTCCATTTGAGGGTGAGACTGCTACAGATACATTAGCACGCATTATCGAACGCCAGCCTGATTGGGAACTGCTACCTCAAGACACCCCTGCAAACATACGCACACTGCTCCAACGTTGTTTAGAGAAGGACCCTGACCGGCGTCTTGAGGACATTGCAGATGCGGCCATAGAAATCAGTGAAACGCTGAGTAAACCAGCAACCGCACCGACTGCGAAATTACGAAGGATAGCAATGATTATTGTTTCGGCTATCATCATTGTTGGGCTATCCGGTCTTGTTCTGTTGTTTACCTTAAACGAGCAATATCCAACAAAAAACGCACAGGCGTATGAGTATTACCTGCGCGGCATAGAATACCGTAGTCGGGGTGATCCCGAAAATAGCTGGGAATTAGCCATTCAAATGCTTGAGAAGGCGATCGAGTTGGACCCCAACTTTGCTCTGGCCTATGCTCATCTTTCAGGAATTCATAGTCAGATGTATTGGTACAAATATGACCGCAGCGATGCACGTCTTGCTATGGCAAAGCAGGCCGTGGACAAAGCGATCGAGCTCGATCCTGATCTTTCTGAAGCACATCACTCTCTGGGCTGTTACTACTATTGGGGCCACCTGGATTATGACCGTGCTTTAACGGAGTTTGAGATCGCCCGAAAAAGCAAACCCAAGAGCGGCCAGATCCTTGCAAAAATCGCCTTCGTTTACAGGCGGCAGGGGCTAATGGAAAAAGCAGAAGCTACTCTTGAGAAAGCCATCCAGCTTGACCCGCTCGATCCGGGTCTAAGTCATAATCAGGGGCAAACTCTGATTCTTCTGCGGAAGTATCCGCAAGCAGTTCCTTACTTTGAACACGCCATCACGGGGCGTCCTGATTCCCCTGCCCCCTACGCTTGGAAAGCGCAATTGTACGTGTGTTGGAAAGGAAACACTGAGAAGGCTCGGACGGTCCTCGAGGAGGCCTCAAAGCACATTATTGTTAAAGAATATGATTCCATATTATTACAGAAGATCTTATTTGAAATATTTGATCGGAACTATCAAACAGCACTGGATATACTCTCTACAGGCTCTTCAGAAGTTTTTGAAACGGAGTTTCTTGTTGTCCCCAGGGCGCATCTATATGCGCAGATCTATGGGCTTATGGGAAACCGGCAGCTTGAGCAGAAATATTACGACTCGGCACGAAGTATCCTCGAATCTAAAATCGTCGAAGATCCGAATGATGCTCGGTTACATAGTAAACTCGGCATCGCTTATGCTGGCCTCGGTCAAAAAGAAGCTGCGATTAGCGAAGGAAAACTGGCGGTGGAATTACTTCTTGTAAGCAAGGAGGCTTGGCAAGGCCTTTATGGAGTCGAGGATTTAGCCCGCATCTATGTGATGGTTGGCCAATATGATGATGCAATCGATACAATCGAATACCTTTTGTCCAGGCCTGGAGTATTGTCGATTCCTTTAATTCGGCTTGAACAGACATGGGACCCATTACGCGACTATCCTCGTTTTAAAAAGCTTGTGGATGAGTGGAAATAGCGCAGCAGGCAAAGCAACAGCGGAAATTTGACAATTGACTCCACCACGGTCGGATCTGTAATATTTTCTATTGAATTTGATTATTGGCAATTGTGAATCGGTAACCGGTATTCGATGTTTTACAATTGCCGATTTTATTTGATGGAGTTAAAAAGCAGTCATAATTTGAGAGATTTTACTTGACGGGAAATGGGCTGATTTGGTACAAATAAGGTTGGTTATTTGCCCATAGAGTCGGGTATTTGAGGATTTTCATGCTCTGAAGCGTTTGACCTTTGTAGTTTTTCCGAAGAGAGGAGGAGTTATAGTAGAAATTTTTTGCTTCGTGATTAAGATTTTTGCATTTCGATTAACAATTCATATTTTGAAGACAACGAGTGTTTTGGTGTGTGGCCAAAGCGTAAATAGTTATTTTTAACTTTTTTAAGGAGGACTATTATGTCTAAAAAAATGATTTATTTATTTTCTTTGGTTCTGCTGGCGGCTCTGAATAGTAATGCCTTAGCCGGTCTTATCGACGATTCGGCTTTAGTCATATACTATTCCTTTGACAGTGTTAGTGATATTGTCACGGACCAATCCGGCAACGGCCATGACGGCGTCGTCAACGGCGACATTACAGCAGAGCCTTCCGGCAAGTACAGTGGAGCTGCCAAATTCACAACCGGCAGTTACTTCGATTTAGACGGTGAGAATTTCCCTGTCGAAGAAGTTCCGACAACCGGTATAACACTTGCCGCCTGGATAAAATGTGAGAATACCGGCGGCGATCATGCCATATTCAATGCAAGAGCATCTGATGCGACCTGGCTGATTCATCCTGAGGCCCGCAGTAACGGTGAATTTAGATGGCTGCTCCGCTCATACGGCGGGACAACAATCTTCGACATACGTGCAGGTTCTGTAACGTGGGATGAATGGATCCATTTTGCAGGCACATACGACAAAGCGGCCGGCAAGGCAATCCTGTATATCAATGGGGAATTGGTCCGAGAGGAAAACATATCAAACGCTGCGGATATTGCCGGAGATTGGGCCAGCGGTGCCCGTGTGGGATACAATATTGATAACGCAAGACCTTTCACGGGACTTATGGACGATTTCTTAATGTTCAGGCGTGCACTATCGCAGGCCGAGGTTAAGAAACTTATGCAAGGTATGGGATCACCCTTTGCCTTCGGCCCTGCTCCGGGTGACGGTTCCCTAAATGCCGAAACGTGGGCTAATCTTGGCTGGTACCCGGGTGATAGCGCGGTCTCGCATGATGTGTACTTCGGTGATAACTTTAACGCTGTGGACGCCGGCACCGCCGAGACATATCAGGGTAACCAGACCGATACATTTTTTGTTGTCGGCTTTCCGGGATTTCCTTTTCCGGATGGTCTTGTTCCGGGCACGACCTATTACTGGCGAATCGATGAGGTCAATGACACCGAGCCGAATAGTCCGTGGAAAGGCGAGGTCTGGAGCTTTATGATTCCACCCAGGACCGCCTATTACCCAATCCCGGCTGACGGTGCCGAGTTTATAGACCCGGATGTTGAACTTAGCTGGACGGGAGGATTCGGGGCAAAATTGCACACCGTTTACTTTGGCGACAATTTTGACGAAGTAAACAACGCAACCGGTGGTCTTCCTCAAGGAGCTACAACCTATACCCCCGGCACCCTTGAATTAGAGAAGGTTTACTACTGGCGAGTCGATGAGTTCGATTCTATCAACACGTATAAAGGCGATGTCTGGGGCTTTACGACTCCGGGCGCCGTCGGGAGCTTGAAACCGTCTAATGGCGCTGTGGATGTAAAGCAGATGCAGATTCTCAGCTGGTTACCCGGAGACCATGCTGCTTCGCATGATGTCTATTTGGGCACTGATAAAGATGCTGTGCGCAATGCCGACGCCGGTTCGCCCGAGTACAAAGGCACAAGGGACCTTGGATCTGAGAGCTATGACCCCGGAAAACTCCAGTGGGATGTCACCTACTACTGGCATATTGATGAGGTCAATAACGCCAACCCCGACAGTCCGTGGGTAGGCCCTGTCTGGAGCTTTACAACGGCCAACTTCCTTGTCGTGGACGATTTTGAGTCCTACAACGACATTGACCCCCCTGACCCGGAGAGCAACAGGATATTTGAAGCGTGGCCGGACGGATATGATATCCCGACAAACGGAGCTCTCGTTGGTAATGAGCTTCCTCCTTATGCCGAGCAAAGTATTGTTCACAGCGGCATTCAGTCGATGCCGTATTTCTACGACAACAGTGCTGGGAACTCTGAGGCAACTCACACGCTGACTTATCCGCGTGACTGGACCGAGAATGGTGTGACCACATTAACGATTTGGTTCAGAGGTATTTCGGATAACGCTGCTGAGACGTTGTACGTTGCTCTCAATGGCAATGTGATCGTTACTAATGATAATCCTGATGCAGCACAGATAACCACCTGGACACAATGGGATATCGACCTGCAAGCATTTGCAGACCAGGGCGTGGACCTTACCAATGTCGATACTATTGCCCTTGGATTAGGCAATAAGAACAACCCGCAGGCTGGTGGTTCAGGTACGATGTACTTTGACGATATTCGTCTGTATCCTCCAGCTTTCACAGCTCCCAGTGAGACCAATCTTGTGGGCTGGTGGAAGCTTGATGAAAGTTCCGATACTATTGCCGTTGATTCGTCCGGCCATGAAAATAATGGCAGCCTAAATGGTACTGCTATGTCCTGGATGCCTGACGATGGGATGATTGGCGGCGCGCTGAGTTTTGATGGGATTGCCAGCGGTACCGACTATGTTGAAATTTCAGCCGCAGACATTTCTCTCACCGCGGGAACTATCGCCATGTGGGGTAAACTCCGACAAGATCCGCAGTTACCCGATACCAGATACTTCGTCGGCCATACCACAATACCTGCCTGGGGCAGTAGAATTCAGCTATATATGGATAATGCTGATACCATGCTCGATCTGGGACTTGGTGATTCACATGCAAGACAAACAGACATCATGAGCTTGACTACCGAAACCTGGTATCACGTAGCTCTAACCTGGGACGGGAGCAATTATGTCGTCTATGTGAATGGCGAAGAGAAGGCAAATGGAAGCTACACCGGCCTGGACAGTCTTAATACGGTAGCAGACATCGGCAATGATGGAAATACCGCTGCCGATGGCAGAACAGAAGCTTTCAATGGTCTTCTCGACGATGTCCGTATCTACAACGTTGCGTTGACAGGTGCTGAGATATCGAACCTTGCTGGTGCTAACTAACTTGTGAGCTGACCTGTACGAGGATGGGAAGGCCCGACTTCAAGGATGACTTTGCCGTCCTTGTGGATGCCTGCACCCTCGTGCTTTCTTGTCTGCACCCCCGTGCTTTCTTGCGAAAGCAAGAACGGGGGTAACGCAGGCACAAGTGTGTGGTTTGATTTGTATCAATTTGGGGCTTATGCCGATTGATTTGGCATAAGCCCCTTTTCAATTGATAATTGATTATTATCGTGTAGATATCAATACGTTGGGGGTAGAATATCTTGCCATTCGGCTTCTGGTTGTGTATTTTATGGCACCAATGCAGACAAAGATTGTAAAACTCGATGCTACAAATATTGATTCGGCGAAAATCAAGGATGCCGCATCTCTTATCGATGACGGGGGACTGGTGGCGTTCCCGACCGAAACCGTCTATGGGATTGCCTGCCGAGTCAAAACCGATTCATTAGCAAGGCTCAACAATATTAAAGGCAGAGACCCCACCAAATACTACACATTACATATCGGTCAAAAAAACGATGTCAAGAAATATGTACCGACCATCGGATTAAGGGCTGAAAAATTAATCAAAAACGCCTGGCCCGGACCTTTGACTATAATTTTCGAATTAGACCGGAAGGACATTGACAAACAGAGAAAGAACCTCGAAAGAGAGTTTTTTAAAAGCGTATATAAAAATAATTCCATAGGCATTCGTTGTCCGGACAATCCAATAGCTACAATGTTGCTGCAGTCAACGAACAGCCCTGTGGTTGCTCCAAGCGCAAACATAGCGGGTCAATCGCCGGCGGTCGACGCCGACCAAGCTCTTGCTCAGTTATCAGGTCAAATCGAGCTGCTACTCGATGCAGGACCTTGTAAATACAAAAAAAGCAGTACCGTTGTTAAAATAGGTAATATGGGTATAGAGATTTTAAGGCCCGGCGTATATTCTCAAGCCCAGTTAGATGCAATGTCAGTGGTTAAGTTTTTATTCGTTTGTACCGGCAACACATGCCGAAGCCCAATGGCCGAAGGAATATTTCGAAAATATTTAGCAGAAAAATTGAAATGCAAAGTTGACCAGCTAAACAAAGTAGGTTATAAAATATGTTCCGCCGGCGTGATGGATGTGGCTGGTGTTCCAGCAAGCGCCGAAGCGATAGCAGCTTGTGCAGCTAAGGGAATAGATTTAACAGCTCACAGGAACCAAGGATTGTCCAAAGAGCTTATCGAAGAGAGTGACTTAATTTTCGCAATGGAGCGAATGCATCAGGACAACATTATTGCTCTTAGTCACGAGGCTGCGAATAAATGTTTTCTATTAGCAGGAGATACAGGTATTGCTGACCCGATAGGTCACTCGCAGGAGTTTTTTAATAGTTGTTCTGATATTATAGAAGCAGCCGTGAAGAATAAGATTAGTGAGCTTGTGATATGAAAATAGCAGTTGGAAGCGACCATCGTGGTTTCGAAGCAAAACAGCAAATCAAGGCCATAGCCGCCGAGATGGGCCATGAGTGTATTGATTTTGGTACCAACGACAACAATCCGGTTGATTACCCTGACCTGGCTTATTCAGTATCAATGGCGGTGTCGAAAAAACAGGCCGACAGAGCAATCTTAGTCTGCGCAACCGGTATCGGAATGAGCATAGCGGCAAATAAGGTAAAAGAAATTAGAGCTGCATTGTGCCATGATGAATTAAGTGCCCAGATTTCACGCGACCATAACGATGCAAATGTCCTTTGTTTGTCAGGAGACCAGGTCGGAGAAATATTATTGCGAAAAATAGTGGAGGTCTGGCTCAACACCGAATTCAGTGGTGGAAGACACGAAAGAAGAGTAAGAAAAATAAAAGCTATCGAAGAAGGGAAAGACCCAAGAGAAGTCACAAACGGCAAACGCACAGCGAAAAGCTTATAACGAATAGATTTTTGTATTACAGTGAACGTAATACGTGTTCTGGAGGATAGGTTTAGCAGATACGCAGGATAATTTGCGGAAATATTTTATCTGTGGATATTTCAGTTGAGTTTGAAAGTCAATTAATAAGGTGGGCAAGGAGGCCTGCCTTATTTTTTTTATGAAATCAAACCACTTCTGCTCTTTTCACCACCAGAGGTAAAAATAGTAACTCAAATTGACCGATCCGGTCCTTATATGGTGCCGTGAAAATCCGCCACAAGCTTTAATTACAACTTCAAGGGGGGTATTTTGACCTTGAGATGATTCTGCAATTTGTTTCTTAAATCCTTTGCTGCTTTCGGAAATTTTTTAATAATATTCATGGTCTGGCCCGGGTCTGTTCTTAAGTTATAAAGGCAGGGCCCCTTGCCAAGGCTTTTACCTGTGACGTTCTGGAAATAATGCCAATCCAGATTATGAATTGCGCCGAATCTGTTAAAGACCGTGTAAACATTATTGTGGAGTGAGGGAGCCTGTCCTGTTACCAGCTTCCACATATTCAGCCCATCCATATTTTTATAATCGTCAATTCCAAGCATTGCAAGAAATGTGGGCATAAAATCGACAGCGCCGACTAATCCATCAACACGCTTGTCGGCATACTTTTTATTCGGATGTTTTATAATTAACGGAATACGAGTGACACAGGCATTAAGAAGACCGGGGGTTTTCTGTACGCAACCTTCCTCGCCGAGATGAGTACCGTGGTCGGTCGAAAACACGATGATTGTATTATCAATCAACCCCAGCTGCTCAACTCTTTTCAAAAGTCGACCGATACAATAATCACTGAACGTAACTTCCGCTGCATAAAGGTCTCTGATAACAGGTAAATCATCCGGTCGAATATCAGCGTTCCTGACCCCATATCCAAACAAATATCTTTCATACGGATATTCATCACGATACATTTTCTGAAATCGCTCAGGTGCATCCCACGGCTCATGAGGGTCAAACATATCTATCCAGAGCATAAAGGGATTACCTTTGGCATTTTGTTCGAGCCAATCCATAGCCGAACTGCAGGACCGGGCACAAAAGTAATCTTCCTGGCTTTTTCTGTCCTGTGTATTCATCAGGTACTGACGCATATTTGCATCATAGCGCTGGTTCCACAAATGAGCGGGCATATGCTTTTTCGGGTCAAACCTTTCTTTCGGGCCGCTTTTCCATCTGTCAGTTTCCTGCCCCCGAATCCAGTGCCAGGAATCAAATCCGCGATGAAAATTATAATTGGGCTTGAAATGATGATAGGTATCAACAATAAAACCAGTTGTTACACCGTGCTTTTGCAGAACTTCGGCAAAAGTAATATCACTATCGGCAAGTGGCTGCCACTTCGCCTCAGGAAGGACGCTCTTGCCTGTGTGATAGACCCTTCGGCAGGGAATGGTGGGCAGTCCTTCGGCAGTGGCGTCTGCAAATAACACACCTTCTTTTGCCAGCTTGTCAAGATAAGGCGTCTTTACACGGGTACTGCCATAACAGCCGAGATGGTCAGCACGAAACGTATCTGCAATGATTACAATCATATTAAGGCCGTTAGGTTTTGATGTAGTGGGAATCCGTGGAGTCTTTTTTACGGAGCTTTTTAAGTCTCCTGTCCAAACGGGCATCTTTGATTCATCCTCTTTTGTCTTCTTTGCGCCCTTTGCAATAACGCCCATCGCGCCGATTCCGGCTGCGGCTGTGATGAAATTTCTTCGTGTTAATAAGTTTTTGTCTTTCTTTGGTATGTGGCAAGATTTTTCTTTTTCCGAATTGTGTTGTTCATTTGCCATAATTGCTCTCCTTCCAGAAGCTTGTAAATGCTGAAGCCCGTTTGAGGACCAAAACTACGAAGATATTCTACTACCAATTCTACTACTCTGTAACATTTGATTTGCATAGTTGTCATTGCGAGGTCTGCTTTGCAGGCCGCGGCAATCTCATCCATTATGCTTTAGATTGCTTCGCGTAGTTTATCCTTGAGCGAAGCGAAGGGCTCGCAATGACACCCGTCATTTGGGCTGTTACAAAGTACTACGACGATTTCAGACCTTGGCGGGGACTCGTTTTCGTTTGGTCGGGATGGCTTCCAGGGCTGCCTTTGCTCTTTCTTTGCCTGCCTGGGTTTTGCGGCGCAATTTCTCTGCGGGACTGACGCCTATCGAGCGCAACTTTTTGTACCTGTTGTCGAGTAGATTGTCGAGTTTTGTGCGTTTGAGATCCCGCAGTGTTTTTACAATATATTTCTCGACATTATAAACGGTATCATGAAGATTACGATGTGCGCCGCCGAGCGGTTCAGGAATCACTGCGTCAACCAGCTCGAGCTTATACAAATCCTTACTCGTCAATTTAAGTGCCTCGGCAGCTTTGGGTGCCTGTGAGCCGTCGCGCCACAGGATTGCGGCACAGCCCTCAGGTGATATAACCGAATAATATGCGAATTCAAGTATTGCCAGCCTGTCCCCCACGCCTATTCCAAGAGCGCCGCCGGAACCACCTTCTCCAATGACAATACAAATTATCGGCACCCTCAAGCGTGACATTTCTATAAGATTGACGGCTATTGCCTGGGCCTGGCCTCGCTCTTCAGCGCCAATGCCCGGATAGGCACCCGGGGTGTCAATGAGCGTAACGACAGGAATGCCAAACTTTTCAGCAAATTTCATCTTGGCCAGGGCCTTGCGATAGCCCTCTGGATTTGGGCATCCGAAATTACAGGCGACCTTTTGTTTTGTATTTTTGCCTTTATTTTGGCCGATGACTAATACCCTTTCCCTTCCGATCTGGCCAAGACCCGTTACTATTGCGCGGTCGTCGCCGAAGCATCTGTCGCCGTGCAATTCGCGAAAATCCTTTACCATCAGGCCAAGATAGTCAGAAAGAAGAGGTCTGTTCGGATGACGTGCCACCTGTACGGTTTGCCAGGCGGTCAGATTAGAATAAATTCGCCTCAGCTCAGCAACCTGCTGCCGCTGGAGCCGCCGAATCTCGGTAGAATAATCAATGCCTTTGATTGAACTGAGCCTGCGCAGCTCATTCATCTGGCTGTCAATGTCAGCTATCTTCTCTTCAAATTCGAGATGGCCGCCTTTGCTGAGAGTATTGTTATTATTCGGCATTTTATCTGTTATAGTATCTCGCTCTGCCATAAGCACACAACAAGAAAGTTTACAAAAAAATTGCCCACAAACAACGGGCATTCTTTTAAACCCAGAATGTTAGCATTTTAATAGGACAAATAAAAGAAAAAAATTGACATTTGAGGTGCTGTACAGTACTTTCTAACGGATTCTATTCTGAAGTATATTTTCATAAGGTCTTTGTTATGAAGGACATAAGACAAATAACTGTTATGGGATTGGGGCTTTTAGGCGGCTCGATTTCGTTAGCTGTTTTACGCTCTTTTACCCGAGTAAAAGTGGTAGGTTTCACGCATCGGCCCTCAACTCGCGCCAAAGCCAGAAGATTGGCAGTGGCAACTGAAGTCGTCGATTGCTTAAAGTCAAGTGTATCTGAGGCGGATATTGTCATCCTGGCCACGCCTATAGTTACATTTGAGAAAACATTCAGCGAAATAGCCGATGCACTGCCGAGCGGCTGTATTGTTACCGATGTCGGTTCAACAAAGGTACTGCCCCACCGCTGGGCAGCTAAGAAGCTGCCGAAGAGGGTCCACTATGTCGGTTCGCATCCTATTGCCGGCTCAGAACAAAGGGGCGTGGAATTTGCCAGAGATGACTTGTTCGACGGGGCAATGTGCATTTTAACAACGACAAAAAAGACTAATCGGCAGGCGGTACAAACCCTTAAAAGATTCTGGTCGAAACTTGGGTGCTATGTGAAGATAATGACGCCGACAGAGCACGACAGAATCTTTGCAAATGTAAGCCATTTGCCGCATGTAACGGCAGCAGCACTGATAAATGCCAACAGCAGCGAAGAATTGAAATTTGCCGGCAATGGATTTATGGATACATCGAGAATAGCATCGGGACCGGCTAATATCTGGGCAGACGTGCTGCTGACAAACGCAAACAACACCACCAGAGGTATCGATAAAATTATCGCTGAATTAGTGAAACTTAAAAAGGCAATGAAAAAAGAAAATAAAAAAGAAATTGAAAGATTGCTTGAGAAAGCAAGAACGAAACGGGCGGCATTGATAAAATACAAAATTAAAAAGAAAGAATTAATATCGTGAGGCAGTGGCGATTTGAGGTTTTTAATCAGTCCGGCTTTTCAGATGTGCACGGCAGGAGCGTCCTGGAAGACATTAAAGAGCTGGGCATCAATTCGGTGCAGGCGGTTCAGTCGGCTAAGGTTTTTCTTATAGAGGCGGATTTCGATAAGAACATTGCTGAGCGCCTGGCACAAGAGCTTCTGACCGACCCGGTCTGTGAAGAGTATTATATAGGTAGAAGCGGCGCACCGGCGGGCCTGGCAAAGGTAACATTAATCGAGGTCCATCTAAAAAGCGGTGTTACCGACCCTGTGGCCGAGTCGGTAATGGCAGCGGTCGCCGATATGGGCGTTAAAGCCGACAATGTTCGAACCGCCCGAAAATATGTCCTCTTAGGTGAGATTAAGCAAAGCCAAATCGATACAATCGCAAAGAAAATCTTATCAAACGACTGTATTGAAGATTGTGTTATTGGTAACGAAGCAGAACCACCAGGCCCACATCTTAAACCATACGAATTGCAGCTTATACACCTGCCAATACGCGAGCTTGACGATGATGAGCTGACCGTTCTGAGCAAAGAAAAGGACTTGTTTTTAAATCTGGTCGAGATGCAGACAATTCAGAAATATTATCAAGAGCTCGGCAGAGAGCCTACCGATATTGAGCTGGAATCAATCGCCCAGACCTGGAGCGAGCACTGCCTGCACAAAACTCTCAAAAGCTCGGTCGATATGTTAATTGATGGTGAGCAGGTGCATTTTGACGATTTATTGAAAGACACCATTTTCAAAGCCACCAAACAACTCGATAAAGACTGGTGTATATCGGTCTTTTCCGATAACGCCGGCGTGGTGGAATTCGACGAGGACTCAGCGATATGTTTCAAGGTCGAAACTCATAATCACCCCTCGGCACTTGAGCCTTACGGCGGAGCAGCTACCGGCATAGGCGGTGTAATCCGT
This sequence comes from Sedimentisphaerales bacterium, assembly GCA_035528395.1. GTDB lineage: Bacteria > Planctomycetota > Phycisphaerae > Sedimentisphaerales > Anaerobacaceae > NIOZ-UU13. Next base: position 150,048 of record DATKYR010000029.1, read on the forward strand.
GACCCGATGGGGACAGGCCTGGGTGCCAGACCCATTGCCAATACAGATATATTTTGTTTCGGCGAGCCGGACAAAAAACTCGAAGAGATTCCCAAAGGCCTCTTGCATCCGAAAAGGATTATGAAAGGCGTTGTAGCGGGCATTCGAGACTATGGAAACAGAATGGGAATACCAACAGTCAACGGAGCAATTTTCTTCGACGACAGATACTTAGCTAATCCGTTGGTCTATTGCGGCAACATCGGCCTGATGGACAAAGATAAGTGCTTTAAGAATCCGCAAAGTGGAAACCTCATCGTTATGGTCGGCGGCCGCATTGGCAGAGACGGGATACACGGGGCGACGTTTTCAAGCGGCCAAATGACACACGAACACGAGACCGTCTTTTCGCACGCTGTACAAATCGGCAACCCAATAACAGAAAAGAAGATGTTGGATGTACTGGTCCAGGCAAACGAAGCCGGGCTGTATGAAGCCATTACCGATTGCGGAGCCGGCGGATTAAGCAGCGCCATAGGAGAAATGGGCAAAAACCTCGGGGCAGAAGTCGACCTGGAAAAAGCCCCGTTAAAGTACGCCGGCCTTAGCCATACCGAAATCTGGATTAGTGAAGCACAGGAGAGAATGGTCTTGGCCGTGAGGCCGGAAAATCTGGAAGCGATAACGAAAATCTTCGACGATGAAAACGTCGAGTCAACTGTAATAGGCAAATTCACCGACGATAAGAAATTAATCTTAAAATACAACGGCCAACAAGTGGCTGATGTGGATATGGACTTTTTGCACGATGGAGTGCCAAAATACTCACGCAAAGCCGTGTGGAAAAGTCCTCATCTTACGGAGCCGAGCATACCGGAAAAAGATAATTACAATAATGAGCTTGAGCAAATCCTTTCATCTTACAATGTTGCCGGCAAGGAATGGGTAATCCGTCAATACGACCATGAGGTTCAGGGCAGCTCGGTCGTCAAACCGCTGACGGGCGTAAATAATGATGGGCCCAATGATGCAGCGGTGATACAGCCAAAGTTTAATTCGGACAAAGGCCTTGCTATTAGCTGCGGGATGAATCCGCTTTACGGTGACATCGACCCGTACTGGATGGCGATGGCGGGAATCGACGAGGCAATCAGGAACCTGATATGTGCAGGCGGCCGAGCTGACAGGATTGCACTGCTGGATAATTTCTGCTGGGGTGACTGCTCGAAGCCGGAAACGTTAGGCCCATTAGTGCGGGCGGCACAGGCCTGCTACAACGGAGCAATGGCGTTCGAGGCACCATTTATCTCCGGCAAGGATTCACTGAATAACGAATTCGCGTGCGAAGATGGGACACAAATATCCATTCCACCTACACTATTGATAAGCGCCATATCAATAGTCGATGACATCAACATGTGCGTAACGATGGATGCCAAGAAGGCCTCTAACTTGCTGTTTATAGTCGGCGAAACGAAAAATGAATTGGGCGGCTCACATTACTACAAGATTAACGATCAGGTCGGCGCAAACGTGCCGAAGTTAGAGCTCGAAACAGCCCCTAATATTGCTAAAAAGATTTCTGCAGCAATAGCGCAAGGCCTTGTGGTCAGTTGTCATGATTGCTCTGAGGGCGGCCTGGCTGTGGCACTTGCAGAGATGGCCTTCGCCGGCGGGCTCGGAATAGAAGCGGATTTGCTGGGTCTGCCAAAAAGTGATGATTGTTCACGAACGGACGCACAGCTATTTAGTGAATCTAACTCCCGCTATATCGTGGAAGTCGAGCCGGAGAATTATAATGCGTTTGCAAAACTGATGCTCAATTTACCATTCGGCCAAATTGGGATAGTAACAGAAGAAAAAACACTCTTAATAAAAACAGAAGATGGCAAGGCTGTTATCAAAGCAGATGTTGATGAATTAAAGCAGGCCTGGCAGAAACCGTTTAATTGGTAAAAAAGGACAATACGAAACAGGAAAGTAAAAAGTAAGAGATGGCAGAGGTAAGAGCAATAGTATTACGTGCGACTGGGATAAACTGCGATATGGAAACCGAGTACGCGCTTGAGTTGGCAGGTGCAAAGGCAAAGCGTATTCACATAAACAGGATAATCGAGGATAAAACTCTGCTGGACGAATTCCAGATAATTGTTTTTCCCGGCGGCTTTAGCTATGGTGACGACGTGGCTGCAGGTAAAATCCTGGCAAATCAAATCAGGCATCATATTTACGAGCCGATACGGAAATTCATTGATGACGGCAAATTAGTGCTTGGAATCTGCAATGGCTTTCAGGTACTCGTCAAGACAGGCATTCTGCCGGGTGATAACTCAACCAAACATCAGGAAGAAGTTACCATAACCTACAACGAAAGCGGCAAATTCGAGGACAGATGGGTGTACTTAGCCCCGCAAACAGATAAGTGCATTTTCATCGAGCCGGGCAGACAAATCTATCTGCCGGTTGCACATGCTGAAGGCAAAGTTGTTACTAAAGATGATGCTACATTGGAGAAATTAAAATCCGAGGGACATGTCGCATTTAGGTATGTTGACAAGAACGGCGAGCAAAGCGATTACCCGGTCAATCCTAACGGCTCGATGGACTCGATAGCAGGTCTGACGGATACCACCGGCAGGATATTAGGTCTTATGCCCCACCCTGAAAGGTTCGTAAGGCCGACCCAGCATCCACACTGGACCCGTCTAAAAGAAAAGCCGGCCGGCGACGGAATGACAATCTTCAACAACGCTGTCAGATACATACAGGAAAATTTCTGAACCCACACCGGCTAACCACAAGTCTTCAACCTCTGTAACTTTGCTTAATCGGAGAGTATCGGGATAATTACAATGTTGTGGTACTGTACGGGGCTGCCGCCTGTTTCAAAACCGATTTTCCCGGGTGTTTGCTCACATTCTGTTGCTTTGGTTATAAAGACATCATTAACCTCGATCCTGTAATTTGGAATCTGTCTGTTCTTCCGAGCGCAAGCGCACCCATACTGCTTACCGATAGTATAACAGGCAGTACCAAAAAGTGCCCCGCACCAATTGCAGTTGTAGCGGGGCTGCCGACCACCGGCACGCCGGGTGCATCGCTAACGGACGATTGGTGCGGGGCAACCAATAGCAGGAGAAATGATGACTGGCTTGTCGGTTAATCAGCGTTCTGGACAGCCGCTACGGTAGCGGGCTGGTCATCACTAAAATCAAAGACTTTGTCAAGGCCGGCAACCACAAAAATGCATTTAGTCACGGTGGCAACATTGCAGAAGGTAAGCCTATGTCCAGAGTTCTGCAGCAAATTGTGCAATATTAACAGATTACTGATATTCGCAGAATTTATTATCTCGACCCTGGAAAAGTCAATTACGACGTCTTGGTTACCTTTCTTCTTACTGACAGTTTCGTTGACGGCTTTTAGCTCATGTGCTATTTTCGGTCCCTTAGAAGGCAGTACAACGAGAAGAACATCTTTTGATAGATTTTTAATGCTCATTGGTATTAATTCCCATTTCTTGCTCTTTCTTCTGACCTAATAAATTTTTCTCTATATCAGGAGAATGTATCGGAATAAATTTTTGCCAAGTTAAACAAAAAATAAAAGATTGCCCCGCACCAATTGTTATCAGACTAATGTTCAAATAATTATATAAGGGACAAAGCTTCACTGTAGTACAATTAGTGCAGGATTAACTGAAAGTTGGGTCCGATAAATTTCATACCTGCACTCGCGTTACCCCACTTCTTGCTTTTGCAAGAAAGCACGGGATGCGAGCGGGAACCACAGAATAGTTCAAGGATTAGGATTCTCGATAGAAACTATGTGCATCTGGAATCTATCACCGGACCAGCCCAATTTCTCAGCGACGGCCTGTGGGAATCGCCATCCGGAGTCGTCTTCCAGATAGAGCCGTATTTGACTTCGTTCAACAGCCATCGCTACAGCCTGGGGTACGTCCAGATAGCGCAGCACGTTTAGGAATATCGGGCCGTCATGGTGCGAGTCGGGCAGATGCCACAGGTCGAGTCTGGCGACGCCGGGCTCGAACAGCGAGGCGTACAGCGCGATGCCTGCCATCTGGTCATTACCCTGAAGGGCCATAGGTACCTCTCTGGTCGAATCGAGGGTACGCAGCGTCTGAATCGCCCGCCTTACGTCCCAGACCCGCATGCCGTCGAGTGTCTGGCCAAGCATCATAAACCGCCGGCGAATCTGGGTCCGCTTTCGTTCGTCGGTGTTCCAGGCAGTCAGCCCAATCCCACGTGGCGCAAGGTACGCCATCACGCAATTGTTGTTCCTGAACATTTCCTGTTTGCGTTTGAAGGCATCCTCATCCGGCTCACCCAGTCCGCTTGTGGCGGAGTCGCTGAGCTCATCGGCAAAGCCAACGCTCATAGCAGCCAACCACTCGGTCCATCCCTGTTCGTTCAGGACGTTCAGCACAACCGTCTCAGGCTTATCGAGTCCGGCCTGGTGCGCCAGGTATAACCGCAGACGAACGTGCGGCTGAGAAGTGAAGTCGAAGGCACTGAAGCGAACGCCGTCCCGTTTGACGGAGAATATACGCTTGACATCGAGCGGACCTGCCTGCGTCTGCCTCGGCCATCCACGAAATGACTTTTCCCGAAGCGCTTTCATCCAGGCTTTGCACTGCCTTGCCCATTCGTTGGCGGAATGCGGCACCGATGGTTCCGGAGCTTTGGGCACGAACGATTCGTGTATCTGTATATTTATCCGGTCGGCGGGCAACTCGTCGAAAACCTTGAGCTGTGGCCACTGGAAAAAAGGCACAGCCGGCTCGTCGATCAATGGGTCTTCACCTTTGAGGAAGCGATTGAACCAGCTAAAAGTATGCACCCTGGTCTGCTGTGTGTCCTTGTGGGGGCCTTCGGTGATATGCAGGCCAAGGTTCTTCTCGGCGTTATAAAGCCTGTAGATACGGCGCACTTTTTCGTGCAGGCGCAGGACTCCGTCCAGCGGGAAGATTGTATCCTTGTCGCTGTTAGAAAGCAAAAGCGGTCGCGGCGCCACAAGTGCCGCCACAAGTGGATAGTCCCAGCGGTATGTGTTCACAAGATACATACAGTCGCAGTGGTCTTCGACGCAGCCGTCCACAACGTGGTTTTGAAGGTCGGTGATACCGGCCACCGGGACAGCGACTTTGATACGGTCATCGATTGCTGAGAGCCACCAACTGTTCGCGCCGCCGCCGGAGATACCAGTCACTCCAATGCGGTCCTTGTCAACTTCTTTGCGCATCTGGAGATAATCCAGTGCGCGTATGCAGTTCCATGCTTCAGCCCCGGCGGACGTGTAGCCGCGACTATTCCACCACCACATTTTGTACTGGTACGTTCCGTGATGGATACCCTCTATCTCGCCACGATGCACCGTGTCAATGACTAAGCACACATAGCCATGCCGTGCGAACCAGGCGGGATGGTGCTGGTAGGGAGCCTTGTTACCGTAGCGGATACCGTCTTTCGTGCCGACGGAGTGACCACAGACGTATAAAATCGTCGGAGCCGGCTTTTCGAGACCTTTTGGAATATACAGGTTGCCAGTTACGTAAAGGCCGGGTCTGGATTGATAATGAATCTTCTCAACGGTAAATTGCTCGTGCTCGACTTTACCGGTAATGACAGGTTTGAGGTCAGTTTTTTTGGGAAATGGCTCAAGCCCAAGCATCTCGTACAGTTGCTTTCGATAAACCTGTCGCTTCGTTTCCCAATCCTCGAGGGTTTTGATGTCGGCCAGGCATTGTTCGCTGAGCATTGCGGTCTGGGCACGGAAGTACTCGGCAAGCATTTGGTCGCCGCGACTTGTGCCGATTACCGACCGGTCCGCAGCTAAGCATTGAAGAGACATAACCAACAACACTAATGTAACACGAACAGCTTGTCCAGTCATAGTTGGACCGCATAGTTTAGAATTTTCAATTTCCGCTTTACAATTTTTGTTAGCTTGCTGAATCATGATACCCTCACAAAAAAATTTAAGAAGAAGTATAAAAGGCTCTCTCTAAAAACAAAAAACAGTGTAATCGACTCAACCATAAACTGCCAGCAAATATTTTTCAGTACGTTGGACATACTCAGGGTGACAACCACTTATGAAGATTATCTTTGACAAAATCATCATCTGTAAGATGTGGATAATCGCGTCTTATCTTATCAATCTTGTCAGCTTGTCCGGGTGAGAGCTGTTCGTCAGGATTAAGTGTGCTCAACTCTTTCAAAAGGCCCTGTTGCTTTAAGACGTAAGATATACCCGGAATGCAACCGGCGAAATGGTTGTCGGCATCGAAAATCGCCTTATTGGCCAATGTCAATTGATTAGCTAACGTCAACATCTTCTGCGGAACCTGAGTGCCGGACCCGTGAATGGTCTTAATTTGAGCAAGATATTCAACCGCCCTTCTGGTCCAGCAAGCCCATTGACCTAACAACCCGCCGACAATGTGAAGTGAAACCAGACGACCGTTGACGTTAAAATCATACCGCGTGAGTAAATCAGAAATTATGTTGTCATCGTTGCCCGTATATAATGCTACCTCGCCGGCTCTTCCGGAATGGGCAACTGCTTCGAGAACATCAAGCGTTTGGTATCTGTTGAATGGTGCTATTTTGATAGCAAGGACGTTTGGTATCTCAACGAGCTTTTGCCAAAACTCGATAGGCAGCACCATTTGGCTTATGACCTCCTGCAGATAGAACCCCATAACCGGTATTATTTGGGCTACTTCTCTTGCGTGGTCAACAAGCTCGTCAATTGATTTGCCTCTTAGAGCCGTGAGGGAAAGCAGTCCAAGATGATAGCCGAGGCTTCGGGCTAACCCGGCTTCTTTGACAGCGTGCTTAGTATCACCTACTATACCTGCGATCATTATCGGCTCACCGAGATCTGCGGACACGGCAAACGTACGAGCTGTCTCGATGGCCAGTTCCAGCACCGGCTGGTATAAACCTATTTTCGGGTCATGGATAGCAAACTGGGTGGTGTGGACGCCTATCGCCAAACCACCTGCGCCGGAAGCTAAATAATAGCGGGTCAACACCTTTTGGCGACGCTCGTCGAGTTTTCTATCCGGCTTCAGAGCCAGCGGATGGGCAGGAATCACACAACCCGAACGCAGCGTATCGATTATGTTTAAATCCAGCATAAAAAGCGGCCTTAGGACTGGTAAAGAAATTAGGTTTCGTTTTGGCTCCAGCGAGGACAAGGCTGGCAAGGAAGCAAAACACAGGCCTACTGGTTGGTAGTCCGAGTTTTGCTGACACCGCCAGCCGATGCCGCAGCCAGCCAAAAATGGAAGATAATTTATTTACAAGTCCTTAGAATTTGCCATTACGAATATCATACTTGGTCGGCTTGTTCAGAACTGTTTTGCCCGACGCTACCCATTTGACGATTAAGGACACCATCTCATCGAGCGCTGTCTGCGGATATCCAAACGTGCTGAAACAAAAAGACGCGTTTGAAAGCAGAATTGTTCGCGCTTCCCGGGATGTGAATTTTGGCTTTTTATTTAGCTCTTGGCCGATTTTCTCAGCGAGTTGACGAACCAACACAGTATCCGGCCCTGTAACATTAAGAATAGTCGGCGGCGATTTTGCAAGACTGATAGAGCGGATGATAAATTGTAGAGCATCTCTCTGCCATATCAGATTGACCGCTCCCATAGTCAGGTCGACAGGCACATCATTCAGAATCTTCTGGGTAAGGTCAACAATAATGCCATATCGAGGTTCGTTGGCGTAATTGAGTCTGACTATGGTCATCGGTGTATTTTGAAGCTGCGAGAAATATTCAATTATTCGTTCTCTGCCGAGGCAAGACTGGGCATATTCCCCTATCGGGTCGGGAGCAGTTTTTTCAGATGCTCCGCCGCCATTGATGTCAACCAAAGGATAAACGTTGCCGGTGGAAAAAACCACAATGCGCGAGTCCTTATAATGTCGTGCTACAAGACCCGGCAGAAAGCTGTTCAGCACCCATGTCAATGGCTGGTTACCGGTAGAACCGAACTTCATGCCGGCCAAATAGAATACATTTTCCACGTCGGGCAATTGCGAATAAAGTGACTCATCAAGCAAGTCTGCCTGGATGGTTTTGATTCCCGCCCGCTCGATTTTAGTTCGGACGGCCTTGTCGCTAAATCGGGAGACGGCGTAAATATTTTTACCGCTTGAGGCTTTTCTGAGCATCATCGCCAAGGTCGGTCCCATCTTGCCCCCCGCGCCCAAAACAACGATATCACCGTTCAGACCGGCAACTATATCTTTGGTCGCATCGGTAGGCTCGCTGAGAATGTCCTCCAAGGCACCTTCGTCTAATTCGGATACATCTATCATAGGTAAGTCTTCTCATAAATCGCTGACATAAAGACCCTTGCTCAACATATTCCATGAGCAACAATCAGGTCAATCTCGACACCACAAGAAACAAGACCCGGATGGCGATAAATATGACTACCAGCAGGCCCAGTCCGCCGATGATGTTCAGGACCAGCGTATTACGCCTCTCGCCCATAACGTCTTTTCGATTCGCCAGCCAGAGGAGCGTAACAGCCATCAACGGATTGCCGATGACTGTAAGGGCCTGGCCAAAGATAATTGCGTCAATCTTCTTAATGGGAGTGTGCAAAACAATCATCGCCACAGCCATTCCAACCAGCAGAACCACGACCGTGAAACGCCGGGACCAACGGTCGCTTAATTTGGCTGGTTTGCCAACTCCATCGGCCAGGATACTGCCGCCAATCATTGCGTTGATGACAAAGGGATTCATAGCCACCGCCAACAGTCCCACACAAAAGAGTACGTGGGTGGTCGTACCAAGCAGTGGCCGTAGTTGTGTAGCTAATACGCTGATATCATTAGCCGGCTGACCTTTGAGGACCGTAGCGCTGGTCATCATAATAATTGCGCTGACGCCGGTCAGGATGGCGACTCCGGCGATGGCATCACCAATCCCACGGTCGTAGTCCCTGATTGTCCATCCTTTCTCCCGCACGAGATTGCCCTGGTATAATGCAGCAGCTACCGAAAAGGTCGTGCCCAGTAGTGAAGCAATGAGAACCATAGGGTAACTACTATAAATACTACCTGTTTTATCACCCGTTAAAAGGCCTTCGGGCAGTCGGGGGATTAAACCCTTCAATACCGCAAGCACATCAGGTCGAACGATAAAAAGATTGACCAAAAAGCATATCAATATCACAGCCACCATAACCTTCATTATCCGTTCCAGCGCGTGATATACCTGTTTCAATGTGAAGACCAGAACAATTATTGCCGCATTGAACGCCAGCAGAACTCCGCTGTTGATAAGACTCCTGGTGCGCTCGGTCATTTCGTCCGGGCTTCCGAAGAGACGGGCCACGCCGAGGGCATCAGCAGTGGCGGCCACAGCTAAGTTGTTGGAAAACTGAAAGGCAGTGCAGATAAGACAGAGATTGATTCCGATTACGGCAGCAATTGGCCGACCCAAACGACCGGCGATAAGCGTACAGGGTGTGGCGCCGCCGACGACGCCGATTCGCGCGGCCATTGTCATATACGTGCCCATCAGGACACCGGTCAAGAGGAGCAGCCACAGTAATTCATATCCATGATTGGCTCCGACGTTGGAGCTGATTAACAAACTACCCGGTCCGAACACCACGCATGCGGTGATTAGAGCCGGTCCAATCGACCGCCACCACGGAAGTCGGCGTTCAGATTTTGAATCCATAAGTGGCTCGGACATAAAGTGCTTCCCTATCCTATACTATCACGTCTGATCCTGCATACTTCCTCGCAATACTCATTGTTTTCCTGCATTCTGCATAAATGACGCAATCGAACAAATTATCAATCGGAACCAAATTATAACAGCCAGTGAACTCCCGGACAAGTTTTTTGCTTATGCTAAGAGAACGAGGCAGAAGATTCCAAAAACCAGTGGCATTGGTCCGGTGATTGCGGTATTCTAACTAAAACCATTAACTTAACTATATGAGGTTAATGCAATGAAAAATTCTTTCAACCGTCGCGATTTTCTAAAGACCGTAGGCGTAGCGGCCACGTCACAGATAATGCCAAAGATGTCGTTCGCTGGCAAAGCCCGATTGAAGCATCCCAATATTCTGATTATACATGTTGACGAGCATCGAATTGATTGCCACGGCGTCTATGGTAATGCGGACATAAAGACCCCTCATATCGACCGACTTGCTGCAGACGGTGTCCGCTATGACAACAGCTTTTGTCCTTTCCCGGTGTGCACACCCTCGCGTTATTCACTTCTTTGCGGTCAATACGTCCACGAACACCGCGGCTGGACAAATAGCAGCACTCTGGCTCCCGATATTGAAACCTTCCCAAAGATATTAAGGACGGCAGGCTACCGCACAAAGGCAGTCGGCAAGATGCACTTTACACCTACCTATCTTGACGTGGGATTCAGCGAGCTGGTCCTGGCAGAGCAGAACGGTCCCGGACGCTGGGACGATGACTATCACCGCTATCTTATGCGTCTCGGCCTCGTGGATCGGAACGACCTTGAAGACCAGTTAGTGCGAGAGTATCGCAAATACGCGCCGAAAGAATATTGGGACACTTGTGGTGCCCTCGTCTCCAACCTGCCCGAAAAACACCATTCCACGACCTGGATCGCCGACAAGGCCATGGAAACGCTTAGGTCATGGACTAATGGTGGCCGACTCCTGATGGCAGGCTTTATAAAACCTCACCATCCATTTGACCCACCCGCTCCCTGGCACCAAATGTATGACCCGAAGAAACTTTTCCTCTTACCGGGCTGGACCCAGAAATGCATCGAGCGTGATTTCAAGTATAGTCGGGGATATTTTCCAAACGACAAGCTGACCGGGCCCGTACTAAGGCGAGTGATGGCCTACTATTACGCGACCATCTCCCAGATCGACCATCACTTGGGACGCATGACTGAGCTGCTCAAGCAAAAAGGAATCTACGACAATACACTAATCATATACACCGCGGACCACGGCGATTATATGGGTTTTCACCACATGCTTCTCAAAGGCAACTACATGTATGACCCGGTGGTCAAAGTACCGCTCATAGTCAAGTGGCCTGGAAATAGATATGCAGGAACGGTTTCGCAGCGAATGGTAAACAATATTGATATTGCTCCGACTATATGCCGGGCGGCCGGCTGCCGACCGGGAGGCCGTATGTACAGGCACGCTCTGCAGGATGAAAATAGCGGGCACGACCTTATCTTCGCCGAGGCAAGGGCGGGACAGCAGGTAATGGCTCGCTCACGAAACCGCAAGCTCATTCTTGCCCCGCCGGGCCAAGAGAATCTCTTTTTCGACCTGGACAAAGACCCGCAGGAAATGAATAACCTCTATGATTCTCCACGATATCGCGACGAAATCAGCACCATGAAGGCTGCGCTTTCAGCGTGGCGTTCCAAGGACGAAAAGCCGCGGGCATATCAGGACCTCAACGCGCCTAAAATAAATCAACCGAATGTTCCACCTCACGATCTCAGTCATCGTGAGGCAATTATTCGCTATTACCGGGAAAAAATGCTAACTCTGCAGGGGCGCACGTGAGACTCATTTGGAAACCCAAATATTTGAGCCTACTGCCAACAAAAGAAAAAGCCACCTTCCAAAAATCCCAGAGCCGTCTTCAAAAAACGAAAACTGCTTACTTCACATCACTACTTCTTCCTCTCCTGAGCCTATTGTCAAACACGAACGGCTCTCTTTCTAATGAGAGAAAAGTGAGCCGTTGCAGGATATAAATCTTGTTCTGTCCGCCGATCCCGACTATAATATCTGCCGGCGAACTTTGATTCATTTTCACACCGCTGAATTAACATCTGATTAAGATACAGGAGGTCATAATATGCGAGTTAGATTTACACATCCGGCCGTGTTGGCTATATCGCTCATTTGCCAGTTCTCCATCTGCCTCGCCACAGAAACCCAAGACGTTAACGAGAGCAGCAAATATCTTAATGCTGTACGCGAGTTTGCGGATAACGTCCTGAAATACGGCCGGGATACCTACGGCCCCAAACACACACCTCTATTTGTCGACGGCTTAAATGTTCATACTCATGAGCCGGTGAAGTGGATGGCTCCCAACGGCGACAACTGGATTCTGTCTAACCTTGCGAGTCAGCAGAATTTGTTCCGCACGCTGGATGGCCTTTCCAAGATAACTGGCGACCCTAAGTACAAGCAAGCAGCAATGGATGCGATTAAGTATGCCTTTGCGAATCTGCGCAGTCCGAATGGTCTGCTGCATTGGGGGGGACATGTGGCCTACGATGCACTGGCAGATGAAATGTGTACAGGCAGAGGCACATATGTCCATGAATTAAAAACTCATTATCTGTACTATGAGTTAATGTGGCAGGTAGATTCAAAAGCCACGAAGCAGTTAATTGAAAACTTCTGGTCAGCGCATGTCCTTAACTGGTCAAATCTGGACATGAATCGGCACGGCTCCATGGACGAGCAGATAGAGAGCGCATGGAAGCACAATTATGAAGGTGGCCCTGTGTTTTTCGAGAGCATATTGCCCTCCGCATGTTCTTTTAGCAACACTGGGAGTGATCTGTTCTATGCTGGTTCGATGCTATACAAGCTTTCGAATGACAAAGAAGCATTGGTGTGGAGTAAGCGCCTGGCCTACCGATATATCGAGACGAGAGATCCCGAGATCGGCATTAGCGGTAGTCTGTACAGCCGACGTAAAAAGGAAGGAGCACAGTTACAGTTCGGTGATGATTTCAAGGGGCACCTCGTGTTAGAAGGCACACTCTTCCCCATTAGTCCAGCAACCGCTTTGGCGTTGGCGTTACAAGTAAGGGTGTGGATCTGCCAGCTCATTCTTGGAGACTTATTAGGCCCTGATGGCGCAGAATTCAGCCGGTGGGCTTTGGAAGAACTGACTGCTTGGGGTAAGGTTTCCTATCGTAAAGGGGACAATTCTTTCGTACCAATGCTTACTGATGGTACGAGCTTGTTGGGGTACACTTTCACGAAGGATGGTTATTACGGTCCTAAGGGGACAGTGCTTCATGCTTTGGAAGCTGGTCCCATATGCTTTTGGGCATACGCCTTGGCATATCGGATTACAGGAGACCCGTTTATGTGGGAAATGGCCCGTAGCATTGCACGAGGAAATAGCCTTGGAGATATCGGTGTCAGTACCACAGACCAGCCCGATTTTGAGACCGATATAAAATCATCAGATCCGTATGCTCTTTTGGGCTTTCTAGAACTGTATGCGAAACTGCAGCAAAAGTCTTTTTTGAAAATAGCATCAAGGATTGGAGACAATATTTTGTCTGATCGGTTCTATAAGGGATTCTTTGTTCCAAGCAAGGAAGCTCTCTACACAAAATTCAATTACGTTGAATCGCTGGCAGTGTTGCATCTCGATGCAGTCGTCAACGCAAGGTCTGCACTGACCACACAGATCTGGCCAAGCAGATCCGATTTCAGCTGTCAATACGCTGGATCAATGCAAGCAGACAACAGAGTCATATACAGCCAGACTAGGCGAACTGAGTTGCTAACATTGTTGCGGGTAGCCGCCTGGGCAGGTAGAGTCGACGAGGTTGAAACACTCATTTCAAAAGGTGTAGATGTCAACGCACCCTGTAAATTAGATTCTCTTATATTCCAGAGAATTTGGGGGGCACAGGTGGGCCTCGACACATGGCTGGAGGCGAGTCTTACTAATACTACCACGCCCCTGCATTCTGCTGCGGAGAAAGGCCATAAAGATATTGCCGAGCTGCTCGTCGCTAACGGAGCGGACGTAAATGCCGAAAACAAATGGGGCGAAACACCTTTGCAGCAGGCAAAGGAAAAAGGCCACACCGAAATCGCCGAAATACTGCGCAAGCACGGGGCCAAAGAATAATCGGGACCGAGCATAGTAAATATCCCAAAACCAATCCGCCACTGGCAATGCTATCTGGTTGATATTTCAGAGACGAGTTGCCCTCTTAATCGTGCTTCAGAATCGTTATGAGCTCGTCAGTTGTTACAGTTCTGTTCAGCCTACCATTGGCCGCCTTAGACGAACCTCCGCCTTTGCCTCCCACAGTATTTTGAATCTTCCTGAGAAGCTCCTCGGCATTCATTCTGTTGGAGCTTATTGCAATATTGACATCACTGACAACAATTCCCACCCCGTCGATTGCATCCGCAATCATACCCGCAAGTTTTGTTACTAGTTGCCTTGGGACATCGGTAACCTGGATGCCGATTTTCGATGATTCGACTTCGACTGCTTCAGCCGACTTTACAAGGTCCGGCAGCATCTGAGACCATAATCGATTTATTTCTTTAATCAGCTCTTTTGAATGGTCCGAGGTTTTCTGGAAGATTGCAGGAAGCTCAGTAGTAGAGCAGCCGGCTGATTTTCTAAGCTCTCTCAAAATATATGTCTCAAGTTGTGAGTGTTCAAGGGCCTTTCTCCCGGCAAGGAAAAATAATCTCGTTCCCTGCTTCTTGTTCTCAATATCAAATATTCTAATGATTCCGATTTGACCGGTTGTCCGAAGATGGGCCCCACAGCAAGCTGATTTATCATAATCACCAATCTTCACCACACGGATTACGTCCGATTCTATTTCTTTGGAATCACTCCTTACTCGAACGTCCGTATCGTTAAACACTGTTTCAACCGGAATGTTGAGAGCAACAGCTTCCATCGATTGCTGCTCAAGCTCTTTTACTGTTTCCCAGTCGATTCTCTTGTCAAAATTAACGGTGCATCTCTCGAATCCGATATGAACGCCGGTCGTTCCAAGACCGAATTGTTTTTCAGCAATTCCTGACAAGATGTGTTGTGCAGTATGTTGGCTTGCTGTATAGAGCCGACGTTGCTTGTCCACACGAGCAATGTACTTGCCATCAGCGAGTGGCCTGTCAAGTGTGTGGACTATCCGGCCATCGATAATTTCGACGTTGCAAACATTAGCTTGGCCGATTGCACCCTTGTCGGCCGGCTGGCCACCTTCATCGGGATGGAAAATGACCGGTTCGATAGTGACTTTACAGTCGGAGATTGTTTTGACTTCAACTTCAGTCTCAAAAAGCTCAGGACTTGTCCAATATAATCTCTTCATAACCGGATTATAACAAGCTACCTTTTTTCATCAAGTCATATCAGGATACCCGGAGTCTATGGGACGAAAGTGGCTGCCTCCTCCGATTAACATCAACGACCCAAAGCAACCTCAGTTTCAACGAACTTATTCTTAGGGCAACAGGCATGTAGCACCGCCCTCACAACATTGTTGGACCATGGCTTTGAAGGTGCCTTTGGACGTCTAATGTTGTTCCTGGTGGAAGATCATAGGCTGACCTCAAGACAGCGGAAAGAGCTAATCAAAATTCCGATAAAGAGCCGTAAAGTAGATGAGTGCGATTGAACTCAGGAATATACTCTTAGAGATTATCCGAATAACCGGGTCGTAATGAGGCCGAGCGAAAAGTTCGAGGCCAAGGCGGCAGGCCAAAAATGCTCGGAGGCGTGGTTTTCTCCACGTTGAGAACATTTTTGGCCTGACAACGCAGGCATCGGGCTTTGCAGCCGGCCACAATAGAGCGGGTTATTTGGATAGGCTCTTATGCAAAGTTACGCACTTTGCTAATGAGCTGAAATTATTCGGTTAGCCATCTGTCGGAGAGGAGCCTGTCACCAAACATTCTAAAAACATACTTTCATAACTGTTGGCTGTGCAGTCGTTTCTCCCTGTCAATCTGGGACACTCTTTCGTCTATTTGGCTTCAATGGTGTTGCTCTCGAAAACTGCGCGTTAGCTCCGACTGGCCGGAATTTGCCAGGATGCTTTCCAAAGCCTATACAAAAATATCCGCTTCGTATTTACACTACCTCTCTCAAATCAATATTTTAACTTTTGATTCAATTTTTTCCATCGTTGGTGTAACGTCTCGCCTGTCTTAAGACAAAACTAAATTTGTTATGAACTGATGTCAAGACATTTTTTTCGTGATTCTTGATTTTTTTTGTGAGCTGAGGATTCTCTCGACTAAGAGCTTATCCGAGTAACCGGGTCGTTATGAGGCCGAGCGAAAAGTTCGAGGCCAAGGCGGCAGGCCAAAAAGGCTCGCCAGGCGTGGTTTTCTCCACGTTGAGAACGTTTTTTCACCGACAACGCAGGCATCGGACTTTGCAGCCGGTCGCAATAGAGCGGGTTATTGGGATAGGCTCTAAGTAGAAAGTGATGCTTTGTCCGCTGATTTGGTAGTAATTTTTTCTTCCTGTGACAACGTTATGGCACTCCGGCTGAAAAAAGTTGACAAAACAAGCAAAAAAGGCGTGTTTTGTGGTGATAATCCATAGCCTCTTGCGACAAAGCACTACCGGAATCCACTTTGTTTGACTGAAAATTGACCGACTTCCCAAAGCCGTTGGGCTTCTTGAATGCTCCTTGTTGTGTTTTGAAAACCCTTGTAATACGGCTACATCGCAAAAAAGCGGTCGATACGACCGGCCAAATCCGTCAGATAAGCTTCATCACCTCCTCTTAGCTCAGTAGTCAGGTATCCATCGTAGCCGATTTCATCCAATGACCGGCGTACCTGGGGCCAGTTCACGTCGCCATCCAGCAGGTTGGTCCATTCATAGCCACGCCTTTTGAAATCTTTCAGATGGATTTTGACGATGCGTTTGCCGAGCGTGCGTATCCAGTCCTGTGAGTATCCGAAGAGGATTACATTGCCGATATCGAAGTAGGCCTTGAGCCAGGGGCTCTCGAACTCATCCACGTATCGCGCGAATTCGAGCGGGCTCAGTAGAAACTTGTTCCAGACATTCTCGACAGCGATAACCACGCCGAGCTCCTCAGCTAACGGCAGAAGTTTCTTTATATGTGTCTGTGAGCGTTTGTAGGCCTGTTCGTAGCTGACTTCCTCATTGACTATTGCGGGCACTAACAGCACCGCATCGGCGCCCAATGCTTTTGCGCTGCGCAGGGCTGTCTCCATTCCCGCCAGGCCCTTCTCTATCACCTTTGGGTCGGGGTCGGAAAACGGCGCACCCCAGCCGCCGTACACGATTGAATGAATCGGGACCCCGGCCTGCCGGGCCAGCCTGCCAAGCTCCCGCGCTGCATCAAGGTCATCCATTGGAGAAGCTTCGATGCCGTCGAATCCGCATTTTTTCGCAAGTTTGAATTTTTCAGCATCCGGCAGTTTCTTCGGCAGCATCCCTAATTGAAGGGCTTTGCGTAATTTTGCGCCTTTCTGACTGCTTCCGGCAAAGCCGGACTCAACCAGCAGGCCTGTTCCAGCCGTAACCGCAGCAGCATACCTCAAAAAACTGCGACGTCCTATAACTTCCTCTTTCATAAGTCTGCCTCCTAATTTCTATATCTGTCCGGCTATTGCACGCAATATGCAAGCCTGTATGCAACCTTCTATACTCACGGTTTTGCACAATATACCAATTTACCCGAACAAGCTAAATTGAAAAGACGGCTTGTCGAGAGAAAATTGTTTTTTTTTATACTGGCAATAGAGGTTGTTGATTACAAGTTGTTGCTGGAATGAGTATTAGGTGCTCCTTTTTCGCCTTCTTGTTTATTACCAGGGGCCGAAAAACATCTGCTATTTGTATGGGAAGTTATGTTTTTATTGGCCGGTCCCATAAAAAGATAAAGTTTTTCGTATTTCTTTGCCGAATAAATAAAAAGAGTTTAGTTGTTTTATAGTGTTGAAAAGCCGTTTTCTGCGGCAAAAAGGGGTTTTTCGGATTGTCATTTAAGGGCGGACCCTGTTTTGCGATAAATTGCGAAATTGGAACCCGGAGCTGGAGAGAAATTATGAGAACGATAGCGGTTGTTAATCAAAAAGGTGGTTGTGGCAAAACGACGGTGTCGCTAAACCTGGCCAGCGCTCTTGCCGGGGCGGGCCAAAGAATCCTGCTGGTCGATATGGACCCGCAGTCTCATTGCGCGGTCGGCCTCGCTGTGCCCGAGGAGCAGATCGAACAGAGCATCTACGATGTCCTGATAAGCACAAGCAGAAACGAGCCGATTAAGCTCACAGAAATACTCTGGCAGATTAGCGACAGGCTGGAGCTGGCGCCGGCCAGTTTAGACCTCTCTGCGTTCGAGCAGCAGATGGTCGGTATCGCCGAACGTGAATGCTGCCTTAAAGATGCCCTGGACGTGATAAAGAACGATTATGACTACGCAGTAATCGATTGTCCCCCCGCCGTGAGCCTGTTGACCTTTAATGCGCTAAGGGCCGCCACTGATGTTATTGTCCCCGTCGAGACCGGCTACTTCGCGCTTCACGGGCTTAGCAGGCAGCTTGAAACTCTCAGCATACTCTGCAGACGACACAGCCAGCAGGTCGATGTCAGGGTCTTGGCGAGCATGTATGATATAAGGACTAAGATGGCCAGAGAAATTTTGGCCGAATTGCGCAGCCACTTCGCTGACAAAATGTTCCAGACAGTTGTCAGTTTCAATACCAAGATCAAGGAAGCATCCAGTTTTGGCCAACCCATCAGTGAGTACGACCCTGCCAGCAGAGGCAATACAGATTTTAGCTCACTCGCCGAAGAGGTCTTGGGCTCACAGGCCAGACAGGAGCATCACGAGTTTGTCAACACCTTGGCCGACCAGCTCGAATCCATCAGCGCCACCGCCGACGAATTGCTTCAGTCTTCAAAGCCACCGGTAGAGCTTGAGCTGGCCCCCCAGACCGATGAGCTGCACCTGGCCTTTCCCGTCGAGGAGTTTACTACCGCCGAAGCGGCCCTCGACGTTTTGCATGGCAAAAGCGAAGCGGTGGCCGAAACACCGAAGCCCCTCGATACCTCCGCCAAGCTTTCTGAATATTACGGCGTTAACCAGGTAAAGGATGCCGTGGTATTTGTAACGCTGTATCCACGAGCCGACACGGTGCAGGTCGCCGGCGACTTTAATAATTGGCAGCCGGAACAAAGCCCGATGCTAAAAGTCGGTAATAGCGGTGTCTGGCAGACGGAGATGAACCTGTCTCCGGGACGATATCGCTATCGCCTGGTTGTTGACGGCCAGTGGCAGCAGGACCCATATAACGAATTGACCGAATTAAATCCCTTCGGCGGATTTAACTCGATCATCGAGGTTAAGTAGACATTAGTTAGTATCTGTTGCAGAAAGCAAAAATCGACGATGTCACCCCTGCGAAAGCAGGGATCCAGAGCGAAAAAGCTGGATTCCCGCTGGAGTTTATCACACACGCGATGCGGGGCGGGAATGACAAATACTGTTTCCGCAACAAGAATTAGTTAGGTCCTGTTTTGCAACAGATATCCCTGGAATCCTTATCAAGTAGTCTCTTGTATCGGTTTTAGAGCTTATCCGAATAACCGTCTCGTTATGAGGCCGAGCGAAAAGTTCGAGGCCAAGGCGGCAGGCCAAAAAGGCTCGCCAGGCGTGGTTTGCTCCACGTTGAGAACATTTTTTCACCGACAACGCAGGCATCGGGCTTTGCAGCCGGCCGCAATAGAACGGGTTATTTGGATAGGCTCTTAATCTCAGGTTTTCGGTATAATATCCTCTTACTGCTGAGGAGGAGGTTAAAATTTTTCATTTTTTTGTTTGACATCGAGTCCGATAATGTTATAATTTGTATTGCATGGCCATGATTTCCAGGAGGGTGATTGTGTTTATGTAACATTTGTTGGTGGGTTGAGAATGGATGCTCTTTGCGGATTAAAGTGTATTGCGGCATGTCTGTTCGCGCAGTCGATGTCTTATTATCCTCTATTTGCCAGTTCGATTTCTTTTCGCAAAGCCGGAAAGTTGTTTTGATATGCAAAAAAACCAATATCTAATTGTAACTTTCGGGGGAAGGAAGGAGGCGATATAGGCAAGAAAAACAGCACTTATTTTGGAACATCAGGAGGGTGTTGATAAGTGTTAGTTTAATGAGAAAACGAAAATTCTATTATTAAGGAGAATAATGATGAAAAAGCTGATTGCAATCTTGGTCCCCGTGCTGATGCTTTTTACTAATGCTTACACCCAGATCAGTAACGCGCAACTTCCTGAGGGCACACCCGAGACAATGATTGAAGTAAACACTGATGTTACCACGAACCAATCTCAGGATGTTTCTGTTGTAGGTAGTGACTCCGATTCTTCTTCCAGTTCGGATGTGAGTATCAATTCCACCTCAATTTCGAACTACAGGACACGGACGCCGCCGATTACGACGTTTCCTCCATATTTGCCCTATTGGACTCATGGAGGCTGGGGAACTATAAAGGCATACTTCCCGAACGGACCCAATAGTGATGACCAGGTGTATGAGCGGATTTTCAATCCTAATAACCCCGATGACATGAGAGGGCTTAGGGGTGTTCTGAAATCATTACCTTATGAGAGCCCGCT
The DNA here is from genome assembly GCA_035528395.1 of Sedimentisphaerales bacterium. Taxonomy (GTDB): domain Bacteria; phylum Planctomycetota; class Phycisphaerae; order Sedimentisphaerales; family Anaerobacaceae; genus NIOZ-UU13. The sequence goes on from DATKYR010000029.1 coordinate 170,454, forward strand.
TGGTGTTTTCGGCGGCTTCCTTAATGGCGTTGGGGCCGTGTTTGGCGGACCTGATAATTACCATCACGGCAGGGGATTTGAAATAGCAAGTTCGCTTGTTCGTACTCGCAGACCCGGGAGAAAACCTCTGTTAGTATTTATTGACTCCAATGTGGATACAGGGCTCTTGACAAAAGCCGGTTACGCTTATGTTGGAAAGGTAAGCTTGGAAGGCAGGGTGGATCGCAACTGGGACCACGTCTACGATGCTGCGGTAGCAGAGGCTTTGCCGTGGGATGTTGATATCCTGCTGATATCCGGCGGCATGAAAGGTGTCACCGTTGGCTCAAATGTTGCTTTTCCTGGAGCCGGCGGAGCGTACAGCCAGTCTAACTACTCTATTTCTTTATTTGGTGCTGTCTCAAGCGGGATTACAGAAGGCAAAGGAAAGGCTATTATGAGCGCTGCAGGTTATAGGTATTGCCCGGCCCTTGCGAAGAGGAGAAGAATTCCTAAGGCCTTCTATGAGAAATTCCACGCAAAGTTCTATAAAGGACCTGCTCAGGAGCCTGCTGAAATACCGGCTTATATACCTGTTCAAGAGCCCGAGCTAATACCTGTTCGAGAGTCTGAACTGGTACCAGTGATAATAAAGCCGATGTCAGAACAAAAAGCGCCTCAGTCGAAAGTTTTTCCCAAAGAAGCCGAAGAAGCTGAAGAAGCCAAAGAGTCCAAGGCAGCCAAAGAAGCTCCTGCTGCTTTTCCTGCTAAAAAGAGATGTTACATCCCCGGTGTTGAAATGAGCCAGCAACTTTATGATATGGCTGGATTTGGGTTACACCAGAAGGTGCATAACGTAACCATAAAGTGACTTTCATAGAGATAAAAATCTCTGATGAAGTTGATACGATGTCTTCGCTGTTAAGGAGAAAGGAGGTCGCAGATAGGGCAAAAAGGTTGTCTATGGCGTTGTAATTGCTGATGATTTGTTAGCAATTGGAAGGTAATCTGAAAAATAAAAAGAAAAGGAGTTTAATATGCTTAGAAAATTCTTACTCTCCGTAGCAGTTATTTTACTGCTGTCCTCCGGGGTCTTTGCAGACATTGGCCAGACCCAGAGTTTTGAAATTGCCGCGCCGAATAAGGTCAAGGTAGTTGGAGGGTTCGGCATGGCATCAGGAAGAAACTATCTGGAGATTGGCCAAAGAAAGATGGAACACCAGGCTTGTTTAGGCAGTGCAGCCATGAAGCAGGGAGGCATATTTACCCAGCGTGCACGTGCTCAGGCCCGGAGTGGTGCAGTTGGCGTTGTACAGAATGCATCGGTTAATGGCTCGCAAAACCAGTTTATCGGCCGTGGATATAGAGGTTCACATACTCAGGGGCAGAGTCTGAATCTGAACTTTAACACAATTGCGCGCAAACCTTTTGGTGGTGTTGGCCGCGCAATGGGCTCACAGAGTTTCGTTGGTGAACAAAGTCTGAAGCAAACCTATCGCGGAGGATCCAGTGAAGGCTCTCAGTTTATTCATGCCGAACAAGATGTTAAGATTAAGGGCGGCCCGAGTTCTAATGTTGTTGTAAATAATACTCTGGATGTTAAAATGAACCAGGGCAACACCTCTCCGTAACGGCCGGCAAAATCTCGTATAGTTTCAAGGAGACCTTTCTAATAATTTAGTTAGAAGGAGCCTTAAAGGGACCTCTTGCTTAAAAGAGTGCGTAATCTCTTTAGGGCTCTTTTTTTTGCTCCTCAACACATTTTTCCAGTTTTTAGTTTGCCAGGAGGGTCCCATAAGGTTACAATTCCCAATACTATAAGAGGATTTGGGCGCATATAGTTTTTTACACCGTAAGGTGAACTACCAGCTTACGGAGTTCGACTATAAAATCTACTGACAGGTTGAGAATGGAAGCTCGCAGCCGTGTAAAATGGAGTGTTGCAATTCTTTTTGGGGTAGGGGCTTTTTGTTTTCCTGTTTTTGCCGACGAGGTTTACAAATACGAAGGCGAATTCAACTTACAAATTCCCGCCGATCCGGACACCAGCAAAGGATGGATGGCTGATGCTGTTATTGAAATCGACTACCATTTAACTATTCTTGACCTCGATGTCGGCGTCACTTTGACGCATTCCAACGTCTTTGATTTGCAAATCTCTTTGCAAAGCCCTGACGGAACGACCCTGTCCTTAAATGCGTACGATCCTGATAATGGGTTTTTTCAGGGCGCAGATTACTCACAAACCGTATTTGACGATGAAGCCCAGACCCCCATCGGCCAGGCCCAGCCGCCTTTTACAGGCCACTTCAAGCCTAAAGGAGGTAATCTGTTGGAGATTTTTGACGGCCAGGACGCTTATGGCCCTTGGCACCTGCAGATCTACGATGCCTATTATCACGACACCGGCACCTTAAACAGTTTTGGGCTTACCATCACAACTCCCGAACCGGCTACTATGGTACTCTTGGCACTCGGTGCAGGTTTTGCAGCACTTTTACGACCCCGCCGAAGACGATAGTTTTATTGGGCGGTGTGGTCGCCGTCGGGGCTTTTGTTCACATCGTTAAAATTGTTACCGAAGTACACATCGTGCGATATTGCAGCAGTTCCTGCCGACCAGCTAAGGCTCACCCGCGTATCCTCAAAAATGGTACCATCAGCCGGACTCGGGTTGCTGGCAACGAACGGTTCACTTCCCGGGGATGTGGGTGGGGGCTATTGGACCTGGACTGGGAATATTATATCGTCAAGCCACGCAGTATCGTCGCCACGGGACTCCGAGCCGTCCTTTGAATAAATCCACTCGAAAGTTCTTGTGCCTGCTGTCACAGGAAAGGACACCTCGGCCCAATCATTCGTGCCCGACCATTTTCTCTTTTCCTCTCTATTGATGTAGAATTTCAAATAGTCACAACCTCCCTCGGAAGAGATTTTGCTGTAGAATGTAATATTCCCTGCTACGCAATCAAGTGTCACCTTCAGAGTAGTGCTTTCGTCGTGGTCAATCGAACCGGCTTGGGCACTATAAATCCCCGAATGCTTCTCACTCGATGTAGTGGTCCAATAACTGTCTCCTTCATGTTCCCACGGGCATTTTTTGAAATCATTCGTTTCAAAATCCTCCATGGAGCCGCTGGGTTGAGGGGATTGGCCGCCTGCCACAAAATCGATCCCCCATTTGTTTCCCGAAACGGGTAGATAATTCTCTGATTTTCCTGTTCTCACCTCGTTAAGCTCAAAACGGTAACCAGGCTTCGTTGCGCTGACGATGTAAGTTGTTTGTGACTTAACCTTTTCCAGGGCATATATACCTTTGCTGTCAGTTTCATCAGTGTATGTCTCGCTACGGCCTTGCCTTGTCGCCGTCAACAACGCCCCACTGATAGGGCTGCCGGACGCATCGGTTACCCGTCCGCTGATTATCTCTCCTGAACCGGAACTGAAAATATTATAAATGCTTTCATCAATGACATTAAAAGAAGGGTCGGAACCAATAATGGGCAGGTTGTAATATGCATTATGGTTGCCGGACCAGCCCATATTGAGATGGTGGTAGAGGGTTGAGGAGTTATATCCATATCCATCGGCTAAAATGGCATGTCCGCCATCGACACCCTCTTCCCTTAAGCCGAGGATCACAGGTCTACCGGCATCGAGGTTAGGATTGACCATGCCTGCCAGTCCTGAACCGATATTAATAAATGCTTCAGCAGAGAAATCGTAGTTCAAGCCACTGATTGCGTTGCCATACTTGAAAATATTCTTCAAGGCGTCTCTCGCCTTATACGTTAAGGCCCCTGAGCCGTCAGCCGTGTAATTCGTGTTGATAGATATCCCCGCATCATAACAAAGTGCTCCGATGTCCTTTCGTTCTGCCAATGTTGTGCTGCAACGAGGCTCAAGTTCCATCTGGTCCCATTTGTACGCCCCGCCATTGCCATCTCCACCACGCGTAGACGCTTTTCGTTCGACATCGTTAATCTTGATTGTAAAGTCATGTACACCAATTCCCGTCGTGGGGTGTTTATAGTACTGCATCAACTGGGCCATTGCTGTGGCGTTACAGCCACTGGGATAGTTTTCAGGAGTGTAATAGTTATAGCAGTCGTTGCTGCAGGCTTGTTGCTGGCTCCATTTACTCTGCACCAGTGGTGCAACACGAACATCAGGGATCGAGCTCCGCCCCATTAGGTTAAATCCACCTTCGGATGTCTCGGCAAGGCTGATAAAGTAGCTCCACTTCCTCTGGGTATCGGTAAATGGTGCCTCTCCAACCATTGCTTGCAGACTGAAGGTGTTGTGAACTGCCGCCATTCGCCCGTTGAGGTCGTTGGTTACTAATGCCCCCAACGGGTTCTCGAGCGAGGGGTCATAAGTACCGTCATCAGCGAAACCGATAATGGGCTCAACCATATCGTCCGCTGAGACAATCACAAAACCGGATGGTTCCAAATAGACGATGTAATAAACCGGCTCACCATAATCATCGGTGAAGGTTTCAACACTTATCACCTCTTGTCCGAGTGCCGTCTCGAGCGGTTGAGGATCTACTTTGAGCCAACCTGCCACTGCCATTTCCGCTTCATACGCCGTTGTCGGAAGTGCCCACAGGCTGCTGCATAATTGCGACAAGACTAAAACAGTCGCCAGAATGATGTTTTTGCGTTTCATTTTTCCTCTACTTAAAAACTTTTTATATTTATATTGTCTCTGATCTGCAACGATACTACTGCTGTTAAGAACTGTATAAACTCAAACGAAATGAATTGCATACCCTTTTCTCCTTAGTTTTGCGCCATTGAAAATTCTCAAAACTAAGACAATTATACACCCTCACACGTAGTTTTCAAGAAAATAATGTCACGTAAATGGACCATTTTGAACAGACCGGCGAGAAAGCCTCTCAGTCGTGCAAAAACGCGGTTATTGGAACGTCAATTCAAGCGATGTTCGATTGCGTTTAGGATTTGTGTAACGTCAGTCATACGTTTTCTCGAAGCTCAATTTCTCGCCTCTCCGACCCTCAGTCTTCGATCTTGAATCTGTAGTCTTTGATCATTATCCACCGAACTATTCTACTTGTGAATTTTGCGTAAGGCAGGCGACGTACCACATACGACATGAAATCGTCAGTCGCAACACTACTCACCATTCACCAATTATCATTTACCGGTAAAAAAAAGGCTTATACCGAACGGTTCGGTATAAGCCCCGAATTGACACGAATCTCTTTGACTATCGTCTGTGACCGCAAACGATTAACCGGTAGCTCTGGTTATGGAGCCGGTGGATATAGACGAATATCGTCAAAGTACATTGTACCTGAACCGCCGGCCTGCGGGTTGTTCTTATTGCCTAAGCCGAGGGCAATCGTATTGACATTGGCCAGGTTAACGCCGAACGCCTGCAGGTCGATATCCCATTCCGTCCAGGCAGTTATCTGCGCTGCGTCAGGATTATCATTAGTAACGATCGCATTGCCGTTGAGGGCAACATACAACGTCTCAGCAGCGTTAGCCGAATCGCCCCTGAACCAAATCGTTAATGTGCTAACCCCTTTCTCAGTCCAGTCACGCGGGTAAGTCAACGTCAAAGTTGCCTCAGAGTAACCAACACTGTTGTCGTAGTAAAGCGGCATCGACTGGTTGCCTCCGTGAACGATAGTTTGCTCGGCAAACGGAGGATTCTCATAACCAACAAGAGACCCGTTTGTTGGGTCGTCGTATCCGTCCAGCCACGCATTAAATATCCTGTTGCTATCGGCCTCGGCGGGGTCAAGGTCATTGTAAGATTCAAAATCGTCCACGACAAGGAAGTTGGCCGTCGTAAAGCTCCATATATTGCCAGTCCACGGACTGTCGGGATTTACGTTATTGGCCTCGTCAATACGCCAATAGTAGGTGGTATTCCACTGGAGTTTTTCGGGTTCATAGCTCTGGGAACCGAGGTCTCCTGCGCCTTTATACTCCGGCGAACCGGTATCGGCATTGCGTACGGCCTCCTGGTCATTGCCGAAGTAAACCTGATGCGAAGCAGCATAGACTCCCGGCGTCCAGGTAAGAATCGGTGTCTGCTTTATATCCATAGCGCCATTAGCCGGGTCCGGGCTCCCGACGCCGCCCTCAGTAGTA
>DATKYR010000030.1:0-10377 GCA_035528395.1 Sedimentisphaerales bacterium
TTGAATAGTCGCAAGCCAAAAGCGTAACAGTCACTCAGAAATTTCCCTCGAATTCGTGGACCGATCCCACCAGCCCATCTGGCGCACTGAGCCGCCCACGGATGACCCTCCATGAAATTACCGAACAAAACTGCAGAAAACAACTGAGGTCTTTCCCTTATAGACATTAGGGTTTTCCCTATGTACCTTTTCAGTCATAGCAGCCCAACCCTGATTTGCTGTATGTTTCCGGCTACGCAGACCCCGACACTAAAGATTCTGATAGGTCGTAGATTCGAACTCCCCCGCTATGAAGGGCCATTTTGGGAGTCGTATGGAATTGTCCAAGTATTGTGATGCAGATATGAGTAGCTGTTTTTTGTTTATTTCTTCGGTAGATTGTGCTAAACTTCTCTTGTAGAACTGGGCTGCGGGAAAGTCTTCTATATTATTCAAACGGGAGATTGCTTTGAAGTTGACAGTATCTGACATCTACACATACTATCGCCCATCCAAGTGTGGCTTGCGAGTTAATTTGAAAGAAAGGGGAGTGGAAGGGGCTGCGCCAGGGCCTTATGAACAAGTGCTCGAACGTCTGGGCCAAGAGCATGAAAGGAGGCATTTAGCTATCTTCCCCTCTGTTGTGGATTTGAGTCCTGGAACGTTAGACGAGAGAGTAACACGGACAAAGGAAGCAATCGAAAAACGCTCTCCGGTAATTTACCAAGGTGTACTCAAGGTCAACTCGGTGATTGGAGGAACAGATTGTGAAATCTCAGGGGTACCGGACTTCTTAATTCTGGATGACACTGGGGCCTATGCAGTATGTGATTCGAAAATTTCTCGCAGGATTAACGAGAAAGATCACGCAGAAATAATACTTCAGATTGGAACTTACGGTTGGCTGTTTGATCAAACATTTGGGCAGCCCCCAAATAGACTCCAAGTTCATAGTGGGACCGGCGAAATTGTAGATATTCCATATGATCATGGTTCTGCTGCTTTGGAAGCTCTAGATACGATTTTGGGTTTTAAGCAATTGACTAGTGAGCCGTACAGTCCCGTTGGATGGTCAAAGTGTAACGGTTGTCCATTTCACAGCCGCTGTTGGCCTCAAGCGGAAAAAAACCAGGATGTAGCAATAGTAGCTGGGGTGGATCAAGGCTTGGCGCGTGCTCTTCGAGAGGAAGGAGTGGAAACAATAGAACAGTTTTTGTCGTCGTTCGATGAAGAACAGTTGGCGCAGTTTCATCGTCCCTGGGGCAAGAAAACGCGACGTGTGGGAAAAGAAGCCACAGCTATAGTAAGAATGGCACGAGCAATAGCCTCTAGTGAAGAAATTCTTATTCAGACACCAACAGTTCCTGAAAGTCCTAACTATGTAATGTTTGATTTAGAAGGATTACCACCGCAGCTTGACGAGATTGATAAGACTTACCTGTGGGGCATGCAAGTCTTTGGAGATAGACCTTGCGATTACGTGGCATCCACAGCAGGTTTTGGGGACGATGGAGACCGGCAAGGATGGGAAAACTTTTTAGAAGAGGCTAAGCGTATCTTCGAAGGTTATGGAGATATACCATTTGTTCATTGGCATCATTATGAACGCATCCGTCTTGACATGTATATTGAACGCTTTGGAGATCCTGAAGGTGTAGCGGCCAGAGTCAAAGAAAACCTGCTAGATCTACTTCCGATCACACAAAAATCCATAGCTCTTCCTTTGCCTATCTATAGTCTGAAGGTTGTCGAGCAGTACATAGGCTTTGAACGAACTCAAGACGAGTATGGCGGCACTTGGGCGATGGCCAAATATATAGAGGCAACCGAAATGGCCGATGAAAAACAGCGTGCTGAGGTGATGGATGAGATTCTGACATACAACGAAGAAGATTTACAGGCAACTTGGGCTGTCTTGCGATGGCTCAAGTCAAAAACCGATTAGCGTTTCGAACCTACGACCTTGCTCTTGCCCACAGAAAAAGATTCAGAGATCTTACGAATTGTAAACGTCTATGTTTTAAACACTAATATCTCAAAAAGCCAAACCCCTTAGCAATGTCCATATAAATCAACGGTAGTGGCAATTATAGAATGTCTTAATTGGTCTTTACATAATGAAATGAAGTATCAACCTTTGTCGGGGTTGTGCCGGGGTGCGTGAAGCCTGAAGAGTTCTGGGATAGAACCGGTGAAGCTTCCTGCCAATCGCGACAAACCTAAGCGAGTGTTTGTGAAGTGCTTGTTTAAGGTACTTAAACCACCCCTTGGGATGGAGGAACCCTACTGATTCGCTAGCCAAATCTATGTACGAGTCAATATAGTTGATAGCGTAATCGATTTGCTTGGAATAGCGTGATTTTACCACTACGGGCACAGGTCCATGTTTCTTGCATGAATTTAGGTCAGGAATAGCTCCGTCATCTCCTACATCAAGACCGTTAAGCAGAGGAGCTGCGAATCTGCATATTTCCGTTGTATTCCGATGGTTTTCCTTGAGCCGATGGCCCTTGATGTTCGAAATCCCAACTTCCGTCCACTGGAATCCCCTTGGATATATTCTTTGGGCGGCGTCCATAACGAATATAACTGATGCAGGATCTGCTGCGCAGTTCATTATTGCGCGAACTTGATTGGCCGAAAAGTCTTGACTCTCGTCCGCGACAATGACGTCGTACCTTTCTAGTTCCCTGCTTTGTACCATCAGCACTGCCATGTCATTCCAATCTACCTTCTGGCATTCTGATTTCCATTCTTGGTAAGGATTAACGACCTCGTCAATCAAACGCTTCCGAAGTCCTCTATCTACTCTCGGTGACTTCCCCCTTCCTATGCGCCGACAAGTTAAATAATCCTCAATGCCCCCAGTAGGAAAACGTCCAAATATGTAATCTACTTCATCAGCTACAAAATCTACCGGCAAGGGGACATTCCGCGCCAATGCCCTGATTTTACTTTCTCTGTCATCGTTATTAATCAAGTCCATCTCTGGGAAAATAGACATTGCTAACTTTCCAAAAGTGACCACCGTCAAATTTAGTTGCTCTGAACTTGGTACTTCCCTTTCCGCCAAGTCAAGTATGTAACCCCTCAGGGTTCTATTGAATGTTACGACAAGGATATTAACACCACCACTCAGGTTAAGGCGCTTCTTTCGACTTAACCAAAAACTCGATAGTTGCTTCAACATCAATAGCGCGGTCGTGGTTTTTCCCGAACCAGCTGCTCCCCTTATGACCTGTACTCCAGCACGAGGGTCGCTTATAAGAACAAGTTGCTCTGCAGTAGGGACTATCTTTGGCAAAGTTTTCATCAGCCACAATAACCATCAACAATTCTTAGTCCAAATAGATAGCTTGACCACACGTTAAATATGAGTGGGGTCAAACGCTGTCAGAGCAACACAAAGATGTAGAGATCACACCAATTCTGAATGTTCTGTTTGAAAGATGACATCGGAGTCACCAAACAAGACGCTCTACCCGCGGCGCCTGTGATTGATACTGTTAAGGATTAGTAACTTCTTGTCGAGACGCAGTTAAACTTCTTTGAATAGTCATCAGGCAGTTTTTCAAATAATAGACTCAAATCTGCCTTGCTAATATAATCTGACAGAAGCAAAAGTAAGAACACCCCCAAGCAAGTTTGGGGGTGCCATGCGTCGAGTATCAAGGTTGTATGTGTCGCCCTAGCTTTTACTCGTGGTTTGTTTCTATTTACAGTACTCGTCAATACCTATATCGTATCCTGAACCGGCAGGGCGCGGCCCCCCCTCAAAGTCGTAACTTGGTGCGTCAATAGGCGAACCCTTGTCTATAGCAGGTGAATTTGGCTTTAGATGAAAATCTCCCAATGAGGGATTCACGAAACAGGGGTCCCCAACCTGATCAGGGTGCCGGTCGTTCCATATTTTCTACAGAACGCCCCGTACCGGTTAGTCATTGCCTGGTTTCAGTTTTGAGGAAGATCTGTTAAAAGCCGCCACGATCAATGCTTTATACGGGACAAATGTATATGCGATTTTCAAAGTAGCGGAAAACATACATCGACTCTTGAAAGATACAGATCCAGAGAACGTAGATATTGGCCATGTTGAACAAGTGGCCATGATACCCGACATCGATAAACGATTTACCAGCTTCGCATCCAAATTTGCACACTTCTTCATTGGTGAACGGTTCCCGATCAAGGATAGCTACGCTGAACGTGCGATTCGTTACCATCTGGGTCGGGGCAAGTGGGAAAAACATTCAGGCAAGCCTTATGAAGAATTCGTAGTGAATTTTACGAAACTGAAAGACTCCTGTGCATTCAACGGCTCAATCCGGGAGTTCGATTACTATCTCTGGCTGGCTGGCTTGTTTCGAGAATGGGAAAAGAAAAAAGACAAAGCCCAAATCAATCAGGAAGCAAGAGGATTCTTCGAAGACGTGAACAATGAAGAAATCCTTCAGCGTGCATTTGAGGGAGGACTCTAATGAATTGGCCAAGTTTCTTGACCGGAGCAGGTGCAATTCCCGTCATTGCTGGGCTGTCTGCATGGCTCGGCAAGATATGGGCCAATCGTATTCTTGAACAAGACAGGACAAAGTATCATACTCAGATAGAAACCCTACTTCAGGATTTACGAACTCGAGACAGCAAGGAACTTTTTGTCCACCAGCTTCAATTCGAAAAGGAATTTGAGATATATAAAGAGCTATGGGCAAAGGTTTTGGCGTTGGGAAGGGCAGGCAAACACTTCCGAGCCCTTCAGATGGGGCCAATCAAGCCTGGTGAGCAAGTTATAAGTGATTTCTGCGATGCATACTATAGGGGGCAAGATTTTGGACTTTATGTGCTTTGCCGCTCCTATGCAACCGTGGTCGTGGGTTCATAGCGGGGGCGCGTTACGAACCTACGACCTATCAGATCTTTGTGTCGGGGTCTGCGCGGTGACCTTGCCCAGTATATCCCTTGGGCGATATCGCAAAGACGGCACATGCCAAATACTTGCTTGACCCCAACAAGAAAAGCTTCAGGGGCATCTGGCTCGTCCCGCGATATGCTCCTCTTGCTTACCAGCCTGTGGCCGCCTCTTGGGCGTTGGTCAATTCCTCATCCCGGCGGTGGTAGCCGCACTGCTTGATGAGCCTGGCCGCCTCGGCCAGCGCCGCCTTGTCGCGAAACAGCCGAGCCTGGTGCAGCAGCATGTCCGCCATGTGCAGGCGCATCGACCCGCGTTCGGCAATCTGCCACGCCTCGTCCAGGTCCGCCCGGCAGCCGTCAGTGTCGTCCTCCAAGAAACGTAGCCAGGCACGGGTGAGAAGGACGTCTACCCTCAGCAGATTCAGATGATTTCTTGACGTGAGTTCCTCGGCTTCGGCCAAGTTTGCATAGATGTCCTTGGCCGGCGTAAGGCCCGTTTTTGCTCCTTCAAGTTTCTTAAGAGCGATGATTGCCGCTGCAACAAGACTACGCACGACCAGGTCCGGCCTACTAACATTGTCCAGGAGTCCACGGACTTCGCGCAGATGGCGATCAGCATTGTCCAATTGGCCTCCAGCAAGGAATGCCAGTACCCGCGAAAGCTGGAGGAGTGCACTTCCAAATGGTTTCATTTGTTGACCAAGTCGAGTTTCTATCTCAGTCACTCGGCTGAGAACCAAACGCCATTTCCCGTAACCGATCAGGACCTCGTGGTATTGGAAGGTCGGGAGTTCGGGAAATGCAGCACCCTCTTCTCTTAAGTCATTAAGGTCCCATGCCTTTTCAAACAAGCGCATCACGTCCTCCGGCGAACTACCCATCAAGAACTTCACATAAGCCAACGAACATCCGAATCCGACGGGCATGAACCGATCACTCGATACATCAGCATGTGTGCGGTTCTTTTGGAGTGCGGTCTCCGCATCGGTCAACCTTCCGAAAGATGTGGCGAAGTTGGCGAGATTCCGCGCAACAATGGCCGCTTCTCGAGAATCGCCATGGGTCCGCGCGATATTCAGCGCCCGACTCAACAAAGGCAGGGCTTCGGGCATGCTCTCCAACATGGCGAGACAGAAGCCGGTGCATCGAATCACGAGCATTTGGTCGATTTCATCCGGTAATCCGCTTACCACACGGTCCCAAGTTGATTCAAAGAATGTCCGAAGCATTGCAAGTTCCAGTCCGAAGCATCCATAGTTGCGAGTTGCATAACCCCAGTCACCTCTGGAGATGCGCCTTCTGTAGATTTCGTGCAAGGCATGGGCACAATTGTCCGCCCAGCAGTAGTGGCTGGCAGCCCGATATAGCAGCTCCAAGTCCTCCATGGATTGCGGATTGCCTGCTTCTGGCAAATCTTGAGTAACGCGTGTAACCAGGAAGTCGGCTATCCTTTGGTGGGCTTGCTTCCACGAGTCAGGTTCCCGGGCACGCAGCTGCTCCGCAAAATACTCACGAATTAACGGATGCACGTCGAGAGTCGCTGTATTCGGTAGATACTCCGCGTCATAAGCCAAAATCTGCAACAATCCCGCCGATCCGAGATCGTGAACGACGATATTCCAGTCAGTGTCGCTCAAATCAACCAGCGGTTCGGTTAGACCGGCAATAGGTGGATGTTGTCGTAACGCGACGAGGCAACCAGAGTCGGAGCGGCGGTCGAACAGGCCCATAAGGCGCAGCACAGCCAGTTGGCGCTGTCCATCCTTGCCGCCTTCAGAGAGCCAGTTCTCGTAAGCCATCATCACTTTGAATGCGTGCCCGTAGGGATTGTCGGCGTCAAACTTGAGGTGTTTGTCTGCTTCCCCAAAATCAATTACGTCCCACCTTCGGATATCGCCCTGGTGGGCGCGGACTAGGTATCTGCCGAGCAGTTGGAGTGTGAGTGCGTGGCCTTGTAGTTCCTTACTGCGTTGAAGCAGTTCTTCATCGTTTGCCCTGATTGCTGCCGCACCCGCCCATCGTACCCCCAGGCGATGGAGCAACTGCGCTCCATCCGCATGGCTCAGGTTGCCGAGGTTGTGCGCGAGTACGCTGCCGGCTGGGTGCTCGTCAGTACGGCGGTATTCGTCAATATCTCTGATAGCTTCGCGGGTTGTCAGGATGCAGAGACCGGAGTGGCCGCTGGTGGCGAGTTGACGCAGGAGAGTCTGAAGGCCTGGCGCGCGCAACTGGCCAGCGAGCGGGCCTGGTGGGTGTTGCAGCGGCTCCATGCCGTCGAGGACAAGCAGCGTGCGCTCGCGGGCCAAGGCGTCAGCAAGTAACCGCCCCTTGTCTCGCGACGAGAGTTTGGGGTCAAATGGGACCCCGAACCATTGGAGGGCGTCAGCCAGGAACGGTTCCTCGGAGACATGCCGGTCCTCTCTGGTACCCTGGCTATAAAAGCTCCAACCATAGACACGCTGGGCGCCCCGCCAACCGTCGGCCTTTACGCGCTCGAGCCAACGTTTCACGAGCGCGGTCTTGCCCACGCCACCCCACCTGACGAACACCACGATGTGAGTACGGCCTGTGTCAGCCCAAGCCATGTCGAGCAGCCCTATTTCCTCCTCGCGACCGAAAAACTCAGGATTAACTTGTGGCAGCTTAGCAAGGTAGACTCGCACCTCTTTCTTCGGTGCTACAACCACCCAGGTTTTCAGGAGCTCGACGAGATCGGCACGGGTCAGGGGGTTTCCGGTCGTTGAGTATGCAGCCAGGCGCGAGGTCAAGGCGTGGGCCAGCATTTCGCGGTCTTCGGGAGTGCCCGGCTCCAATCCCTCAGCTCGGAGGAAAATGTCCAGACGATGGGCCGCTTGGTCGAAGAACTCAGGCAAGTCCAGGTTCCTCGTTTTCAAGATCACGTTGCCGACCTGCTTCAGCTTGGCGACAGCGGGGGTGGGTAGTCCAACGAGGTACAGGCAGTATTCGTCTGCCGGAGCGGAGGCTTCCATCTCCACAGCCCAGCGCCGCACATCGGTTTCGGCGAATGGATTGACGGAGGATTTCACCTGCACAGCACAATTGCCCTGCGGATATTCCCACAGGAGGTCGAATTTTTCGGAGGCGTGGTTGGGTTCGAGAGTAAGGCTGACGAACGCTTTCTTAGTGCGCAAACCACCGAGCAGGGCGATGAGTGTCTGAACCAAGTAGCCACGCATCCCGGCTCGCCCGCCGATGGTTCGGTTGTTCTTCTTGCCTGTTTTCTTCGCGGTCATATAGCCACTCTCAGCCCTCCACCTTGTCTATTTTGTGGCGTGCGGACTGCGGGTTTGTCCTCGCTGTTGTGCGAAAGGAACACGTCGAAAACTGGTTTCTTCTGGGCCTCATTCCTCATAGGAGACAAGTATATCCGGGTTGCGTCACGGCTGACAGCTTTTTCTGTGGCGTTTTGGCCGGAATGCTGATTACATATATGCAAGCTGTTGCTGATTCTTAAATTGTGGGGATGGCCACCCTCAAGACGAGTTCGTCGTTTAAACCGACATTTCCCAGATAAACTCTTAAACAACATAACTTTCTCATTACAATGTCAATAATCTTTGTCCACCCGAATACGGGATATTGTACTTGAGCTAGTTGTGATTGAAGATATAATTACCTCCAGTTTATAGTTTTTGGGAGGTAAAAAGTGGAAATATTTATCAGTTCGACTTATCGTGATCTGAAACACATTCGGGAAAGCATTCACCGCTCACTAAGTAAAGCTGAATCCCTCTATTCTCAGGGAATGGAGTTCTTTTCAGCTTCGCCAGAGAGCTCGAAGGAAGTTTGTTTATCAAAACTACGTAAATCGGACTTGGTACTACTAATAATCGGTGATGAATATGGTTCTATTGACGCTGAAACAGACCTGTCGTATACGCATTTGGAATTTAGAGAAGCAGTTAAGTGTAATATTCCGATTTTGGCTTTTTTGCAAGAGGACACAGATAAGAATTTGCCTAAAAGAATTAAGAGATTCCAGAAAGAGGTTGTTACTGGGAAGAGGACGGTTGGCTGGTTTAGCAGTAAACAAGAACTCCTTGGTCTTATATGGCCTGCATTATTCAATCATTTTTGCAATGAAGGTTTTATAAAAAGGGATTCTATTACTTTTCAACAATTTGATGATT
Source organism: Sedimentisphaerales bacterium (assembly GCA_035528395.1). Lineage (GTDB taxonomy): Bacteria > Planctomycetota > Phycisphaerae > Sedimentisphaerales > Anaerobacaceae > NIOZ-UU13. Next base: position 9,039 of record DATKYR010000030.1, read on the forward strand.
ACTACTCAGGGTATCTTAGAGAAGAAGCCGCATTCAATCTCTGTCAAACATTTGTAGGACGAAAAGATAAATTGCAACACCTTAATGATTTTCTGGCTGGCAAAGAACGCATTTGTATAGTATCGGGTGTTGGGGGGATCGGCAAAACAAAGCTTATGTATGAGTTTACAAAATTAGCCAAATCTAAAAGCAATGGCTATGCCTTCAGATTTTTGTGTGACCAAGTCAGTCAAAATGCCGAGGATGGTCAAGAAGCCCACAGCCAGGACTGCGGAAAGGGTGTTGAAACAAAGGAAGAGGGCGTAGTAAGAGTCTTATGTCTAAAGAATCGGCAAACCACTCGGAGCTGCCCCGGATGATCAAGCCAATGCTCGCCCAGGCGAGGTCCGAGCCATTCAACTGCGATAAGCACCTTTTTGAAGTAAAGTGGGATGGCACCCGCTGCCTTAGCTTTATTGAAGATGACCGTTTACGGCTGCAGAATCGCCATCTTATGGATATAGGCGATAGATACCCGGAGTTAGCCTGCTTGAGAGGTCTTCCGGCCGGGATGGTCATAGATGGTGAAATAGTTGTGCTGCAGCACGGAAGGCCATCTTTCCAGAAGCTTCAGCAGCGGGACCATCTTCGGGATCCAACCAGGATCGAGATATTGAGCAAGCGAATGCCGGTCAGACTGATGGCGTTTGACCTTCTCTATGTCCAAGGGCGACGAATTACTGGCCAGCCGCTGAGCGAACGACGCCAGCGGCTAATTGATCTGGTGGGCAGACTCGACTATCCACTTCTGATCGTACCGGACTGCGTAGTCGGGCATGGTATGGAGTTCTTTGCTGGTATCGTGCGGCACAGGCTTGAAGGAATGATGGCCAAGCGTATAGACAGCCCTTATCTTAGTGGCAAGCGTTCAAGTGACTGGCTCAAGATTAAGGTCGCTCACACCACTGACTTTGAGGTTATCGGTTGTGTTCCGATGCGGGGCGAAAAGGCCGTACGTGCGCTGCTGCTCGGTGAGAGGATTCAAGGCAGGCTGGTGTACAAGGGAAAGGTCGGCAGCGGCCTTACCAGACGGCAACGGCAGGATTTCCTGGCTGAATTGACGAAGGCACCAAAGCTGCAGGAACCGGTGGATTGTCCTTCCGGGTCTATATGCCGATTGCCCGGTTGGCGGTGCAGAGTTCGCTACTTCGGGCTGACGGAAATGGGCCATCTGCGATCGCCGACTTTCAAGGGCTTGATTTGAAGGGAGCGCTGAACCAGGGGCCACTCCCGGAACTCCCGCGACCTATTTTTTAGCTCAAAATCACAATTTCGACCTTGGCAACGAGGATGCAGAGGA
>DATKYR010000031.1:0-18374 GCA_035528395.1 Sedimentisphaerales bacterium
TGGTAGCTGGTAATTCATACAAGGCCCAGCGGAAATCCGAATGTCTTGCGAAAATCTGGAAAGCAGTTCAGGCTCGTTTTTTAGTCCCACGTCTATTGTATAAACAGCCACAATATGGTTTTTACGCCTTGCGTCTATGGATTTGCGGACTATAGTAAAGTTGAGAAGTTGGTGCTCTGGAATACCCAGACGTTCCAAAATGCTTCTGGCCAGGGCTTCTTCCTTGTGGTCGAAGGGTAATGTTATGTCTATGAGTCTAATCATAAGTTTAAATTTTTCAGTGAATTAATATTTTTTCAATATAGCTAAATATACAGGGTGCATGATCTCCACTCAAATCAAAAATGATATAACATTACGCCTTGTAAAAAAACGCAGGCAGGGATACCATACTTGAAATCGCGGCTTTGACACCCAGCAAAATGCCATTTCTTCAGATCACGACATACGGTAGCTGATCACAAGGTATCGCGGATTCTTTTGGTAACAGCCGAGACATGGCTCGGCCAGTTTGGTGGTACAACGCCACCTCAAGTGATTACGTTTTTTCTTAAATTACATACTTCCTACTATTTTCAATTACCCTGTCGGTCTGTTCGGAAACATCTTGTGTCACATTCCTTGGCTGCGATAAAGTTCTATCGGAAGAGAATCCAGCAGGATACAACGCTAATGACCAACAATACAATCCAGAGTCGGTAGTCGCGAAAGACCGGCGCTTTCTCGATAGGTGCAAAACCCGACCACTCGAAACAGACTCCCTCTATCCCCAAAAGAATTATATGATCGATACATTTCTTTTCATCCGTCTACTTAATTAATTACGAGTTTTTGTGACGCGTAGCCGGCACAAATGCTCTATTGGACTGAACCGCTTACGAGTTATTTGGAATTTTAATAAGCAAACGAAATCCGCCTCATCGATGAACAGCGGATGGATTGGTGGGTTTAGATCTTGCTCTTGGAATGATTGGTTGATCTATTGGGAACGATCCGTGGTTTATCAGGCGTAACCGGCGGTTAATTCGGGGCATTTTTTCAACGTATAGACAGACCGGTATTGTCATGTACCCTGAAGGGTCATGTTTCGGATGAAACTTGATCGTCGATGAGATTAAGGTAAGCTCTCTCACGGTGGTGCCCTCCCTTGCCTCCCTTGGCGAAATAGACGCCCTATCCAGACGAGCATGCCCTTCTGGCAATGGGGGCATTGTCTGGGTTCTGATTGAGGAGATACCTCCGCATCCATATCTTCTTCCAATTGTTCTTGCTGATTATTCCCAGATTGAGTCAAGGTCTGTTGTATTTCTAACCGTTTCTTGCGATTCGAGGGACTCCACAGACCATAGTAGCGAACTTTGTGAACACCTGCCGGCAACGCATGCTGTAGAAAACGCCGGATGAACTCCTCGGCGTTGACGGTCATGGTTTTGATATAAGCCCCGCTTTTGGAATCCTTATATCGAAAGGTCACCTTACCATCGTCGATCGAGACGATTCGGCTGTTGGTGATTGCTACACGGTGGATGTAGCGGGCGATATAATTAAGGACCGTACGGGTGCCCTGGACGGTCGGTTTAGAATGAGCAACCCATTCTTTTTGCCATACGTATCTCGGCAGGCGAATAGGGCAGGATGACCAGCAACAAAGCGAAAATCTGGACAAGTGGTGAGAAATCATTGGTCACGGTGCGTCGAAAAAGTGCCAAAACGTTGAATTTAAAGGCGATTTTCATGATTTGAGCCGATTGAACCGCCAAGGATGTTGTAATGGCCCACATCAATCAGGTAAAATGATGTGTTGCAGGTGAAGGACGGTCGTTTATGAAGATATATGGGAAATCTCGGTTAAATGATAAAATCATAAACATGAGGTGCAGGATGAAATGTGCATTATTTAAAATGGTATTGATTCTTTTCTTCTCTGTTTTCGTCATTCGTGCAGCTCTGGCACAAAACCTTCCATTTCCAACAAAAAAACAGCTTGCAGAGGCCAAAGTTGGAGAATTACTACTCAATCCGGATTCTTTAAAAGGTTATAAAGCCGATTTCGGGATGCTAATTGTAACCGAGAGTGAAGCAAAAGATTCAAAAAAGATCGAGTTACCGGTTGTAAGAATTCATTCAAAAAGTAAGAAATTGGCTTACCCTGTTTTTTACTTCGAAGGCGGACCAGGCGGAACCAATATCAAATTGGAGAATTTGCCGGACTCACTGCTGGAAAATCATGATTTTGTGCGCGTCGGTTACCGAGGTGTTGATGGTTCCGTGTCATTAAACAATCCCGAGTTTAATCGAATATTAAAAGAAACCCCAAATATGCTTTCCCACGAAGGTCTTAAATCCATGGGGAGCAAGATAACTCAAATTGCCCAAAAACTGCAAAAAGAAGGAATTGATTTGAAGGAATACAATATCATCAATGTTGTCGATGATATGGAAAAAGCTCGTAAAGCATTTGGGTATGAGAAGATCAATCTTTCAGGTGGCAGTTATGGCGGCGCCGTTGTCTATACCTATTGCATCAGGTATCCGGCAAGCATTCATCGGGCTTTGTTCACTGAAGCTGCATTTCCATTTAATATGGCACTTACCAAGCCCTCATCCATTGATGAAAAGCTAAATCATCTAAATGAGTTGTGGAAGGAGAATCAAGAGAACCTTCGCCGTTCGAAGGATATTGTCCAGACAATAAAGAATGTGTTGAAAACACTGCCACGAGACTGGAATGGAGTGATTATTGATCCCGATAAAATCAGGATCATGACATTTTTCAGTCTTTATACACAGGCAATGACTGCGCAATGTTTCGATGCTTTTATTGCGGCTGAAAATGGTGACTATAATGGTTTGGCTTTCGTGAATCAATACTGGAATAGTCTTGTAGACTGGTTCAACTGGGGCGATATGTTGGCAAAAACGTTTTGTACGGATACGGGTGAAATTACGGATTTCGAGGCAGAATTAAATAGAAAAGATTCTATTATAGGATCTCCACTTGCTCTTTTAGGATGGGGATTGCGTCAACATACGGACTGGCCAGTAAAACCTTTGCCGGAAGACTATAAAAAATTCCATTATATTGATAATGAGGCATTGCTGGTTTATGGCAGTAAAGAATCGGCAAAAAGTATTCTAGAAGAATATATGCCATTCTTTAAAAATGGTCATTGTGTTTTTCATGAAAATATGGGACATATGGATGTGGGTGCTCTTCAAGCTGAGGCGTCACAGTATATGGAAAAAATGTTTTTCCTAAAAGGAATAGTCGATATCTCCAAATTTCAAAACACGGAAGTCAGATAAATTACTTTTATTCCAGAATAAAAGTTTCAAGAAATAGCCAAGTCACGATGCAGTAAAAGAAGTAACGGGATAAAGCTAATGTAAAATGACATAAGTTTTGGTTTCATCGGGGCCATGCCCCATGTATTCCTTTTCAAACTTGACGATTGCTTCGCTGATCTCAGCCTCGATTTGTCCTTTGCTCTTAGCCATACGTAAGCATCCTTTTAGGGGGACACATTGTATACTATCCACAAAAGCGACAACTTCGTTGTTTTTAAATCATACTATTGAGAAGTCTAAAGTCATGCAACGTTTCTTTTCTGCCTCTTTGTAACGACCCTGTAACTGGTACAGCTGCCCAAGCTGGCTCATCGAGTCCAGTGTCAGTCGGTCCTTGTCGCCAAGCCGTCTGTGGCGAAGGTTAACCGAGCTAATTGTCGTCGAGAACTGGTTCGAAGAGTTGAAACACCGCGTACCAACGGGAAAAGAATGATGACGCACTACCCAAAGTACCAAGTGACTATCCTGGTTTCTCATAGACAACAACCAATAGCTTGAGAGAGTCGCCAGCTCTTTTTATTCAAAAAAGAATCATATGATTGCTGCATTTCTTTCCCTCCGTTTACTTAATCCGATAAGAATAAAAAAATCTTTGTTTTTATGTAAATATTTGAGGTTTGGTGCTTCTGTCAGTCATCAAATTTGACATCTGTGGAGACATTCTGGAGACACAATGTCACCGTAAAATCATGGTGTTTGTCATTAGTTAAGAGTGACGTACGCGGCGCTGCTAGTGCGGACATGACTCAGGATTGGCTCGCCCGATGTGAGAATAACATTCAGGACAGAGCCCGCTCGCGATACTGCGACAAGGAAATGAGTGAACAACTCGGCTGGCTCGTCAGCCCGTTTCTGAACGGCTTCTACTATGGGTATTTGGCGCCGCCGCGATCGTCCGCTCAACCGATGCGTAGCCGATTCGACATCCCACCTGCTCCCTCACGGATTCGCCGCTCCCGCCTTCAGTGTGTCAACTACCGTGATCTCTTCAATCTTTGCGTCCTTCTTGCCGATCAGGTAGATACCCTGCTCCCGCATGACCGTCTCGAAGACGTGCATCCGAGGGTCGCCGCCCGATTTCACCATGATTCGCCTGGCTGCCTTGTCATAGCTGAACTTGCTCCACGGCTGACCGTCGCGCAGCAGCTTCTTTGGCTCGGCGACCAGGGTCGCCGACCAACTGCTGTCCACCTCGCGCTTCCAACCTTCGATCAGGTCCGCCCCACTAATCGTCACTTTCTCATCCTTCATGGCGCGGACCGTCACGCCATCGTTTTTCGGGGCCAAGACCTCGCGATATATTCCGCCCCGCAGCACGATCGTTTCTCCTGGCTGGGCGATCGCGCACGCCTTGGCCAGACTCGCCAGCGGCACGGCCGGATAGCCCCACGCCGGCTCATCCACGGCGGCCGGGTGACGAGGATCGACGTAATACACGTTGGGGTACTCCAGGGCTCCGATCGTCACGCTGCCCTTGCCGGCCCCGATGGCCGGGCTGCCCTTCCTCAGGCGGAAATCCCGCTTCTGGGGATCCACGAAGAGCGGGTCCTTGCCGTTGATGTTCGTCTCGGCCGCCAGCGGCGCAGTCTTGAACGTCAGGTTGTACTCGATGACCGGGTTGGCCGCGGAGAAGTCCTGGTCGCCGTCAACGACGGCCCGCTCCGCCTCGCAGAGGATATTGTTGCGGATCAGCCCGCCGGTCGATTCCTTGCCCCGCAGGCCGATGGCGGCCCAATTCACCGTCGAGATGGTACAGTTCTCGATCGTCACGTCGGGCGTCTGAATGATGTCAGGGCCCCAGCCCCCTCGCATCGTCGGCGAATTGGTCGAGACGATGTTGTGCCGGAAGGTCCAGCCCCGCACGCTGCCGAGGTGCGGCGCACTCTCCACCATGCACATCTGATGGAAATCAAAACAGGTGTTGTGCTCGAAGAGCAGGTCCATCGAGATCTCACCGTTGTTCGTGAAGGTCTGAAGGCAATCGACGTGCGCGGTCTTGATCTCCTGCCAGGTGCTGCCGTGATAGTAGTTGTACCGCTGGATGCAGCCTTTGCCGAAGAACCGCGAGTAATCGCAGTCGTCGTTCCTGTTGCCGGGGGCGTACATGAAGAGGCGGTTGACTTCGTTGTTCTCCACCAGCCAGTCCTCGCCGCCCAAGATGAAGCCGTACTCGCTGTGGTAGACCTTGTTATAGGCGATTCGGTTGTGCGTCACCGCGGAATAGTCGCGGGTGTTGCCATCGGCGCTCGGCTTGCCGACCGTCCCGTTTACCGCCACCATCATATCGTGGATGTAGTTGTCCAGGATTTCGCAGTGGCTGGCGCGCAGTTGGACGGCCGTGGCCGGTTTGTCGGCCGTGATCTCGAAGCCCTCCACGCGGATGTAACTCGCCTCCAGGTCGAAGCCGCCCACGGTCGCCGAGCGCCAGGGCATCGCCATGAAGGCGACAGGCCTGCCCTTCGTGCCGCCAGCCTTCACCTTGACCCGTTCGTCATACTTGCCCGCCATGACATAGACGGTGTCGCCCGGCTTGGCCACATCGGCCGCGTGCTGCACGGTCTTGAAGGGCATCTCCTCAGTTCCAAGATTGGTGTCGGCTGCGCCGGGGGCCGCCTGGTCAACCACGTATGTGGCCGCCCGAACATGCCCAAGAGCGACATCGTCAATGGCGCCGGCGATTGTGGACCCGACGCCCAGCAGCGCGGGTGTGCAAACAAAGGTTTGGATTGCGATGAAGCAGATAAGTGTTTGGTGTTTCATATGGCTATGGTTTCCTACAGCAGAGGGTCTTGGTCGCGCACATAACTTATCGATACAGATTAAGGTACACCCCCTGAGATCGGCTGTCAATCGGTAACCGTCTGGCGATGACCCATTTTTTACGGTGTCTGGTGTGTAAGAGCTGAGACCTAAGGCAATTATCCACATCTGATAAATCATATACGTCCATATTAGAACCAAGCAGATACGGCTCAGAAAGAGTAAACCGTGTGCACTTATAGCCTTGAGCGAGAGTAGTGATGATATTGCCGGTGTCATTGTCTAACAAAAAACCGTTCCTGTATTAAGCATGCACAAATAGAAGATGCAGTCAAGGGGACGGCGTTGGGGCTACTTCAAAGAGATAAGAGCATGAGAGTTGTAGTTGATGCTTTAGATTCACATAACGTGAGAGAAGCAAAGCTGGCGTTGCGTAAGATGAAGACCAAATACCCACAATCACAAGATTGTAGTTTCAGACACAGCTTATGAAGATTGATACATACTGCCGGATTTGATATGCTATCTAAAGTAATTCACGGCTAAATAGCAGAAAATCCAGGTCGGTGATGTGCCTTCGGAAAAAGAAAGGAAAAGTTCATGGTTGTTCCAAAAATCAGAGCGATTAGGCCCGGCACTATTACTTGGGCCTTGACTGCGGTGTTCTTAATGGCGACTTTGCTCACAGCTGATGATGTACAAGGACCCGCTTTACTTGATCCTACCTCTTTTGAGCACCATGTGGACACATTCAACGAGAACGATGAGGAGCTCTATGTACAACACATCCCTAATGAGAATTCTTGGGAATTTCTCAGAGCGAACATCCCGCTTTTTGAATGCCCTGATAAGGACTTTGAGCGGACGTATTATTTTCGCTGGTGGACATACCGCAAGCACATCAAACATACAACAGATGGGTTTGTAATAACCGAATTTCTTCCCAAAGTAGGCTGGTCGGGCAAACATAACACTATCAACTGCTCTGCTGGGCACCATTTCTATGAAGGGCGATGGCTCCATGCACCCATATACATAGACGACTATGCTGTCTTCTGGTTTCGCAAAGGCGGCAGTGTACGAAGCTACAGTTTTTGGGTTGCTGATGCTCTTTGGGCCAGGTATCTGGTAACCCTGGATAAGAGCCTTATCGTCGATCTTCTCCCAGATCTCGTTGACAATTACAGAGAATGGGAAAAGAGCAGACTTGAACCGGATGGGCTTTTCTGGCAGATAGATGACCGTGACGGCATGGAAGTCTCAATTGGTGGCAGTGGAAAACGCGCTACTATCAACTCTTACATGTACGGTGATGCCATGGCCATCGCCAACATCGCGTTGCTCACAAGCCAGGAAGATATTGCAGATGAATTCGGTAAGAAGGCCGAGAAAATCAAGAACCTAGTCCAAAGTAAGCTCTGGGATAAAAAGGCCACGTTCTTCAAGACTCTGCCTCGAGATAAAGAGAACCTTGTCGATGTTTGTGAGCTACATGGCTATACACCATGGTACGTCAACTTACCAGATACAGGCTATGAGCAGGCGTGGAAACAATTAATGGACTCAAATGGTTTCTCTGCTCCCTTCGGTCCTACAACAGCCGAACAACGGCATCCACGGTTTACCATTTCTTATAAAGGGCATGAGTGTCAGTGGAACGGGCCTATCTGGCCATTCGCAACCTCTATAACCCTTACAGCTTTGGCAAACCTACTCAACAATTATGAACAGGACGTCCTCACAAAAGCTGATTACTTCCGGATGCTGCAAATCTACACCAAGAGCCATCGCATCAGGTGCGAGGATGGCCGCATCATTCCTTGGATAGACGAGAATCTCAATCCTTACACGGGCGACTGGATTGCTCGTACAAGATTGAAGGGCTGGAAGAACGGTGCCTGGGACCCAAGCAAAGGTGGCAGAGAGCGAGGCAAGGACTACAACCATTCTACATACTGCGATTTGGTCATCACGGGCCTGATAGGCCTACGTCCGAGGTCGGACAACATCGTCGAAGTCAATCCGCTGATTCCTTCCGATGTATGGGACTGGTTCTGCTTGGACAATGTCGCCTACCACGGGCATGTACTCACCATTCTCTGGGACAGAACGGGCCAGAAATATGGGCGAGGTAGGGGGCTTCGCCTGTTCGCTGATGGCGCCGAGATCGCTCACACGGATTCAATCAAATGCATTACAGGCACGCTGTCGACTTCGGCGGAGGGAACCTCAACTGGCTGGACCAAGTACGAAGGCAGTCCCGTTCTTGGCGGCAGGCTCGGGACATGCTTCGACGTGACGCTGCTCAAGGAAGCCGATACCTATCGCATGTGGTTCTCCTGGCGGCCGAAGCGATCCGTCGCACTGGTCGAGAGCCGTGACGGCATCAATTGGAGCAAGCCGCAGATTGTTCTGGGGCCTAACAGCGACACGAATTGGGAAGGTGATATCAATCGCCCTACCGTGATCAAACTTCAAGACGGTTATCACATGTGGTACACAGGTCAGGCCAGGGGGTACAGTTGGATTGGTTACGCCACCAGCCCTGATGGCGTCCATTGGACGCGACGCTCGGCTGAGCCGGTGTTGTCACCTGAAGAACCCTGGGAAAACGTCGCCGTGATGTGCCCGCATGTGCTCTGGGATGAGAACAGGCAACTGTACCGGATGTGGTACTCGGCCGGGGAGCAGTACGAGCCCAATGCAATTGGCTATGCCACCAGCTCGGATGGACTCCACTGGACGAAGTACAAGGACAACCCGGTGTTCGAGGCCGACTCGACTAACGAGTGGGAGCAGCACAAAGTCACGGCCTGCCAGGTGATCCCTGCCGGTGACTGGCACATCATGTTCTACATTGGTTTTCGTGACGAGCACCACGCCCAGATCGGCCTGACCCGCTCGCGCGACGGCATCACCGACTGGGAGCGTCATCCTGCCAATCCTATTATCTTCCCGACTAGAGGCTCCTGGGATGAGGATGCCTGTTACAAGCCTTTCGCTATATACGAGCAGCCAGCCAACCGCTGGCTGCTATGGTATAACGGCCGGAAAGGTGGGGTCGAGCAAATTGGTCTGGCAATCCACAATGGCGAAGACCTTGGTTTTTAAGTGTATTATCAATCATCAAATTTGACATCTGTGGTGACATTTTACTGTCACGAATTTTCGAAGAATTCTGACATTTTACAACTCGCGAAAATGGAGCCATTCAGGGGGCATCTTTGTGCGGCTCAGTATGTTCTGATTTGCTGTTGGGATTGGTCAGGCAGGCACTGTGCCCCCTCCACCTCACACAATGCCCACAGAATCTCATGGTGCAGTCATGGAGAGGCATACTATATTGAGTTCGGCCTTTGAACTTGGCTATCAATGTGTTATAATTATCTTAGAGAAGCGCCAAGAAAACCATCGTGTCTGGAATTAGAGTGTCCGGTTCGGAAAGGCCTTCTTTGAGAGCGAAGGAGAGCAGTCATGCGCAAGCGAAAAGGGTTCACATTAATAGAGCTTCTGGTAGTAATTGCTATTATCGCATTATTGATGGCAATACTGATGCCGGCATTGGCACGCGTAAAGGAACAGGCAAGAACTACAGGTTGTCTGGCGAATCTCAGACAGTGGAACTTTGTCAGTGCAATGTATACCGAGGACAACGATGGTAAATTCTGGTCTGGCTATGATTCTACAGGTTATTGGTGGCCGTGGCAGTTAGAACGTAAGATTTTAGATTGGAAGATGAATAAAACCTGGTTCTGTCCCACGGCAAAAAAACCGATAATTGACGAAAATGGCAATCAGGCACTTACGTTAAATGTCTTTAACGCCTGGGGTATCTTCCGGGGGAACCACGGAGGGCGCGATGCGCCTCCAAGCGGTGTGGCCGGAAGCTATAGCATCAATGGCTACGTTCTTACTATACCTACCGATTCTGCATTTTACGGAGGCAAGCCCGCTAGTGAGGGCTGGAGGACGCCTAACGTGGCTGGCGCAGGCTATATACCACTGTTTATGGATGCGCTCCGTTTTGACCTGTGGCCGTTAGAAACCGAATCTCCTGCTGAGTACGAATTCGCGGCCTGGTCCAACAATGAGATAAGCCGATGCTGTATTAACCGACACGTGGGCTTTGTGGGCTGTTCTTTCATGGATTACTCTGCCAGAAAGGTAGGACTTAAGGAGTTGTGGACGTTGAAGTGGCACAAGTCATTTAATACCGCAGGGGCTTGGACTTTAGCCGGTGGTGTTCAGCCGGAGAACTGGCCGGAATGGATGAGACCTTTCAAAGATTACTAATGCAATATGTTATGAAGTGGATTTCTGATTATAATCAAAGCACCGTCGTCGGGTCGAGGGCTGCCGCGGTAACTCCGTTTCCAGCCCCCGCCTCTTCAAACGCAGCGTGCGGTTTTCCCGCACTACGCTTACCTATATGCTTCATACCAAGGTTTATGTGACTTATCATGCTGGAATTGCTTTCATAGCTCCCTTTCGCATTGATTATAATGGAGTTTATGTTATAATTCTTATTAAAAGGAATCATATAGTTATAAGATTAGAGTGACATGATAAAGAAGTTCGCTTTCGTTTTTGCCTTTGCATTTTGTGTGTTCTCCCATGCTTTTGCCCAAAATTGGACGCGATTCCGTGGCCCTAATGGCCAGGGCCACAGTGATGCAAAGAATATTCCCATCAAATGGTCCGAGAAGGACTATCTCTGGATAGTAGATCTGCCCGGCACAGGCCATTCTTCGCCGGTTATCTGGGACGACAAGCTCTTCATTACCTGCTGTGACCAGAAACAGGCCAAGGTATCCATTCTTGCCCTAAGTACAGCTGATGGCAAAACACTCTGGGAAAAAACCTATCAGCTAATTAAATCACCTATGAACGGACTTAATAGTTATGCTGCTTCAACTCCTGCGGTGGATGAAGATAGTGTTTTTGTCATATGGCCGACATCAAATGAGTTGACTGTCATTGCCTTCGATCACGACGGAAATGAAAAATGGCAGAAAACATTTGGCCCAATCTACAGTAAACACGGGCCTTGTGTGTCGCCTATTTTGTATGAGGACTTGGTGGTTTTTACACAGGAACAGCGTACGAACAACAAGGGGCTGAAAAGCCGTTGGTTAGCGATTGACCGCAGCAATGGGCAAATACACTGGGAAATAGATAGAAACAATGGAGGCCTTATTTCGCATGCAACGCCCTGTGTGTATACAGATGATTCGAGGAATGATTACCTTGTTTTTTCCAGCCTGGTTTACGGTATTTCGGCAGTCAATCCAAAGAACGGATTGATTATCTGGGAAAAATCTGGTTTTGATGCTCGAGCACTCAATTCACCGTTAGTGGCCGAGAACCTGGTTGTCGCATCTTGTGGATCAGGGGGCAGTGGAAAGACATTGATGGCTGTCACGCCAGCATCAAAAGATAAACCGGCGGCCATTGCTTATAAAATTGAAGACCGAACCGTGCCGTTTGTTCCTTCCATGATTATAGCGAAGGATCTACTTTTTACATTCCATGATCAGGGGCTTGTTGTCTGTCGAGACGTGCAGACAGGTGTCCAGAAATGGGCTCAGAAGCCAGGGGGGAAATTCTTTGGCTCACCCATCTGCGTCGAGGATAAGCTTTACTGCATGAATACTGAAGGTCAAGTAGTTATCATCAAAGCGGCTGAACGATATGAGTTATTGTCCGTAAATCCGTTGGGGGAAAAAACACAGGCTACACCAGCAGTAGCTGATGGGATTATGTACTTGCGAACTCTGACAAAAGTATTCGCACTCGGGCCGGCGAGATAATAAACTCTTCTTACAGCCGTCCTATAGAAAATCCTGAGCGGGTCTAACACAAGGTACTCTCAATCTTAACCTTCAATATAAAGGCTTCTTTGCAGATTAATGAAAGCATACCTTATAATCTTCTGAAGGCCATCACATGATTCGCAGTACGCAGATATCCTCAAAAGAATTATATGATTGATACATTTTATTCTCTCCGTCTACTTAATCCGAAAATAATGAAAAATTTTCAATAAATATTCATTTTTCCGCGAGAATTGAAGGTTTGGTACTTCCATTACTCATCAAATTTGACATCTGTGGAGACATTCTGGAGACATGAATTTATCGAAAAACATTGGCCTTTTTCTGCACATGCGAAGTCCCTGCTGGATCAATAATGCGGCAGTCCGATGCCTGCTTGACAAGCGCATGCATGACCAATCACAGTATCAGAATAAACAAAAAAGTTGCATAATGAAAGAATCCAAAGGTACGGCAAAAAAATCCATCATATCATCTGGAATTACAGCTCCACTAAGTATTACTTTGATTGAGTTTTTGCAAATTTCCAATACAGGGCCGGCATAATCAGCAGGTTCAGCAACGTTGATGTCACTAACCCCCCCATAATCACAATAGCCATAGGATGTTCGATCTCCTGTCCTGGCCTTTTACCTCCAATAGCAATCGGAACAAGGGCCAGCGCAGTCGTCAGAGCCGTCATCAGAATAGGCGACAGTCGTTCCATTGCGCCACGTATTATCAATTCCTCACTAAAAGGTACTTTTTCTTCCATTTCCAGGTTGCGATAGTGGCTAATCAGCATTACGCCATTTCGACCGACAATGCCCAAAACGGTAACAAATCCCACTATCGAACCTAATGACAATACACCCCCGCCGAGTAGGGCCGCAAATATGCTACCGGTCAGAGCAATAGGCAAACACAGCATTAAAAGTAAAGCTAACCTGAAAGAAGAAAAGTCGGTGTATACTATAAAGAAAATCCCGATAACAGATAGGACCGCCACAGCAAAAAGACGATTTTTCGACTGCTGCCGTTCGGCGTATTCTCCAAGTATTTCAGGATGATAGCCTGTTTCAAATTCTATAGCTTCTACTTTAGCAGCGATTTCACGCGCTACACTGCCGAGGTCTCGTCCGGCTACATTGCATGAGACGTCAATATGTCTGGAGTTTGCTTCACGTGTTATCTGGTTCGGCGTAGGAGCAACATAGATATCAGCAACCTGGCCCAACGGGACATGTCCACCTGTCGGAGTGTCAATAACCAATTCTTTCAAAGCCGTGACATCCTGGCGCACCTTCGGAGTACCCCATACGACACAATCAAAAATCATCTGCTCCTGATATATCTCACCGACTTTGGTTCCTTTGAGCATGGTATTAGCTGCCTGGCGGACATCACCGGGCGTCAGGCCAAACTGGGCTGCTGCTTCAGGGCGAAATTTGATTTCCACCTGTGGTATCATAGTTAAAGGCTGTACATGCAAATCGATAATGCCGTCAATTTCCTCAATGGCCCCGGCTATTTCCTTTGCCTTTTCCTGAAGTACTACAAGGTCCGGTCCAAATATACGCAATACAACAGTAGCAGCAGTCCCAGTGAGCACCTCTTTAATACGCTCCCTTAGATATGTCAGTACGTCCCGATAGAGACCTGGATAACCTCCCACCGTTTTCTGAATTTTGGCAACAGTTGCATCGTAGTCAACTTGCGGATTTATGCTGATCCATAGCTCGGTGAAATTCGATCCAACGACCTCATCAGCAACCTCAGCCCGGCCGATATGAGCACCAAAATTTCTAACACCATCAATAGACCGTAGCTCCTTACTGGCACGAATCGTGATACGATCCATCGCCTCGACTGATGTACCAGGTTTTTCGACAAAGTGCATTAAAAAATCATATTCCTTGAAACTGGGTAGGAACTCTTCACCCAACATCGTTATGACAGCTCCGGAAGCACAGAAAACCAATATTACTATTAATATAGCCCAGTTAGGGTGTTTTATCAAACAGGGTAGTACTGATTGATATCCTCGTTTCAAAAAGTTCACCAGCGGAGAATCTTTAGGATGCAGGGACGCACGGGGAAGAAAAATCAAACAAAGCGCCGGCGTGAGGGTAAGCGCTACAAACAGCGAGGCTAATATAGCTAAGATGTATGACAGAGCCAGCGGTCGAAAGAACGTACCGCTTAAACCCGGCAGAAAAAATACCGGAACCAGAACCAGCACTACAATCAAACTGCCGTATAACACGGCGCTACGCACCTCTACGGAGGCTTTTAATACTACCTCAAACGACGACAAAGGATTGCCGACAGCTCTATTGAGCCGGAGACGTCGCATGACGTTTTCTACGCTGACAATTGCATCATCAACAACCTCGCCAATCGCGATAACGAGACCGGCCAAGACCATAGTATTGATGGTGCCGCCTCGGTAGTGCAGTATCAAGGCTGCAATGATTAGAGAACAAGGAATTGCCAGTGCACTGATTATAGCAGTGTGCCAATCATACAGGAAAAGTGCTAAAACAATCACTACTAAGATACATCCATACAGGAGGGCACGATTAAGATTCTCTATGGACATTTCAATAAAGCCGGCTGGACGGAAAATGGTTGAATCAATTTCAAGCTCCGTCAGACCAGGCCGGAGTGCATCGAGCGCAGCTTCGACTTCATGTGTCACCACCAACGTATTGGCCAAGGGCTGTTTTTCCACTACAAGAAGAATACCCGGACCATCATTGATTATGGCATCTCCGATAGGGGTTCCAAAATCCTCAACCACATCAGCTATATCACTCAATCTCAGGGCAGAGCCATTGCGAAAAGCAACAACCACCTGAGCCAAATCTTTGGCTGTTTTAATATGTGAGATGTGTGAGACAGCTAATCGCTGGTTTGGTGTATCCAGGTAACCGCCACCTGTTAACTCCATGGCGTCACTTGCAGCCTGCTCAACCTGTCCGAGAGTAATATTATGCGCACGCAACCTGTCCGGATCTACTAATACTTGAAGTTGCCGGTCTCGCTCGCCCCAAATAGCAACATTCGCCACACCTGGTATCGACATAAGTCGCGGTCGGATAATCCATTTGGCCAGAGTACTCATTTCCATCTGGGTAAGTGTTTTTGAAGAGATGCCTATTTTAAGCGCCCTGCTCGTAGAAGAAAGAGGCTGGAGCATCACAGGGGGTTTGGCTACATCAGGCAATGATCCAGCCACAAGTGAAAGGCGTTCTTGTACCATTTGCCGGGCTGCCTGTAAATCTACACCCTGTTTAAAAAATAATACTACCGACGAAAGACCCATTACTGATTTTGACCGGTTTGTCTGGACCCAGGGTGTGCCGTTTAAGGCGTTTTCGATTGGTACCGTTACCAGCGCTTCAACTTCAGCTGTTGACAGGCCGGGAACTTCGGTTTGGACCTCTACATAGGGTGGCGCAAATTCCGGAAAAACATCCATCGGCGTCTGGCTAACCACACGAAAACCGACAATCATCACTATGGCCATACCAGCGACAATAGCAACCCTGAGTCGTAAAGATGTAGAAACCAGCCACCTTAACATTATTTTCCTACTCCAAACTCAGTTCCAAATAATTCTGCAGCGCCAGCACTAACCACTTTAGCTCCAACTGCCGGACCGCGGGAGAGAACTGCAAGTCCATCGAGTACGTGTAGTAATTCGGTACGCCGACGAACATATTTCTGAGGTTCAGTATTCTCATAAACCCACGTGCCACCATACATATCATAGAGAATGGACGAATAGGGCACTACCAGAGTTTGCTCGGAAACTTTAAGATTGATAGTGACACTGACTTTCTGGCCGGGTCTGTATGAAAAATCCGTGTTTGGTAATTCATAGAATATATCCACGGTTACCGACTGTGGGTCAGCAGTGAAGGATGCCACAACCGGCTCGGCAGTCTGTGTTTCAACGGCAGCAAAATCACCCAAGTTGTGCACTTTGGCCGGCTTATTTGAATCTATACTGGTCAAGTCACCAACATAAACAGGCACTTTAATCCAAACAGGATCAATGCTCGTAATTTCCACCATGGCTTCTGAAGCTGTAACAGTCTGACCCGGTGAGACGTGAACCTTTTGAATAATGCCGTCAATGGGAGATCTGACTAATAATGAGGATAAACCTTCGTCAGCCGAATCAATTTCGCCTTTTTCGAGTAACTCAATCCTGGCCTTAGCGACCTTCAAACTCGCCATAGCCTTGTACAACTGGGACTGAGCCTGCTCAAGCTCTTTAAGGCTACCGGCATTGTCATCGAGCAATTGCTGGGCTCGTCTAACTGCCTTATCGGCCAACTCAAAATCCGCCTGCCGAAGAGCAACTTCCTCCTGAACAGTCAGGATGTCCTTCCGGGGAAGAGCCAACAATAAACGATAAATTGGCTCAGAAGTTGCTATATGCTTACCGGCAGTAGGAACCAGTCCATTTTCCGGTAGTAAAAGCGTTCCAGACAGCGGAGCATTCACCGTTATTGAACGGCCGGAGACTGACACTACCTCCCCACCGTACGTCCTGTTTTTTTCGATGGAACGTACCTCGACGGCAGCCAGTTCGATTCCCAACCGTGTTTCGGCCGCTGGGGTTAATATTACAGTGGTCAGGTCGGTCTCTTTGACAGCGTTTTGAACTGTTGCCGGGGGCTGAATTTTCTCTGTCGAAGCCGTTTTTTTTGTGCATCCATAGGCCGTTATCAACGCTGATATCAAAAAGAGATATATAAAGTAGTTACGCATCATGTCACTATCTCCTGCTTATGGCTCTTCCTAACCGGGCTTAAAACATTTTCTTTCCGATACAATAATTAAGCTCTGCTGTGCTGCTGTTTAACTGGGCGACCAACTCCGTCAGGTGCATGCGTGCTTCAATGAGTTCTCTCTGAGCATGTAAAACCAAAATTAACGAAACATCCCCGGCTTCGAAAGATCTCTGGCTCTGTTCGACTGCTTGTTCTAAAGATGGGATAATATCGCTGCTCCACAAATCAAACTGCTCGTGTGCGGATATATACTTAGTATAAGCCTGTTGTACTTGAAGAATAATATTCTGGCGAATTGCCTCATACCGTTGAGCCGCCTGCTCAAGTTCCGCCTTTGCATATGCTATTTTGGCGTCATTCTGATTGAAAATAGGGATTTCCACCGAAAAACCAGGACGGATTGTAAAAGAGTCATCTTCGGTATCATCGCCATCGAGGACAGCGATAAAATTATAGACTTTGGATTTCTCCCAGCCTATACATTCGCCGGCAGCCTCAATTGCAAGCTCAGCAGCCCGCAGGTCCGGCCGGCAGGCAAAAGCTATCTTGAGTACTTCGTCGATGGATACATCAGATATTGGTGCAATCTCCGATGGAACAATATCAAATATAATATCCTCCGAGGTGATCCCAAGCAGGCTATTGAGTCTTTGTTCCAATAAATCCGCTTCCTTTGAAAAAAGATTTATAGTATCGCTTGCTCGTAGCGTATCCACATAGGAGGTATTTGCTGTAAGTTCACTTATTTCACCGGCTCTTAGACGTGCCTGGTCAAGCTGGGTTATCTGAGCCTGTAGTTGAGCCTCTTCAGTAGCCAGAATAATTCGTTCCCGCGCTAACAAAAGACCCCCATAGGTTATCTGAATATCCCTTACTAGATTCAGACCGTTTTCTATAAGATTTTCCGAAAGTCTTTGAGCGTCAAGCTCAGCAGCCGCTACACGATGTGGTCTCTGCCATAGGGCATCAATTGGAATATCCAGCGCCGTCTCGAGCAGTTTTGGGTTAATCGGAAACAGCACAGAAAATACCGGATTGCTCAGCATATTAGCTTCCAGTAATTCCGCACGGGCGAAGCCCAAAGCTGCAAGGTCGGTTTGAAACTGGGCATTATTCCAGAGGGCCAGAGCCACTGCCTCGTCCTGTGATAGGCCGTCATCAAGCGTCACCCATTCAGGGATATCGAATTGACCTGGTTCAGAGGCCTGTCTCAAGGTATAATCGGTACGTTCCCTAATGCCTTCTGAGATATTGGAAAAATCATAGGATGCTTCTTCATTAGGAGAGCGGGGAGAGCAGCCAACTATTAAAAAAATCGAAAAAACAAGATGAATTTTTCCACGCATATTCTCTCAACATTGTTATAGTGATTACATCCAGTCTGTCATTATCTTACGTATTGTGACGACACCTTTCAAGAAGAAATTATTTCAGTAAAACGAACAATTCTATTCTTTTGCTCCTGCTGGAAAGGTGTCGGGGATGTGGGGGTAAAGACCTCCGTAGTCGGGTCGAGGGCTGGCGCGGTAAGTCCGTTTCCAGCCCCCGCCTCTTCAAACGCAGCATGCAGTTTTCCCGCACTACGCTTACCTATATGCTTCTCACCAAGGTTTATGTGACTTATCATGCTGGAATTGCTTTCGCC
>DATKYR010000032.1:0-3077 GCA_035528395.1 Sedimentisphaerales bacterium
CTATGGCCTTTTCAGTATAAAAGAACACCTGAGCCACATTGGCGGATGTTTAGATATCAAATCTGAGCCGGGTCGTGGGACACAAGCTGTCTTGACAGCGCCGTTAGAAGAAAACGATATAAAGGCGGGAAGTTAATATGAGCATAAAGATTCTTCTGGCAGATGATCATGAAATCGTGCGTTATGGTCTGCGATGTTTAATTGAAGAGCAGCCTGATATGGAGGTAGTCGGTGATGCCGAATCTCAGCAAACAGCCCGGCTGATCAGGTTTGTAACTATCTAAAAACTCCTGAGCACTCCCGCAAGGAGCTTTGCCGATTGGAACGTCGGAGTAACGGTCATCGAATTCAAAAGACCTATTTGCCTAACAAGCGCATATTGCTCTTCGAAGGAATCGTGTGCACTTTGAATAAGGTTACAGAAATAAGAAGCAAACTCACTACCACTCGTAGGTACGACCACGATCCGGTACAGCTTCTTGCGTCGATGCAGACTCTTGAACCAGCGATAGGCTCGTCTCAGGAGAAGGTATAAGGGAACAATGACGAACAAGAACAAAAATGGCAAAATTTTTTGAAGGAAAAGCATAAACGAATCTGCAAAACTTCTCCACAAGAGCCTTGCACTGAAGGAACTCAATTCCTCAATTACAGCGTCTCTACACCTTTCGTTTGGCGCTGTAAGGATCGCCTTTTCATAAGATTCGATGGCTTTTGCCTTTTCTTTAGCTTTGACGAATGCCCTTGCGGATGCTAGGTGAGCCTTATATGTCAATTCGCCAGAAGACGCACCTTTAGGTGGAGTAGTTAATCCAGTTTGTGCGGCCGGTTTGGTTGAAGGAGCGGCGCCATGAGGTTGTGAGACCGGTTGAGTAGAGGCACTCACTTCATCAGATGATATTGACGCTCCGGCGCTGTCTTCTTGAATATGGGCTGGCGTTATACAAATATCCGATACAATAATAGCAAAAATCATCAAATTTGTCAGCGTAATCAACACGGCATCATACTCTGATAGGTAATCTCTTTTGAATCCAGTATACGTCCCCGTCGGCTAGACCAAAAGAGGACCTACTTATAAATTAAGTTTGTTAGGAAAAATTAAAAAAAATACAAGCACACTATTACTGACAAAAATTCAATCTCCAAAGACAACGAGTGATTATACAACCTCAAGGCAGGTGAATCAAGCAATAGAAAATCTAGGGGGTTACTTTTACCCAAAATATATCACACCCTTATGTTAATTTAGGTAGCTTGACTGGTAAACTCACTCGTCCGGCGCTCGGTTAGGTTTTAGCTGGCTTTCGACCAGCTTCGTACGTCCTTGAAGCAGTCCTCATAGACTTGTGTTGGTTGCGAGATGCGCAGCCTTGTGGAAGCAGAACTTCACCGAACGCTTACGAATAGAGGAAATTTGAACGTGGCGTCGTTGGGGAGTAAACGACCTTAAGAAACTGGGATTTTGAGCTGAAAAATGGGTCTTGATTTTGTTTCCAAGGGGGAAACCCGTGATCGCGCCTGCTCTATTATTCTTGCCTCGACTTCATTTTCTGTCACCTGTTCTTAGGTCCAAAAGACACACCGACCGTACTGTCAACGAGGAGTTCGCCGTTATGCTTGTTTACGACAATACCATACGAGACGCTTAGTCCAAGCCCTGTGCCTTTGCCGACAGGCTTAGTTGTAAAAAATGGGTCGAAAATTTTTGATATGTTCTCGGGAGGGATTCCCGGCCCGTCATCGGAGATTTCACAGACCACCCTATCATCAGACGCATATGTCCTGATTGTGATAGTTCCTCTATCGTCTCTTTCCTGAGACTTGATTGCCTGAGCCGCGTTTATGAGAATATTGAGGAGTACCTGGTTTATCTGGCCTGAATGGCAGAAGAACAGGGGTAATTCGGAAAACTCAGTCTTGACATCGGCATCATATTTGATTTCATTTCCCGCCACAACAAGGGTGGCTTTAATACCCACATTGAGGTCGTATTCGTCGCGGCTTCCTGGTTGGTCAATTCTCGAGAAGTCTCTGAGGTTCTGGATGATTTCGATAGTCCTGTCCAGGCCTTCTCTCGAATCGTCGAATAGTCTCTTGATATCTTCGAGAATAAAGTCAATTTGCATATCGTCCCGGAATTGGCCTATACCGTCCACTATGGTTCGTAGTTGCGGATTTTCTGAAGTTTCGACCTGCCCGGCGAGCTTGTCGTGCATTGCGAACAGGCCGAGGATTTTCTTAGCAGGCTGATGTATAAGGGCAAGGTCGGCAGCGGCCCTTATCTTATTGGCAAGCGTTCAAGTGACTGGCTCAAGAACATCAAGACAGGTTGGCCATGCTGCCACAACTCCCGGTTTTAAGCCGGTAATAACTGTCGTTGTCCCCAACAGAAGGGTCATTTTGGCCGCCTTCACCATAGAACCGGTCATCGACATAGACCCTCCCGAAGAATGCCGTCGCTCCCTGGCAATGAGGAAGAACTTGATATTGCGGAGACAGTTGAGCCAAATTTCCTTATGACTATGAGGGGACGAAATTCACAATAAAACTTCCGATAAACACAAAAGAAAAGGACGAAGAAGAAGAGGAGATAATGAACTATGGAAAAGAGAACAGTATTATTTGTGGACGATGAGAAGAAAGTGCTGAGCTGTCTAAAAGGAGGTCTTCTTGATGAGCCGTACGAAACCCTTTTTGCCGGTAGTGGGAAAGAGGCACTTGAAATCCTCGAGCAGAATGAAGTGCAAGTCATCGTAACCGATATGCGTATGCCGGAAATGGGCGGACTCGAGCTTCTAAAGATCGCGCCGCTGTAAGGTCTGTTCCGATTGCTGAATCGGAAATCCGAGAGGCATTTTTATCCACTGTCCATAAGCGAAAATTAGTGCCGGATGGGAAGGAGTCTCGAGGTAAGACACAAGTCAGAAAACCTGTATGCGCAGACATTAGCTATTTCCTGGTGTTACCAAAGATTTGGAATGTGTCTGCAAGTCCGCATCAAGGACTCGAGCCTCCTTACATCGCTTGCGTGTCTCAAGAGACCTTGCCGGGCTCGGAAACTGCGATTTTGAGCT
>DATKYR010000033.1:0-28507 GCA_035528395.1 Sedimentisphaerales bacterium
CTGTCTTTTTCTTTGTTTTTGCTTGGGCATATTGGGCCTCCCGGCAAAAAATGAGAAGTTGTCCGATAATACATCGGCCAAATACGCCCCAAATGCCCATTTTTATAGTTTTTCTTTACCAATATCATGAGTGAGAACCATTATCTTGTTTTTCGCCGAAAAGCAAGGAAATATTTCCCGTGGAAGGGGCTTTTCAGGTGTTCGCGAACATAAATCTGGCGGAAAGAGATAATTTTTTTATATTAAAGTGTGCACCGGAACGTCATATTGATAGTGAAGGTTGGTTTTCAACCTAATTGGGTCAGCCTTGGATGTTGGAAGATGAGCGTCTAATATGGGAGCTCAAACGAGGGGACAAAGAGGCCCTGCGCCAAATCTACATGAAGTACAAGGATAATATGCTGACGATAGCAGCTTCTCTTTTACACGATACATGTGCGGCGGAGGATGTTCTCCACGATGTCTTTGTTTCTTTTGCCGCCGGCGTTGGAAGGCTTGAACTGCGGGTAAGTCTGCGGAACTATTTAATGAGCAGTGTGGTTAATCGTGTTAGGGATAGATTCCGTAAAAAGAAACACCACATGGTTGAGCTTGATAAGGTTGGCGAAATCAGCTCTGATTCAGATGGTCCCGTGCAGTCGGCAATATTCGATGAGCAATTGCAGCTATTGGCCGACGCTTTATTTGAGCTTCCGTTGGAGCAACGGGAAACAATAATCCTGCACCTTAACGGCGGGATGAAGTTTAAGGAAATAGCCCAAATGCAGCATATCCCAATTAATACGGTTCAAGGCAGGTACCGGTATGGATTGAATAAACTGCGGACAATCTTAAGTGGAGAGTCAAAAAGATGAATCCCACAGACCAGATAGAACGAACGATCGAGAGATTGCATATAACTACCAGAGCCGGGACAGACAAACGCATTCTTGAGGATGCTTTTGCTGCACTTGAACAATCCACGCAAAAACAACCACCCCAAATTGGACGCAGCGCTCGGCGAAGAACTCTAAGAATCAGAATAGCAGAGCTGGCTGCCGTTGCTGCTGTGATTCTTGTGGTTTTTGCTTTGTTCTTTGGCACACGGGCCACAAAAGCTCTCGGGCTCGGCGAGATTTATGAAGCACTGGGGAGAGTTGAGAATGTCTGTATTGCAACGTTTCAGCCCCCTGCGAACGAACCGGTACAGACCGAGTGGGTCTCACAAAGCTTGAATATCGACATGGTCAGGTTTGGGGAGCGGTTTGTTTTGTGGGATATTCCAAATAGAGTCAGAATGACAAGGTATTTATCTTCGGATTCTGTTAAGACAGAAATGCTTTCTGATGAGATACTTGCCAAAGTTGAACAAGCGGCGAGTCGGAGGTTCGGCTTGGTCCCCTTTTCGGATATCAGCGATGTTTCCAGGGCTCGTTGGAGTCGCGTAGAGGATCCCCGATTGGCGGCTGTTGTGTCCGGCTCTAAGGTCTATGAACTAACCTGGCCACAAAAAGAAGCCGGCTCTGAGACGATTGAGTTTAGGAAGTGGCGGGTTTTTGTAGATACGCGTACAAAACTTCCTAAAAGAGCGGAACATTATTTCAAATTCGAACCTGGAGAGGATTATAAGTTTGAAAAGTATGAGGTAATTACATATCCCAGCGAAGGTGAAATTCAGGCGGTTGTCCACGAGACATTCGTCCCGGCGGCAAGCCGGCCGGGTGAGCCGGAATATATAGGTACGCCGCAGCCCAATTAAGGCAAAGCAGGCAGAGAAAAGTAAACTTTCAATGATAATTGAAAACAATCGCTGATTGTGGTAAAAGAGCACGAAAGACTAACTTAGGACTGGTAAAGAAATTAGGTTTCGTTTTGGCTCCAGCGAGGACAAGGCTGGCAAGGAAGCAAAACGCAGGCCTACTGGTTGGTAGTCCGAGTTTTGCTGACACCGCCGGCCGAAGCCGCAGCCAGCCAAAAATGGAAGATAATTTATTTACAAGTCCTTAGATCAGGGATTGTCCTTATGGCGGTTCAGTTTATTCTTGGCAGAAGCGGTACCGGCAAGACCAGCTATTGCATAAAGGCTGTCGTCAACGCACTGCTGGAGCCGGGCGAACAGCAGTTGATTCTGCTGGTTCCCGAGCAGGCCACCTATCAGGCTGAGCGTGCCATTCTGGCCGACGAAAGGATAGCAGGCTATAACAGATTAAATGTGCTTTCGTTCGACCGTCTGCAATTTCTGTTGTTAGGTAAAAACACAGCCCGGCCGGCCCTTTCACGCATCGGCCGACAAATGATAGTCCACAGGCTCTTAAGGGACAACAAGAGCCGATTAAAAATCTTCGATACATCGGCAGCATGGCCCGGCCTGTCTCAACAATTGGCACAAACTATCGCCGAGCTGCACCAGTACGCAAAGACGCCGGATGATATTGACCAATTGCTGAGTGGGCTGGCTAAAGATGAGCGTAATAATTTAGCAGTCCTGAAGTTCACCGATATCGGCCTGATTTTTGGAGAATACTTAAAGTTCATTGAGGGTGATTTTCTTGACCCCGATGTCCAGCTGACTCGTGCCTGCCAGGCGGTCTCGGCGTCAACTTTGGCCGTGGGTGCAAAGCTATGGGTTGATGGTTTTGCCGGCTTTACCGAAGCTGAGCTTGCAATCCTTACCGAGCTGCTGAAGGTGGTTGCAGATGCACAAATTGCTTTTTGCCTGGACGCCTCGGAGATTGATTTAGCGAATCCAGCGGTCGAGAACATTGACCCGGTCGGCTTGTTTAACCCGACACAGCGAACATACGCCGAGCTTGTCGATAGAGTAAAAAAATGTAAACTTCAATTGACCAGGCCGATAATTCTTGAAGAAGCGGTAAGATTCTCAAGCAGCCCTCAGCTTGCTCATATCGAGCGTAATATATTTGAACTTAAACCATCGAAACTTGACTCTGCGGATAATATTCGGATTGTATCGGCGCCGAATGCCCGGGCCGAAGTCCGGTTCGTTGCACGGCAGATACTCGAATTGGTCAGGGAAAAAGACTACCGATATCGTGACATTGCGGTTATCGCATCGGACATTGATAGTTATCAACACTATATAAGGGCGTATTTTGACGATTACGGCATCCCGTTTTTTATTGACAAGCGAAAGCTATTGAACCAGCATCCTGTCGTTCAGCTTATTTGCTCGGCGCTGCAGGCGGTTACGGGCGGTTTTGGCCACAGCGATATTTTCGCCTATCTTAAAACCGACCTTGTGCCGATGCAGCGATACGATATCGACCTGCTGGAAAATTACTGTCTTGCTTTTGGCATAACAGCCAATGACTGGCAGAGCGATAAGGAGTGGAACTTTGAAGGTAAGGATAATGAAGACTTTGACGAACAGCGGATAAATCAAATCCGGCTAAAAGCTATCAGCTCTTTGCTTGAGCTTCGAAATGCTCTTTGTCCGGTTGGCAATCCGGCAGAGATGCTCACTGCTGCCCAGTTCACGCAAACCATTTTCAATTTTCTTGATGACCTTAAGGTTAAGGAGACAATTGGCGTCTGGATTGAAGAAGCCAACCAGAACGAAGACAGTGCTGCTGCTAATGAACATCAGCAATTTTATAACAAGCTTATTGATATATTCGACGAGCTTGTCGAGGTCTTTGCCGACCGGAATATAACGGCCAACGATTATCTTGCAATTATCAATTCCGCTTTTTCGCAGTTGACTCTGGCCTTCATTCCGCCGACTTTGGACCAGGTCCTTGTCGGCTCAATTGAGCGCAGCCGGCATCCCGATTTGAAAGCGGTCTTTTTAATCGGTGCCACGCAAAGACAATTTCCGGTGCCGCTCAGTTCGGACTGCATATTAACAGACAACGACCGCATCGCTGCTGAGTCAGCGGATTTCCAACTGGCCCCGGCTTCAAGTCAAACGCTCGCCGAGCGCCAGTATTTTACCTACATCGCATTTACTCGTCCTTCAGAGTTCCTGTGTGTTACGTATCCTTCGGTTGACGATAAGGGTGGTGCCGTACCTCGTTCCCAGTTCATAGCCAATCTCGAATCGTTGTTTGAAAATCTCCATGAAGAATCAATCGCAGGCGAGAAAATCGACATTGAGAAAGTGCACAGCGAAAGTGAGCTTGCGGATTTGCTCTGCAGCAGGCTTGGTAAAGATGCTTTTGAGTCCGAGGCCAATGATAAGAGCCGGCTTGAGGGGTTATTAGATGATATTTGCTCAGATAAACAGCTCGCAGAGTTAGGCACGAACGTTCTTTCGGCGATAAATTATGACAATTGCGCACGATTGGACGGTGACGTAGTTGGGGATCTTTTCGGCCGGTGGATACAAACCTCAGCCACGAGGCTGAGCACTTTTGCCGCCTGTCCGTATCGTTATTTCGCCCGGTACATATTGGAGCTGGAAGAACGAAAGGAATTTAAGTTTGAACCGTTGGACTTAGGAAACTTTTATCATAGTGTTCTGGATGCTTTGTTAAAAAAGCTTAATGAACAAAAGAAGGATTTTGCAACAATTGAGAATGAAGAGTTGTTGAAGATTCTCAACGAGCAGATAGAAGTGGTTATTCAGGCGAATTCTTTTTTGTCGAATTTCAGCCGGCACTCATCCCATAACGCTTATATCATTAACTCAGCCGCTGGTGTTCTCGGGGATTGTGTTTTGGCGATTGGGCAAATGGTACGGGCGGGAAGTTTTCAGCCAGGTCTCTCGGAAATTTCGTTTGGCCAACTCCGTCATTCCGAGCGCAAAAAGCCTTTAGCCCTGAGCGAAGCCGAAGGGGAGGAATCTCGTGAAACTCTCGGTAAATATGAGCTTATGTTTGCTGATAACCGTGTGCTGTCTTTGGATGGCAAAATCGACCGGCTTGATATTGCCAGGCTCGATGATGGGGAAGCTGCAATAGTTTTCGATTATAAACGCAAAGGACAATCATTTAGCTGGTCAAAATTCCACTACGGTCTGGATATGCAATTGCCGCTTTATATGTTGGCTGTTCGCAGTGCAGGCGGCTCAAAAATAAAAAACGCTGTAGGTGCATTTTATATGCCGGTCGAAGTAAGTCCCCAAAGAGCCACTCTCGATGAAATATCGAAGAAAACGGATACTTTCAATTATAAAGCAAGGGGAATATTCAACGGGAGATTTTTCCAGCAGTTAGATAGCCGGGTAAGTTCCGGTTGGAGCAAATTTTACAGCTTTCGGTTTACCTCCAGGGACGAACAGTATGGAAACTACAGCATAAGTGCGGTATTAAGGCCGGCTGATTTTGAAAGGGTGCTTAAATTTACCGAGAGAAAGATACTGCAATTGGCCGAAGAAATTCTCTCCGGTGAAATTGATGTCAGGCCGTATCGTTTGAGTAACCAATCACCATGTAGTTATTGCAAATATAGCTCTGTTTGCCGATTCGATTGGCAGATAAATGACTACAACCCTCTGGTTTCGCTTGGGAAAGCCGAAGTTCTTGAAAAGATGGAGAAAATTTGAAATCCGAAATGAATCTGAATGATCGAAATACAAAATTCAAAACAAATAAAGCCGAAGATAAGTCAAAGATGAACAATACAGACAATAATACACGAGGCCAAAAAACACCAATTTCCAAGCTGGCGGTAATTTTCATAATTCTACTTGTTATTGTCGGTCTTAACAAAAATCATTCTAAAAATCTTAAACGGGAGCTTATCGATGCAATAAAGGTGGGAGACCTTGATAAGGTCAGGTCTCTGTTGATAAAAAGACCTCAGTTGGTTAACAATAAGGGTAAGAGAGGTGGGACGCCTCTACACTTAGCGGCTTCTAAGGGGCATAAGGAAATTGTTGAGTTTCTGGTCAGAAAGGGAGCCGATGTAAATGCTAAAGACAACTTAGGTGCGACTCCGCTCCACTATGAAGCTATGGATGGACATAAAGAGATGGTTAAGTTTCTTATCGCTAAGGGAGCAAACGTCAGCGCCGGTGAGAGTAGAGGGTGTGCTCCTTTACATTTTGCTGCCTTTAATGGCCATACGGAAGTAGCACAATTACTTATTGAAAGCGGAGCGGTGATAGATGCCAAGGCCGATGAGAACTGTACGCCTTTGTTTTATGCATGTCACAATGGCCAAAAAGAAACTGCAGAGATTCTTCTTCTTAAAGGAGCAGATGTTAATACCAAAGATAAAAAGGGTAGAACTCCTCTATATATAGCGTTTAAGAATGATCACATTGAAGTGGTAAATTTACTCCGTAAGTATGGAGGAGTTGAGTAATGAAGATCTTAAAAAAAAGACAAGTAGCCATATTATAAACAAAAATATTAGCAAGCAAACATACAATGGCTGAAAAGAAGATTAAATGGACCGACCAGCAGCAGCGGGCAATTAAGGCTCGCGGCAGTGACGTTCTCGTAACGGCCTCTGCCGGCACAGGCAAGACCGCCGTCCTCTCAGGCCGATGTGTCGAGATAGTCTCTGATAAAGCTGATGTCCGGAACATACTCGTATTGACCTTTACCGAAGCCGCTGCCGAGCAGATGCGTTCGCGAATCGCCGAGCGATTGAAAGACGCATTTGAAGCAAAGCCGGACGGCCATCTTCGCTACCAGCTTATGCTGCTGCAGGGCGCCGATATCAGTACGATACATTCGTTTTGCAAACGGCTTATCACGGAGCATTTTTACAAACTCGGCCTGGACCCGACCTTCAGTGTGATTGACAGCGACGAACAGAAGCTGCTCAAGGCAGAGGTCCTCGAAAAAACCATCGACTGGGCCTGGCAGCAGAGTAACCTGCAAGCGGCTCTTGAGCAGCTTTTGTATCGGCGGGACCTTCGCACAAATGACGGCTTCCTTTCAAAGATAATACACCTTAGTGATTTTCTGGACGGTGTGGTTTCACGACAAAACTGGTACGAAAGGGCGGCTCGCCTTGCGGAAGTCACCAATCCGCTTGGCTCCGGACTTGCCGAAAAGCAAAAACAAATCGTTAACGACAAGCTGCAGGCCATTCTTAATCAGCTTCAATACGCCCGGCAGCTTGCCGAAAGCCGGGCTGCCGCTGACCAGACCGAATGGCTGCGGAATACTCATATTAAGCCGGTTGCACAATGTATCGAATTTATAAAGTCCGGCCGCTGGGACAAATGCGCCGAGGCGATAAGGAATTTCGATAAGCCCAAAACATATAAACCCAAAGGCCTGTCCGAACCGATTGCGGGATTGCTGCAGAAGACGGCTAAAAAGGCTGTGGATGACTTCAAAGAGCTTTCACAGCTTGCAATGGTAAATCCCGATTACCTTGACAGGCTCGGCAGCTCGGTTGGATTGCAGACGAGAGTGCTTGTTGAGCTCGTTAAGAAATTTGACGGGTTGTACAGCCACGCCAAGCGGACACTCAACTGTCTGGATTTTGCCGACCTTGAGCATTACGCATTGAGACTATTAACAGAGGAAGATTCCACAGAAGATGAGCCCAAACCGTCTGAGACGGCTCTTATGCTTCGAGAAAAATACAAGCACATTTTTGTCGATGAATATCAGGACATCAATTCCGTCCAGCAGCGGATACTCCGGATGCTCAGTCCCGGCGGAAATATCCTCGAAGTCGGCGATGTCAAGCAAAGTATTTATGCCTTTCGGGGAGCGCAGCCGGATATTTTCCTCGAACAGTTGAAGCTGGCTTCGGCTGAGGCTGAAAATGCGGCGAGTGGTTTACGTGTTGACCTCAATGTTAATTTCCGCTCGGCCAAAGGAATCCTCGATTTTGTCAACAGGATATTTTCACGGATAATGACTCCTTCTTTTACGAAGATTGACTACGATGAGTCGGCCCAGTTAAAGCCGGCACTTACAGATGAACCTAAGGACCGGCTGGTAAGTGATAATCGACCGGTTGTTGAGTTCCACATACTTGACGAAGCCGACAAGGACAATGATGTACAAGACGAAAAGAGTGGTGAATCTAAGGATGAGGGGGATCTCAATCTTGTTTCTTCTCGCCAGCGTCAGGCTGTAATGATTGCCCGGCGTATCAGGCAAATGGTCGGTGCCGATACGGGCAGGCCCGAGTTTCAAATATACGACAAACAGCAGGACACTTTCCGGGATGTCCAATATAGTGACATTGTTGTACTGATGCGTTCGTTGGCTAAAAAGGCCAATGATTACGTCGAAGTGCTCCGGTTGGCAGGCGTGCCCGTCAGTTGCCAGGCCACAGCGGGATATTTCCAGGCAACTGAAATCAGCGATGTATCGTGCCTGCTGAAGGTCCTGGACAATCCGCAGCGGGACATCGAATTGGCCGCCGTATTGCGAAGCCCGTTGTTCAGGGTCAGTGACACCGAATTAGCAAAGATAAAAATACACGGCAGAGAATCTCAACAGCACAAAAATTACTATGACTGCGTACTCCAGTATTGTCGCTGCGGTAGGGATGCAAAGCTTGCGGGAAAGCTCAAAGGAATAATTGCTCAGATTGAGCAGTGGCGGACAATCGCCAGACGCGGTAATCTCGCTGATTTGGTCTGGCAGGTCTATCGCGAAACCGGCTTTTTGGCATTTGTTTCGGCTCTGCCCAACGGCCAGGCGCGCAGGGCCAATCTTCTCAAACTCCACGACAGGGCAATCCAGTTTGAGGGCTTTGTTAGTAGTGCCGGCATGCCTTCACTAACGCGATTTGTAGATTTTATTGAAAGGCTTCAGGAAACTGGCCAGGATTGGGCGCCTGCCGAGCCGCAGTCATCGGCGGGTAATGCCGTTCGCATTTTAAGCGTCCATAAAAGCAAGGGACTTGAATTTCCAGTCGTCTTTCTGGCTGAGCTGGAAAGCCCCTTCAACAAAACTGACATACAGGCGGATATTCTTACCGATGCCGACGATACATTAGGCCTGCAAATCATCGACCGCCAATCGAACAGTAAGCTAAGCTCACTTGCACACGAGGTCATCGCAGAGCGGAAACTATCGACAGCGTTGGCCGAAGAAATGCGCATACTTTATGTTGCTACGACGCGGGCCAGAGAGCGACTTATTCTGACTGCTTCGCAGAAGCAAACCAATTGTTGGCAGATTATTTCAAACGGCTTTTTCCTCGGCGCCGAAGCCATTCCCGACTGGCAGCTTCGCTCCTGCCGCAGCTCTTTGGAGTGGGTCCTCTATGCGCTTTCCGAACAGAAAAGTTTACACAGTGCTTTTGGAACCGGCCTGGCCGAGCAGGCTATCGACGACGATTTATTTAGCTTCAAACTTTACGACCAGGCCCGGCTAAAACAATTCTCTGAGTTTGTCCTTAAGCTAAAGACCGACAAATTAACTCGTTCTGTTCCACCTGTTTGTCATTCTGAGCGCAGCGCCAGCGGAGCGAAGAATCTCCCGAAACGAGCAGAATCAAAATTGCTTGCTCAGGTAAAAAAATCATTGGCCTGGCGATATCGTTTTGGCGATGCGTACATTTTGCCTGCCAAAACTTCGGTAACGCAATTGACTCATCGTAATGATGAATACATAAAATTCGATTATTCCCGGGTCCTGGACCGACAACCGGGTGCACTTGTATCCGCCGAGGCTGCTTTGACCGAAACTATTGAACCGCGACTGCTCGGCACAGCTACACACCTTGTAATATCCGAGCTTGATTTAGTCGGGTCTGTAACCGAAGAATCTATCGAAAAAACAAAAGACAAACTTTTAGCCGACAATGCCATAAGCACAGCCGTCGCCGAGCGTATCGACACTGACTCGATAATGGCGTTTTTTGAAAGCGAGCTGGGTAAGATGACTTTTAATGCCGAGAATACTGTTTTGCGTGAATGGCCTTTCACTTTCGCTCTACCGGCTTGTGAATACACTGATTCGAGCGACGAGCTACGGGCGACGAGCGACGAAGTTATTATTGTTCAGGGCATAATTGATATGCTGGTTCGCACACCGCAGGGCCTGGTCATTATAGATTTCAAAACCGATAATGTAACAAACAGCCAGGTCAATCAGCGAGCCGAGCTTTATCGCCGCCAGTTGGACCTTTACAGCCGGGCCGCCTCAGCAATTCTCAAGTCCGAATCCATCGCCAAATGGCTCTATTTCTTAACCCCGCGCCTTTCCGTCGCGGTGTAGGAAACAATGAAGGCGTCCAGTTCCGGCTTAGCCTTCGCCGAGACGAGTTAACCTGTCCTAATATTCAAACATTTTTAGACACGAATGGACACGAATTTGCTCCATTCTTCTTGATTTGCGGGCACAAATGCTTTAGCCTAGATTAGAAGAAGAAAGCAGAGGCCAATAAAAATGGATAGGAAAGACCATATAGAAAAGTTCTTTAAAAAAGCTCTCGATTGGGAACTGTGGGTTAAGAAAGCAGAAGAACTTATCGAAGTTGCGTCCCTCATAAAGCCACATATCGATGAGAAAGCTTGGAACGAAAAACGTGAAAGAACGCTATTGAAGGAACATTATTTCGCGGTTTATTTTATGCTTATGTCATATGCACTTGAGAACTTGTTAAAGGCACTGAAGATAAAAAAAAATAGTCAGGTTGAAGGAAAATTAAAGCAAACACCAAAACTTCCCAAAGAACTCGTAACTCACGATATATACTCTTTGGCGAAAGACTCTGGGTTACTTTCGGAGGACGATTACCCAGACCTCACAGAGACTCTGCTCAAACAAATGTCTATATATGCCACGTGGTTTGGACGTTATCCAACACCAACAAAAGCAAACGATATGAATTCATTTTTCAAGCTGGAAAACGCCAACTACTGCGGTATCCTTCGATCCTATACTAATATGGACGTGGGAGAGATTGATAGGATTATTAGGTCTGTCTACGCTAAACTGGGAAAAAAACCGCCCAAAAAATGAACCGCTAATCAAAGATGTACTCGCTCATTAAGAGTAATTTTACACAATTGAAGCGGGATTTTCAAGAAAAATAGTTCATTTTTTGGTCGTTTTTTGTTGATTAATGTTTAAAAATATGTTATAATACGCCTATGTTAGCCAGATGGCAAACATAAACCGCCAGCAGGCGAAGATGACATTTCAGTTTGCATGTCGTAAGCTGCAGTTCAGCAAGGACTTAGAGCCAGCCAGCCCAGTCGAATTAGTCAATAATCAATAGAAAATATTCAATATTCGTGAAAATCCCTTAGGGGAATTAACAATCATGACCATCGAGAATCTAACTTTAGCTCACTTTAGGCACTTTAGTTCACTCTTTACTAACTTGCCCTCTACATCTGTAGAGAATCCTCTACAAATCGACCTTTTTATGCAAAACAAACCCAATCTTGTCCGCCGTAGGCGGATTGCAAATGAACGTAAAGATATGTATTACAAAGGATTATGAAAATAAACGCAATTAGACACTTGGTGAAAACAAACCCAAACAAACCCAATTTCCGAAAAGCCCAAATGAATGTAAACTCATTTATAACAAAGGATTACAGAAAAAAAGATGATTTCTCAGTCCGAATAAACAAACCCAATTTCTTTAAAGGCCCAAAATGAACGTAAATGCTTTTTCAAAAAAGGATTATGACAATGTTACCGCTTTCCGGCCCAAAAAAACAAACCCAAAACAAACCCAATTTCCGATTATCCTTGTGTCTTTGAATGGCTTCTGTATAATCTCGTTCTCAGTGGTGGTAACAGAAGAAATTTTGGAGAATATATAAAATGGCAGATGCACCGAAAGCAAATGCGGTAGTAGGACAATCAGGCGGGCCGACCGGCGTTATAAATGCCTCTCTGGTCGGCGTTATCGAAGAAGCGAAGAAACATCCTGAAATTGAGAACATCTACGGGGTTATTCATGCCGTGGTCGGGATGGTCAAAGACGACTTCATCGATTTGACGAAGCTGTCAGCTGAGACGCTTGAATTGGTAGCGGCTTCGCCGTCTTCGGCTATCGCCACCAGCAGGGACAAGCCCGACGAAGAATATTGTGCGAAGATTCTTGAAGTCTTCAAAAAGCGCAATATCAGATATTTTTTCTACATCGGCGGCAACGACTCAGCCAATACCGCTCATATCCTCAACACGGTGGCCGACAAGGAGAACTTTGACATTCGGGCATTTCACATCCCTAAAACCGTGGATAACGACCTGCTTGTAACCGACCATTGTCCCGGCTATGGGACCGCTGCGAAATTCGAGGCCTGTGCCCTGATGGGAGACGATCTGGACAACCGTGCCTTACCGGGCGTGAAAATCGACGTGATTATGGGCAGACACGCCGGCTTTTTGACCGCTGCCACCGCCTTGGGTAAGCAAAGGGACGACGATGGCCCTCATCTGGTCTATGTTCCCGAAAGGCCCGTTTCAATGGACAAATTTCTCAGCGACGTGGAAGCTGTCATTAAGAAACTCGGCCGGTGTGTCATTACGGTCAGTGAGGGAATCTGTGATGCCGACGGCGTTACCTGGGCGAAAAAACTTGCAGAGCAGGCGGAAACCGATGCGCACGGAAATATACAACTGTCCGGTACGGGCGCTCTTGCTGACTTTTTAGCAGGGCAGGTCAAGACCAAGCTAAAGGTCAAGCGTGTCCGCGCCGATACCTTCGGCTACCTGCAGAGGAGCTTCCCCGGCATTCAGTCTCCTGTTGATGTTAATGAGGCCCGGTGGTGTGGGCGTCATGCGGTTCAGTATGCCATGACTGAAGACAGCGGCTCAGTGGCAATAAAACGTCTCGGCAACGGTGCCGATTATAAAATCGAATTATTCCGCACCGAGCTTAGCAGTGTGGCCGAAAAAACAAAACCTATGCCCGACGAATTCATCAATGCCGAAGGCAATGGCGTGACCGACGCCTTTATCGAATATGCAATGCCGCTGGTAGGCGACTTACCAAAGACCGAATATCTGGGTGGTTACCCCAGGGTTTGAAAATATCCGGCAAATTCAATTTTACAAAAGGGGATGTGGAGAGATGGCACGCAAAAATTTCCCTGTTTTGCTTTTATTTTTTGTCACCACTGCTGCATTTACCGGGGAGCTGTCGAGCGGGGCTGATTCGGGAAATACAATGCCGGCTGGCATTGTTACACACAGCGTGAAAGACTTTGGAGCTGCAGGTGACGGCAGGGCTGACGATACTGCCGCCATAGAGGCAGCCGTGAAAGCCGGCACAGGTGCTGTGTACTTTCCAAAAGGAAACTATCGTCTTACCCGCACTGTCGTAGTGGACCTGAATGTTTGCGATAGGACTTCGCTGGTCGGAGACGGCACGGCGACTGTTATTATGGCAGGGTCTGGGCCGGCATTTCATTTTATTGGCACTCACGATGGAACCGGTGACCCTGATAGTGTTCGTGAGCAGGTCTGGCAGCGCCAGCGACTGCCGCTTATAAACGGATTTGAAATCAGGGGTGCCCATCCGGAATCCATTGGCCTGCGCCTGGAAAAAACCATGAAGGCTGTACTTACTAATCTGCTAATCCGACGTTGTAAAGTTGGCATCGAACTTGTAGAGCGAAATCGCAATTTGTTAATCGACCACTGCCATATCTATCATAACAGGCAGGTTGGGATTGACTTCAATAAGGTGAACTTGCATCAGGCAATCATCGCCGACAGTCATATCAGTTACAATCCGGTTGCGGGAATCCGGCTGTTGGGCGGCGAAATGCGGAACTTTCAGATGGTCGGCAACGACATCGAATACAATTACGACCCCAACAGCCAGGGCTCGGCGGATATCCTGATAGATATGACAATACCGGGCAGCTCGTTCAGGGAAGGGACAATCGTCGGCAATACCATCCAGGCCATACCCAGCCCGGGGGGAGCCAACATCCGCTTTCTCGGCGGCAAAAATCTCAAAGTCGGTGGTCTTTTAGCTATAACAGGAAACCTTATCGGCAGTCAAACGCACAACATTCATCTGGTCAACTGCCGAGGTGTTTCCATCTCCGGCAACTCCCTCTATAGTGCCGCCGAGCATACTCTCTGGCTCGAAGAATGCGCTAACATCGTGGTCGGCAATAATAGTATCGACTGGAATCCCGACCATAAGAAAAAACAACTGGTTGACGGCATTCTTATTGACCGTTGTAAGGGAGTCACTCTCTCGGACACGATTATCGAAAACAGTTTTCAGGGTTCTGCTCAGACCGGCGGGGCAGTTGATGTCAAGGCAAGCGAGGATGTCGCAATTGTAAATTGCCAGGTTCTGGATTTCAGGTACCGGGGCATTACGCTAACCGATGCGATACGTTGCCGTGTTACGGGCTGTTCTGTAATTGAGCGCCGCCGGGAGTCTATGAAGGGAGCGTCAATCCAAATAGAAGGTGGCCGCGACAATTTAATCGCTGACAATATTGTAAATCGCGGCGGTCTTTCAATCGCCGAGGGTGCTGCAACTGTCCGTGGCAATCTCGAAATAAAAGGCACAAACTGATTTCATAGTTGTTGTGCCGCGTTTTATTTTTTTCCGGAAGGATTTGCCGGATTCGTAGTATGAATTTTGGTAAACTGCTTCCATTTTGCTTCGATAGCTTCTTTGGTTTTCATATCGCTGTGAATATACAGCCCATAGCAAAGGTACAAAGGTTCATTCGACTGAATCTTCCTTGGGCCGTCGAACGTTAGAGAAGCTCCCATCCAGCCGTCGTTTCGGACATGAAAAGAGGTGGGAAAGTTCGGGTTGTCCGGATGGTCGAATAGCGTAATGCCTTCCAGTCTTTCGTTTGTAACGGCACCGGAATAATCAACCCATCTGGCTCGTTTCCAGAGGACATCTTTTTCGTTGACCGCTCCTTCGGAGTTACGAATTCTCCCGCCGCCGTCATTGACGCCGATGGTTTTGGCCATTCGCACACCAATCATCCCGAAAGGAGTTTTTCCAAGTG
The DNA here is from genome assembly GCA_035528395.1 of Sedimentisphaerales bacterium. GTDB lineage: Bacteria > Planctomycetota > Phycisphaerae > Sedimentisphaerales > Anaerobacaceae > NIOZ-UU13. Next base: position 14,828 of record DATKYR010000033.1, read on the forward strand.
TGACCGGCTTATCTTTGACCTTGAATTCCATATCAATTATCATCAGCCATTCAGAATCCGGCAGCAGAAGTACCGTTATTTGGCGTGTTTCTAAAAGCAGGACTTTACCTTCATTGGTTAGCCACTCGTTTTCTGTAACTATGGATGAACGTTCGCCGGAGTCTTCGAACTTGACGATGCGTTTATGGTAAATTTTTCCACCACCGCTGTCGCTCCAGAAGCTTATTCCATCGACATCATTGTGAGAAATCCAGACCGAATTATGGTGGCTGTGCGATTCGGGGTCGTGCGGATGTCCCATACGGGTAAGTGACCGCCCTGAGGGGCCTATTACCGGAAACAGAAAAGGCCGATGAAGACCGGGACCGAAGTGGTATCGGGTAAGCTCTAAACCGTCGCGCTGAAACGAAGCCTGATAGTAAGGCATCGGTATGACTTGCATACGCGGAACCGGTTTTGGTGTAGGAAGCACCTCTTGTGCCGGCGCATTTGTGCCCATTAGAAACGCTAAGAGAACGAGAACTTTTTTAGCGGATAAAACATTATACACAGTTGAATTCTTTCTCTTTTATTAAGCGGTCCGAAAAGAAACTCCCTTTTCCGGTTAATCAAACAGCGCTTCTACAAACGTGTTGGGGTCGAATTCTGCGATATCTTCCGGCTTTTCGCCCAGGCCGACGAATTTCACCGGTATATCGAGCTGGTCTTTTATAGCGATAACAATTCCGCCCCGTGCGGTGCCGTCAAGCTTGGCTAAGAATATCCCTGTAACGTTAATCGCTTCGGTAAATATCTTTGCCTGAGCAATTGCGTTTTGCCCGGTAGTGGCATCGAGAACCAGCAGCACTTCATTTGGAGCATCAGGGATTTTGCGGGCTACGACATCACGAATTTTTGTCAGTTGCTTCATCAGGTCTTTTTTCGTGTGCAATCGCCCGGCTGTGTCGAGAATCAGGATGTCCGCGTTCCTTGCGGCAGCAGCCTCACAGGCGTCGAAGGCGACGGCCGCCGGGTCACCGCCGGTTTGGTGCTTTACGATTTGCACGCCGATGCGCTCAGCCCAGATGGTCAATTGCTCTACAGCGGCGGCACGGAACGTATCACACGCGGCGACGATGACCTTCTTATTGTTTTGACTCAATATATACCCGAGTTTGGCGATGCTTGTTGTTTTGCCGGTGCCGTTGACGCCTGCGACAAGGATAACAGTCGGGCCGGACTGAGCCAGATGTAGTTGTCTGTCGCGGTCCGGCCAATAGCTTTTAATGTGCTCTTTGAGAAAAGGTACGATATCGTCGGTCGTTGCGATTTGCCTGCTGCGATAGGCTTCGCGCAGCTCTGATACGAGCTTATCCGTCGTTTCGATGCCGATATCGTCGCTTATCAGCGTTTCTTCCAGCTCGTCGAGCAGGCTTTCATCGATATTTCTGCCAAGACTCAGTACCGACGAAAGTGAGCTGCTGATCTTATCACGCGTTTTACCTAATCGGTCTTTGAAGTATCCTGCTGTTTTGGTAAAGATTCCCATAGCTGTTCGCCTTTCGCTAAAAATTCTATCTGGCCCAGTTAGAAGCTGTCGCCTTGCTTCTAAAGGGACTGACGCAGCCCTGATAGTATCGGGATTTGTGAAAATTTCAAGTCCAGCTAAGATTTAATTTTCCAGGGCTTTCATTGGTCACGAAAAAAAATTGTATTTTTTTGTTTTTTACTTCTGACGGAGTAATTTTCTTTGACAAATCAGGCGATTCAAGTTAGATTTTCCACTACCGTTCCACACCAATAGCAAATGGTGAATGGTGAATGGTAATTACCAATAACCGTTTATGAGCAGTTACTTTTCGCATATAGCATCGATTCACAAAGGATGGTGACGTGGCAGTTCGCGAAGTTGAAGATATTTTCACTGATATAATCGACCGTGCAAAAACGCTTGACCCGGCCAACGCCCGCAAGTGGTTCGACAGTTTGACAGTATTGCATCTGAACGGCGGTTCACTTGGAATAGGTTGTCCCGATGAAGCAACCGTTCAGTTTTTGCGGGACAATTGTAAAAGTAGTTTCACCCGGGCCGCTCAGCAGATAACCGGCCATCTTGTTTCGGTAGATTTCGACGTTGAGGCGCACGAAAAACCGGATAGCAGTTCTCGCCGCTTTACATCCGGGCCTAAGGACATCGTTTTGCAAAAGAGGCACAAAATTGCAATCCTTAAGCTTCATCCTGATTACACTTTTGATCATTTTGTAGTAGGACCAAGTAATCGACTTGCTCATGCAAGCTGTATTGCGGTCAGTCAGTCGCTGGGAAATACCTACAATCCTCTTTTTATTTACGGCAATTCCGGCCTGGGGAAAACCCATCTTTTGCATGCCGTCTGTTTCGAGGCCCAGCGAAAGTCCGATGGCGCCGTAATTCAATTCTTAAGCTGTGAAGATTTCGTCAACAGATTTATCAGGGCCATCGAGGAAGGGAATTTATCCGGCTTTCAAAGCCAGTTTCGCACTGTTGATATGCTGGTAATTGACGACGTTCAGTTCCTGCGCGAACGCGAGCACAGCCAGGAGGAATTCTTCCATACCTTTAATGCCCTTTACAACAACGGCAAACAAATAATTCTCAGCGCCGACAGCCCGCCGGTGAAGATTCCTTCACTCGAAGCCCGTCTTATCAGCAGATTCAACTGGGGCCTGGTGACAAGAATCGACCCTCCGAGCTACGAGACAAGAGTTGCAATCGTGCAAAAGAAGGCGCATCTTCGAGGCCTTAATATTACCGACGAAATAGCAGAATACATTGCTCGCAAGGTGCACGCAAACATCAGGGAATTGGAAGGCGCTTTGACAACCATTTATGCCGTGGCGACTACCACCGACAAAGTAATCGACCTCGAATTGGCCCAGACAGCTCTCGATGGCCAGATTAAAGCAGCGGTCAGACATATAAGTATCACAGATATTATCGAAGTGGTAACCAGCCATTTTGACGTTCGGCTTGCCGATTTGCAGAGCAAAAAACGCAGCCAGAGCATTACTGAGCCGCGTCAGATTTGCATGTACTTAGCCAGAAATTTAACCAAACACAGCCTCGAAGAAATTGGCGGTCATTTGGGAGGCCGAGACCATACTACCGTTATGCACGCCTGCAGCAAGATAAGCCAGGCCGAGAAATCCGACCCCCAAATGCACACCCTATTGGGGGAACTGACAAAACAGATTACACAAACACCTCAAGCGTAAATACCTTGCTTGAATGATTATTTGATTATGGAATTTAACATATACAGGTAGTCTGAAAGCAACCGTGTTATCAGGAATTTTTGCCTTACGGTTTCTTTAGCCTTCAGTCCGATAGCTTTGCCATCATCAGGGTTCTTAAGTAAATGAATAATTCTGTCTGCGAATCCTTCCGTATCTTTTGGGGCAACCAAAAAGCCATTTTCACCATCCTCTATTTGAGAAGGTATGCCCCCTACATCTGAGGCTACAACTGGTGTGCCTTTCCACAATGCTTCGGTAACACAAAGGCAGAAGCCTTCTTTCGTCGATTTTTGAATTATTACGTCTGAAAATCGCTGTACTGCATTGACCAGTGTTTCGTTATTACCAACAACAAAAATAATATGGCCATTTTTGTAAAGTTTATTTGCTTTTCGCAGGACCTTGTTGTACATCCTCATGCCTTCGGGGTCATCACTGGCCACATTATAGCAGAAAACCAGTCTGCAATCGACTTTTTGCTTAACCAGCTTAAATACATCTATCACCCCCTCCGGATCCTTCCATGGATCGAGCCTCGAAACCTGGGTAATTATCGGTTTGTCTGTGGGTATGCCGGCCTTGGTTATGTATTCAATCATGGTCTTCTCGTTGATATCTTTATTCTTCTGGCTAAGAGGATTAATAGCCGGCAACATTAGTCTCTGATCAACCGGCAGGTCATCTTTGAAGTATTTTTCGCTTGATACAACAATCTGGTCATATTTAAGCAGGAAGCCTTTCAGAAAATCCCATAATTCTTTATGCGGATTAGTCAGGTCTATATGACATCGCCATATCCAGGGCTGGGATTTCCTGTAAGACTGTATGATTGAGAGTGGTTGAGGGTCGTGAATAATGATACAATCATGGTCCAGGTGGGAAAACTTTGAAAAGTTCTCGTTGACTTGAAGGTATATGCGTTTTTTTCTTTGCGATAAATTTAACTTCGCCCCTTGAAGAGCATTGTGAAAACTCTTTGTGATCTCAAAAAACTCCTGGCTCCCATGTAAAATTCTCCAACCGGCATCTATACCCGCATCATTCATCAAAAGCACAAGAGAATAAAGAATCTCTGCTACACCACCACCCTGATATGTGGCATTTAGGTGGACAATGTGTTTGCCGTAGAGTCGCCTTGCTTTGGCGTAAATTTCAGCTAATGTTTCGTCGGGTACTATATGACGGAAATCTTCAAGACGTAACATACTAATTCCTTACCAATTCTTTGAGTAACGACCGAACCTCGTTTGGGGTATCCACGTTGAACCGAGCTTTTGAAATACTTATTCCTACTTTTATAGAATATGCCCTATCCGGTAGGACACTAAACATTTCTTCATCGGTATAATCGTCACCTGCCGCCAGTAAAAATTCCCAATCTTGTTTTGCAATCCAGAATTCTGCTGCTCGGCCCTTGTTTACCCCGACCTTCCTTATTTCAAGGATCTTATTGCCTTCAAACACGCCAACATCGAGGTTTTCGGTCAGATTCAGGAGAGTACCTCTTAGTTCCTGCTCTCTGAGATAGGCAAGCTCAGGGTCCGCCCTACGATAGTGCCAGACCAACGAGAAGTCCTTTTCTTCAACCGAAGAGCCAGCGGTTCGATCCGAATAAAGCTCGAGAATAGGCCTGATTGTATCTTTCCATTCTCCTGTAAAAGGCTCTAAACTTTGCCAGTCTTTGTTTTTTTGTCTAATCCAGCCTCCATGCTCAGCAACCAATTCCACCTTAAGATTGCCAAGCCATTTTTCCAACGTTGCTCTGTCCCGCCCGCTTATTATCACCACGGTGTTATTGGCATTGCTCGATAGACTCTGAAGCAAGCTCATAATTTCCTCATCCGGCTCTGCTTGTGCAGGCTTGCCTTTAAAACCTACAAGCGTGCCGTCATAGTCGAGCAGTAGCAATCGTTTCCGGCTTTTGGCATAATCATTAATCAATTTCTGCTTAGTAGGTTCGGATAGTTTGCGGACAGAGAGCTCTTTTTGTGTTTTTGTAATATCAAATAACGCGTTCAAAAAATCACTGCTCCATCTTGAAACATCATAACGTCTAAGCCTTTCCTGCATTAATCTGTTGCGTTCCATTTGCTCTAACAAAGGCATCTCGAGGGCTTCCTTGATTGCCTTTATTATTGCTCCTTTATTGTTTGCATTGACTATCAGGGCCTCGCCTAATTCACTTGCCGCACCGGCCATCTCGCTGAGAATCAAAACGCCTCTGCCTTCGGTTTTGGTTGCTATAAACTCTTTTGCTATTAAGTTCATCCCGTCCCTCAGGGGTGTTACTAAAGCCACATCAGCAACGTTGTACAGTGCTGTAATCCTTCTGAAGGGCAGAAATCGGTAAAGATACCAGACAGGCACCCAGCCCATCGTTCCGTGTTCTCCATTGATCCTTCCCACGAGTTGCTCAAGCCTGTTTCTTAGCATCTTGTAGTCCTCAACGCCTGTGCGAGATGGGACAGCTACCATAATTAACGTGACTTTTTCCTTATATTCGGGATTTTTAGACAAGAATAAATCGAAAGCCTCTAATCGCTGGATAATACCCTTTGTGTAGTCCAGTCTGTCAACAGATATGATGATTTTACGTTTTCCCACTTCCTGAAGTATTTTGTCCACTTCCTTCCTGACGCTGGCTCTACTGATGGCCTTGGAATATTTTTCGTAATCGATGCCCAGAGGAAAAGCATCGACCTTAATAACACGGTTGCCCATACCGACTTTGCCTAAGGTATGTTCAAAACCCATTGTTCTGCTCACGCTGCTGAGGAAATGTCGTACGTAGTCGTATGTGTGGAATCCTATGAGGTCAGCTCCCAGCAAACCGTTCAGAATTTCTTCTCGCCAGGGCAGGAGTCGGAACAACTCAAATGAAGGCCACGGTATATGCAGAAAAAAGCCAATTTCGAGTTTCGGCAGTTTCTCCCTAAGAAATTGCGGAAGTAACATTAATTGATAATCGTGAACCCAGACATGATCACCAGGCTTGGCAATCTCAAATATCTCATCGCAAAAGATTTGATTCACCTGCTTATATGTCTTCCAGAAGTGCTCTTCATATACAGTACGCATTGGGAAGTAATGAAAAAGAGGCCAAACAGTTTTGTTGCAAAATCCCAAATAATAATGGTCGACTTGTTTTCTCGAAAGAAATACCGGCCGGCAGTTTTCTGCAGCCAGTCTTTCTCTGATTTGGTCCTTGCCCTCGCTGGCCAGCTTCTCGCTCGTTATTCCCGGCCATCCTATCCAGAGCTGCTCGTAGGACTCGGGCAGTGAAGACAGACCCGTAGCAAGCCCTCCCGGACTCGGTCGGAAATGAAATTCTCCCGCTCTTTTTGTTATATTAAACGGCAATCTATTTGCAACAACAAGCAATTTCCCCATAATCTTTGTACTCTGTTAATGCTGTTTCTATTCTGAATCGAGATAGAAAAGGCAGAAAAAAATTCGTTTAGCAGTGTATGCTTTGATTTTCTTTGCAAAAATAGCATAAGCCTGCCATTAGTATATCAGAAGCACGAATACTTTGCAAGGTAACTGATTTTGGTTTTTACAGTGGCTAAAAAATCATTTATGCGATAGTATATTATGCATCTGGTTTTGTGGTTGTGTACTGTAATGTTGGCACGGTTGCACTTACCTCGTAATAGACATGATGGAATATACGACAGACGCGATACTAAGAGCCTATCCAAATAACCCGCTCTATTGCGGCCGGCTGCAAAGTCCGATGCCTGCGTTGTCGGCCAAAAACGTTCTCAACGTGGAGAAAACCACGCCTCCGAGCATTTTTGGCCTGCCGCCTTGGCCTCGGACTTTTCGCTCGGCCTCATAACGACCCGGTTATTCGGATAAGCTCTAAATACGAAACAGGAGCAAGTGAGCGAACAAGGAGCAAATGAATTTGGCGGTGGAAAAAAACACAAAGCAATCACTTCGATTAGCTCTGATTGCATCGGAACGTACAGTTTCTGAATACTCAATATTCTTAGAGCATCTATTAGTTGGTTTGGCGGACGAGTCGATTCCTGTAGCCTTGGTTCGTCCGCAAGACTACGATACGGACTCTCTTTTCACCGGCGCCGCTGAAGTTATCAGCCATCCGGTTTTTGAATTGCCGTTGACCGGGCATCTAAATAGAAGGCTGCTTGTCGAACGGCTTGCAAAATTCAAGCCTACCGTTTTACACTGCCTTTGCGAAAGCAAAGCATTACTTACAAAGCGATTGGCTCGTCAATTGGATTTGCCATATGTGTTGATGGTTAATTCCCTTGCCAAGCAGTTGGTTCGGTTTTCTGTTTCATCGAGGCATTGTGCAAAAATCATTACCCCGGCTAAAAGTATCGCTGCTGATATTGCCGAAGCCTATCCTCGCCTTGCTGAGCGGATTGAGCAGATAAATATCGGCACTTTTGTAGCCGAAGGCAACGTATGTTTTTCTGAGCCTTCCCACCCCGCCACTATTGTGATGGCTCATCCTCTGGATAATGCCGATGACTTTGAGAATTTATTTAACGCGGTCAGGCACCTGATGATTGACGGATATGAATTTATGATGATTGTAAGTGGCGGCGGACGGGCCGAAGGGCAATTGCGGAAATTGCTGGCTGCACTTGGTCTTTTACAGACTGTTACCATTGTCCCGAGATTAAGGCCCTGGCGGTCGGTTCTTGCCACCGGCGATATTTTCATACAGCCTCAGCCCAGCTCTACTTTTAATACTTTGTTGTTAGAGGCGATGAGTGTCGGTTCCGCTGTCGCAGCCTGTCAGGGCGGCGTAGATGATTTAATTATTGAGGGCCAGACCGCCGTAATCTTTGACCCGAATGATGAGCTTAGTATAGTGGGCGTGCTGCAGCGGCTGTTAGACAGACGCGATTTCGCGCGTAAAACCGCTAAAGCCGCACAGGAGTATTTGAGGCAAAATCACACCGTCAGCAAGATGATTTCCGCTACACTCCAGACCTATCACCAGGCACAACAGTGGTTGAAAGCCTGAGAGCCTACATTTCACATTGTTTTCCATTTTTGGTGTTTATTTTTATTTTGGCATTCCGGAACACTCGGTTTTACCAGGTCTGAGACATGAATTTGGATGTCATATTTATGTTTTTCTTGTAACAAAAGCGCCCTTGTTGCGTCTATAATATATGGTATAGTTATATTCACATCGCGGATGGTGTATTTAGTTTAGTCTTTATTGTTCAAGCCATATCTTTTTTGAAAGGGGCGGATTATGAGCGGGTTTTCAAGACAAATTTGCGTTTTGATTTTAGTATGTCTGCCAGCGGTCGCCGTCGGCCCGCGGACTGGAGGGAAGGTTACCTGTCGTGTGAAGGTCGTGGACGTCAATGGCCGGCCGGTCGTCGGTGCCGAAGTTGCGGCTTATGAAGACTTCCTTGATTATGCGGGAGGGCAGACAGTTACTGAATTGCTGGACAAGACAACAAAGATGAATGAGGATGGCATCTACGTCCTGAACATCAATATTACGAAGAGAATTGCCACGTGGGTCGTTGCCAGAAAGAACGGCCTGGCGTTCGCCTGGAATCATATATCCCAACATGCTTTTGACCAGGAAGTTACCTTCATGCTGGAAGAGCCTTGTGTTATGGCGGGGACGGTTGTGGATGAGACCGGCAGGGGTATTGCCGGGGCCCTGGTTCGTATGCTCCCGACCCACTCTATGCTGAGTGGCCCAAGTGTTACGCTCGAGGTGCCCGAATCCTGGCTCACCACGGAAACAGACGCTAATGGGGGCTTTTGTTTCAGCAATGTTCCCGCCGACGCGAGCGCAGACTTTCTCGTTACAGCCCAAGGGAAGGCAAATGTTTACACATTTATGGCCTCGGACAATTCGCCCGGCTATCGGTATGCTGCCGGTCAGACCGATATCCGCATCGTTTTGCCACCGGAGGCAAAGATTCAAGGCCGGGTGGTGGACCCAGCCGGCAAGCCGGTTGTGGGAGTAAGGTTGCTGGCCCGACCCGATAAGAGAGAGGCGATGTATCATTGCACTAACTCCATAGTTTCAGGAAAGGACGGCCGGTTCCTTTTCGAAGGTGTACCCGCTGACACATATTCTCTCCAAGTGGTCGCACCGCGAGATACAATGGCCCAGTGGGTGGGCAAGGATGTCAAGGTCGTTGCCAATGCAGGGCAAACGACAGATGGCATTACTGTGAGGGTGAGCAAAGGAGGTATGCTCGATGTGGTTTTTCACGATGCGGCCACGAACAGGGCGATTAATAATGCAAGAGTGTCTGTTATCCAAGGCGCCGGATTCGGGAAGTGTCCCTGCTTCTATCAGATTGCAAAGACCGGCAGCAATGGGTTTGCACATGTTCGGGCGCCACTTGGAGAATGTATCTTCGTGGTCTGGAGTGAGGGGTATTCATCCATTGTAGGAAAGCATGTGGTCAAGAAAAGACCGTCGCGGCTGGGAATTAAGTTGAACCCTTCTCCGAAGGTTTCCGGTACTGTGCGGGATGAGTCCGGCCGAGCCGTGCCTGGTGTAACGGTTGCGGTTGTACCACCCGGTTTTTATGTGGATTGTACCGACGAAGATGGCAGGTTCGATATCACTTATCGAAGAGAGAGTGAACGCAGGTTTTTGTTCGCACGAGATGCACGGCGTAATCTCGCCGCAGCGGATGAAATCAAAGACCGAAACAGGCCAATAGACATTTTACTTAAGCCGGCTTTGACGTTGGCCGGGCGCGTAACCGACCCAAACGGCATCCCGATTCCAGCGGCGAGAATTCAGCTTGCTGCCCGCCTCTCGGGTTGGTTTGCGTACGTCGGAGCAGAGGTATTTACCGGCACAGATGGGCGTTACGAGATACCGGCTGTTCCGCCACAGCAGAAAGATATTTATTATATTAACGTCATTGCCGCAGGATACTGCCCCTTGCACCTTGAGGAGATTTCGCTCGCGGCGGCTTCCGCGAATCGAGCCGATTTGGGTTCTTTTATTTTGCAGCCATTGAATATGTCGATTTCGGGCGTGGTTGTTGATGCTGAGGGCAAGACCGTCCCCAACAAAGCTGTCCACTTAGACGGCCCGCCAGGAGGTAATGGTCAACCCCGCCGGTCAACCGTAACTGATGCGGAAGGGAAGTTCACGATCAATCGAATTTGCAAAGGACCTTTGCGGCTTCAGGCTGGATGGGCAAGGGACAAGGATGTGGGTTTTCTTGATGCACAGGCCGGAGATAAGGATGTAAAGATTGTCCTTGGCCAGGAACGCGTGCATACGGATAGATTCTCGCTGGTTGGTAAGCCCTTGCCGGAGCTGGAGCAGTTTGGCCTGAAGTCTGCCTTAAACGCTGGGGATAAGAAGATGCTGGTTTGCTTCTGGAATATGAAACAACGGCCATCCCAAAATTGTGCGCTACAGCTTGATAAAAGGGCAAAGTTATTGGCCGACAAGGGGGTTTATACGGTCCTGGTTTATGCGGGGCCGATTGTTGAGTCGGCATTTAACGACTGGCTGAGGAAAAACAGGGTTACTATTCCATCCGGAAAATTTGATGGAAATATGCAGGTTCTTGGCCGCTCCTGGGCTGTGCAGTCGATGCCCTGGCTCGTTCTTACTGACAGTAACCATATTGTTATCGCCGAAGGTTTTTCACTGACAGAGTTGAATGATAAAATCAAGAGTAGCAGTGATTTTTAGCTTAGCAGGCCGTAGTCTTTTAATGTTTGTTCGAGGATGACTTTTTTATCCTCTTCCAGCGGTGTCATCGGTAATCGCAATTCGTCGGAGCACATATTGAGTATCGCCATTGCCGCCTTAATGGGTATCGGGTTGGTTGCCAGGGTAAGCATGCTTTTACAAAGTGTAAACAGCTTGTTGTGCCATTTCAAGGCTGATACAAAATCTCCTTGGAGAATTAAATCGGTCATTGCTTTTACGTCGGCGGGCACAATGTTAGCCACTACACTGATGACACCCTTGCCGCCAATCGAGGCTAACGGCAGCGTGAGGGAATCATCGCCGGAGATGATGGTTATGTCGCATCGGCTTGCAATTTCGCTGGCCTGGTCCAGGCTGCCGGTCGCCTCTTTAATTGCGACGATATTTTCGAGTTCGGCCAGGCGTGCAATTGTTTCCGGTGTCATACCGGCTCCACATCGGCCCGGTATGTTATATAATACTATGGGTAGGTCAACCTCTTCCGCTATTGCCTTGAAGTGCTGATAAAATCCTTCCTGCATGGGCTTGTTATAGTACGGCCCGACCTGCAACGTTGCATCGGCGCCAACCTTTTTTGAGAATTCGGTATATTCAATTGCCTCAGCGGTACTATTTGAGCCGGCACCTGCAATTACAGGCACCTGTCCGCCCACGGCCTGGACAACTCTTTCGATGACCTGTTTGTGCTCTTCGGGACTTAACGTAGGGCATTCGCCGGTCGTTCCTACCGGTACTATCCCGTCTATGCCGTTCTCTAATTGGAATTCGATGAGCTCATCGAGCGTTTGAAAATCGATTTCGCCCTCCTGAAAAGGCGTAACCAACGCCACCATTGCCCCTGTAAACATTTTAGTCTCCTACACGAAAGTGCCTAAAGTGTAAAGTGCCTAAAGTGAGCTAAAGTGACACTTAAGTGTCATCCCTTCGGCAAGCTCAGGGCAAGCTCTGAGGCGCAGCCGAAGGATCTGGCCAACGAAAAGGGATTCTTCGCTTCGCTCAGAATGACAGCTTTGCTGTCACTTTAGGCACTCCAAACTTTAGTTCATTTTGGCTCACTTCTTTTTTCTTTGCATATTAGCGGTTGATTAGTATTTGTTGCGGAAAACGAAAACAGACGATGTCACCCCTGCGAAAGCAGGGGTCCAGAGCGAAAAAGCTGGATTCCCGCTGGAGTTTATCCCGCACACGATGCGGGGCGGGAATGACAAATACTCTTTCCGCTACAGGAACTAATTACTTCATTTTAACCTTAAGCGCTGAATTTATCTATCAATTTTATCATTTCGGCTGTTGCCTGCCTTATGCCGACAAAGACTGCCCGGGCTATAATGCTGTGGCCGATATTGAACTCACAAAGGTCTTTGATGCGCGCCACCCCTGCAATGTTACGATATGTCAGGCCGTGGCCCGCGTGAACCACCAGCTTGCTTGCTATTGCCAGGTCGCGGCCACGCTCCAGCTCGCTCAATCTTTTTTTGATAGCTCTTTGACCCTTTGCGTTTGCGTACATACCGGTATGCAGCTCGATAGCGTCACAGCCGGTCTGGGCCGAGGCGATTATTTGCTCTTTGTCTGGCGCGATAAAGGTGCTTACCAGAATACGTTTCCTGTGCATTCTTTTGACAACCTCGGCAAGGCGTCTTTTGTGTCTGGCGCAATCCAAACCGCCTTCGGTAGTCAGCTCGGCTCTTTTTTCAGGAACTAAGGTGACCTGGTCCGGCTTAATTTCTTCGGCGATTTTGACTATAGGCTCAGCCATACACATCTCAAGATTTAATTTGCAGGCGACTGTTTCCTTTAACAGCCGAACATCACGGTCGCAGATATGGCGTCTGTCCTGGCGCAGGTGGATGGTGATTCCGTTTGCACCGGCCAATTCGCATTCAGCCGCCGCCCAGACAGGGTCCGGCTCATCGGTCCTCCGCGCCTGCCTGACAGTCGCAACATGGTCGATATTTACGTTTAATACAGCCATTATTCTGTCCTTAAAAATCCGGACAATTATACCATTGCAGCAGTCTCTATCAAGGAATATCTATATAGAGTATGAAGTCCTTATCGACCCCGCCATTTTGAATATTTGTATAATCAGCACAACAGCAACCAGGGCATAAATCAATCTTGGCAGCCACTTGGCAAATTCAGTGAACAGCAGCTCGGCTCTATCGCCGGAAATTTCAGCTATCTTATCAACCATTTTGTCGAGTTCGCCGATTTGTTCTCCGGTTTGCCAAATATTAAGATAGTCCAAAGGTAATCTGTTAGAAAATCCCTCAAAGGCCATTTTTCCTGCTGCTATGCTTGTCGCACCGCCTTTGAACATATCGGCTATGATTAAGTTTCCTGTTAGTTCGGTGGCTTGTGCCGCACAATCTTTTATTGGAACGCCGGCTTTATAGAGCATATTAAAGCCCCTGCAATACCGGCATATCGAGAGCTGCCGAACAGCCTGACCCAGAAGTGGTATTCTCAGTATCAGGGCGTCCAAAAGTCTGCGAAAAAGTCCGGTGTTTGGTACGGAGTGGTAAACGGCCAAGGTTATTCCTATCAGCAGGTAAAGGAAACCTAATACTTTTGCAAGACGTTGTCCCTGTCGTAGTTGGAGGTTTATTGGCTACTCCCTTGGTTCATAGTTTATGCTACCTGTGATTTTACGTCAACCATTTCATCTTCGGCCATGTCTTTCAGCTTTGCCTCCAGTATCCACAGTTGCTGATAGC
>DATKYR010000034.1:0-5269 GCA_035528395.1 Sedimentisphaerales bacterium
TGTCCCCCAGAAAAACCTCATCCAATGGGAATACGAGATTCAGAACCGATGAAATCTATAAAACGTTGATCGAACTCGTGGAGGTGAGTTGATTGCCAAAAGCCTTTCTCGCACAGCAGACCGGGGAATCGGCAGGCAATATTGACACAACTATCAAATATCTCGATCCTGATTGGGTCCTGAAGATGGTCCCGCTGCTGCAGCTTCTGGAAAGATGGCCTTCCATGCCTTAGCACAACTATTTCACCATCTATGACCGTCCCGGCCGGAAGACCTCTCAGGCAGACTAACTCCGGGTATCTACCACACGTCAATTTTTCGTATAGTGAATCCTAAAAACGTCAATTTTATGTGAAAATATAAAGATTTTAAAATTTTAATCGGATTAAGTAGACGGTGACAATCCTGTTCGGCACAAGGATTGCCTAGTGCTTTAGGGGGAGAATTGCCAAAAATGGGGGCACGTTTCGAACATACGACCTTGTGTCGGGGTCTGCATGACCGACAATAAATAAGTCTCAGATTTGAAAAAAGTTACAGAAATTCGCGGTTCTTGTCAGTCGACAACTCCAACATTCATTACATCGGCTCTGGCAGTCCAAAAGCAATAAGCACAAACATGCACCAACCAACTGACAAAACAACACCGTAAGTTTACAGAATACTGAACAATACTCCTCACCAGTAGATACTCACGGACAAGCCCGTGGAACTCTGCCCTTCGGGTTAGTAGAACATTGCTATTCTGTAGAAAATAGCATCAAATTGTAAAAAATCTCTATTTTTTCGCAAACTTTTTTGCCTTTAAACAAACTTATAATATAGGAACTGTTCCTTGAGCAGTAATTCTGAACTCGGTGGCCGGTCCATGGACATTGAAGACGAATCGCGAATAGTCGAATCTGCCCAACATGGTGACATGAGTAGCTTTAGTAAGCTCTATGAGCATTACTATGCTACTATGGTCTGGCTGGCTTACTCCGTTTTGAAAGACTACAACCTTGCAGAAGATGCTGCGCAGGAGGCCTTTGCATGTGCATGTAACGAACTGGTCGGGCTCAGACGGCCGGAGAAGTTTGGTAGTTGGCTTGCCGCAATATGCCGCAATGTCGCCTACCAAATGGCCAAGAGTAGAAACAGGGAAGTCATAGTAAATGAGCCACCTGTGGTCCTTGAACAAAGCAGCGACCACAGCCCCGAAAAAGCAGTAAGGCAAGCGATAGCAAGCTTGCCGAAGATATACCGGGAAATAGTCATCTTACGCTACTACAACAGAATGAGTTACGAGCAGATGGAATTGGTTTTGGATATCCCAAAGAGTAAAGTCAAAGGACGTCTTTTTGCAGCCAGACTAAAGATAAGAAAGTACCTTCACCGCAAAGGTTTAGATGGAGACTATTAGCTATGAAATCTTCAAAAAAAGACGAATGGTTGGACCAGCTCATTTCATGGGCGGCTGTCACCGATAAGCCAGTACCAAATTTCAATAAATGGATGAAGGAACATCCAGACGCCGTTCAAAGCTTAAAAACGCGAGCCGAACATCTTCGAAGCAAAAGCCCACCTCGCCGGAAGAACCTAAGCCCTGAACCATTGTTTATAAGGTTCCCGCGGCTGACATGGGCTTGTGGCCTTGCCGCTCTGTTACTTATCGTTATATCCTGGCTGGCGTGTTTCATTCTATCAAGAAAAGTCGTGGACCTGAGACATGAACTGGAGGTCGCACAGCGCGACATTGCTGCTGCTCGCACCGAAGGCAGGCTCGAAGAGGCTCGTCAAATTCAACAGAAGACTATTTCCACCCTCTACCATCGTGTGGAACAGCTGGAACAGCGGATTCCCAAAATCCCCTCGGCCATAAGGATATTTTATCCGGAAGAACCATACTATCTTCCGGATATGTCGGACGGTTTGTAAAGACAGAAGTTCTCCAGGAGAATATAAGAAAGGATGGTGTCAGATAAAACACAAATTTCTGTTAATAGTTGTTATTCTTGGATTGGTTGCCGTTGGCAATCAACGGATTGTACATGCAGAAACGAGTAACAACGATGCGAAGTCGAATACCAGCTTAACTAACGACCTCATTACAGATGCCGATACGGGATTGCAGTTTCGTAAGGTCTGTGGTATTACCGGCAACAGGGATGTGATCGAATGGGAAACCGGACTCCACATGTCACCTAATGGGAAGTTTCTTCTTCACGACAACCATGTTATTCCGCTTGAAAATAGAGATATAATCAAGCTCGTTGATTTTCCTGCATTGCGCAGTTCATGGTCTCCGGATGGAACAATGATTGCATTTTATTCAGGCGGGATCTGGATTATACCAATGTCTCAAGAGACTGGCCAACCGACGGACGCTGCAAAAAAAGTCGTCGATGGTGATTACTGGTATCAGTCCAATGTGAAGTGGTCACCGGATTCTGACAAGATTGTATCCCATTCTCGGGATGGACAATTACAGGTCTTTTCAATTAAGAACGGCGCCAGGACTCAGATCACGAAAGAAGGTGTATACCGCATCCAGGGAGGCTGGTCCCCCGACGGCCAGTATATCGCGTGCGACCAAGACAATGAAAGCATCTGGATAATTCCTGTTAACGGTGGAGAAGCAAGAAAGCTGATTGAGACGAAAGGAAGGACCATTCCCTACTGGTCATCGGATGGAAAATGGATTTTCTACCAAGGTCGTCCTGGGCTTCGGCGAGAATTCCACTTCGTGAGAGTCTCAGACTCATTTGAAGTTAATGTCACATTGCCCGAAGAAATAGGTTCATATATTTCGCTTTCCCCCGACGGCAAGAGGATGCTTTTCTACAGACCTTCATATCAGTGGACAAATACCTTGAAGATCGTCTCTGCCTTCGGGGGGAAACCGATCGAGCCTGCAAGAGGGCGTATATTTGTGGCTCTCGCACAACAGTGGTCGCCTGATGGCAAGTTTATTCTTACCTGGGGTGAAAATGATGACGAGTGGATGTGTTGGGTGGTCCCGCTCTCAGGAGACGAGCCCTATCCTCTGCAGTTGGATGTATCAGTTCACGGTAAACTGGAGCAGAAATCCCTCTCGCCCAATGCAATGAAGCTGCTTTTTTCCTCACAAGCTCCTCAAGGACAAAAACAATACTGGGTCGTGCCCGTCTCGGTGATGACAGGCAAGGCAATGGGACTGGTAACAAAGATTTTCGACAAAGGAGAAGCCCAAGATTTTAGGTGGAGCCAGGACGGTTCAAAACTTACCTTTCTTTTTGAGAAGGATCTTTGGCTCGCCCGAGCCGATGGAAGCGGTGCTGTGCAACTGACAGGAGCTTCTGATCGCCAGATAGTGCGCCACAGGTCGTCTCCGGATGGTAGTGCAATTTCCTGGATTTCCCATTTCCCCTCTTCAGGTCTGTCAGTTCTGCGCATACGCAGGTTGTCCGAGGACAAACCACGCGACGTGGCCGAGACCTCTAAACGGATTGGGTATCAGTGGTCTCCCAATGGGAGCCGCATAGCTTATCAGTTTTACGGGCCAAAGGAGGACGCTACCCATGAGCTGTTCGTGGTTTCCGCCTCAGGTGGAGAACCGAGGAAACTGATAGAAATGAAGCCGGACGATTATCACACAAGCTTCGATTATAGGTGGTCCCCCAGCGGTAAAAACCTCGCTCTCCTCATGGGTCGAAGGCTCCTGACCTTTCAATTTCCAGATGGTGAAAGTCAGCAAGTTGGGGGTTTACTCGATCCTCTCCTTGGACGATGCTTTGGTATGAAGTGGTCCCCGGACGAGCAAAGCCTTGCATTAATTATGGAAGCAAAGCCCAAGTCATCGGATCCAGGGGAATATGGCACCCAAATATTCACTGTGACCGTGCCGGAAGGCAGACGGACAGAACTGGAAGGGGAATCAGGTAATAATTATTCTGTTAATTGGTCACCTGATGGAAAGTGGATATCGTATGATTCGGAGGAATTTGTCAAGACGCGGCCTGAAGGTATTCTTTGGGAAGTAGAGATTGATGCGTACTTGAAGAAAATGGATCAGAGCAACTCAGAGAGGACCAGCCCTTCAGGGGATTGAAGGGGCGGAAAGAGCGGGAAGTAATCGATCGCAGCGGTCCGCCAAAATAGTAGGAAAAGGTGGCTTCTCGACGTAAGTGTTCAACTTTTTTGGCGTTTTTTGCGAAAAAGTCGCTGGGGCGGCCGGAATATTGTTGACATTATGATAAAATTACGGTGTTAGGAGATGTGAAGTTTGCAGGAGTGGTTCAGTGAAGTGTAAATGGGAAATCCCGGCTAGAATACTCTAAAGTTAGAAATAGTGAGTAACGTGCTGGGGTATATTTAGGCTTTATCTGATGTGGAGAACGCAATACGGTAAGTGGGAAATTCCGACCTACAGTTTCTAAGGGGGCTTGTGAGTAGTCATCACACCTCCAAGTGAGTTCGGGACATTCCCGTCCCCAAAACTGGAAAGGAGATCAAAATGAACAGAACAGCAGTTACCATCGTTGTGATGTCGGTCTTGGCCCTTGCATCATGCCACGAGTGCCAGCGGGCGCAGCAGGAGCTCGGAATGAAGAGTGACTCTCTTTTGGGTACCTGGGAGTTGGTGTCGTACAAGTATGGAGACCAGAAGGAGTTCTCCGATGTTCCGAAGAACCTGCGCCGTATCAAAATGATCACGGATACACACTCCCTGTGGGTTCAATTCGACACGAGCACGAAGGAGATTCAGGACGGCGCTGGAGGTTCCTATTCGCTTATCGGCAATACCTACACAGAGTCCAAGGATTTTGCGTGCGAAGGCATGACAAGCTACCTGGGCAAGAAGCATGCCTACACCGTTCAAGTAGAGGGTGACAAATTCATCCTATCCGGAGCCCTCTCCGACGGATTGAAGATCGAAGAGGTTTGGCGCCGGGTCAAGTAAAAGACTGAAAATAAGTGGTGAAGAGTTCCGGTTACATCAAACGGCAAAGTGGTAGGTGTTATCAGTAGATCTGACATAATTAAATGTATTCTTCAACTATGTGATAAAGATGTCGTTCCGGCCGTTAGTGTCCAAAGTAATATAGAGCAATAGATGATATTCTCCAGTGGCATCGAGCAAGAGTTATATCACTAACTAACAATACCGAATCAATCAGTATAAGCCCCGAATTTACAAATCTACTGCACTAATTTTACTAATCAATCGATGGCCCCAGTTGTTTTAGAACAATGGCAGAGAACGTCCACATATCCGGAATTTTATGATTGATACAATTCTTCTCACCGT
>DATKYR010000035.1:0-77836 GCA_035528395.1 Sedimentisphaerales bacterium
GTAAAGAAATTAGGTTTCGTTTTTGGCTGAGCGAGGACAAGGCTGGCAAGGAAGCAAAACGCAGGCCTACTGGTTGGTAGTCCGAGTTTTGCTGACACCGCCAGCCGAAGCCGCAGCCAGCCAAAAATGGAAGATAATTTATTTACAAGTCCTAAGGGCCGGCCAACTGTGATTCTTCCAAAAAAGCTGCTGGATGAACGGAACCAATTTGATAGAATACTACAAAATAGTAGATGCATGCCGCAATCTTGTTAGGGAGAAATTGACAGGGACAAAAGTGGTATTGAGTATGTGGCTCTGGTGCAAAAGAGGCGAAGAAAGAAAGGTTGTATTATGAATATTATGAAGGGAGATGAATTATGAACAGTATTACACGTCGGGATTTTGTGAAGAGCTCGATGACCGCAGGTGTTGTGATGGCGCTGCCGTTTTCGCGAGTCCGCGGAGCTAACGACGAAATTCGCGTTGGTGTTGTGGGTATTCGTGGCCAAGGAAGCAGCCATATTGGCAATTTCAGTAGTATTTCGGGAGTTCGAGTTGCGGCACTGTGCGATGTGGATGGGAACATTCTGGCCCGTGAGATCAAGAAGTTCAAGGACCGTAACGAAAGGGTCGAGGCCTATATCGACTGTCGAAAGATGCTCGAAGATAAGTCGATAGATGTGATTTCGATTGCTACGCCGGACCACTGGCATGTCCCTCTGGCGGCACATTCCATTGTCGCTGGAAAGGATGTTTACGTGGAGAAACCACTCAGCCATACGATTTCTGAGGGGCGTCTGCTGATTAACCTGGCGCGCAAGTATAGGCGAATTGTCCAGCACGGTACACAGTCGCGTAGTTTAGAAGGGATAATGGAAGCGATTGAGTACCTGCGGTCGGGCAAGCTTGGTAAAATCCGGATGGCCAAGGCAATCAACTGCCAGTTGCGTGGGCCGATTGGCCGTAAGCCGGATACCGAGGCGCCGCCCCATGTCAATTATGACCTTTGGCTCGGACCGGCGCCAAAACGACCATTCAATCCCAACCGATTTCATTACAATTGGCACTGGTTCTGGGACTACGGGACAGGCGACACGGGCAATGACGGCATTCACCAGATCGACATCGCACGATGGGGATTGGGTGTCGAGATGCCGAAAGCCGTATCATGCAGCGGTGGGCAATTATTCTACGATGATGACCACGAGACGCCGGATACGCAGGTCGCCACGTTTGAATACGACGATGTGTACTTGATGTTTGAGATGCGGCTGTGGACCCCGTATCCGCACGAGGGCCACGACAACGGTAATATTTTCTACGGCGATAATGGGACGATGTCTATTGGCAGGAAAGGTTGGCAGGTGACGTTCAAGGATGGAAAAGCTGGCCCGGGCGGCCCTCGTGGAGGTGAATCTCACATTGCGAATTTCATTAAGCAGTGCGCTTCTCGAAAAGTGACCGACCTAAATGCCGGTGTAGAGGTCGGGCATTACTCTGCCGCGCTATGCCATATGGCTAACATCGCAATGCGAGTTGGCCGACGACTGACATTCGATGCCAACCTGGAACGATTCATCGGGGACGCAGAAGCAAACACATATCTGACAAAACAGTACCGCAAAGGCTTCGAACTGCCAACGCTCTGATGTCCGTGTCTGACGAGGTGTCGGCTCGAAGCCGACAAAAAAAAACTAAAAAAATCGTGGAAAGGATAACTCATGAAAAAAGGAACGCGTCGGATTTCATTATCACTCCTCCATATATGGATTTTTCTGAACCTGGTTCTCATCTCGACCGCCGCTCACGGCGGAGGGGAAACCCTCTTCGATTTTGAACCTCCCTTCGACGTCAAAACCGCCATAACCCAAGACGCGAAGGCCGAACTCGTCCAGCGGGAAGGAAACACCCTTCTTCGGATCACCATGCGCCATCCCGAGCGAAGGCCGGGCATCACCCTGAAGGCGCCGAAGGGAAAGTGGGACCTCACGAACCGCCGCGCCGTTGCCCTCGACGTGAAAAACATCGGGAATAAGGCCGTCGAAGTCGCCTGCCGCCTCGCCAACCCCGGAGCGAACGGCCGCGAGAATAGCATCACCGAATGGATCTATCTCAAGCCTGAAGAATCCAGAACCTTGAAGGTCTTTCTCTGCGTTACTCCCTGGCGGTTCACCAAACCAGTGAAACTCGTCGGGATGAGAAGTGGAAAACCCGGCGTCTCGGACAAGATCGATCCCGCCGGCGTCACCCAGCTTCTTGTGCTCGCCGACAGTTCCAGGACCGACCTCGAGACCGACATGGCCATCGAGGTCGACAACATCCGCGCCGAAGGCGAGCTGAAGACCATGGACGCCGAGACCTTCTTTCCCTTCATCGACAATTTTGGGCAGTTCATCCACGCGGACTGGCCGGGGAAAACCCGAGACGAAAAAGACCTGAAAAAACGCGCGAAGACCGAGAAAAAGGACCTCGAAAACCACCCCGGCCCCAGGGGATGGAACCGCTACGGCGGGTGGAAGAACGGCCCGCAGCTCGAGGCGACCGGATTCTTCCGCGCCGAGAAACACAAGGGCAAATGGTGGCTCGTCGACCCCGAGGGGCGGCTCTTCTGGTCACTGGGAATCGACTGCGTCCGCTTCGATCCGGATGCCATCGGGACCCCCCTGACCGACCGCGAGCATTATTTCAAGGATCTCCCCGAGCGCGATTCTACCTTTGGACGTTTTTACGGGAAGAGTTCCTGGGCGCCCGTGGGTTATTACAAGGGCAAGGGAACGTATGAAATCTTCGCTTTCATCGAGTCCAATCTCCTGCGCAAATACGGTAAGGGCTACGAGGTCCTTTGCATGGAACTGGCCCATCGCCGCCTTCGCAGCTGGGGCCAGAACACCATGGGCGACTGGAGCGACGGACGCATCAAAGCGCTTCGCAAAACTCCCTACGTCGCCACCATCGACCTTAGCAGCAGTAAAATCGAGGGCAGCAAGGGTTTCTGGGGCAAGTTCCCCGATCCTTTCTCGCCCGATTTTCGAACGGACTTGCGAGAGCGGCTCGAGCGGGAGCGCGCCGGATTAAGTAGCTGGTCCTCCCGTCTCGGGACCTACGTCCACAACGAAGAACTCGGCGGGATCGCGAGCGACCCCTGGTGTCTCGGGATTTTCATCGACAACGAACTGGGGTGGGGCGACGAGATCTCGCTGGCCCTCGCCTCCCTCGCCTCGCCTCCCGACCAACCGGCTAAAATCGCTTTCCTCGAAGACTTGAAAACCAAGTACAAGGAAATACAAGACCTGAACGACGCCTGGGGGACGGACCATGCATCCTGGAACGATTTGCTCCGGACCACCGAAACGCCCGACAAGAAAAAGGCGGGCCCCGACCTTCGGGATTTTTACACCCGCATCGCCGAAGAGTACTTCCGCGTCTGCCGCGGCGAGATCAAACGCGCCTCGCCGAACCACCTTTACCTCGGCTGCCGTTTCCAAAGCTGCAACGACCGCGCGGTGCGGGCCGCGGCGAAGTACTGCGATATCCTCAGTTACAATCCTTACTGTTACGACGTTTCGGAGTTCCGTCCCCCTTCGGGAGTCGACATGCCCGTCATCATCGGCGAGTTCCAGTTCGGCGCCCTCGACCGCGGCATGTTCAGCTCCGGCATCGTGGCATCGGAAAACCAACAAGACCGCGCGGAGAAATACAAAAGCTACGTCCAGGGCGCCCTGCGCAATTCCTTCTTCGTCGGAGCCCACTGGTTCCAGTACTATGACGAGGCCGCCACCGGCCGGGGGGATGGCGAGAACAACCAGACCGGATTCGTCAACATCTGCGACACCCCTTACGACGAAATCGTCCAGGCCGCCCGCGAAGTGGGAGACATTCTTTACGAGTATCGGTTGAAAAACTGAGAAAAATAGCGCCGACAGGACGTTTCCTTAAACAGCTAATGAACGCGGTAAAATAATCGAATCCCGATTTTCTACCCATAAGTCCCTATTAAGCACAACCCGTCCATTTCCACTTAGCTGAAACTCCACTACAATGAAAATATTGGGGACGTTTACCGATTTCCGAACATATTTGCGGATAATAAAAATCCTACGGCTTACGGGACCGATGGAGAATACAGGACACAGCAAACAGATTTCGAGTATCGAGAATCTAATATCCAGCATCCAACTTTATCTCACTTTAGGCACTTTAGTTCACTTTAGCTCACTCCTCACTAACGAGCAGCCAGCATCGCTTGTCCACCATAGCTTCAGCGACGGTGGAAGTGCCGTGTCTCTGACATTTTTTAACGAATTGTCTTGAAATTTAACCTGTTTTATGGTATAATACCCACTTGTTAGCCAGCAGGCGGCAGATATATAGCGGAGAACCGCACGTTTTCGTATCAGCAGATACACGCCAAAAACCTCGATTGGAGCATTCGAACATTTGTATTTTGAATTTGTTTCGAATTTATGATTTCGGATTTCGGATTTCATGCTAACAGATAACTCCTTATGCAACAAAAACTTATCATCATTCGTCTGTATTCTGCCATCTGTCTTCTGTCATCTGTCAATTTCCCCTCTACATCTGTCGAGAACGCTCTACAAATCAACCCTTTTTATGCAAAACAAACCCAATCTTGTCCGCCGTAGGCGGATTGCAAATGAACGTAAGTTCTATTTTAACAATGGCTTATGGAAATATTGCCAATTGGACACTTTGTCAAAACAAACCCAATTCAAACCCAATCAAACCCAATCTCCGAAAAGTCAAAATGAACGTAAATTTATATGTTATAGAGGATTACAGAAAAAAAGATGAATTTTCAGTCCGAATAAACAAACCCAATTTCCGAAATGGCCAAAATGAACGTAAACTCACTTATAACAAAGGATTACAGAAAAAACGATGTTTTCGCAGCCCAAAAAACAAACCCAATTCAAACCCAATTTCTTCAAAGGCCAAAATGAACGTAAAATCGGTTGCATACATATATCTAAGAAGTATAATGTCCTTATTAGGAAGGTCTTAGATTATCAAATATATTTTATTGTGAAAAATGGATTATATTAAGGATGTTTGCCATGAGAAAACTATCTGTCTTTTCACTCAAGCGAATTATCGTAATCGTCACAGTTCTTGCTATTGGTCTTTTTCCTGTATCTTCAACCGTCCAATCTAATGAGAGTAAAAGTGTTCTGCAGGCCGGTACCGCAAAGGTTGATATAACACCGAAAAAACCTGTTAATATGGCCGGCTATGGCAGCCGTAAGGGCTTATCTAAGGACGTTCACGATCCTTTATCTGCCCGAATTGTCGTATTTGAAAATAACGATAAACGGCTCGTGCTGGTGTCAAGCGATTTGATAGGCTTTTATGGTGGAACGGCTGAGTACATGCGGAAAGCCATTGTAGATGAGTTTCGGCTTGAGCCATCTGAACTTTTTCTCAGCGCTATACACACACACGCCGGGCCAAGCTTGACTATAGATAAGGAAAAAGGTCACCCGAATAATCTCGAATATACAGAACACTTAAAAGTTAAGCTGATAGAAGTAATTCGCAAAGCCTTGAGCAATATGGGGCCGGTAAATATCGGTGCAGGTATCGGACATTCACCAGTCGGTGCAAATCGACGGGAGTTGACATTCGATAGCTCAGGAAACAGCTCGATAAGACTCGGACGCAATCCCTACGGGCCTACCGACAAAGAGGTTTTAGTGGTGAAAATGACAAAACCTGACGGCAGGACAATTGCCGCACTATTTGATTATGCGACCCATGGCACCTGCTTGGGAGGTAAAAATTATACCATCAGTGGTGACGTCCTCGGATTAGCTGAACAGTTTGTTGAGAAGATTCTTGGTGACGATGTAATTACTGCAGCATTTGCAGGTGCATCCGGCAATATCGACCCGTGGTTTAGAGTGCTTCCTGCATTCAACACTGAACCGGGCTGGATTCCCGAGCCGGTGCTATTAGGAACACTGTTGGGTGAGGAGGTAGTGCATACTTTTCGTAATATTGAAAAAGTCTCCGGGGTTGGCGAAATTGCAACCGCTTTTATAACGCTTGAGCTTCCCGGTAAACCACGAAGCGAAGATACAATTGAGAAGGGTCACCCCCCTACTGAGCTGAATATAACAGCCGCACGGGTAGGTGATATCGCCTTTGTAGGTATCGGCTGTGAAGTGCTAACGGAAATAGGTATGGCAATTAAAGCTGCTTCACCATATAAGCATACTTTTGTAATTTCGCACTGCAACGGTGCAGCCAGCTATCTTCCACCGGAGCATCTGTACATAGAAGGAGGCTACGAAATCAGAAGCAGTCCCTTCGCACCTCAAGCAGCCGATATGGTTGTGAAACAAGCCGTTAAAATGCTTCATGAACTATAGACCTTCAAGTAGCGAAATTACCCAATCACCGCGAGTTCGGATGAACGCCCCGAAAGCAGTCTAACCATCGCATTCCGGCCTGCGCTCAACCCGACAAATCCGGCATGACATATGGCTCGCGGTAAAAACCACGAACCAAACGGTTGGCTTGTTCATTGTCCTTGAAACACTCGTTTTGCCGGTCGATCTCCAGCCAGGGCCCGAGCGTCACCGTCTTGGCGTCAACATCGATTTCGTGGGCCGCAAGGTGCTCCAGCAGCCGGTGAAACATGTCGTTGAAGACCGGGATGTGCCGAACCTGGCTGCGCATCTCTTCTTTTGAGACTTTCTTGCCGAGACGATACGAAATGTTGCCGGTATGGCAAACAGCGGTGGAGAGGTGGCCTTCGAGTACCTTGGCGTTGAGAGCTTCCCGGCGGCCGCTGCGGACCGCCTCGACGAAATTGACAAAATGATTGCCGCCGCCACTGAACGACTTGACCTGCTTGCCCTCGTTGTCCCAGGCGATGCCGCGATAGAGACTCACCGAGCCGCCTTCGCAATCGACAATCACGCCCACCCTCTCGCTACGAAACGTAGGTATTTCGTTAGAGCCCTTGGCCTTATTGAGATTGTGCACCTCATAAAGCAGTGGGGCTGTCGGAAAGTCGTAGTAGATGATCTGCGTGTTGGGGACATTGCAGGCGTCGTTGAACACGAACCGGCCACCGATGCTCATTACCCGGCGGGGAAGCATCTTCTCGCCCAGACACCACCTGGCCACGTCCACCTCGTGGACGCCCTGGTTGCATGACTCGCCATCGCCGGTGTTCCAGTCGAAGCTGCAGTCATATTGGAGCCGGTCACGATAGATTGGTACTTTCCTGGCAGGACCACACCAGAGGTCGTAGTCGATGGTATCAGGGATCGGGAGCGGAGTCTCGCGTCTGCCGCATGAAGAACGCGGCTTGTTGGCAAAAGCGGTGATGTACTTGAGCTTACCGAGGTTTCCTTCCTGGATCCATTGGATTGCCTGAACGATGGAACTCTGCGAGCGGCGCTGGGTGCCGCACTGGACGATGCGGTTATACTTTCTGGCCGCATTAACCATCTGCCGGCCTTCCCAGAGGTAATGCGACAACGGCTTCTCAACATAGACGTGCTTGCCGGTCTGACATGCCCAGATTGTGCTCAGCCCATGCCAGTAATTCTGCGTCGCGTTACCGATTATGTCGATGTCCTTGCGGTCGAACATCCTGCGCATGTCAACGTATTGCTCGACCTTGTGGTTGTACTTCGATTCGATCATCTTAGCTGCGCCACCCATACGTTCTCGATCCGGGTCGCTAACAGCCACAATGGTCACACCTTCCTGGTTCTCGAAGGATGGAATATGGGCCCCTGTGCCCCGGCCGCCAAGACCGACTACACCCACATTGATACGGTCATTCGCTCCTCGTACGCGCGAAAACGGAAGTGTAACTGCAAGACCTCCAGCAATCGAACTTTTTACAAAATCCCGACGCGTAATACTTTTCATAACTTACCTCTATTCTGAATGTTCCTATTGCTTCGTCATAACTAAATTGATGGATGTCATTGCGAGCGAAGCGAAGCAACCTAAATTCTAACGTATGAGATTGCCATGGCTGCATTCTACAGCCTCGCAATGACAATCCCTCAAATCACATGTGACAGAGCACTATTCTTTCCTCCTCTATCTCTCTTCTAACGAATCCAGGAGTAAGTGGTTGACGGTATGTACTTTTTCAGTCAGCTCAGCCAGCTGGTCTGCGGTTTTTGCTGATTCGATAGAGCGTAGAATTTCGGCCAGCTCAGCGGCTCCGTTAATTGTATCAAGACCATTGTTCTCCATCGTTACCAATACATGCCTGACCCTGTTTGCTAACCGCTGGCGGAAGAAGTCAACGCGCTCTTGTTTTATAGCACCCTCTTTCCAGGCCGGCGCAAACTCATGAAATGCAGTGCACGCCTTTTGTATATAAAGCAAAACCATACCCCTGGCCGGATCGCCTGAGGAAAGAATCCGCGCCCACTGCAGCTCTTCGTTACGCCAGTGTTCGTCTGCTACAGTTGTTTTGTATTCAAAGTTATTTTGAGAAGTCATTGTTTATGCGGGGACTAAATTCCATATTTTCCATCTAAAATAGTTAGCTTCGCTGCGAAACCTGTCGACTCAATAAAAATATCAAATATATTTGGCCAGTACAATGATTATTTCCTGTGTTCGGCGCTATATCACCTCACCCAAACCTTGCATAGAGAAAGCTCCGGGTTACTTGTCAGTACCAAATTAGTAAATCTTGCCCTTAATTTTCTTGCGATACCGGCCCGTTGTCAATCAGCATGGATATAATACACCCGGAAATTCAGACCGGTATATAAGGTGGAAAGATGTGGTATAATGAAATCTGTGATGGAGGCAATTATGACAAGGCTTCAACAAATAACGTATAAAGCAGGCACAAATAGGGGAAATTTGATTTGTTCTTCAATACTTATTATCATAATATTTATCAATGTGTGGGCCATCCGGCGTAGCAGTAGTGAATTGTGTAGGCGGGCCTTTTTATCCACCTAATAATGATAAGACCTTATACATCTTTAGATATACAGGAAGTTTTTGCCCCAGGGGGATTTATTTCGCGATCCCTGACTGGATTTGAGGTGCGTCCTCAACAAGTTGAAATGGCCGGTGCTATTCAGCGAGCACTTATGGACGGTCGGCATTTGGCTGTTGAGGCCGGCACTGGTGTTGGCAAGAGCTTTGCATATCTTGTTCCGATTATCGAGATAGTTTGCCGAACGGGCAGTAAGGCAGTGATTAGCACCTATACCATTACGCTCCAGGAGCAGTTAATCAATAAAGACATACCTTTTATAGCTGATTGTATACCTCAAACGTTCGTAGCCGCTCTGGCAAAGGGTAGAGGCAATTACCTGTGCAAACGCAGGCTTGAATTTGCCATGCGACGACAAAGGAGCCTTTTCGATGATTTCGGTTTTGAGCTCGAACTGATAAGCAATTGGGCGAATGAAACCGAAGACGGTTCGCTGAGTGATATGCCATTTTTGCCAAGAAATCAAATCTGGGATAGAGTCAAAAGTGAACACGGCAATTGTCGCATTCGCAAGTGCCCTCATTTTCGTGCCTGCTTTTATTGGCGCGCCAGACGGTGTTTAGAGAAGGCTGATATTGTTGTTGCTAACCATGCTCTTTTGTTTAGTGACCTCGTACTCAGAGAAGAGGGAGTCTCGATTCTGCCTGATTACCGGTTTGTGGTAATTGATGAGGCACATAATATCGAACATGTCGCCGAAGACCATTTCGGAATCAATATCAGTAATCATAGAATCAGATTTCTGCTGGACGGCCTTTACAATCCACGTACACATAAGGGGCTTTTGGCCAATATGAATGCTGAAAAAGCAATTGATATGGTTAACAAAACAAGGAAAGAGGTTAGGATTTTCTTAAATCACGTTCGTCACTGGTACGAAGGCATAAAAGAAGAAACCAAAGGCAGATGCCATAAGAATTTTATCAACGATACAATCTCAGGATACTTGAAGGACCTTGGGTCGGAATTAACTAAGCTTACAAAGCAATCAGAAGAAGTTGACGAAAAACTTGAGATTATGCGGTACATTGACCGTTGTATTGCGTTTGTCCAGGATTTGGAGAACTTCCTGGTACAGAAAGAGGCGGATTATGTCTACTGGGTCGAGGTGAATGGTGGCGGAACTGGAACTGTACGCTTGAGAAGCGCAGCAGTGAATGTCGGGCCGGATGTGAAAAGGTGTCTGTTTGATAAATATGAATCTGTGATACTGACAAGTGCAACTTTAAGCACTGGCGCTGCGGGAGAAAAAGGTGGCTTTGATTTTTTTGTCAGTCGAATCGGCTTAGATGATTTTGATGCGGTTAAACTCGGCTCGCCCTTCGATTACGAGAAGCAGGTTACCATTTATATCGAGAAAGACCTGCCGAATCCGAATGAATCGGCTTTTCCTGGAGCTGCTGCTGAGGTGTTGAAAAAATATATACTCAAAACTGCCGGCAGAGCATTTGTGCTTTGTACCAGCTACGCAATGCTCGGAGAAATAGCTGGCAGGCTTTCTGACTGGCTGGCTGAAAATGATATTGGGTTGCTCCAGCAAGGAGCAGATGTTGACAGGACTACCCTTTTGAATTGCTTTAAGGCTGAGGGCACCAGTGTGCTGTTTGGTACTGACAGTTTCTGGCAGGGAGTTGACGTGCCGGGCGAGACTCTTTCCAATGTAATTATTGTTCGGTTGCCGTTCGCAGTTCCTGACCGGCCGTTGCTTGCAGGCCGACTTGAACAGATAAGAGAAATGGGGGGCAATCCTTTTTATGACTATCAGCTGCCCTCGGCGATTATCAAGTTCAAGCAGGGTTTTGGACGGCTGATTCGCAACAAGATCGATACTGGCATCGTGGTTATTTTGGACAGCAGAATAGTCAGCAAATCTTATGGCGCGAAGTTTTTAGCTGCGATACCCAGATGTAAAACTAAAATTATTCCTGGAAGGTTCCAGAATCAATTATAAGAAGAGTAAAACCATGAACTATCGTGCGTTTTGGTTGTTTGGCAGGTGCTTTGGACTGTCGTTGCTGCTGGTTATGTCGGCGTACGGCGGGCAGAAAGCTACCCCTTCGGAGACTGCCGCCAAGCAGGTTCCCTGGGAACCCATCGGTCTGTCCGGCGGAGGCGGTATGTTTTCACCCGCGATCTCTCCGGCGGACCGGAATCTAATGATGCTCAACTGCGACATGAGCGCGGCCTACATTTCCGAGGACGGCGGCCGAAACTGGCGTATGATCAACCATGCTCAACTCAGGGCTGACACAAGATGCCGGCCGGGCTTCCATCCATCAAATCCCGACGTCATATACGCCTCATCACGCGGTCGCCTAAGGGTCAGCCGTGACCGCGGAAGGACCTTTGCGCCTATCGGTAATCTCAAGGAGCCGCTCTATGGTGAAATCGCGATAAATCCATCCGACCCAAACGTCATGCTCGTGGGTACGCGCAACGGCCAATGCCGGTTGTCGTGTGACGCAGGTACTACATGGACAGCGTGCAATGGACCCGATGGCCAGGTGATAGCGTTCCATTTTGACCGTATTAGCAAAGGCCGCGTCATGTTCGCTGCCACGAATAAGGGTATCTGGCGCTCTGACGACAGGGGGCAGAGCTGGGCGGAGAAGACCGATGGCCTGCCGTGGAAGGAGATACAGGGATTCGCCGGTGGTTCTGATCCGGCAGACAACGTCACCATGCTTTACTGTACCGTATGCAGCAAAGATGAGAACGGCACCTTCAAAGGGGGTATCTACCGTTCCCGTGATCACGGCCAGACATGGCAGTGGGCCATGGGCCGGGGAATAAACACGGATACAAAAAAGGCCGATCAATGGGCCTACGGTTCTATCGCGCAATATAAACAGCTTCTCACCACGGATACGAAACCGCTAACCGTGTACGCCATGAACACAAGTACCGGATTCCATCCCCCCCACCATGACACGGTGTATCGCAGCGATGACGGGGGCGAGACCTGGCACGACACGTACTTCATGGACCCGCGTTTCGAGCGATACAACGTTGCTCCCAACTACGTCACCGCGTCCACAGGACAGTCCTTCAAGGGAGGTGATGCACCTTTCGGGGTTGCCGTATGCAACACCGACCCCAACCGGGTGATTCTGGTGAGGAGTCAATGTTATCTCACGCACGACGGCGGTAATACATGGTTCAACGGCCATACGTACCCTGCTCCCGGCCAGGAGCCCGGACCCGGCTGCGCATGGGTATGCAATGGCCTGGTGGTCACCACTACGTGGCATTACTACATTGACCCATTCGAAGCGAACCGACATTACATTGCCTACACGGATATCGGCCTGGCGCGGTCCACCGACAGCGGTAAAACGTGGATATGGTGGGACAAGCACACATGGGTCCCCTGGCGGAATACCTGCTACGAGATCGCATTCGACCCGGATACACCGGGTAAGATGTGGGGCGCATTCTCCGATGTGCATGACATCCCCAACGACAACATCATCTCCGAACGTCACGGCCACAACCGTCCCGGCGGGCTGTGCATTTCATATGACTTCGGCGTTTCATGGAAGCACGAGGCTCAGGGCATCCCACCCAAACCGGTGACCTCCATCGTGCTCGACCCCAAGAGCCCTAAAAATGCGCGTGCGCTGTACGCCGGGGTGTTCATGGAAGGCGTGTACAAATCAACTGACGACGGCAAGACATGGACACTGAAGAAAAATGGCTTGGGCCACCCACAGAATATGCGAGTCTATCGCGTGATTCTGCACAAGGACGGCACTCTCTTTGCAATGGTATGTGCCAAGCGTCCGGCATATGGAAAACCGCTCATGAGTGAGGGTGTGGGGTTGTACCGGTCCCGGGATGGCGCGGAGACATGGAAGAAGGTCAATGCCTCCAGGCTTTTTTTGTACCCCAAGGACTTTACTGTTCATCCCGAGGACAGCAATATTATCCTTGTGGGCACATGTGATTCGAATCGGCAGGACAAGTCCGGCGGCTTGTACCGCTCTGAGGATGGCGGCAGGACTTGGCAGCGTATTGGACGCGAAGGACGTCAGACCTTTGGCGGTTACTTTCACCCGAAATTTGACGGGTGGATCTACATGACTTTCACCGAGGGGGCGCCTGGTGCAGGCCTGTGGCTCACGCAGAACAACGGCCGGACCTGGGAAGCGTTCAATGATCTGCCGTTCTCGAACATTCAGCGCGTGGTGTTTGACCCATCGGACCATACCCTGATGTATGTCACAACGTTCGGCGGCAGCGTTTGGCGAGGACCGGTCGTGCCGCATAAGTAACTTGCTCCGTACGCGCAATAGGCCTGATTGGCTGGTGGCACCGGTCCAAGAAGTTTCGGCTAATGAGATAACAAATAGCCCCTTGACCTGACAATTGACATTCCATATAAGAATGATGGGAGCAGTAGAGTCAAAAGAGAAGAAGGTTCATAGAATCCGCCCACTTTTTTGTGCATAAGAATAACAGACTTAATTCGTCATTTTTCGCTCAGATCGTAACCGTCGGTAAGCGTATGCATGAACGCAACAATATCATCAATTTCCTGCTCGGTAAGACCAAGATCTCCCAGTTCATCATGATTGACATTCATACTAACCTCTGGAGGTGGCCATGGTCCGACATCCCTTGTA
This sequence comes from Sedimentisphaerales bacterium, assembly GCA_035528395.1. Lineage (GTDB taxonomy): Bacteria > Planctomycetota > Phycisphaerae > Sedimentisphaerales > Anaerobacaceae > NIOZ-UU13. The sequence continues at coordinate 13,621 of DATKYR010000035.1, forward strand.
TTATAGAAAACGACAACCTGGCGAAGATTTTTGAAAATACCGTTATGAAGATATGGTGCTGTCTTCGCCACATTCCGAAGAGATGGGACCTTGAACTTACCATTCTCTGAAGGCTTATTGAGTACACCGCCAAGCCCCAAATCAACAAAATAAACGCCATCGGGATTGAGATTCTTTGGCAAGTAGTAGAAAGGGCTCTCAGGGTTCGGCGGTACACCGATGTTGTCATACGTGAAATCAGTGAACAAGGGCGGAGTCCCGTCGGCACCCGGCCGGCTCGGATGACATGCAGCGCAGTTGCCTTTTTCCTCGTCTTCGAACAACTCAAGCCCCCTTCGTTCCTGTTCAGTCAATGCCACTTTCCCTGTGAGGTAGAGATCGTATTTCGAATCGAACTGGTTCAGCTCACCGGATTTCTCATAAGCCGCGATGGCCTCAGAAACCCTATCATAAGCTTTGTTGGGGTCATCGAACGAAGCAACCCCAAAAACCTTCCGAAAAAGGTCGGCGTATTCCGACTTACGCACCTTCTCGATTACAGTCTTTTCATCGGGATTTGCCATTTCCAAAGGATTAAGGAAAGGACCTTTTGCCTGCTCCGCGAGGTCTGCGGCCCGGCCGTCCCAGAACTGGCCCCCGACGTACAGCCCTTCGTCGGCGTCGTAATGGAATGTTGGACTAAAAGAGGCATAGGCCGCGGGAAGATCGTTTCGATTTCCAAAACGGTCTTTGTGGACACCTTGAGAGACAGGATAGTCGGCGTTTGGATTAGCAAAACCAACTTCTGGGGAATGGCAATCGGCACAAGCTTGCCCCGTAGGTGTTGACAGGTTCTTATCTAAGAATAGTTTCTTTCCAAGGGCTTGTTTTTGTGTAAGGGCTTGTTCTGCCGTCGATGTTTCCAAGATACCTGCTCGAAACAACCTTTTTTGATTGCCGGAACCTGAGCCAGCAAGGACAAAGGATACCCAGATAAACATAAGGCAAGAGATAGTAGATTGCATACTAATGTTCCAAGCTATATAATCCTATATAATTTAATTCTTTTAACTTCTGAAACTTTTGTCATTATAATACTAAATCCCAGATGAAAGTACAGTTGCTTACTTTTCTCAAGAGTATCTTGTTCTTTAATTTGTAAAAGCATTCCTTTGATAAGCAAGTAGAAAACTTGAATTTTCAAGACAGACTTGATATTCTATCGGAGATAAGGCTCAACATCGTAGATAAGCCAGGGTCATATAAAAATATCAGCTTAACTTGTTAAATGGAGCTTATGATAACTGCGGAGTAGTCTATGCGAAAACTAATTTCGACAATCATTGGTGTTTTGTTTATCTTGTCTTTAGTCAGTCAATCCTATTGCGCCGAAGTCATCCAACTGAGTGAACACGTGTCATTGATTCCCGGGCCGGTCAACGGTGTAAGCATAGAAAGAGACAATGCCAACTTAGTCATCTATGGCGATCCGGGGGGTAAAATCAAAAAGGCTGAAATGGTCCTGTTTACCCACAGTCGGCGTGATGTCGTCTGGGCCGGGCGACAACTCGTAGAAAACGGGGCAATGGCTGTCGTACCCGAGTCAGATATGGAAAAGTTCAGCAATGTCGAGCGGTTCTGGAATGACTTTACAACCAGCCGGTTTCACGACTACGCCCAACAGGGAACTAAGATTTTGACTAAATCCTTGAAGATGGGCCGAACCGTCAAGGCCGGCCAAAACTTCTCATGGAATGGAATACCAATCAAGGTCATCGATACACCCGGCTTTACTCGCCAGGCTCTCTCATACTACATCGAGATCGACGGCCTTAAATATGCCTTCGTCGGTGACATAATCTACGGCAACGGAAACCTATTCGACCTGTACTCCCTCCAGGACGCGGTGGCGGAAGCAAAGATCGGCGGCTACCACGGCTGGGCGGGCCGTATGGGTGAGCTGATTAACAGCCTGCAAAAAGTCGCCGCCCAAAGACCCGATATCCTCGTCCCAGTCCGCGGACCGGTTATACGCAACCCCACCGAAGCGATCAATCTTTTGATACAACGACTCCAGAGAGTCTATGAAAACTACCTGTCCATTAGTGCAGGCCGATGGTATTTCAATGAGAACTATGACGTTCTCGCACGGCGCGTCCTCGGGGCCAATCCCGAGGTCAACTGGATGCCCTGGGCCGAAGTAATTAAAGACAAGCCACCCGAGTGGATTATACCAATCGGCAACTCACGTCTGATTATCTCCGAAGACCGCTCAGGATTCCTAATCGATTGTGGCAGCCGCCGGAAACTCGACAGAGTTATCAAACTAAGAGAGGCCGGCAAACTAACCGGCCTCAAAGGCCTGTTTATCACACACTATCACGACGACCACACGAACGATGTCGCCGCCTGTCTCGCTGAGTTCAACTGCCCCGTTTATGCAACCGGCCCCTCAGTTGATATCCTCAGACACCCTGAGAAATATCGCCTGCCCTGCTTGACGCCCAATCCTATCCCGAACATCAACATCATGCCCGAGGCCCACAAAATGCGATGGAAGGAATTCACATTCACGTTCCACTACTTTCCCGGTCAGACAATCTACCACGATGCACTCCTCGTCGAGAAAGACAACGCCGAGAAAATCTTCTTCATCGGCGACTCCTTTACCCCTTCAGGGATCGACGACTACTGTCTGCTTAATCGCAACATTCTTCACGAGTCTATGGGTTACTTTTATTGCCTCAACCTTCTGAGAAGAATCCCCCCCGGAACATTACTCATCAATCAACATGTGGTTGAACCCTTCAGCTTCAGCGCCAGACAGCTCGACAACATGACAGCAACTTTGACCAAACGCAAAGCACTTCTTGCTGAACTCTTCCCATGGGATGAGCCAAACTACGGCATCGACGAACGATGGATTCGCTTCAGCCCCTACGGCCGGAAAGCCAAGCCAGGCCAAACCGTTCAAATCAGCTTAAAGGCATTCAATCATTCCAACGCCTCTCGTATGTTCACAGTCGAGCTTAACCCCCCTGCCGGATTTGATACAATACCTACAACTGCTTCAGTCACCATCCCTTCGCACACCGAACAACAGGTGGATTTCGGCCTTCTCATTGGCGCATCTATTGAGCCGGGAACATACGTTCTCACCGCCGACGTGCAATTAAAGCAATGGAACCTACCCCGCTGGACTGAAGCAATCATCGAAATCGAATAAAGGGCTGACAATCGGAGACACTGTCAGTCCTTTTCCCTTTCCTACATTAAGCATGAGAAGTAATCCCTTGGCACCAGTGATGAGCAAAAAAGAGAGAAATGGTTAACGACTTGTTAACAAAGTTAATAGCTTTTCTCAGTTTCATGGAAATTGACGTTAGATACGTATTGGCAAACATTTGTGACAACTGGCCAAGAATCAGGCAAAATATGACCGTCACGTTTTGGATAGAGAAGTGACCTAAGATGCTCCTAACATAAGAGGTTTTCAACTTCAAATTACTATATGTAATCTGGGGTGTTCGCTTCCTACTTGGCTGCCTGAGCGATTCGAAATCTTATCATGACGAGGCCCAACAGATAGCCCAGAACGAATGTTATTCCTGTTCCAATGACAATCAACCAGCTCCAGCCGAGATTGAGGATTTCCTTTTTTATCAGCAGCAGCAATACCACACAAACACCCGTACTGAAAAGCATCGCGGGGATGTTGGTTCGGTTGGCTTTGCGCCGTGTGAGCAGGCCAAGCAGGAAGACTCCGAGCATAGGGCCTCCGGTGAGCGAAAGAATCTGGAAGGCAAACCAGAGAATGTTCTTCACCGGAGCGAAGGCCGCCGCGATCCCCGCCAGAACCAGGCCAAAACCAACCACGCTGATTCTTGACACGAGCAGATAGTGCTTTTCCGAGGCGTGCCTGTGAATCAGGGGACGATATATATCAGTAACGAAAGAAGAGGTGAGGGAGCTGAGCGGCGAATCAATGCTGGCCATGAATATTGCGCCCAGGACCAGACCTTTGAGGCCGGTGGGCAAAACGTTTCGCGTAAAATGCGGAAGGATTTCCTTGAGCTCCTGGGGCAAGACCAGGGAGGAATTCTGCTGGTAGAACACATAGAGCAGCGTGCCGACAAGCAGATATAGCCAGTAAACGGGTAGAACAGTAAAAATGGTGGAGATAATTGTTTTTTGACTGCCCTTTCGCGTTTCGACGGTCAGCAGTCTCTGGACCATCTCCTGATCGGTTCCGAAGGAGACAAGGCCAATAAAGAATCCGCTGGCCGAAAAAGCCCAGAACGTGGTGGGCTCGTTGAGAGCTAATTTGAAATTGAGTGTGCTTAAACGCCCAGCCTCATGCGCAGTTTGTAAGGCTGTGGCGAGGCCGCCGTCGATGTGTTGAATGAGATAGACAACGAGCACGGCGCCGGCGATAACGAAGAAAATGGTCTGGTAAGCGCCGGCCCATACGACCGCCTTGATGCCGCCAAAGGCAATAAAAACAATGCTAACGACGGTGAATAAAGTTATCGTCGCGGCCAAGGGCCAGCCCATTATGACACCGACAGCCATACACGTTGCGTAAAGGCGTACGCCCGAAGCCAGAAGACGTGTGATAAAGAAGTATATCGAGCCTGTGTACTGGGTGGCAGGCCCGAATCGGTGTCCGAGGAACTCGTAGATACTGGTGCAATTGTACTTGTAGAAGGCCGGGATAAATAGATACGCCACGACAAGTCGGGCCAAAGCCAACCCGACCAGAAACTGGATCCATCGCCAGTTCTCGGTAAAGGCCGTGTGTGGAATGCCGACAATTGTCAGGGCACTGATCTCTGTGGCCACAAACGACAGACATGCCACGATGGGTGGAATGCGTCGGCCTCCGAGAAAGAAGTCGTCCGTATTCTTTTCCTCGCGCCCGAAAACGTATGAGATGACGAACAAAAGCACAGCGCCGACGCCTACAATGCCCCAGTCGAGCCCGCTTAGTGTGCCTGCCTGAGCTACGATGAGATTCACGACGTCTCCTCAATTGCTTTTCGCAGAAACTGGTCGCATTCGTCAAGTATTTTCAGGGCGCCCGCCAAATTCGTCTGACGAATGTGCATTACAACAGCCGCTTTAACTTTTCCCTGTGCACGGGCGAGCAGTCGCCTTGCGCCGGATCGATTGAGATTAGTCATTTCCATCACAATCCGCAGGGACCGGTCGCGCAATTTTTCATTTGTCGCCTGCAGGTCAACCATAAGATTGCCATAGACTTTTCCTAATCTGACCATTGCTCCTGTTGTGAGAGTGTTGAGCACGAGTTTCGTCGCAGTACCGGCTTTCATCCGTGTTGAACCGGTGATAACTTCCGGGCCGACAACCGGATTGATTATGATTTCAGCGGGGATATGCCCGACAGCCTCCGGGGCACAGGTAACAAAAATGGTCGCTGCCCCTATTTGCCGTGCCTGCTTGAGAGCGCCATGCACAAAAGGGGTCATACCACATGCGGCCAGACCAACCACCACGTCATTCGCTTTAATCCTTTTCTTTTTTATTGTTTGAGCACCATCCTGTGCGTAATCTTCGGCCCCTTCAACGGCTCTGACCAGTGCACGGCGGCCGCCTGCTATGATACCCTGCACAAGTGAAGGCCGGACTCCAAAAGTAGGCGGGCACTCCGCGGCATCTAACACACCCAGCCGGCCACTTGTGCCGGCTCCCACGTAAAACAGCCGTCCTCCTTTTCTGAACTGCGCTACAATCATATCGACCGCTGCAGCGATTTGTTTAGACTGCCGCGCCACTGCAGCGGGTACGAGTGCATCTTCAGAGTTAATAAGCTCAACAATCTTTTTTGTCGATAGCTTATCGATATTTTCGCTGGCGCGGTTGCGTTTTTCGGTGGTCGGCAATATTCTACGTTTTGCTGTCATACTGGTATTATCTTTCCCAGAACAACCGGTTGGTCGGCACCAGTGGCTCCGGGCACATTATTAGTTAATCCTTTTATTGTCGCCCAGGCTAAGATAGCAAACGAAACCGCCTCCTTGGCATCGACACTAATGCCAAAATCTTCGGTAGAGAGCATCTTAGCATTCGGCAGCTTGCTCCGCAACATCTCCACCAGCGTATTATTGTGAGACCCGCCCCCGCATAATATTACCTCATCCGGCATCGTCGGCAGGAACTGATGGTATGCCTGAGCGATACTGTTTGCAGTAAAGGCGGTCACGGTCGCTACTATATCAGTATCAGATAAGCCTTTTTGGGCGGCGCGTTCATAGATGCAATCGGCAAAGGAAATCCCGAACTCTTCGCGACCGGTGGATTTTGGCGGATGCCGTCGTAAAAAAGGGTGTCGGAGCATTTCATTCAGAAGCCTTTTATTGACCGAGCCCTGTGCTGCCATTTTTCCAGCCGGGTCGAAGCGTTTCTTACCGCCACTGATGAGCCGGATAATGCTGTCAATTACCATGTTACCTGGGCCTGTGTCAAAGGCAATAGTATCATCCTGCTTACAGCCGCGCGGCAGGAAAGTTACATTAGCAATGCCCCCAATATTCTGGACGGCACGAGATAATCGATTGTGGCCAAATAAAACATAATCGGCATAGGGTACCAAGGGGGCACCTTCGCCTCCGGCAGCCATATCGCGAGGCCTGAAATCCGCGACCGTTGTGATGCCGGTGCGCTGGGCTATTACCGAGGGTTCTCCGATCTGCAAAGTTGAGCCTATTGTCTTTCGGTTATATCGCTTGCCTCGCGGGTAATGATATATTGTCTGGCCATGTGAACCCACCAGATCGATCGAGCCCAGAGGAATACCAGTTTTATCACAGAGCTTGATGATAGCATCGGCAAAAATTTCGCCCAAAACGAAATTGTAGTGACATATATTATCCAATCGGGCTGATTCGGGGCTACATAGACGAAGGATTTCCCTGCGCAAAGCAGTCGGGTATGGAAATATATCAAAAGCCAGCAAGTGAACCTTTTGCCTGGTGATATCGACGATGGCAACGTCAACACCATCAATCGACGTACCTGACATCAGACCTGCAACTCGCAATATCTTTTTGACTGCAATTTCCCGAATACGGTTACTCACTACTATCTTACTCTCTATTTACCAGGGTAGACTTTTTTCGACGCTGAACATCACCAAATGGATTATATATCGGTTTCGCTTTATCTGCAATGTACTTGGTGAGTGAAAAGTGTATTTACATTGTCCACGTAAAATGATATGAATATTGTCCTTGTATCTATGAGTGTCAGGGAGTTGTAATGTCAGATGCAATTAAAAGAGCCGAAGAATTCCTCAGTCTGGAACGGGCATTTCGGTTAGGTGAATTACTTACCGAGTCATCTCATCCTAAAACGATAACTCTCTCACAAACGGCCGAAGACGACCTTCCTGCGGCTATAAAGTTGTTGCAGTCCGTAGATTATGAAATCCCTCCGGCAATGAAAAAGGTTCTTCAGCAGGATTCATTCCGAGAGCTCACCGAAGCATTTTTCAAAGCTCTGAGTACTGGTAAACGGATTTTCTTCACCGGCTGTGGAGCCACGGGACGGTTGAGCATACTCCTTGAAGCGGTCTGGCGGCGATTCTGGCACAAAATAATACAAGAGTGCTCTGAAATAGGACAAGAGATTCCCGATATGGAAGACCGTGTTCACAGTGTAATGGCCGGAGGCGATTTCGCCTTGATTAAATCGGTCGAAGGGTACGAAGATTTTCCAGACTTCGGACGATACCAGATGAAAGAGAAGCACGTTCAGCCCGGAGATGTTGTTGTTGCCATCACGGAAGGTGGAGAGACTCCTTTTGTGATTGGCACGGCCTGGGAGGGACTCAATGCCGGAGCGAGGGTCTTTTTTGTCTATAACAATCCCACCGAAGTATTGTGCCGTTATGTCAAACGCTCGCGTGAAGTGATTGAGGAGCCACGTATAACCAAGCTTGACCTGACAACCGGCCCGATGGCAATAACCGGTTCGACAAGGATGCAGGCCACGACAGCCGAATTGTTCATTGTCGGAAGTGCTTTTGAGATAGCTTTAGTGCGTTTCCTGCGGAAGCGTTTGTCACCGAAGCATCTGGCGAAATTAGGACTTAAGGAGCAGGAACCAGGTGATTACCTCAGACTATTGTCTGAGCTCCTGGAGCAGCTTTCAAGCCCTCAATCGGTCGATGTGCTGGTTCGTGCAACAAGATTCGAAGAAAGTATTTATCAACGAAAAGGCCTTGTGACCTATATGACCGATTCATTCCTGCTGGACGTATTGACAGATACGACAGAGCGCTCTCCAACATTTATGATACCCCCCTTTCGAAAATATGGAGACAAACGCTCTCCAAGCTCGTGGGCCTTTGTGAAAGACCCGTTCCGCACCACTGAAAAAGCCTGGCATGCTCTGCTGCAGCGTGAGCCCAGAGGTCTGAAGTGGGGACGGAAGGTTTATGAACAATTGAATGCACCGGTCAGTTTAAAGGCCCGGCCGCCAAAACTTGATAATTCCGAGATATACAAATTCATGATAGGCGACGAACCCGATCCTTCGCGTACTGATGCACCTGACTCGGCATTGGTAGTGATAACTGCTGGAGGCCAAACAGAGCATCTGATTCGCACAGCCCTGCAGAAATTTGGCCCTCAGTACAAGAGAACAACTGCCCTAATCGTTGGGTTGGCGGATTTTACCCCCCCTACCAACGAGACATTCCTGTTTCCATGCAGTCTCGCCGATTCACCACTGCAATTATGGCATCATCTTGCCGTTAAACTTATTCTGAATACACTTTCTACCGCGACAATGGTTCGCATGGGCCGGGTCATCGGTAATGCAATGGTCTGGCTGTCGCCAAGTAATAAGAAACTTATAGACCGTGGCTCTCGTCTGATTGCTCAGCAGACGGGGTGCAGTTACGAGCAGGCGTGCATCGCCCTACACGAAGCAATAGAAGAAGTAGAATCCGGCCAGCGGCAAGGCCGAGAGGTCCCTTCACCTGTGGCTTTAGCCATCGAGCGGCTCCGAGGCAAGAGAGGAAAATCTTGATAGTGGGCTTGACCGATATGAAACTAATCCGAAAAATAACAACGCTCCTGACGTTACTGCTTTGTGTTGCGACGGGATGCCGGCCGGTTCAGAAAGAGATTTGTGAGCAGCGCTTTAGCCGGATTGAGAACGTAATCGAAGAGGAAATCGAGAAAGGTAACTTCCCAGGAGCCGTGGTTCTCGTTGGTAAACAAAGTGACATTTTGTACTGGCAGGCCTTTGGCAATGAAGTGATAGAACCTTTTGAGGAAACTATTAACGGAAATACGATTTTTGACCTGGCCTCTCTGGCCAAACCTATTGCCACAGCCACTTCAATTATGATTCTGAAAGACCGCAAAGCATTAGACTTAGATGATTATGTCGGTGCATATCTCCCTGCTTTTGCGTGCAATGGCAAGGAGGAGGTCCGGATCAAACATCTCCTTAGCCATACTTCGGGATTGCCGGCGTATACGAATGCAAATAAGTTGAAGGAGCAGTTCGGGAGTCCCTGCCCTGACGAGGTAATTGAGAAGATATACAAATTGGAAGCCGTAAGCAAACCCGGTGAAGAGTTTCGCTACAGTTGCCTGGGCTACATTACGCTGGCAAAGATTGTTGAAACAGTCAGTGGGAAGAGTATTAGTGATTTTAGCAGGGAGAACATATTTATTCGGCTTGGCATGAAACACACCGCCTACACTCCTCCGGATTCCTGGGAGGAAGATATTGCAGCTACCGAAATCGTGGACGGCCAACTGCTTAGGGGCGCTGTTCACGATCCTTTAGCAAAATTGATGGGAGGCATATCCGGAAACGCCGGGCTATTTTCCAACGCCTATGATTTGTCGATATACTGCCGGATGCTGCTGAATGAGGGCGTCTGGAATGGCACAAGAGTTCTCAGCCCTGAAGCAGTTGCTATGTTGACCACTTCTCAGGCATATGGCCGTGCTTATGGTTTTGATGTGAATTCGAGTTACTCATCAGTGAAGGGCACTTACGCTCCGAAAAAAGCGTTTTGCCATACCGGTTATACAGGAACTTCAATAGTCTGCGACCCGGTGAGTGGTACCTTTGTTATTATCCTTACCAATAGAGTCCATCCCAGCGATGAGGGAACGGCGAAGCCCGTTCGTAGTAAAGTTGCAGATATTGTTTTTTCCAGTCTACAAATGACGCCTTGAATCTATTGGCATGGTATAAGGGCATCTATATTTGTCTTGAGTCCCTGACAAATAGAGCTTGTCCAATGTTATAACCAATGTCTTAACAATAAGGTACGTTAGGGATTAAAGGGAAGTAACCCACTTCTGATTCCATAGCAACTGTCAGAGGGTTCTTCTACTACCTTGCCTTTTTAGCAAGTTCGTGCCGCATCATTGCCTCATACAGCGCGAGTTGAATGTCCAGTATCTCTTCAAAGCTCACCTCGCATGCCCCCGTGCTATCCAATCCATGTGGGCACTCGAACGTAAAACTGCTTGCCCCGCTCACGTGATACATCGCGCTGGTCAGATTAAAAGGCGAAAAATTCCTCCCGCCTTCAGCTGTAGTTTCGAATGGACTTCCGTGGGGCAGCCCTCGCTCGTTGAGAATCGCATAGCACTCTACGGCCAGCTTCCTCACGTCTTCTTGCTTTTCCATAGTGACATAAGCCGGCCTCAGCAGAGCCGGCCTGCTCTCATGGCTATGCAGCGACACCGCCAAATCCACGCCTTCCTCTCTCGCCACCTTCAGGATAACCGGTGCCTCCGGCCCCATCGGCTCGAAGAACTCATCATGCATCGGATTGATACCGGCATCGTTGAAATAACAACCCAAAAACCCTATGTTCTCCCCTGCCATCGGGTGTTGCCTCTTACTCTGGGGCCACCCACAAAACGTATCATCGCTCCATGTCCCCTGCCCCCAGAACCGCAAATCATCGAGACCCATCCCTTGCAGCGCCCGTGGCTCCAGCCTCGCAGTCCCATCAGGATTACCGGCTGGTATTATCAATAACCGACACCTGAGCCCAAGTTCCCGCAGCTCCGTCTGTTCCCTTTCTCGCAGGTCGTACCCCGTATCCATAATGCTTATGAGATTCGCTAATCCGGTGAGCCCCTCCACTTCGTGCCCATGTACAGGCCCTACGAACAGAATCACGGGCTTGTATCTTGCCTCCTTTTCCATATACGCCGACTGAGCTTGACCTCCGACCGCCGAGTTGAAATTCGCTTTTTGGGTGACGTGCTCACGCTTACCGAAGCTCACCAGGTACATCGGTCGCCCACCAGGTGTATTAGCAATTATCTGCACTTCGCCGTTGCTGACCTCTGCCAGTTGCTTCTCGAGCTTCTCCGTCCCTCCGACCCAGAAATCGGGCAGCTCCCGCGTCGGTATCCTGGCCTTAGCCTGCTCGTAAGTCATTGCCGGATATGTCCGTGCCGCTATTCCCACCTGCTTTTGCACTCCCGTTGCCAAATTGCGACTAATCCTTCTGTCCCGGCCTGAGCGGCTGATGTGCCCGCCCAACGGCCCGTCGGAGTTGAACACGACGTCCCATACCTGTTTGCCTGTTCTCACCGTAACGCCGCATCTGCCGTCTCTTTCGATCAGCTCTGCCTCGTCCATTTGCTCAAGATCCTGTCCTCCCACCTGTATGACATGCAAGAAGATGTCTCTCTGCTTCGCATTGCCCGGCGTAACTTCGACTCTCCACTGCCCCATCAGAGCCAAACTCTCATTAGTCAGTCCGTCCCGCACGATATCCCAGTTCTTCCCCGCCGCCTGGAACTCCATGCCTGGCCCACCGACAGACTGTAATACGGCATCTCTCGGCAGCATCGTCCTGCAAAACATCCTTCCCTTACCATGATCCGCCCTAACGGTCTTGCCGCGTATCTGAGGCTCGTGGGCCGTATGCAAGAGCCAGTCCTTGCGATAACTTGCATCCGTTGACACAACTCGATCGAAAATCACGAAATGATTCGGCATCAGAAATACAATCTGCCGTGTCACCAGCTCGCATTTCTCCCCCAAATCCGATCGTCCCGGCCCCTTTACCAGTCCGTGCTGATAGCACGCCGTTGAATCCCCTGCAACATACACATAGTCATCGTTTGTCTCAAAGGCCTTGACCACCGAACCTAACTGCCTGTGCTGTCCTCCGTGATTGCCCACGACCGTCCCTCCCCAATACCTGGCCGGGGGCTCTCCCTCCTGGTGGACGACAACGCAATTATGAGCCACTGTCTGAGCATAGTAGTTCGCGAGATGTTCACCGTTATCGAACTCCTTGTACCGCGTCCCCGAATCCAGCGCCAGAAACCCTTTATGATAAATCACGAAATTCAACGCATCGTAATGCCTGTGCTGCTCCAGTATCCCACCGCACGAGAACATGCAATAGGTATCATTGCGTCCGGTGCCACTGCGCATTATGATTTGTCCCATGTTCTCAAAGTATCTGGCCTTCGGCAGGCCCTCTGGCTCGAATGCCTCCGGCGCATCATCTTGGCCTGTCAACAGAAACGGATAAATGAACCAACTGCTGCTATATCGTTTCTGTGGCAGCAGTCCCTGCACGTGTTTAGCCAAGGCTGCCTCCTTCGGTCGCTGTCTCGCATACAAATGCCGAATATTTGACATGTGGGTATATATCTGGTTCGTTGGCATTTCGTTCCTCGTATGGGGTTGGTCACCGTATCCAAACTCCAACGGCCCCCCATCCGCCTCTATCCAGTTCCATATCACGTAATTAGCCAGCCACGCACTGTGCGGCCAATCCGGCGCAATATTTTCCCCCGTACTTGACAACCATGTATAAAAGAAGTTCTGTTCCGCCCATGGGTACGCCCCCAGAACGTATCCCAGCGTCGCCGATGCTCCTCCCCCGTCATCATTACAAGTCCTGCGCCTGTGCTCCAGCAGCTTCATATTTTCATTCCGTCCCCACACCAGCCACTCGTTCACCTTGTCCTCTTCTATTCCCGTTCCAAATGCCGTGCATCCTATGAACCACAGACAATTCTTCACGCCGTAGAATCCGCTCGCGTATCCGCTCATATTCTCGCGGTAAATAGCTGGCTTTGCCTTCAACACTCCGTCAATCACCCGCACAAGCCTCGACATGTAATCCCGCCGTTCCGCCTCCGACAAAGCATCGTAGAGCCAGTCCCACGCCAATGTCGCATGCACCCGCGAAGTCGAGTACCAGTTCACGCTCTTTTTATGGTTGAAGCATTCATCATAAAATCGCAGACTCGTATCCAGGCATTTCTTCGATAGATCGAGATACGCCTGCTCCCCCGTCACCCTATACACAAACGCCGCCCACGCTGCCTCCTGGCCGTATTCCTTTGCCTCAAGCGCATCTTTGTCGCCTACACGCTTGACGAGACTATCCACCCGCCCTTTCATGTAGTTGTACCACTGCCGTTCTGGCCCGAGCGCACGCTGGCGCACTTTTGGCCACATCTCGGAATTGAAAAACAGCCGCGGATGGTCCCTCCGAATCTTCCCCACCCACTCCGGTAATTCACCCGCGAGACATTCAACGCTAAATATGGCCTCTACAATCACAATGCATAGAACCAACATAGTCAACTCACGTACCGCCCACTGCATATTCTGTTTAACCTGTTTGCCTGGCTTGCTCATATGTATTTCCTCCGAACGCGTTTGCCTTGCAAGTAATAACTCTGTTTTCCGCGTTCTGTGTCACCAGAACGCCCGATGGCGTAGTATTCTATCTCTTTCGTGGATTTCGGACAAACAGAAACATACAATTTTCTCCTCCCCGCACCAATTTTCACATCTCAACCATATTTACAAAATGTCAGCGTAACAAAAAACGCCATACACCAAAACTATATCGAACCTCTGTGAAAATTGGTGCGGGGCATTTTATGATTTGCTTGAACCCGACGAGTTGTGTTATGATATACAAGGCAAAGCCAGGGGTAGGACGTACCCGATATAATGGAACGTTTACTGAGAAACGGCTTCTCCGGAAGAGGAATAGGATGACCATGTCCAAGCTTAAAGGCTTTACGTTAATAGAGCTTTTAGTGGTAATCGCTATTATCGCGCTGCTGATGGCCATCATTCTGCCGGCATTGAATGCTGTAAAAAAGAAGGCGGCGGCGACCGTGTGCCTGAGCAATACCAAGAACCTTGCCTTGGGTTGGTACGTGTATATGCAAGATAATGATGGCCGCATCATGAGCTCAGAAGATAATGGCGTGGAACAGAACGGGAATTACGTCGGGTGGATAGGAGTGCCTCGCAACTCAAATGGTACCCTGCTTAGCAATACTCAAACGAATCCACCCGTGACGGATGAGGACGAGATCCGAGGGATCGAAAGAGGTTTGCTATACCCGTATGTCAAAGAGCCGGGCACCTATCATTGTCCCGCCGACAACATCCGCAAGAGCATGTATGATGGGACCAGTGTTTTTGTTTCTTACGGGCTTCCCATGTGTTTATATGGTGCTCCGAATCCAAGTAGTTCGGGATACAACTTGCAGATCAAGACATTCGGTGAGATTACTTCGCCATCGACCCGTTACGTGTTTGTTGAGAGCGCGGAGACGCGGAATTGGAATTCGAGCCACCATTTTGTAATAGGGGCCCCCGAGTATACAGGAACGACCCAATGGGGCTGGTGGGGGCCGATGGCGGTTAATCATGGCGACAGCAGTGTTTTGGGCTTTTGTGACGGCCATTCGGAAGTCCGCAAATGGCGTGATCGCTTCACCATAGAGCGTGTGGACAAGTTGATTCGTGAAGGAGTCACAACGTACGGTATTGAATATCCACCGGAGGGTCAGACACTGGATATAGATTATATGGCCTCAGGCTGGGCCTATCGCTATAAAGGTGCGGGATAAGTGGTTTTCGTGGTTTGCCGGCAGGTGTCGCTCCGAAAACTTCAATGTTAACAGAAATGTCAGAGGAGCCCGAACAATGGATCCGCCAAACCGCAGCATTCCCTAAAAATTTCGTCGCTCGTTACGGCCGGTGACACCGGCGGGCGGAACACCTATATCGGATACCGAGGAGCAGGCAATCGTGTCGTTCTATCCTGTGGGCGCGCGCACCGGTTCGAATATGCTGGCGGGAACGGTCAAAAAACTTTTGAAAGATGACCAAATGTATTACGACCATAAGGGCATAGAATTTGCCTTTCAAGAAGCGGTGAACTTGGATACAATGGCTGTTGTCCATTTTGCTATATGCCCTGCTAATAAAGAGGGACCGAATTATTGGTAGGGACAGAGAAATTTGAATGTCATAAACAAATAGCCAAGCGGTTAATGGGCTTATAAAACCAAATTATCGAAAAGATTGGGAGCTATAGCAGCACTGCCATAAGACGGCGAAAATATGAAAATTACCAACCTGTCCGAAGCAGACCGGTATAGCGATAGATAGTACCGCAACAGCCGGACTTCGCAATACTGGGGCCTGCTGGAGCCAATAAGAAATTAATTCTGGAAATAAAGAAAGGATAGCCATGAAAGGGATCAATCGAAGGGAATTCTTGAGCGGAGCAATTGCAGTCGGAGCCGGTCTTGGCAGCGTAGTACTGGCAAAAGATACGGAGGTTAATGCTGCACCAGGAACTGTGAAAGATGATATTTCTATCGCTCAATGGGCCCTGGTTCGTGAAATACAAGAGGGAAAGTGGAAGACTCTGGATTTTCCAAAAATTGCGAGGGAGGATTTTGACATCAATGGAATTGAGTTCGTCAGCACTTTGTTTGAGTTGCCGACCTACTCCTACCTGCGGGACCTGCGGCGCAATGCCGAGAAGTACGACGTCACGATGGTCCTCATAATGGTGGATGACGAAGGAGAGACGTGCGATCCGAGCAAGGCCGAACGGATCCAGACCGCCATAAACCACCGTAAGTGGGTGGATATAGCGAAGTATCTTGGCTGCCATTCCATCAGGACCAATTGCCGCGGCCCGAAGGATGCCCCTAAGGATCAGGCGCTTGAGTGGGCGGCCGACTGCTATAATCGTCTGCTGGAATATGCTGCGCCTGCCGGCATACGTGTGCTGATTGAGAACCACGGTGGGCTGTCAAATGACGCCGATTGGATGGTCTCACTATTCAAGAAGCTTGATAATCCGTATTTCGGCTCATACCCCGACTGGAGAAGTCCCGGCGGAGAATTCGATAACTATGAATATCTGAGGAAGATGCTCCCGTACGCTGGCGGGTTGTCATATAGAAACCAGCCGAAAGAGGAGCAGACAGCCGGGATGATTAAGCTCTGCCGGGATTCCGGTTACAGAGGCTGGTATGGTATTGAGTCAAGCGGTCGGGAAGAGATCAAACGCGGTAAAGAGCTGCTTGAGAAGTACCTCTTCGGGAAAAGATTGAAATCCTGAATCCCTTACCGACTTGAAATGGCGGATAACCTGCCAGGGAATCCACTCGAAAGGCAGGTGCGCACAAACGCACTCCCATCTGCGCTTAATATAGATGGCAGAGGCATCCCGACTACGTGCGCATAGCGGCGAATAATCGCGAGGTCTGCTCCTCGAATAGCTTTCGCTGAGCTGAAAAGTTCCTCTCGGCTGCTTCGGCGCTGGCGCGAGGTTCTCTGTTGCTATGGATAACACCGTATGGACTTTCAGGACTGGTCCGAGAAATTTTGAAAGATGACCACGTATGTTACAGATGCTTAGCTTTACTGTCTGTGTACATCAATAGAGCACAGTTGCCTGGATGGTAACTGGAATTCGACACGTGTCCTGGGGCCGGTGACATTGACCTTGTGGTGCAGTAGGATTTGGTGGGACGTCTTCAGGGCCAATGCATACTCTCCTGTTCTTAACAGGTAGAACTCGGCGGCCATGTCACGTGGGTGATCTCCAAAGTGATACAGCTTGGCAGACAAATGGTCGGTTCCCGAGGATGTAACTAAAGCTGCAATCTCGCGGGGTGGAGTTAGCCAACGTACGGCATTTAAGGGAAAGTAGTCAATGCGTCCAAGGTCGCCGGAAGCACTGGCGTACAGTAATGCCGGATTGGGGCGGGGCAGCGCAGGCCTTGCATAATCATTGAGATAGTTAGAGGTAAAGCTAAGGACGCGGTCGGTCCAGCGGACCTCACTGGTATAGCCGGGCCAGTTCATACGCAAGGCCTGGGCATGATGTAATAGATCTCGGTTTAGAGCACCCATTTGTCCGGAGATTCGGAATCTGGTGTATCCATCGGCCTCGGCCAAAAGCATCTCGTCATATTGAGTGTCCTGGGTCAATGATCGATACTTGGCCAGTATCTCTGCCAGGAATCCCATGCGTGCTGCACACCAGCTTAAACTACCGGGTTCAGGATCATCCTTAGGCAGGTTCTGACGATAGTTCTTTCGGATCCTGGCCATCGAATGAATTGGTGTCAGGTATTTCTCTTCGCCGGTCATATGGAACGTTAAAAGCAGGGCGCTGGTCAACATGGTCATGTTGCCGGGCCAGTCATACAAATGAGCCTGCTTGTCGATCGCAGGGATGTACCACGTCTCATTAGCACCCCCGGCGTGTCCCTCAGGCCAATGGATCGCCGAGGGGATGATACCGGCCGGTTTACCCCGTTCGGCCCGGGCAGTCACCTCCACCCATGTATCCATCCATGACGAAAATAGACGTGTCAGTTGGGCATCCCGCGTACGCAGCCAGTAAACTAAGGTAGGTTGTACCACCCCCGGATGCCATACCGTGTCACAAGCTCGTTGAGGATCGGGATGGACGCGATGGACATTAAAATAGGTTCCCTTAAATTGTAGTGTTCCTCGCTGATTAACACCCGTCCAGACCTTTTCCATTAGCTCTGCGATACGTAAAGCCCGTTGACCCCAGAGTGGATCTTCCGGACGCAGATGGAGCATCGGAGTGATGGTGTCTTTACTGTCTTCAGCCGTATGCTCCACATCGCTCATGTACTCGGTGTATCCTTGTTTCATATGAGCTTGACCGAACAGCCCTTGAGAAAACCGTTCCTGGCCCTGGGTGACCTTGGGGTCGGCAAAAGCAATCATGATCGGCGACCACCAACGCCACATTTCGCAGTCGTCTCCCCAGCCTCCTCCGAATTCGCCGTTTTCCAGTTGTTGATTATCGATCCACCAGTGAATGATATGCGCCAGCTTTTCCAGGCCCTCCCGTTGTAGATTGGCCCATTCAGGGGCTCGGGGATCCGCTTTAATCTCATACGGCCATTTCATCAAAGGCTCATCGAGATACATACGGATAACGCGGTTTTGGGGAAAGGCTTCTCGTGCAATACGCAGCAGACGCCGACCTTCCCCGCAGTAGGCCTCGCGTAGTTTTTCTGAGTGCCGTAAATTACCGGATTGGATCACTTGATGGATGAGTATGCGTCCACGATACATGCACCAGATCGGATAGAGGGGCGATACCTTTGAGATTCGAGGCAGATAGTACCGATCCGGTCGAACCTTGCCCACAAAGAAACCGCACAAGAATCCATTCTCGGCGGCACGCTTACGAGGCTCCGGGGGACGATAGGTCTTATTGGCCCAATAATCACAGATGGGCAAGAGACCGTCCAGATCCTTTTTCAGGGCTGGCTCGATTTCCCGTATCGATGCCACTCGTTTCAGGAGGCGGAATCGAACTTGTTCATCTTCCGCATTGCCTGCTTGGTTTATGAGTTGCAGGGCATTTAGGTCTTCGGATAGGCATGGCAATGCCTGACAATGCAGATACAATAATAGGACTAATCCCAGGCCCAAGGCTGGACAGGATGTTCGCCGGATTGATTGAATCGAGTGATAAATACAGCGTAAAATGAGTGTCATCATAGTGTTGTTGTCCTTTGGCCAAATTAGGTGGTTACTGATATTTATCGTTTGAATCTCATTAAAAAAACCTTCCTTTTCTCAAATCTTGTGCTTCGTGACTGCTGACATTAATTTGGCCTCAAATTATAGGCCTCCTCAGCAAATCCTTCACGGACACAAAGCCGACCCATTGTCCCTGGTCAGTAATGACCAAATGCCGAATACGATTGTCTGCCATAGTGCGATAAATATCATAGACAGACGTCTTGACATCCACGGAGACCAAAGGCGTGCTCATAATCTGCTCCACTTTCATAGAAGCCGGACTCTGATTGGCAGATATAACCTTGCGGACAATGTCGGCTTCGCTGACAATGCCGACCGCTTTGCCCGGTTGGCCCACCAGAACACTGCCAATGGCGTGCTCCTTCATGACCTGAACAGCTTCTGCAACTGAAGCACCAGGAGCGACCGTAGGCGGGCCGTCTGTCATAAGGCGTCGAATAGGCTCGGCTGCTGAGCGTCTGAGGTACACGAACCAATATATGGCGGCAACCATGAAGCCACCTCCAATAATGTTGCCGATGCTAACCGGCAGCAAGTTGTGTAATAAAAACCCGGGTATAGTTAGTTTGGACAGATCGGGAGCCTGGCCGAGCGCATTCTGGGCCGCTTCCAGAACCTGCGGGCTTTGCTTGATTAGCAGGCCCGCGGGAATAAAGTACATATTGGCAACAGAGTGCTCAAATCCCAGAGCAACAAACGCAGTAATTGGGAATATAATGGCTAAGATTTTGTCTGTCACGGACCGCCCACTAAAGCAAAGCCAAACGGCTAAACAGACCAGTATATTGCAGAGAATCCTCTTGGAGAACGCTTCCCAGAACGCCAAGTTTACTTTACTGTTTGCTATCATAAGCGCCTTTACTCCCACGGCCGAATCGGCAGAAGTCCATTGTCTACTGAGCCAAATTAAAAACACGATGGCCAATGAACCGACAAGATTACCTATGAAGACGATGATCCAATTACGCAGGAGCTGTTCTAACGTAACCTTTCTACTGACATAAGCCATTACAATCAGGTTATTTCCGGTGAACAATTCGGCCCCGGCAATGATTACTAATATCAGGCCTAAGCAGAAGACCAGACCGCCGATGAGTTTTGTCAGCCCAATGCTCAATTGTGAATCGTGAATCACATAGGTATACAGAACCGCTCCAAAGGCGATAAATGATCCGGCCAAGACAGCAAGTGTAAACGTTGAGATAACGTCCAGGTTGCCTTTAATGATTCCCGCTTTCTCCACACGCGCAGCCATTTGAGCCGGTGCATAGGCGTCAATTTCGAAGCTTTCCATTTAAGTCATCCTTTCCTTTTCACTGTCAGTGTAAAACCCGCGGTCTTCGAGCGGGAACGAAAATGCGATCTTTAAATTGAGATTTCCTATTTACGACGCTTAACAACACTGTTGAACCTATCTATGGATGTCTCGGTCATAGAACCCGCACCTCTTCATTAATAGACTCTTGTTGCAACATAGCCAAGCGGCATTCTATCTCAATTTACAGCTTCTTGACAACAAAAAATAGTTTGTCCAAGGCCATCCGCGGACTTTTATGCCAGCATTCTACTAAATCTGGTGACTACTTCACGAAACAACTTGGATACCAGAAAACCACGGTGGCTATCTACCGCTACAGTCGAGGTGTCGTTATATAAAGGACTTGACAGTATGCATAGTAAATTGCTATATTGCAACGGATTAAACATTGAAGCGCCTGTAGCTCAATTGGACAGAGCGTCGGTCTACGGAATCGTGACTCAGCGTGTAAGAGCTGTATTAGCAAGGATTTACAATGCGTTTATAAGCCAAAAATGAATGTTACAAGTGATGAGCAAGTGAATAAGTGAAAAACATATGGATTTAAAAAGTGGTTTAATAGGAGTCTGTCCGAGTAATAATTGTACAGCCTTTAATAGAATGGTATAATACTGGCCGATATTTATAAGAGAAATTCAATTCTTGGAGACTCACGGATGGGTAAGACATATCGGCCATGGAATCCTAATCAGCAGGGAACTTCGTGTATTCTATTGAATTCCGTTGAACCGCGCGTAACGTAGCTATCACCGGCGGGAATGGAGCGCAGCGGAATACCCGTCCGCGTGCATGGCATTGTTCTGTGTTGATAATTCTTTTATAGTTTCTTGGCGATAACCGCAAATTCCTTGCTTTCAGAGTCGAATGGCGAGCCTGCAACATTTGAATAAAGCTTCTCAATTGAAAACCTGCACTCCACAAATTCCCTCTCCAGAGCTTCAGGGCTGAAATACTGTAACCAGTTATAGACGGTACGCGTGCCTGCGGCGTCGATAAGTGTATATTTGTCAAGAATCACCTTTTCTCTCTCGTACTTGAACGTATTCAGAAATCCGTAGTACTTATTCGGCGACCAGAAACCATTGAGGAGATTGGCTTCGTACAATGCTGTCTCTTCTCGTTGTTCAAATGCCGTCAGCGCATAAACATCGAGAAGAACTGAACCGCCAGGTTCCATGATTGTGTGGAACTTGCTCAGCATCTTCTTTCTCTGAGTGGGGCTGAGGGCGCAGAAGTCGCACATAATCATCAGGATGAGATGAAAGCGATTATCTGTTTCAAACTCTATGTAGTTCTGATTTATATAGTTGATGGACAATCCCTCCCTGGTTGCGACTTCCTGTGCGTACTGAATAGACCTCTTCGAGAAGTCTATCCCGGTCACATCCGCCTGCTTTTTAGCCAGCCTCGTTGTATACAATCCTGGGCCGCAGCCGAAGTCTGCAATCTTCGTCCCAGCTCCGACGTTGAAATAGGAGGTTATCCACTCGGCCGATCGGTCGATAAATGCAGCATTTCGCGATGAAAGATCGATTTCCTCGTTTAGGTGGCAAGAGAGCATCTGCTTCGACGTATGCTCATCCGTCCAGAGGTCACTCGCCGTATAGAACTCAAACGGCTTAGGACGGGTGTTTATTTTTTCAACTTCCTCAAACATATCATCTCTGATCTCTGATCTTTTTCTTACACAGAACTACTGATTATATGGTTTCCGTATAAAACTCCTGACCTCTCCGAGCCTCAGTATAACACCCCTTTGCCCAAAGTCCATAAGTAATCCCTTGGAAACGACTTACTAATTCCGGGGACACCCTAATCCCCCTGGCGAGGGAAGATACGCACGCTTGGCTTGAGAGAGGCATCCTCCTGGCTCAGTGCATTTGTGTGGGCGGCTTGAGGAATCCCTGATGCCGCAGCCAGGTGGCACACGCCTGCGTCCACGTGGAGCATGGATGGTCGCTCGGGCGGACGCCGAAGTCATGGGCGGCCGTCGCATAGATGTGCAGCTCCGCCGGGATGCCGGCTTTCTTCAGCGCAAGGTACATCAACACACTGTGCTCCGGCGGGCTGATGATATCGTCCCCGCCGTGCGCGAGGAAGATCGGAGGCGTTCCGACCGGGATACGCAGGCCGGGAGCGATATGGTCTTTGTCCTTCGCCTTCAGGTAGCCCGAATAGACTCCAATGGCGAAATCAGGCCGGCAACTGATTGTGTCCACGTCATCGATGGGCTCGTAGGTTCGCCGGTCGAAGCTCGTCGCCGTCGCAATCGCCAGATGGCCGCCTGCCGAGAAACCCACCATGCCGATTTGCTGCGGATGGATGCCCCACTCCTTAGCTTTGCTCCGCACCAGACTGACGGCTCGTTGCGCATCCTGGAGCGGGCGTCGGGCTGGCTCGCCCTTGGGCTCGTCGGGCCGGCGCGGGACACGGTACTTGAGGATGATGCCGGTGGCGCCAATTGAGTTCAACCAGGCGGCCACTTCCTCGCCTTCCAGTTGCCAGTAGAGATCCCAGTAGCCGCCCCCGGGGCAGATCAGCACCGCAGTCCCAGTGTCCTTCTCCTTCGCCGGCCGATAGATCGTGAGGGTCGGTTTGGTGACGTTGGTCACCAGCCTCGTGGGCTCGGTGACCTCGACCTGCTTGTGGTCCAGCTTCGGCGACATGCGGACCATTTCCTTGCCGATATTGCCGCTTTCTTCCGGAGCCCTGCCCGGCCAAACCTCGACGACCAGCGGCTTGTCAGCCCCAACCGTCGGCAAAGCCGCGCACATCGATATGACCAGAGAAACCATTAATGCGAATCGCATGACTGAACAATCCTCCTTTCCTTGCATTGCTCGATCCTTTCGGCGTTCGCCTTGTGCTACAATCGCAACCAGGTCATCGCGTTCTGCGAGCGGATCTTTTCCTTGTCGGCCTCGCTCGCGTCCAATACTTCCAGCTTCACCAATGCGGGGTCCGGATAGTTGAAGGGCATACCGGTCCCGAACATCACACGCTCGGCCCCCAAATTCGTGATGAGCTGCCCAAGCTCGTTCGCCAGCACGGCACTCAAGCGGGACAGTTCCATGGCATAATTGGACGGCAGACCATTGTCCTTCCGCCCGAGCGGGCACCCTGTGTAGCCGATGCCGTTCAGCAAGATAAAGCGTGCTTTTGGGTGAGCTTTCACCAACTCGACAATCTCCTCCAGCGGCACGTCGGGGACGTTCAGCAGCCAGCTCCGCTCGCGGTTGTCCTCCACTCGGATGGGAATGGAGATGACCAAGCCTCGCTCAGCCGCGGCGCTCACCAGTTCCCGGCAGCACGGGCTGGAGAGACTGTAGTTGTGCCACTTGGGGTAGAGGCGCAGGCCCGCCATACCGAAATCCTCGTGGCAGGCTTTCAGATCATCCTGCCAACCGGCATAGAATGGATTGATGACGGCAAATGGAATCAGCCGGTCACTATGACCACGGACCTCCTCCGCCATCTCCTCATTGCCGGCCTGTGCGTTACGGTAGGTAATGGCGCTGGCGCTGGAGACAACCGCCTTGTCGATCCGTTTGGAGTCCATCAGCGCGAGCAGCGACGCGGCAGTGTTGTGCCGCAGCCGGCGGAACGCAAAATGACCGAGATACGCATTCACGTCAACGATCATGGTTTCCGCCTCCGCAAGAGCTTCATCATGTTTTCGCTCAGGATCTTCTCCTTGTCCTGTGCGCTCAGGTTCGCCCCACGAATCTTGCCCACCCCTGCTGTCATGGACGAGTCACAGCCAAAGAGGAGCCGATCCACCCCTACTACTGCTGCGGCCATCTCCACCGTGCCCTCATCCGTTACGCTGCCGCTGGTGTCGAGCAAGACGTTCGGCGCGTGGCGCAGGGCCTTGATCGTCCACTCCCAATCACCCCCGCCGGAGATGTGCGCACAGATAAGCATGGCTTCTGCGTAGCGGCGAGCCAGTTCAGCGAGGTGCCCGCCGTCGGACATTCGCGGCTGGTCCTCTACGAAGTAGTGGGAGTGCGACGCGTGGTGCAGGATCGGCACGCCCAGCTCAGTCGCCAGCTCCACGATGGGAAAGACCACCGGCTCCGTGCAGGTGTACTCGTTGTAAAGCTTGATACCGATAAACCCACGATCTCCAACGCAGCGGCGGACTTCCTCCAACGCCTCTCGGCCGTAGCCGGGATTGACGTAGCAGTAGCCGAGCACCCGGCCGGGGAACCGGCGCATCCCGTCGGCCGTCCACCGGTTGCATTCCCGAAAACCGTCGGCGGTCGCCGGCCGGTGCGGTGTGAGGGTCGAGCAGCACAATTGGTCGATTCCCAGCTTGTCCGCCGCCTCAATGAGCTTGCGATCGTCCGCCTCCCATGTAGCGCGGCTCCGATGAGTCAAGTGCGCATGACAGTCAATGACCTTGCCTTTGCGGAGCGGGCCGCTCGACGTACCATGTACAGGCTGCTCGATGGCCGCGCACGCCGATGGCAGTGCCGCCGCCCCCATCGCCACGACCGTGGCGGCCGAACCCTTCAGGAGCGTTCGTCGCGATACGCCCGGCTGAGGCGCCGGCGGACCTGAGGTTATCTGGGGGATGGCCATACGTTTCTGCCTCCTGTCCAATAGAAATAACCTGTTGCAGTCAACAGCCCAAAGGTTGCCAACAGAACCACCCAGCAACTGCCCCGTATTCTCTTAAGCATATCTCACCGGATCCTTTCTATGGTCAGGAGATTTTCATTCACGGTGCGGCATGGCCGGGCCTCGCCAGACGCTGCCTGACGTAGTTCAGACCGTCGTCGGATGGTTCGAATTTCACTCGCTTGATGTTCGAGAAGGGCAGATCGTCGAACGCCTGCCACATTTGACCGTTGTCCTACGGGCTCCCAATTGTAGATTTCGGATTGAGGATTGCGAATTAGCGGCCCACCCGATCCACAATCAGCCAACGTCAGAAGTGCTGCCAGTAAGCCGAGGCAATTCACAGATGAGAAGAATATGCAATCTTTCATATCCACTCCCGCATGATCCGCAGGTACTCGCGGCAGGTTTCTCGCATGTCGGGGTCGCCGGGATGCCGGTCCTGCTCGATGGAGGCGAAGCCGTTGAAGCCGATCTGCTTGAGGGCCGTGACAATCGCCTGGATGTCCATCACACCCCGACCGAACGGCGGGAACTGTCGCATCAAGCCGTCGATATCGCGCATGTGCACGTTCATCAGGTGCTTGCCCACTTTGTGGATGGCGACTGGAGGGTATTCCCGCTGGAGCAGCGTCCAGCCCGCGTCGATATTGTAGCCCAGATCGTCGTCGCGAATCTGGTCCCACAGCCGCAGGAACGACGCCGCATCCGGGACCAAGCAATGTGTGTGCTGCTCGATGGAGAACTTCAGGCCGTGGGCTTTCGCCCGTGAAAGGCAGGCTTTGGTGGTCTCCACGTAGGCGTTCCACACCCGGTCCCAATCGAATCCTTCCGCAATGTCGATGTGATACTTCTGGCCTGGTTTGGGCTTGGCGATCTCGTAGTAGCGGGGCAGATACTCCGTCGGCCCTTTCAGCTCGCGCGCCCAGGGAGCTACGATATTAATGATCGGCGCGCCCAGCTCTTTCCCGATTCGGCAGCCCGCCTCGAAGTAGGCGAGTGCCTGCTCGCGAGCGGCTCGATCCGTGCTCGAGAGGTCCTCGACCACCGGCTGGAAGAGGACGAACTGCGATACACGCAATTTGTTTTGCTGGAGCTTTTGGTTGAGCCGAGCGACCCGGGCGTCCGTCCAGAACTCCTTGAGGTCTCTACGTGCCGTCACGATCAATTCGACGCCGTCGAAGCCCAGCTCACCGATGACATCCAGGGCCCGCTCGGGGTCCGCGGCGGGGCTCAGATTGTGAAAACACCAACTCAGGCAGCCAACTTGGGTCTTGCCTTGCGGGCGTGACGGCGGTTCTGCAGCCGTTGCGGACAGTGACAGTCCGGAAGCCGCGATCGCGGCGGTCTGGAGAAACTGACGGCGATTCAAATCAAATCGAGTCTTCATAAGTCTACTCCTTCTTGTTATGGTGGGTGGCGACGATGCCACCCGTTGTTTCTGCTTCCCACGCCGAGCTTGCAGGCTGTGAATCCTCTGGCCTATAGTGCACCGGTGTATCCTGCCCCTTCGAGAGCGAGGAACCAGGGCGTGGCAGACAGTCCATCCCAGCCGGATGGGTTGTGTTTCGTCAGGAATACCCTTCGCAAAGTTTCGTCGTATGGCACCAGGGCTGTCCACAGCACGCCGGGCGAGTTTCTCCATCTTGGGTCCGGCTGACCACCGTCGATGCGCTGGAACTTGGCGCCGGTCACCTGCTGGTTCCACATGAAGTCACGGTTCGTGGCGATGAGCCGCTGTATATCCTCCTTGGTGAAGACCAACCCGTGCTCGAAGGCCGTGACGATAGCCTCGACATCGATCCCGTAATAGCCACCATTCGGATGAACACCGACCCAGTGCTTGGGCGAACCGTCGGCCTTGCAGTCCCACGTTCCCGCGGGGTCCCAATAGTTCCAGACAAAGTACGTTCCGTCCTGGCGCGTCTTCATCCGCGATTTCATGAGCCGGAACCATTTCTCCGCCCGCTCCCGGTAGACGGGTTTCCTCGTCACATCATACATTGCGATCAGCCAGCGAGCGATGTGGTTCTCCTTGTTGTCGGGATTGGAGAAACCGTCGGTGTTGCGCCGGGCGTAGCCCTCGGTCCATTGTCCGGTCTTCGGGTCGATACCGAAAAGGGGAACCACCCACAGTCCGCCGTTAGCGATCTCGCGCCAACAGCCGCGCGAATCCCACTTTTCGAAGACCCGCTCGGCCAATCTAAGATACGCCTGGGCCTGCGAGTCGAATTTGCCCTTGAGCGAGGGGGTCTTGAGGATCTCATCCGCCGTCAGGACGACCGGGCGCAGAACCATCGCCTCTCCCAGCAGGCTGTCCGTATAGAAGCTTTCTGTGGCGTCCATTCCGCTTTTGGGCCAACCGACAAAACCGTCCGGCTCTTCGACGCCGCGGCGAACGCATGAGTCCATCCAGTCGATCAGCATCTCGACCCACTTCGGATCGCGCGTCGCCAAATACCCATAGTAGAAGCCGTTCAGAAACGGGCTGACGAGCCAGCCGAGTTGTTCGCCCATTTCCTTGTCGCAGTAGCGCGAGCGGGCTCTGCCCAGAATGTTCTTCTCCCATCGGGCGAGCCAATCCTGAGTCAGGTCCGTACTGGCAGCGCCGCGCACGTCACTCTTCACTAACGGCAATGCGGCCCCGGCAAGGACCAGATCCCCGAGGAATTCACGGCGATTCATGACTTCATTTCTCCTCCGAAGGATATTGCGATTCGATTCTGAAGGTCGTCGCCAAGGGCTTGTTACTAACCATGCCGCCGAGATCACCCGTGGTGTTGAAATGCACCTGCCATCGGTCCGCGATTTCGATGCCCGCCGGGGGTACGAATGTGACGGAGACCGGCTGGCGAATCTGTTCATCGACGATCTCCAGTGCGATCCCGGCGAGTCCCCGTTGCCGGCCGTAAAAAACTTGGGAATAGCGAGGCGAGCATACGGCACAGTTCGTCACAGCAATATTCTGAAAACCGCCGCGGGATTCGGCACCGAAGTCGGGAATATGGTATATACCGGTGGCAGGAACGGCATTTGCTGTGCCCATGCACAAGAACCCGGCACAGATTGCGGAGAGATATTTTGAATCCATGATAACTCCTGTCCTGCCCAAGTTATGATCTGTTTGAGGCAACTGACCATATTATAGCGTTTTCCGGCAGGACTGCAATGCGTAGCGATCGCGCCCTTTACGCCATCTGGGTCAGGGCCGTCAGCATACGCAACATTGACATATGAACTCCTTTCGCAGAGAATTCCCATATACACTTCACAAAAGCAATTCTACGCGCTCAAGGTCCCACAATACCAGAATCCCCGTTCAATTTCAACAATTTTCCGGCGGACCCAATGAGTTGGTGCGCGAGGAAGACCGGAATTCACAAACAGAATAGGATTTGCATCATCCATCGTAAATTCTCGGCACTATGCAGGGCAACGGTTAAGGCTACCGTCCAGGTCTCTCCCACAAACTGCCTCCCGGCTGTCGCTGGTCGAAGTAAGGTTTGACGTACTTCCTTTACCGTCAAGGGCATTGAAATGGAACAGATTATTCAAGTAAAATGGCATACTGCGGCGTGGAGGGGCATTGCTTATCAAAACAAATGGCAAATGTCGGTTAAGACCTGTTGTATGAGTTCAGATGTCCGAAACATCAGAAGTGTTTGTGAAGCGGGCGGGTGTCCGGATCCAGTCGAATAAAGGCACCGCCCCAATGGGCGGTCTCGGGTTGATTTTTCTCCTTGAATCGTTTTCCCCTTTCAGTATAATCACTCCTGTCGGTGACATAACGAAACAGAGATTATAAAGATTGCTGACTGCATTCTTCTTTTTCAGCGTGTTAATGAAGGGTGGCCTAAAAATTGTGATATGCAGGCAATTTTAACCGACGGGCAAAAAGGTAAAGCTATTGCAGTAAAGCATGTTTCAAAGTGATTGAGTCCTTAACTGTTGCAGAAAGTGGAGATTATATCATGAGAACAGATCGTCGAAAATTCATAAGTACTGCCCTTGCTGGTGGGCTTGCCGCCACATGGTCGCGCTCATGCGGTGGCTCAGAGGCCCAGAGACCTGATTACACCCGGCTCGATGAAATACTTAAACAGCCTGTACTGAAAAAGGAGCTGTTTGCTACCCCCGTGATCATTAAGACCCTTGAATTGCTTCGTTATAAGCGCAGTTTCCTGTGCCGGGTACGTTCTTCTGATGGTGCAGAAGGTATTTCGGTTGGTCACAGCGGGATGAATTCGCTCTATCCAATTTTTGTCAATACGTTGAAACCTTTTTTTATTGATAAAGATGCACGCGAGTTGGATCTGCTGCTTGAAAAGGTGTACATATACAATCTCAATTTCAGATTAAGCGGCCTGGCGCTCGGGATACCTCTTGCTACCATTGAGTTTGCGATTCTCGATATGCTGGGGCGTATTGCTAATAAGTCCATCGGCCAGTTGATCGGAGAAATCCACCACCGACGAGTTGCAGTATACCAAGCCACAGAATACCGTGAAAAACCATTAGAGGAGTCCCTGGAACTGATAAAAAGGGATGTCGCGGAATACAATACCCACGCGCTTAAGATTAAAGTTGGCGGGCTTATGTTCATGACTAAGGACATTAATGCCGTTGCTCCAAAAGGAAGGACCGAAAAAATCATTCCGCTTATCCGCAAAACGTTTGGCGATAAAATGGCTTTGTATGCAGATGCAAACGGTTTTTATTCAGTTGATGAGGCGATACGGGTTGGCAAGTTATTGGAAGCGTACGGCTATGGTTTTTTTGAAGAACCTATTCCTTTCGACTGGTATGAAGAGACCAAACAGGTTGCTGATGCACTGACCATTCCAATTGCAGGTGGCGAACAGGAATACAGCCTGCATGGTTTTCGCTGGCTTATTGCCAATGATGGGCTTCAAATTGTTCAACCTGATAACTATTATTTTGGTGGCATGATTCGTTCGATGAAAGTGGCACGTATGGCACATGCATTCGGAAAAGCTTGTACGCCGCATATGTCTGGTGGAGGACTCGGATACCTTTACATGATTCATTTTGTATCTGCCCTTCCCAATGCATCTGCTCATCATGAATTCAAAGGATTAAACACGAATGTACAATTTGAATGTAAAATATCGCCCCTGTCAGTGGTGGATGGAAAGATTAAAGTCCCCACCGGCCCGGGTTTAGGTGTGGAGATTGACCCGGATTTCATTAAAAAGCATGAGGCGGTCAAAGGATAGTCCACAAAAGAAAACAAAGAATGATACATCTGTAATTAGTGTGCACAAACTACATAAAACTCTATACCTCCTGCACAAATCTTACGCGATTGATACCACAAGTCACCATTCCCATGAGTTGTAAAAATGCCATAAATCCGTGTCACCAGAATGTCTCCACAGATTTTAAATGTGATGAGTGATGGGAACACCAAACCTCTAATTCTTGCCGAAAAACGAATATTTTTTAAGTATTTTTCACAATTTTCGGATTAAGTAGCCGGATGAAAAGAAATGTATCAAGCATATAATTCTTTTAATTGGCCTTCCGAGCAGCTTCAACAAAACCAACTGGATTGATCAATCTGCCTCTCTGGAAATCCCAACCTGAGTCATACAGAAGCTTGTCTATCTGGTCGGCGCGTAGATCGGGATTGACTTGTATACCCAGGGCGACCACGCCGGCAATGTAGGGTGCTCCCCAGCTCAATCCACCGCGAGTCCAGAAGATATAAGCGTCTTTTGCCTTCTCGCTTGCTGTGGTTCGATTGCCTCAGTCTCGTTATACCGAAGAGATAGCACAGTATTTTTCAGTGGCTAAAAATAGGGTGGCATTCCTCTATTTCAAACAACATTATATATCTTTATTTCCTTGGCAGGTAATATGTAAAAATCTCGGACTTGCAATCTAAATGTTACATGCCGCTGATACAGGTCAAAAACATGAGTCAAATCCTTAATACAGCATAAGCATGGCAGATAGCTCTACGAATCCCATGATAGAGCAAAACTTCCACCTGGTATAGGACTACAACGCAAACATAACACTATACCTCCCAGCCCTTCCTGTACGTCCGGCTGATATACTGATTTATCTGGGGATAGTTTGTGCACTTCATCTTCTTCGCGTCCCACTCAAGCTTCTTGCCCACGCCAGCGAATGCCGCAAGATGGCCGGTCAGGATCCATTCGGTGAGCCGGCCGGACGTGGTGGTGAAGTCATTGGTGAGGGGGCTATCCTTCTTGATTGCGTTGAATATCTCATTGATCGCACCGCCGGTTCGTGGGATCGTTTTCGGCGGCGGGAGGAACTCCTTGTGTTTCTTTACGGGCAGGATGCGAGTGTCGAGACAAAAGGAACCCGTATACATATAGCCCTTGTCGCCGATGAGGATTGTTCCGCCTCTGCTGGGCGGCTGCAGTTCCTTGCGTAACTGCTTGTAGTATTCGGGCATCGCCTCGCCACTCTCGTAGGCATAAACCTTCACCGGTGGCATATCTCCACGCACCGGGAACTCCCAGCGCACCGCTATATTTGTGGCGTACATCTCATCGCTACCGCCTTTGAGGTAGATACACTCCACCGTGTAGTGGTCAGCCTCTCCCAGATGCAGGGCATCGAACGCCCCATCCATGTTGTGGCAGCCCATGTCGCCAAGGCCGGCGGTGCCGAACTGCCGCCACTTGCGCCAGTCGACCGGGTGCAGATCGTCATGGTAGTCGCGGTAGGGAGCCGGCCCGATCCACTCGTCCCAGTGCACGTGAGCAGGCACAGGCTTGGAAGGCAGGCGCCCCCCGGAACCACCAAAGCTCTTGCCGACGGTGCAGTGGGCCTCGGTCACCTTGCCGATTGCGCTGGCCCAGATGTACTCGCAGAAGCGATGGTGACCTTCCCCGTAGTGTCCCTGGTTGCCCATGGCGGTGTACACCTTGTTCTTCTTGGCCACCTCGCCAAGCACCCGGCACTCCCGGATGTTGTGCGCCAGCGGCTTCTCGCTGAACGTGTGAATTCCGCGTTCCATGGCGCGCATCGCCGCAGGGGCATGATGGTGGTCCGGCGTGGCGATCAGGGCCACGTCCAGATCCTTGTGACACTCGTCGAGCATTCGTCGGTAGTCGTGATAGATTTTGGGCCTGGCATCGGTTTCCTTGATCTTCTCGAGGGCGGAGGCGATCATGTTGTCGTCGATATCCACCATCGCGACCAGTCGTTGTGAGTCTGCCATGTTCAGTGGGAGTCGTCTGCCCTGCCCGCCGCAGCCAATGATGGCGACCCCCAGCTTCCCATTGGCAGGCCCCGCCGCGTGCAGCAGCGGACACATGCCAAGCCCGCCCCAACTGCAGCAGAAGCCGCCAGGGAAGCCTGTTTCAATATATCTCTTCGTGAATAAGTACGCATTTGCGTTGTCCTTTCCATATCCCGGGACGAACGAGGATTAAAACGTCCTGGCTCGAACGATGATCCGACTATTGATTGTGCTTTGCCTGAGTAACGCTGATCTCATCGACCGTTCTCGTCTTCTTATCGATTTCAAACCGGAGACCTCTCTCCTCGTAGATGAGAACATCCATCCCCTCAAATTCCTCAAGCTGGAAATCATTGCCAAAGGCTTGTTTGATCTTGTCCTCCGAGTCACCCACTGCCAAACCGTTGGTGAATTTGTAGAGAGGGCTATGCACGCCAATCCCTGTGACTGAATCGTCATTGATCGCAAACGAAACATCGCCATAAGACATGAAATAGCGTCTCGGGAGATTGTCGAGCGTGTACTCTTTTTCCCCCAAAAAAATGTCCCTTGGTTCTCCCAGCTTCTTCAACACATCGTCTTTGCTCATGTCAAGCGTATAGTCACCCACTCCCACACCCGGCACGATGGTATGTGCTCCGGAGTGCGTTTGGGGATGCGTCTCTGTGGGTTGAGTGCCATTCTGCTGTCGGTTCGACGTTGCAGGCTCACCAGCTTGAATCGCACGAATCAATCTAACAGGATCAATGATTGGTCCAAAAGGTATCTTCTTGCCATTATAATCCAGTTCGATGGTACGTCCGGTTTGCATCGCCAATGACCAGAATTTTTCAGGTGTTATCGCAGGATCTACTTGTACGGCCAGTGCATAAACGCCAGCAATATAGGGAACCGCCCAACTAAAGCCGCCTTGACGATAAAAAACGTATTTATCGATACCACAAGGGCTGGCTGTTGTTCGTGAGTCCATCGGGACCCATATGCAATCATCAGAATAAGTGGAGAATGCCCTGACCATAAATAATCCCGGTTCATAGGATTCAAACACTTCCGGATCAGCCAGAGGCGAACGGCCAAGCCCGCCAAAATCGCATCCGTCGTGGACTAAATCAACAGAAGTGCATACTACCAACATGCCCGCAGCTCGAGCTTTTTGTGCTGCTTCCGTAATTAATTTATACTCCTTGTGCGATCGCGTCCAACCTTTCGATATTGAAATGACTCGAATCTTTTTATCTTTCGGGAGCTGCTCGTTTATCGCTACAATTCTGTGAATACCTTGAGCAAGGTATCGCAAAGTTGGGGTATGTTCCTTTTCCCAGTCAAAATTCCACTGAGAGATATAGTAAAGCTCTGCTTCGGGGGCAACTCCGACGGTTTTGCCTACGGCAATAGATGCGACAGCAGGCCCATGCATCTGCGGTTCCGTTCCACTTCGTATATGAATCTCCTCATACAAACGCAGACGTTCGGCATACTCCTGGTGATCAACTAATAATGGCTGATCGAGTATTGCGATACTCACTCCATGGCCGGTAATTCCTTTTTTATGCAAACTTCGTATGCCTAGGCCTGGATTCTTTCCCAGTTCCATGATCTTTTGCCAAGTGAAGTCGGAGGGCATCCGATTGGGAGCCGGCCAGACCGTCCTGTCATCAAAGGTCGCGTACAACAGGTCGTCGATAGAATTAGTTAGGTCGAGCTTCGACAAATCTCTACACCGCAAATCCATCTGAAATGGATTGGTTGAATCCGGGTCATATTTCGGAAGCGTTCTCAATACCCTAGGAACGCCTTCTGGCTGATAAACAACGATCTCGGCGACGGTCTGGTTCTTCTTGTGGATTTCGAATGCAAGCCCCTTGGCGTCGTAACAGAGATAATCCTTCCCTTCCTCCTTTCTGGACTGGAAGTCGTCACCAAATGCTTGTTTGATTTTTTGCTCTGAATCACCAACTCCCAAACCATTGGTGAATTGATATGAAGGACCAAGCACGGTAATCTCTTTGACTGAATCGTCAACGATCCGAAAGGAAACATCATCAAAAACCATGTAGTACCTTGTCGGTAGATTGTTAAGAGTATACCTTTCTCCCCCATAATTAATCGCCTTTGGTCCTCCCAGACGTTTCAACACCTCGTCCTTGCTCATATCAAAGGTGTAGTCACCAACGCGCAGACCTGGGACAATTATATTCCCTTCAATGCGGTCCTGTTCGTTGAGAGCTTTTGTTGATAGTATGTATGGTTCACTGACCCGGAAATCCGTGTGCATAATCCATCGGTTATCCTGATGTTCGATAGCGGTAGCCGTTGCTATGATGTTTACTATCCATCTTCCTCTTTCTTCATTCTCGACCTCAATTTCACACGGAACAAAGTAAAGAACACGATTAATTTTTTCATGCTCCTCAGCCCGACCAATTGAGACAATTCGTACGAGTCTGGCTTCGAATTCCTTTTCAATAAATTCCTCAATAGTATCGCCCGGGTCACCTTCCATCAACTTTCTTACTTGACCATAATCCTTCGCAATTGTGGCTTTAAGGCCCTCACGAACCACCTTGACGGCAATTTCTTCGTTAGTCAAATCGCCTTTTTCCAGGCCCACAAGCTGGTTTACCTGGTCATAAACTTTGGCATTATCTGGAATTCCACTTAGCTCAAACATGGACGGATCAATCGGTTGGTTATAAGCAAGAAATTCAAACCGCATATCCAATTCATATTCCTGCTCTCTGAGATGATAAATTGAAAACTTCTTAATAAGTTTTGTCTTACGATCAACGACCAGCTCCGCTCGCACTTTATGGACGGAGTGGGTGGCTTTGACATAGATGGAGTTACTATCTTCAGCAGGCTCATCAATTTTAATCTCAAGTGCTTCTTTTTCGTCTGCCTGGTCATATAGCCACTGTAATCTAAATTTGGGTTCAAACTCCTTAGCAAAATCTTCCCACGCTTTGTCCGTATTATTTAGCCTGTTAAGAAACACAACGTTTTTCTCAGGTATCCAGGTCTTTTTAATTCCCTCGTTCCAAATAGTGAACCTAACACCATCCTTATCGTGTTCATTACAGCGGAGGTTCGAAAGCATGCCCGCGTCATTATACTTTATCCAGTAATCTGAAAATTCATTGTTTTCGATGCTCCGGCCGTCCTCAAACATTCGCAGATGGACAGTCTTTATAGTATGATTAGCCTCGATTGTCTGTTCAAGTGCGTAAGCCGGTGTAGCTGCCTTGTCGAAAAAGGTTATTAAAAACACAACAGATATTATTATCACCGCTGCAGCGCCTATTTTTGTAAGTGGACTTTTCATAATTGTTCTCCATATATTCGGCTGGATTAAAGCCGACGTAGTTTTGCTGGACTCCTCTTGTACAAAGAGGACCTCACGCCAGATTCGGTCGCGTGTTTCCGGACTGGCACTGACGTGGAGCCATTGCTTTATCGCTTCTTTCGTACTGTTCGTAGATCTCATTTTCTGACCTCACCGTTTAGACTTGACCGAAGTCTATTCAAACCACACTTGTACCGGGCCATGGCTGTATGGACCGAGACATTTTGTACCTTTGCTATTTCCCTGAATTTCATCTCACTTTTGAGCCGTAGGAGTATTACTTCTCGCTGCTTGTATGGAAGTTCATCCAGCGCTCGTATCAGCCGTTGCCACTGCTCACTGTATATGAGTGATTGGTCGGGCCCTTGCACATCGATGTCCGCCTCAAGTCTGTCCCGACCCAATGACCTGGTACGCCTCTTACGTATGCGATCCCGCACACGGTTAACAACGCTCGTGGCAAGATATGCCTTAAGGCTTCCACGGAGCATGAAGTTCTTGGCTGACTTTACAAAGGAAACAAAGACGTCTTGCACAATGTCTTCAGCTTCGTTTGGATCGTTCAATAAACCTACTGCCAATGTAAGAAGATCATCCAGATACTTCTGATATATGCAAGATAGCGCTTCTGTGCTGCCCTGCTTAAACTTCCACTTGAGCAGTTCGTCTTCGATCATTTCCAACTCACTTGCTTATACATAAAAGCGATCGCTCTTCACTAATAACACGTTTGGGGGACCTATTTTGTAAAAGAAAAAAAACATTTTATGGAACAATTTTTATCGAGAAGGCCATTTCCGATAAAAAGGGCCTTGCTTTAGCTCGGTGAAGCTTGCACCCATGAGATGTAAGTGGATGTGTGCAAGCAAGACCCGGTTTCAAAAAGACCACAATATCCGACTCTCAGATCCATTTATAATAGCTCTGGAGCTATTCTTGACCGACATGAGTCTATCATCCTATGTATAAGACGCAAGCAAACCAGAAGTGTTACATAAGTTTTTTAAAAAAGATCCGGCCCAAAAAAGCACCTGCAGTTTGGAGGGAGAGGAAAACGCGAGGATATCGGCTCACTACCTTATTACACACCGGTAAATGTTGATAAGCAACGGGGTGAAGGTGTTTTCGAAAAAAGTGTAAAGGCCCTCAAACTTTTAAATACGCTCAGCTATGGCTCTGACAAAGGGCCGGAGTTGAATCTTGTCTATAATCCGGGTGGGGATTTTCTGCCGAGACCACAGAAACGGCTTGAGGCCGATTACAAAAGAGAACTCAACAACAAATATGGAGTTATGTTTAACAATCTTTTTACTATCATTAATGCGCCTATAGGTCGGTTCAGACAGTATCTGGAGGCCAATGGTCGGCTCAAACAATATCTTCAGATGCTGGCCGAGAACTTCAATACAGAAGCGGCCGAAAACATTATGTGCCGTAATCTTGTGAGTATAGACTATCGGGGAGTACTCTACAACTGCGATTTTAACCAGGCGCTGGGATTGCCGATTATTGATGCAGCAGGAAACAATCTGTCCATTGAACAACTCGATGATATTCTTTCGGAAGGCATTGAGATAATAACCGGCGAGCATTGATTTCATAAAAGAACACCGGAAGCACCTATGGCTATCGGAAGATTTCTGTTTCCGGTTTGAAGGCAAGCCAGGCAAACGCGAAGTAATCTCCGTGAACAATCCTTGTCAGTTCTTTCCCTCGAAGTGGACTCTGCACAGCCCGGCCGGTAATTCCCAGACACTTTTCGTTTGCTCGTCATAGAAACTGCCATCCTTGTAGTGAAAGACAAGCTGTTGACCATCAATCCGTCGGTCGAAGACCCCTGTTGAGTCGACTTGACGAGAGGAAGCAATGCTCTCCTTATCTAATGCGGACACAGCGCCATCAGCGTGAAATACAAACAACCCGTTATCTGCCAATTCGAAAAAAATCTCGCTTCGTAAGCTCTATAGCACTAAGGCTTTAGAGAAATCACAGAAATTGGTAACGTTTTCAATGTCCTTGTCCGGGAGTTACTGGCTGTAAGTAGTGCACGTTGGTTGATATATCGTAACGAGGATGCCTCAAAAAAAATTGTGGCAACAGAGATTTTAGTATTTGACTTTGAGCTCTTCATAAGCGTCCGGCGCGCTTTGCATGCCCGCTAGTTGAAAACTAACCTGGCAGAACACACGGGAAACAGAGCGTCTCTCTTTCGTGGAATTGATCAATGATTGACAGATTACATCGGTTCCGACTTTGCATATCCCTTGGATAAGGTTCTTGATTGGGGTAACGCTGAGCTTGTAATCCATTGCGCATCTGCTATTCTATTCCTTTTGATAATCGGAAGGGTGTCTTGCAGAATCTTTGGCTCTGCAAGACTATTTATCTGGAGCTTGGGATATTAAGAAGGAAGAAGTCAGATTAGGATGTTATATTGTTCGGCATAGGGGTGAAATCGCACTAACCGTGCTGTGCACCATATTCACGGTTGGAATCAGCCTTTACTTGCCGTTTGTCATACGTCAGGCAATTGACGGTTTGACAGAAGGAACCATTACGCATTCCGACTTGACCCTTCAGCTCCTGCTTTATGCTGGGCTCTCTGTCGTAACCCTCTATTTTTCACGCCACCTTCGCAAGATACCGCTCAGGCTCTCACACAAGGTGGAATATGCACTGCGCAAAGACCTGTTCGATCATTTGACCCGGATGGATCAGGAGTTTTTCCGCAAAGAGCGCACGGGCGATCTGATCACGCGTATGTCGTCGGATATGACCCTTGTGCGCGACTCCATTGGTCAAGGTCTGCTCCAGGGTATTCGCACGACCGTCGTGATTCTGTTTGCGTCTATCGTCATGCTGGTCACCGACACTTCATTGGCACTCTTGGTGCTGTTGCTCTACCTGCCGATGACCTTTGTCTTCTTCGTGGTGCTCAAAGTTCTTCGCCACCGGCAAAAGCTCGTGCAGGAACAAGTGTCGGATGTCTCCAACTTCTGTCAGGAAAGCTTTGCGGGCATACGATGCATAAAGGGATTTGCGATTGAACAGCGACGCATCCGCATGTTTGAGTCAATAAACAAAAATCTCATTCTGCTCCACATGCGGGTGCAGGTCGCCAGACAAGGCCTGTGGCCGTTCATGGCATTCTGGTTCTGCCTGAGCTTTGTCATGATCCTCAACCTTGGCGGGCGTGAGGTGATCAATGGCGAGCGCTCCATCGGAACGCTGGTGCAGTTTACCCAGTATCTGCTTTATATGCAGTGGCCGCTGCTTGCTTTCAGTTGGGTCACCAGCTTGTTGCAGCGCGGCAAGGTGAGCTGGCATCGCATCAAAGAAATACTTGAGCAGGAACCCATCATCAGAGATTCGGACCAAACCGATCACAGCATAAGCAGCCTGCATGGTGAAATTGTGCTTCAAAATCTCTCGCTGGACATCGGGGACCGGCGCTTTCTGTATCAGATTAATCTGCGTATCGCCTCCGCCAAGACCATGGGCATTACCGGTCCGACAGGTAGCGGCAAAACTCTGCTAGCCTCACTGGTTGCTCGCCTGATGGATCCAACGGAAGGAAGAATATGCATCGACGGCCATGACATCAAGGTCATCCCGCTTGACGTGCTGCGCAATCATATCGGCTTTGCGGCGCAGGAACCTATACTCTTTTCACGAACACTGGAACACAATATCGGCTTCGGCGTAGATGAGCCCGACGAACGTCTCATCGATTGGGCGGCCGACATTGCGCATCTGAAAAAGGATGTAGAAACCCTTCCGGACCGGTTCGACACTGTGATAGGCGAACGCGGCGTTACCCTTTCTGGCGGTCAGCGCCAGCGCACTTCCATCAGCCGAGCCGTGGCACGCCACCCCGAGATTCTGATTCTGGATGATGTGCTTTCGGCCGTAGATACACAGACCGAAGCGGCGATAATGAAGAAGCTGCAACCGGTCATGAAAGAACGTACCACCCTTTTCATCAGCCACCGAGTGTCTACGCTACGCTATGCCGATGAAATTGTGGTGATTGAGAATGGTCGAATAACCCAGCGAGGTTCACATGATGAGCTTATTGCACAGCCCGGCTACTACTCCGAGCTGAACACCATGCAGCAGATCGAAAAAGAACTGGAGGCCGATTCATGATGCAAAACATGAAACTGTCCCCCAAATCCGGGCTGGCCCGACGCCTGCTCCATTATTCACTGCCCTACTGGCGTGGAATGCTGCTGTCCCTAATCCTGATTCTGACCCTGTCAGCTATGATCAACTATCTGCCCGTTCTTATCAAACAGATTACAGATTCCTGCTTGCTGAATCATGAGATTGCTGCAGATGATCGTCTGAAACAACTGACGCAGCTAAGTGGGCTTTACTTGATACTTGCGATCGGCGGACACTTCACCCGCTACTTCCAGGGACTGCTGACAGCATGGCTTGGGCAGCGTATTATCTATGACCTTCGTGTCGATCTATTCAAGAAGGTCATGCATTTGAATCAGGCCTACTTTGATCGGACCCCGGTCGGAGCGCTGCTTACACGGGTCACCTCCGACATTGACCGCCTCCAACGTTTTGTAACCGACGGTGTGGTGGGCACAGTTGCTGATGTATTCATGTTGGCAAGCATCATGGCCTATATGCTCTTTATCAATGTGCAAGTGGCCCTGGTCCTCTTTGTGGCACTGCCGCTGATTTTTGGGGCCCTGTTCTTCATTAACGGCAGACTCCGTGATGCCAACCGTCAGATTCGCAAGCGGCAAGCCTCACTTAATGCCCTACTGCAGGAAGATCTGGTAGGAATGACCACCATACAGCTGTTCAATCGTGAGCTGATCGCCCAAGACGAATTTATGGCACGTAACACCGACCTGCGCTCCGCATACTTTGAAGAGGTTCGCTGGTTCAGCTTATACTTTCCCGTTATTGAAGGCGGCCAGTCTGTCGCCTTTTTGCTGATCCTTGGCACCTGTGGATTACTGCTGCTTAACAACAGCGGTCTGATTTCACTCGGTGTGCTGATTGCTTTTCTGACCTATATCCGCAACTTCTTCCGCCCACTCGGCTCTCTTTCCGACAAAGCCGGCATGTTCCAGATGGCGATGGCCTCTGCCGAACGCGTCTTTGCCCTGATCGACATGCCTAACGAAATCACCGATCCAGACAAACCGCTGCCGTCTGAAGAAATCAATGGAACCATTGAATTCCGAAACGTTTGGTTTGCCTATCAGGATGAGAATTGGGTATTGAAAAACCTCAGCTTTGTTGTCCAGCCCGGCCAGGTGATCGCCATAGTCGGGGCCACCGGCGCAGGCAAGAGCACCATCATCAACTTGATAGGCCGTTTCTATGATGTTCAGCGCGGCTCCGTGAGGATAAACGGTCACGATGTGCGGGCCTTCCGCAAAACTGATCTGCGTCAACGCCTCGGCTATGTATTCCAGGACCCATTCGTATTTGCTGGAACCGTGGCGGACAATATCTCCCTGCTCAACCCGGACCTGAGCGGAGATGACCTGATCAGCGCAGCCAAAACAGTCAACGCCCATGGATTTATCAGTGATATACCTGATGGCTATGACACGATGCTGAATGAACGTGGCGAAGGACTTTCACTCGGACAAAAACAATTGCTGTCGATGGCCCGCACACTCGCCCAGAATCCAAACCTACTATTCGTGCTGGATGAGGCCACAGCCAGCGTCGATACGGCCACGGAAGTGCTCATTCAGGACGCGCTGAGCAAACTGATGCACAACCGCACCAGCATTGTGATCGCGCACCGCCTTTCTACCATCCGGCACGCAGATCGCATTTTGGTGATGCGCCACGGCGAGTTGGTAAATGCAGGCACACATGATGAGCTAATGCTGCGCCACGGCTATTATCGTCAGCTTTATGAACTACTCCAGCATTCACCACATAAATAGCGGTCGCGTTCAAGGTATCTGCCCTTAATTTACGAAGGGAAAAGGAGGCTGAAGCACGCCTAAATATAGTGACATATGTCAGGAAAGCATGGCCCCATTTTCTCGACGTCACGACTACAACCATCATACAGCTCAACAACCCGTTATCTCCCAATTCTGCGAAATTCCAATTTCATAAGCCCTGGAATATCAAGCAATTACAAAAAGGTCAAAATTTGGCATCGGTTTCAATGTCCGCTGGTTACTTCATGTAGGCTGCATTCGGCTTTGAGAGATTAACAGGAGCTCTGTCGGATGAGCTGACCGTATTCCATGACAGGGACTATCTTAAGGCTTGAGATTTAAAGGAATATGGTTATGATATGGTATCGTTAGGCGTTTCGAATGATTATTTGAGCTTTGTGAGGTTTAATAGTGCTGCGAACAGTCAATATGGGGAAATTCCGGCTCCTGGAAAAAAGGTGATAAACTTGAAAGGGACGTTGGTTATGAAATTCGGTCGAGGTATTAGTAGCTATGGATTGTCTTTGTGTAAGACAGCGTTGATTCTTTTGCTTCTAACAAGCGCAGGGGTGTCAATGGCCCAGAGAAAGGACGGTACGGCAAATATACTGATCTGGGACACACTGTCACCTTTTGTGAATACTGTCGATGTCCGAGATAGAATTAACTGGAAACCCGTCCCTACGGATCTTCTGACCCTCGAGCTCGACCCATCCGCTGCTACTTCGGATCCTGCTTACTATGGGAGAGAATACTCTTTCAAAGGAGATGTAGTAGTTGAGAATGAGCACTTGACGGCCGTGTTCTGGTCAAGAAAAGGCCGAGTGGTTATCTACTCGAAAACAGATCTTAGTAAAAAGAGAATGGAATTTGTTCCTCTTCAACTAAAAGAAAAGCCGGCGAGCATTACTCACTGCAGAATATTGCAGAATACGGGTGATGAAGCAGCCTTGGAAGTTTCTTTTTCGGCTAAGCAGACAGAAGAGAAATTGTCTGCTATTTTCTCGTTCGACATGACGAAGATTGTCGAGATTAAACCTGCAGAGAATATGAAGGGGATAAGTCTGCTCAGTCCAATCGAGTACGGTATAGTGCCCAGTTTCATTGGCGATGACCTCGTATTTGCTCCGGGACAATACCCTTCGATGACTACACTTCACATTCCTTCGGATAATCTTTTCTTAGGATTACTTAAGGGAGAAAACGATATGCTGGTTGTCACCTGGCCGAAGGGAAAGCAGCGAATGAGGCTCATGTTGGATAGTAAAAAACAAGAATCCCGGCTCATCGAATCTGTTGACTTTGACAATGACGGCAGGAGTATTTATCTGGCTCTGTTGGACGCGCCGGGTATCTGGCATAAAGAAGAGTTGAAACCTTCTTATTTGGAAAAGGATGTGGCTGTTAATTGGAAAAGACCCTTTCCTGCAAAATGGATAACCCAATTATTAGAAGTGGGGGTGAAAACTACATTTACGTTCAGAGAGTCCAAAGCAAATATCTGGCGGGGTGTAATAGGTCGGTATAACTACCCCGTCTGGTTTAGCGGGGAGAACGCCTTCTATCGTCTTGGTAAGAAAATACCCCCAAAAGGGGAATCTATTATCTATTGTCTGGAGAGAAAAGATACCCCCATCTCGGTTTCTACTCCTGTTGATATTATGAAGGAAACGTTGGGCAGGCAAACGTGCGAGGCTATACTTGACCTCCCGGGCCGCAAACTGCGCACCCATCATAGAAGGGGAAGCGCAGGCATTCGTCGTGCAGCTACCTGTGGATGTACAGAAGCAATACAGGTGGTTTTTGAGTCAGACCAAGAAGTAGAAAAGAAAGAGTATGTCGAGGGAGCTGTAGATGATATGGTCTATTTTGTCAGGCGGCATGTTGAGAGAATCAACGAATATCAGGATTTTGCCGGTAACATGATAGCGTTTCTAAATCTGGCAAGGAAATCCAATCCTGACTTGAAACCGTTTATTGATAATATGGAGGTGATAGTGCGGGAGATTCCCCGGGAATACAGCAGGCAGAAAGAGAATATGAAGACCCT
This sequence comes from Sedimentisphaerales bacterium, assembly GCA_035528395.1. Classification (GTDB taxonomy): domain Bacteria; phylum Planctomycetota; class Phycisphaerae; order Sedimentisphaerales; family Anaerobacaceae; genus NIOZ-UU13. Next base: position 57,019 of record DATKYR010000035.1, read on the forward strand.
GGAATATGCTGCTGAATTGACTCGCAAAACTAAAGCTCTTACGCAGAAGAAAGCCCCAGGAAATCTGCCAGCCTATTTAGACCTCGGCAAGAAATGGAGGGAAATGGGCGGCGCTCAAGACTCCGTTATTGCACAGATTCACAGCATAACAAGGAAACTATCTCAGGAGGCAGGTTATGGTTGCGTAAATCGACCCCAGGCAGTTGAAATAGCGGAAGAGATTAGACGGCGCTGCAGGAAATGTCTGAGAAATCCTGACGGCTATGAAATATGGCCGGACTATTGAGCACATAAATGTCAGGTTGAAGATTGCGAATAGGATACTGAGAATCATGAAACATTATTTAATGAGAGCATTTCTCTTGCTTGCGGCCTTAGCACTGCTCCAAGGTTGCAAGCGCAAAGTTCCAAACGATGCCGCAAAAACCCCAAACGGCGCCCCAAGCGAATCGAAGACTGAATCCGGCGTAGAAATGGTTCAGCTTCCAGGCGGCCGGTTTACAATGGGAGATGAAAATGAGGTAGATGCAAAGCCCCACGAGGTTTTTGTAAGCTCCTTCTATATAGATAAGTATCCAGTGACTCAAGAGGAATACAAAAGAGTTATGGGTGAAGATCCTTCCCGTTGGAAGGGAAATAAGAACCCTGTTGAGCAAGTAAGTTGGTCCAAAGCAGCAAGGTACTGTAATGCCCGCTCCCGCTTGGAGGGTCTTCAGCCTTGCTATGATCTAAATACATGGGAATGTGCTTTTGACGCCAATGGATATAGGCTGCCTGCGGAAGCGGAATGGGAATATGCCTGTCGGGCAGGCACTAAAACAAAGTATTTTTTTGGGAATGATCCGTCAAAGCTGCAGAACTATGCCTGGTTTGACAAAAACTCTGGTACAAAACCTCGGCCAGTAGGTCAGAAGCTACCTAATCCGTGGGGATTGTACGATATGTACGGAAACGTCTGGGAATGGTGCAACGACTTTTACAAAGTAGACTACTATCAGGAAAGCCCTGAAGGGAACCCGAAAGGGCCGAAGACCGGCGATAACAAAGTAGTGCGAGGTGGCGCATGGAAATTCAGCGCCGAGAGCTGTCGCTCAGGTTATCGTTATAATGAAGATCCTGCCTATTCTGATGTTTGCTTTGGATACGATATCTATGGCTTTAGATGCGTTAGAAATGTTCCTGGTGCTATTCAGCCGAAATAAAATGAAATCAACACTGATGAACATAAGAATCAGGATCTGTGATGTTAACGCATTGGTAGTTGGAGATTGATAAAAGGTTATGGTTACTCAGCATAGGGTACATTTAGCCACTATTTGACCTCAACACGCTTGGCAGCCATCGGTGAGAGTTCTTCGAACCACGAAGTATTGATATGTACGTTAGGGAATAGTTTCACTATTGCAGTGAGTTCTCTCATGTAAGATGGAATGAAGGCTTTATAGACTCTTGGCGGGTTATTCGTGGGGGTTCTTTTGGCAGTAATGCAAATATGCTTCCGGCTTCTTTCCGAACGGGCTATCCGGCTGGATGGGGACATGACAGTGTCGGTTTCCGGGTTGCGACTACTCCCGTCCCTTCGGCTGTTATTCTCGGTAGCTTGGGCTTGACGTTCTCCGGCTGGCTACTTAAAAGACGCAAAATGATATAAGAAGATATCTTAGTGTTTGTTAGGGAAGTGCCAGACGACATCCCAGTCTGTTTTTTGTTTCTTTTGTCTGGGGCTGCCGTTGTTGTCCTTTTGGTCCGGGCCGACACTGTAGAGAATGAAATCCTGTCCCTCAGTCTTGTAAGAAAGCGGCCCATCGGAAAACGGATCATTGATGTTATGAAGCTGGAGCGCTTCCAGCGTGGCGGGGAATGCATTTTTCGTCTGTTTGTATTGCAGCAGAGCAAGACCTGCCTGCGTGATGCGCAACTGCGCGGTCATCTGGCAGTGGATTTCTTTGACCCTGAATATCGCAGGTGTCAGTATTCTTGTTATAGTATAACGTTTTTTCTGGACACCCTTTTCAAGGATTTCTCCCTGTTCAGGTGAGTATGGTCGCTCAAGAAACCGAGTGCCATCGTGCATGAATCGCAGGTATGCCGCGTGGTCTGCAAGGAACAAGGGTTTGAAGGTGATTCCGAAGATTATAAGCTTGGGGAGTAGTCCGGTGTCATTTTCATCGCTATATTGCAGGTTTGTTTTGTACATTTCATCTTTGGTAAGGTTGAACACCCATTCACCTATGAGCAGTCGTTCGGCATCAATGGAATGAATGAGGGGACGAATATCATCAAAATCCTTGAGAAGGCTTCGGATGTCACTGGCTTGTTGTGTGTTCGGTGGTGCAATTTCACAAAGCTTTTTTATTGTGTCACAGGATAGTCTGATCATTTGTATACGAACCAGTTTTCTGATTAAGACAGGCTCGGTTCGCAGGGCGTCGGCGAATTTCAATTGAGTTATAACCATGTCCCAGGCGGTATCCGGATTACCGGTTTTGGCTTCGAGATATGCTTTGGCGCAGAGGATGCGCGCAAGGTTTCTTAATTCTGATATATGAGGCAGGAGCATGTTTAGGCCGTCGTCATAATTGAGATCGAATCTACATGAACCTCGCAGTGTACCTTGGGCAACGATGGACAGCGCCTGTGTGACTACGTCTTGTCCAATCAGTTGCTTAAATTCGTCGAGCTTGTCGGAATCGAGAGAATCTTTAATGAACTTATCTGAGATATCACCCAGATCTACCAGCAGGTTTTCATCCGGTGTAGGCTGAGCTTTGAGCAGCAGGGCGGCGCTTTCATATAGCAGGGCGGCGTTCTCCGTATCGGGAACTTCGGGTGGTATAACGTCTGAGGGCTCCATGGGACGGCCGTCTTTCTTAAGGTCGGCATAAACTCGGCGAAGCTTCGCTGATGAGACACTCACTGCAATAGCATATATCAGGCCGAGCACAACAAATACTATGGCAATGCCTGTCAGGATTTTCACAGTTCTCTTTTTCATTATAATTCTCCTTTCAAGAGTTGTTTCTATGAATAGTAATCAGAGCCCGGTTGGGCTGGAAGCAGACGGCTTCTTCCTCCGGCCGGCACCTGCCCGTTCGAAGCTCCGTTCTGCTGCGTTTCTTTCAGAATCTGGCGCATTCTTTCGGCATAGTTGCGTAACGCCGAAGCATCGGTCATAGATGATCTGCGATTGACCGAGACCAGATGCCTTACAAAAGGACGATAGGGTATTTCCGGTAGTGTCTCCAGGTCAGGGAGTTGTTCCCTTGTAGCCCGGACATCTCCGGGACGCCATTTTTTAAGTGCATGGTTGCTGGAAAAATTTGCAATCGAGATAATGAATACAGCCGCCGCCGCGGAAGCTACGAGGCGCATTAAGGGAATCTGCCATGGCATTTCCACTGAGGTTTGCTTCCACTCCTTTCTTGCTTCAGTGGTGATTCGCTCTTTGAGCAGGGGTGATGGTTCAGGTATGTGTGCTCTTCTCAAGAGATGTTCGATCTTATCGTTCTCTAAATCTTTTTCGTTCATTATGTAAGATTCCCCAACAAGTTTCGCAGCTTCTCCATCCCGTAACGGTATCGGCTCGCTACAGTGTTTTGAGACAGTCCCAAAAGCCCGGAGATTTCCAAAAACGTTTTCTGCCTATATATCTTCAGAACAATCACTTCCCGCTGTGGCTGCGGTAAATGAGCTAAGGCAACTTGCAACTGTTCAACCAGGTCGCTCAGTTCCTGGTTGTTTTCCGTTACCATTAGCCAGGATTCAGTTCTAACCTTAGCTATCTGTTCTCTTTTACGGCTGCTAATCAGCCTGTAGGCTTCATTTCGGGCGATCCGATACACATAAGCATCCGGGCATCGTGCTCTGGCCAATCTGTGACGTTTGCGAACAATCCTGACAAAGACTGTCTGGAGCACGTCTTCAGCATCGTGCCTCGAGCAAAGCACGGCCTGGAGAAATGTGAGAAGATCTTTCGCATAACGGTCCCACATTAATTCCACTGCGGCCGGATCATTCCGTCCCAGAGCCGCTCGCAGAATATTATCAGATCGATTCTCGTCCAAAATTTTGTCCTAATCTTCGATTCATAAGTAAAGACCATTCAACGTTGTTGTTTTGTCTATTAATTAAAATTTTCTTACTAAATTTTCTGCTTACAATACAAAAACTTGTATAGCTATGCCACAGCAAATAGTATAGATGTTGGCTTTCTTAAGCTTTATGTAATTTGAGGTTCATGTGTTACAACCACTGTGCGCTTGTCAAGGGAGGATATTGGTCCTTGACAAGCGCAGAATGTCTCCACAGATGTCAATTTTTTCGAATTATGCTGGCACCGAACCCCAAATGCTTGCCGAAAAACAAATATTTTTTGAAAATTTTTCACAATTTTCAGATTAAGTAGCCGGATGAAAAGAAATATATCAATCATGTAATTCTTTTGGAGATATTTGTCAGGTTCTGTTGTGTTTGCAGTTTTCTGAAGCTTCATGAATCCTGCAGAAACGCGGATAGTCCTTCTGAAGTGGCGTGTGAAGTGGGGTGCAATTTTTGCAAGCGATGACCAGGAATCGGACAAGAGCCGAAAAGGACTCTCCATTCGTCCGGGCCTGTCCCAGTTATTACTCCTTTGCTCCGTTCTTGCGGAGGAGATCGATGATGGAGGTGTGGCCTCTTTGTTTCGCGTGCCACAAAGCAGTTCGGCTTCGGTTGTCTTTGGCGTTGGCGTCGCCACCTTTAGAAAGAAGCATTTCTACCACATCCCTATGGCCTGCCCTCGTGGCATTATGGAGTGGTGTCCGATTGCGCCCCCCTCTTACATTAACAGTTGCACCTTTTGCGATAAGCAACTCTATAACGCCCCGGTTGCCTCCCGAAGTTGCACCGTGCATTGGCGTATTTCCGTTCTTGGCTTTGGCATTAACATTTGCTCCCTTGGAGATGAAATAGCTCCACGATCTTCCTATCGTCGGCTCCAGCCGCCTGATGCAGCGGTGTGGTTTCATCTTCTGCTTCCGCCTCAACGTTAGCATTCTTGGCAATAAGAAACTCAGCCACATCTCTACGACAAGGAAGTACTACTTGGCCGTGCGGTCTGAAGATATGGTTTCTGCCAACAAGGTATTGAATAGTATTTTGGCTAAAACGAAAGACGATTGACACAAATTGCTGATTTTGCTCACTTTGAGTGCTTTAGAACTTGACAGGACGAACAGAAAGTTGTTATGCTACAAGCACTTAAAAAATAGGCGCCTGTAGCTCAATTGGATAGAGCGTCGGTCTACGGAACCGAAGGTTGGGGGTTCGAGCCCCTCCAGGCGTAGTTGAGTGGATGGTGGGTGTTTTCAGCAAAAATTGCAAACGGTAATCTATAGTCTCCATAGAAAGTTACGTAGTCGAGCCGCAAGTTCGAAAACACTGATCCCACAATTTACCGCTTTTAGAGTGAAGATAACGTAACGTATTATTTATTGAGGTTTTGTACAGGTTCGTGAATTCTTACCGGTTCACAGAAAGAACGTTTTTCGGGCAAAAGGGCACAAGTGTCCTAAGTGTGTGACAGGTGTTAGATATTGTGGTATCATACAGTCGAACATAATAATCCGGCAGCAAATCTGAGAAAGGAGTTTGATTATGAAAAGAACAATGGTTATTTGCTGTGTGGCGGCATCGATTGTCATGACCGAAGGGTGCAGTAGTCCTGGTCGGCGCGATGATTCTCACGACAAGACGCCGGCTAACGAGGTCAGCAGGGAAACGCTTGAGATTTTTCGGTCTGTTCGGACGTCAGACGTTTGCGACGCTTTGGACTCAATGGGATTTCAGGAGCGCTATCAAATGGATCCTGTCATGCGGCCTCTTTACTTCGGGATTCGCTTTGCCGGGATCGCCCGCACCGCTGAGTATGACCTCATTGACCGGCCTCTGCAGCCGATGTCTTACGAGGAGTTCGACAAGCGACAATACAAGAGTGGGCCGGAAGGTCTGTGGCACGAAGCCGGCCCGTGGGGCGGTCCCGACCAGGTGCTTGTGATCGACGCAAAGCGAACGGCGGCGGGGATTCTTGGTTCCGCGAACACGCTGCAAGGGCGGACTAAGGGGGTGGTCGGTTACATCATCGACGGAACCTGCCGCGACTCTTACGAGTGTGTGATCCAAAAAACTCCGGTCTTTTGTACAGTGAGGTCACCTGCTCACCCTATGGGGCGAATTGGACCGATCTCGAATAACCAGCCTATCACGTGCGCGGGCGTGAGAGTCAGGCCGGGGGACGTCATTGTTGCGGACGATGATGGCGTCATGGTTGTCCCGCAGGAAATTGCCGATGAAGTCGCACGCTGTGCCAAGCTGATTCAGGACAAAGACCGGCCAGGCCGACGTGAAAACTATAAGAAGCTTGACATACCGCCGGATGAGACTGTGCAATAGAAAGATACGCCGGGATGAGTTGATGTAGAGGAAAAAGTAGAAATGGACCGAAGAGATTTCATAAAAACGTCAGTAGTTGCGGGTGCGTATGCGGTCCTCGCAAGGCCGTGGGTCGCTTCTGCTGAGGACACGAAACCGTGGTTCGATCGCCCGATGCGTTGGGCACAATTGGTCCTTGTGGAAAACGATCCGGGCCAATTCGATCCAGACTTTTGGCTGGATTACTTCAAGCGTATCCACGCCGATGCCGCTTGTTTGAGCGCCGGAGGCGTGGTCGCGTACTACCCCACACAAATCACCCTACACCATCGAAGCGCATGGCTTGGTGATTCTGACCCGTTCGGCTATCTGGTCCGCGGATGCCGCGAAATGAAGATGGTGGTGATCGCCCGTACCGACCCGCACGCGGTCTGGAACGACGTCTATAAAGCCCATCCGGATTGGATTGCCGTCGATTCGAAAGGGCAAAAACGGTGTCATTGGTCGAATCCCGAATTGTGGGTCACGTGCGCGCTCGGCCCATACAACTTTGAATTCATGACCGGAGTTCATAAGGAGATTACAACTTTATACCAGGTGGATGGGATTTTCTCCAATCGCTGGGCCGGTCACGGAACATGCTATTGTGAGCATTGCGTTCGGAATTTCAAGTCGTTTTCCGGGATGGACCTGCCCCGAACGAGCAATCGTCACGACCCGACTTATCGTAAATACCTGGAGTGGCGAATCGAGCGATTAAGAGAGTTGTGGTTCTTGTGGGACCGGACAATCCGGGAGGTCAAGACCACCTCTCGGTATATTCCCAACGGATTCCCTGATAATATCGTCACCGGCGCCTTGTCGGATATTTTCTTCACCGATCATCAGGCAAGAAGGGGCGTTATTCCTCCCTGGTCGAACGGCAAGCGTGCGAAAGAACTGCGCGCGACGATGGGAATGAAACCCATCGGCGGCATATTCAGCATTGGATTGGAAGAACGTTATCGGTGGAAGGACTCCGTGCAGAGTGAGGCGGAAACACGAATTTGGGTGGCGGAAGGAACCGCCAACAATATGCGGCCATGGTTTGTTAAATTCTCGGGGACACTCTACGACCGACGTTGGCTTAAGGTAGTTGAAAAAATCTACCAATGGCATTATCGCGCCGAACCGTATTTGAGAAACGTTGCGCCGCTCGCCCGGGTGGCGATGGTCTATTCGGAGCAGACAGACCGTTACTACGGAGGCCAAAGATGGCAGGAGCAAAGCGACGGTCACGAGCTGGGGATGTATCATGCCCTCATCGAAGCGCGTATACCATTCGAGATGGTGAACGACCGGTTGCTCGACGCTGAGCGCCTCAAGCCATTCAAATTATTGATTCTTCCGAACATAGCCGCCCTTTCGGAAGCTCAGTGCGAACAACTCAGGCAATACGTCCAACGTGGGGGAAGTTTGGTCGCCACCTTCGAGACGTCACTGTATGACGAATTGGGAAAACATCGGCGAGATTTCGGCCTTGCCGATCTGTTCGGAGTCTCTTATAACAACTGGGTCGAAGGCCCGATGAAGAATTCGTATTTAAGACTGAAAAGCGATTCGAACACCGGCCGATTTCATCCGGTCTTAAGTGGGCTGGAAGATGCATACCGAATCATCAATGGGATTTGGCGACTGGATGTCAAGCCTCTGTTAGACTTCCCTTCTCTGGTCACTTTGATCCCCACTTATCCTGATTTACCAATGGAACACGTTTATCCGAGAAAGCCGGACACCGATATCCGAGAACTGTATTTGCGAGAATTGCCGAAGAGCCGGATTGCTTACATTCCCTGGGATATAGGCCGGACGTTTTGGGAAATCATGAATGTGGACCATGGAAGACTTCTGAGAAATATAATCAATTGGACGGTAAATGAAAAACCGCCGGTTCAAGTGTCCGGTCCCGGGGTCCTCGATGTCACCGTATGGCGGCAAAAACAATCAATGACCGTTCATCTGGTCAATCTCACCAATCCGATGATGATGAAAGGTCCGTTTCGAGAATTCATTCGTATCGGCGAGCAAAAGCTTCAAGTAAAAATTCCACGAGGTACAAAAATAAAGAAGATACACCTGCTTGTCGGCGATAAAAGCCCGGATTACGAAACCAAGGATGACATTGTCTCGCTTACCGTACCGTCGATCCTGGACCACGAAGTAGTAGCGTTGGATCTCCTAATATGATTGCTTGTACAATATAAAGAATCATCGTCTCGGAAAATTGGGGATATGCTTCATATTGAAGTCCAGCAACGCCTATTCGCGGATTAGTGTTATCTCCTGCCCTGCTGAGGTTTTTATTACCAAGTCATTTCCATCTTTGCCGACAGCATTCTTTGTGGCACCTTTGATTTCGTAATCTGATTTTTCGAATGGATTTTCGAGCCGACAAAGACCGCCCTTTTCCGAGGTTATCCTGACCGAATGCGTCAGGCCGCCTTTGCGTTCCGCGGAAACAAGAAAAGCCCCTTCTGCACGGAGTTTTTTGAAAGATACATCCTTCCAGCCCTCCGGTACAGCCGGAAGTATACGGATCGTGCCGCTGTAGCTTTGCAGTAACATCTCCTGTAAGCCTGCCGCAGCAGCGAAATTGCCTTCCAGTGTAAATGGTCTGTAGCGGAAGTTGGAGTATCCTTTCCCTGATTGGTCGCCATTACAATGGAAGCTATTGCGCAGGCAAAATGCTGTTGAGAAAATCTCTAACGCCTTCTCAGCTTTTTCTCCGTCTCGTGCTCGGGCGGCCAAGTTCGCAAGCCAGCTGAAGCTGTATCCTGTCCACAAGGATGTTCCGCTTTGTTCAAGGTCGGCCAAGGAGGCCTTGATAGTCGCTTGGTCCTCCAAGCCATTCTCCCAATTAATGAGCCCCAGTGGATGAATGGCCATTAAGTGAGAAAAGTGCCTGTGCGAGAAAGCAAGAGGATGGTCCTTTGCAACAAGCATCTTTTTGCTATTCGCATCGAGTGCGAAATTGGGCATCTTGGTCAGCACCTCTCGCCAATGCCGTGCTTCCTCATCTCTACCTGCCTCAACAGCCAATTCGGCTGTCTTCTCAAATGTCCAGCGAATAAGAGCAAGGTCGTAATTAGTAATTGTAGGAAACCACGCCTCTATGCGATTATCGTTAATCTCCGGCGACGAGCTCAGAGGAAGGGTAAGCTTGCCGTCCGCTCCGTTTTCGGTAACGGCTTCAAGAAACACGGCCACATCCTGAAGCCATGGGTATGCCCGGTTTCTGAGGAACTTCCGATCCATGCTGTATCGCCACTGCAGATAGAAATGGTGCGCCAGCCAGGCCGCTGTTGTTGATGAATGGGTGTACTGGTGCCAGCCGCCTATCTGCTCCTGGTTCAGGTCTGCTGTCATAGGTACATTCAAACCCGGTAAATCAAAGAACCGTCTTGTCCAGGCTCTTGCATTTTCCTTTGTCTCCCACAGCCAGTTTACAAATCCAAGTGCCCCATCGAGATGGTTGCCACTGTAAACCAGCCAGTAGCTCAACTCGGTGTTTAGGTCGTGATGGTAATCTCCCTTCCACGGCGAGATTTTCATATTATCCGCTGTCCAGGGACCCTGTAAGGAGATAGGTGGCGTGTTGGGCCGAGCTGCGGCTCCAAATTTGTACATCTCTAAGTACCACTGCCGTTCAATGATTGCATTGGGAACCCGGACCGAAGATTTGTCCCAGTACGAATTCCACCATTTGCCGTGGGTATTCAGTGCTCTGGCAAATCCCATTCTCAGTGCCTTCTCACAGTTAGTACGGGCCGTCATCAAAGAGTCCTGGGACTCATTTGAAGTAGCAATTGACCATGCCCCTACCCAGGCATCTTTTGACTTGCGCCAGGAAACAACTACTGCAAACTTAAATCCACCCCACCCTTCTTGTAGATAGCCTGTCCAGTTATTACCGCTCGATTCAATTGGTGCGTCATATCTCAGGCTCGCCAGGTCGCCCGCACTAATTTTGCCGGGCCCGGCTTCATCTGTAATCTTGCCTGCAAAAGGTGGCGCCAGCAGCCTGATGTTTACGGTTCGGGCCGAATTGATGCGAACCATCCCGAACGGCTCTACCGTATGGACAAAAACCTCTGCTTTACTGTGATCCTTGAGCTGGACCGAGGCCGTCGCCTTAGCAAGGTCCAATGAGGCATTTTCAAAAACTGGAGTGTCACAGAGTGTCAGCTCTATACGCCCGGCCGGTATTTTTGTCGGGCCGGGATTCCCGTACGGGTCGTCATAAAGACGGTGGAGGTCAGCCAGCCGGCCTTCTTCCACCCACTGCCGCATAGTCCGATACGAATACTCGGTGGTGTGAAATTCTGGAACCGGTCGAAGGTCCCAAAGGTCGGTTCGGTCGAGTGAAATTCGCAATGGTTTGCCATCTCCCCAAACCAAAGCGCCAAGCAACCCGTTACCTAAAGGCATTGCTTCATCCCAGACCATGGCGGGCCTTTTGTAGTGCAGACCGTGCTCGACCTGGGGTTGCCCATGCGCAAAGGACGCAAACACGACGCCAAGGAACAAGCAAATGAGATGCCCGCCGTGGCTCGCTCTCGCCGCGATGCGACTAAGCGCATCGAGTCGCAGCGGGTGGCGGAGCCAAGACGCGACAGGCGTTCTAATCAGGTTTAGTCGATGCATATCTGATTCTCCTTATGTGTCCACAGGTTTTATGTCTGACCGGCAAAGTTTACAAAATTCACCCCATGAGATAATTCTTTCATATCTCACGTGGTAAACCTTACCCACCCGTCGCGGTTCGCCTGGCAGAGCCACAACGTGACAGGTCAACCTTGGTTAGCCGGCCCATGATTTTCCAATTATATTGACCTAACGGCATTTGGCAAAATCGAATTTCGAACAGAGAATTTCGAGATTTAAAGTTCCTTGTTCCAGATGAGTATATTTATTACAATAGTCGCATAAATTTTTCAGCAACATCTTCCAGTGAAAGAGAAGTATTCATGAAAATGAAGTGTTGGTTCCTCACAAAGTGTGCATTTATTCTGTATATGTCGTGTACATTATCAGCGGTGACGGCCCTCCGGAAGGAGTCCCCAGGACTGCTCATGGCCATCTCGGCCTCTGACGGAACCGAGCTGGCGCAGTACCAGCTCGATTCGTCGCCCGTCTTTGACGGCATGGCCGCAGCCTATGGACGACTCTATGTTTCAATGGAAGATGGCAGCCTGTTATGCTTGACCAAGGAGTAGGTATCTGGAGTATCTTATGAAAGCCAGGAACATTAATCGCCGTGATTTCCTGAGAAAGACAACCGCCATAACTCTGGGAACAGCGGGCTTCCCATATGTTGTTTCCTCGTCGGCCCTGGGCAAAGCCGGCAATGTCACCCCAAGTGAGCGGCTTACGATGGGCGCTATCGGCCTGGGCGGTCAGGGTATGCACAATCTGCGGAATTTTCTTACCTGTGATGACCTGCGCATGCTGGCTGTCTGCGATGTCGATACGAACCACCGGATCAGGGCGAAGGACACAGTGGAATCCGCGTACGGCAACAAAGACTGTGCAGCGTATAACGATTTTCGCGAAATACTCAATCGCGATGACATTGATACGGTGCTGATAGCAACACCGGACCACTGGCATGCCATTATTTCCATTGAAGCCGCAAAGGCCGGCAAAGACCTCTATTGCGAAAAACCGATTTCCCTGACCATCGCTGAAGGCAGGGCTGTCGCTGATACGATGAAGCGATTAGGAACTGTCTATCAGTCCGGTACCCAACGACGCAGCAACGGCTGTTTTCGTTTTGGTGTGGACATCGCTCGCAGCGGTATGCTCGGAAAGCTTCATACCCTGCATTGCTACTATCATAACGGCCCGACATGTCCGCCGCAGAAGCCTGAACCTGTTCCGAAAGGCTTTGACTATGATATGTGGCTTGGGCCCGCCCCCTTTGAGGCTTACACGCCCAAAAGATGTCACGGCTCATTTCGGTGGATATATGATTACTCCGGCGGGCAATTGACTGATCTTGGAGCGCACTTCAATGACCTGGCCCAGTGGGCAAATGACAGTCAATACACAGGCCCTACAGAGTACGAAGGCTGGGCCGAGTTTCCCAGGGACGGTCTGTTCAATACGCCCGTGCGTTTCGAAGTAGTTGCAACGTATCCCGACGGTGTAAAGATGATTTATCACGACGAGACCGAGCCAGGCCGAGGCCCGAGAGGAAATAAATTCGTTGGCACCGAAGGCTGGGTCAGCGTCGATGACACCGGCAAGATAACTGCGTCGAGCAAAGCTATTATGCAGAAGGTCAACTTTATGCAGAAAGGCTATGCGTACATGATGGGACATCATCGCAATTTTCTCGACTGCGTCAAGACTCGCAGCCTGCCGATATCCAATGCCGAAGTCTCGCATCGCTCGGTCACGACTTGTCACGCCGGTAATATCTGTCTGCGGTTAGGACGCAAACTGAGATGGGATCCGGACAATGAGCGGTTTCTCAATGACGACAAGGCCAACAGGATGCTCGCAAGAACGATGAGGTCGCCATGGTCTTTGTGATAGCCCTACCAAGTTGAACGGACAAAAACTCTATCTCGTTCCGTTTTACCCGCACCTTTTAGCCACTCTTGCCCATGCATACCAAACAACCGTCTTTGGTGGAGATGTACAGCCGACCGTCGGCAGCGATCATACCATCAAAGACCGGAGGCGACTCGAGCCGATACTGAGCGCGCATAGTGCCATCCTCGGCCGAAACGGCCCAGAGAAAGGCGCCCTGTGCACCATCAAGAGCATCGCTCTGTGCTTTCAGCTCTTCCTGTACTCCCGGTTTGAAAGTGCGGCCCCAGATTTTCTCCTCATCTACGACATCCGGCGGACCCGCGACGAACAGCGTTCGATCTGCCAGGACCATGGCCCGGACGACCAGCGGAGGTTTCTCAATCATCCATTTGCGAGAGACCGCGCTGAGTTCCGACTCCGGACGCTTGGCCCGGTTCTGCCAGTTGATTATATTCTGAGGGATTTTGGCCTTGATGACCCGGGCAACCCGCTCAGGATTAAGCTTCTTGTCGGCCGCAAAAAGTCGGTATTCCAGTACAGACGAGTTACACAGGTACTGAGGATGACGGCCGAAGCCATACACATGTGTATCATCAAACGCGAGAATCCGGCCGCCTGGAACAAGCCTTGCCGGAATAAACCACTCACCCCATCCTTCGCCCGCGTTCTTGCCGTAGATCCAATAGGTCCGATGGAACCAGGAATCGTCCAGAAATCCTGTGGGGCAGAATAAATGGATCCCTTCGCCTTCTTGATCGGTCTGGTGCTCTGGATCGATTACCGCACGGCGTCCAAGCAGGTCGAACCGTTGGGACTTCATGTACACGAATTTGCCGTCACTGGAGAGGATGTCCGGCAGCGCGACAGGCATCTTCTTTTGCTGAATTCTCGTCTGCAGGTTCTCTCCCGTTCTCGGGTCACGTTCGTCCAGAATAGTCTCGGAAAGCTTCTCTCCGCTAAGCGGATCAAGACGCAGTAACCGCATTCCGCCGTCCAGAAACACTGACCTGCCCGCCAGGGCGTAGGCGACTCCATCCTGGATCAGCACGCTGCCCGAGACAGGCCACACGGACTCTAACTGTTCGTACGACATCAGACGCAGGTCGTGCGGAGCCGCCCGGAAGCGCCAGGCGAGCGCCCCGTCCGAAACGCGAAGACAGTAAACCCAGCCATCAGCCGAACCGAACAGCACGCGCCCCTTGTAGACTGTGGGAGGCGAGTCCACGCGTCCCCCGGCTGTGTAATTCCAGAGCTTCGCACCGGAAGCTGCGTCCAGGGCGTGCACCGTGTGTGTATCTACGGATGCCAAAAACAGCTTCCCATCTGCCATAACAGGCTGCGTAATGCGGCCGCCAAGCTCAATCTGCCAAGTGCGTTTCAGCGTTGAAGGGACCTTCGTTCTGGTATGTCCGCTTCTGGCGGCGTCGTGGCGGTACGTGGGCCAATTGTCCGTGTCTTGTATTTCGTATTTCGCCCCGCCACCGGCGGGTATGGATCGGAACCCAGCGTTGCTGGGTCGCATTTCGTTATAGGCGGGTCCACGTTGCAGGCGCTCTGCGTCTGATGGAGTAGACCGCTTCTTTTCCGCGGCCGGGGCCAGGGCGTTGAAGCCGTTCAGCTTCGATTGATAGTAACACGCGCACGCGTGCGGCGGCGCGTAGATTAAACCGTTGCACGGCATCATGCCGTAGAAGCATCCGCCGCGGACCCAGTGGTGGATCTCCCACTCCTTCGTCCGAGGATTGATAAACTCCGTGCCAATCCAAGACGGGATGATGTACTTCTGGGTCGCCTTGCTCGGATAGCACCGCTGGTGCATGACGGCGAAGGGCTCAACATCCGGTAGGAATTCTCGCTTGACTTCGCCCGTGTGCGGGTCCCGACCTGTGAACATGCCCGTAGACCGCGGCCGCGCGCTGGCGATGTCGCCAGACCAGACCAGTTCGTCGATGACGAAGATATCCTCGGGACAGAAGTGCCCGGAGGGATGCAGTTTTGACGTCCACAGCTCCTCGCCGTCCTTGGCCGACAGGGTTACCAGCGAGTGTTTCTGCCCGGAGAAGAGGACCACGTCTTTATACATTAGCATCGACGGCGACCAGCCGGTGGGAATGAGTGAACTACGCTCGACAGGTGTTCGCCACAGCTTCCTGCCCGTGCCGTGTTCGATGCACACGACTGCATCCCCATCGTGATAGACAACACGTTCCCCGTCGGCCGCCAGCGACATCGGCAGAATCTTACCCTCGATCCTCCAGAGTATCTCGCCTGTCTTGGCCTCGACGGCCATCAGCTCATCGACCGTTTCGTCCCAGCCCCATCGTTTACTGGCGCGATCGCGCTCTGTCCAGCAGTTTGCGTTCTCCTGCTGATAGCCGACCGGCTCGCGGTCGGGATTGACGACCAGGAACAACACACCCTTGGCGGAAACGAGCTCCTCGACGGTCTTGGTGCCCGTGTACGTGCGAATCGTCTTGCCCGTCGCGGCATCGATGGCGCTCAGCGGGGCGTTGATGCCGAGCGTCGTATAAACTTCATCGCCGATCGCGATGAGCCTCCGCGTCAGCCTCGATGGGCCGCTCTTGAGCGGAAAGAGATGGTTGTACCAATTCGGCAGCTCACGCTTCCACAGTACCGTCCCGTTAAAGGCGTCTCGCGCGGTGAGGAACCATCTGGGCGGAAGCTGTATGGAGTCCTTCGGGCCTTCATCCATAATATAGAATATCCGTCCGTTCGCCGAGACGAGCGCATTGAGACTCGCGGAGTGTTCGTGGCTTCGCGCCCAGCGCGGGCTGCCGACCCACTGCATCCGCCGCGGCGGACCTACAACCGTATCGTTGGCTACTGCATTGCCACTGGCATCGTGCAGGTAATGCGTCCATTCATCTATTTCCTTTGGCCAAGGCTTAACGTGCTTTGTCCATTTGCCGTCAGCTTTAATGTACGCAACACCATTAGGCACCAGTACCCGCATGATTTCCGTCATATTAGTGTTGCCCGAATCTTCAACAACAAGCAGGTTCACAGAATTGTCAATGTATGGCAGGCTGTTGCTGGTCCACTTATCGACCGACACCGGGCCGTAAATGTTAAGCTGCTTGATATACCTGCGTGCCCGTTCTACATTGTCAGTGTTTCTGTCCAGACCTTGCACGAGATAGCTGTCGCTGGCCCGCAGTGCGGCTGTAAGCCTGCCGTCACCGCAACCGACGTGAACAATCAGCCCGCCCTTGACGCCTGTGGCGTCCAGAATTTCCTTTGCTGTTCGCCCTTCTTGCATCTGCTGAGCACCCGCTGCCAACAGAATAGATGATGCTAAAACAAGAAACGCAAGTTCTTTGACGGACCGTATTCTTGCTCTCATAATATGTCTCCTTTCTGCTTGAGTATTCCACCAAAGCACAACTTGTTATATTCTAACAAACAAGATTAGCTCTGGAAAGCCGAATCAGGCAGGTTGGTTTTAATGAAAGAATATCCTCGAATTACAAGCCACGACCCTCGAACAAAAAGTGTAGATGTCAGCTTTTCCGAGTTTTATGAAATTGAGGTAACGTTGTTTGTTACAGATATTTATGACATCTGGCCGAGAATCAAACGAACACTAAAAGAGTCCCGGGAGAGAGTTTCGTGCGCGAGCACCGGTCTGGATAGGCTTGCAGGACCGGTCAGGAAATTCCGGCAAAGGAGAGGAGGTAAGAGTTTATACTTCAAATACAGTTTCAAGGTTGACAAGCAGCGATAGGAGGATGGAGATAGAAAAAGAGCCTGCCGAAGATCTGTTCAGCAGGCTCAAAAAACATGCTTCATTTACCCTGTACTGCGTCTTCTGAATGTACGGATAACCTTCGTACCCTTAATCTTCTGGCTGCCTCTGGATGTCGTCAACTCCCCCGTTATTTTCGAGTCGTCCAGTTTTCCTTCGAATCTTATCTCGAACGATTGGTCACCGAATTCCAGAACCGCCAGGAAATCCACTTTGCCGTCTTCCAGGTTGATCTTCTTGATGGGAATAGCCCCATACAATCCGCTCATGTCCGGGTTGACGCTCAGTCTCTGCTTACGAGTGCCCTGCTCGGATGTAACTTCAAGATTCCATGTGCCGATAAGGGAACCACCAATCAGTTTTCCCTCAACCGTCATTTCTCCCCTTTCAGACTTCATCACGCCGGAAAGCGTATCGCCCTGGACGGTTCCCTCGAAGGTTGATTCCCGCTGAGTATCCTGATACGTACTTTTTCGCTTGAAGGTCAGGTTGCCCCGTTCATATTGCAAGTCCGTTATCTCACTTTTGCTCCGTCGGCCCTCCCATTGAGCCGTAAGATTACCTTCCTTGTCGGCTTTAATAACAAGCGTTGACGTTACTTCCCGGTCACCGATATTATACTTCATCGCCCAGCTACCGACCGCACGGGATACTCTTGGGATGCGCTTGCCCTGAAGCTTAAACTCTCCTCTGTCACTCGACAGCGTTCCGGAGATTTTTCCTTCCTCGACCGTTCCTTTGAAGCTCGACGTCGTGGATTCACCTTCCCGATTTTGACGGCTCCACGTGAAGCTGAGCTGACCTTCTTCATACTTAATGTCTTTCAGCTCGCTAAGTCCCATGAAGCTGATCCAGCTACCGGTTTGGTTCCCCTCACTGTCTCTGGAAAACGAAAGAATCGATTCGAACTGCCGTCCATCGTAATCGACCTTGACCTGCCAGTCGCCGTATAATCCCCTTCCGCGAGATTGAGACGACTGAGCCCTGACCTGTGCTGAAAGCATGATCAGAACCATCAGCGAACAATACAGGACTGCCTTGAAAAATGTTTGTTGTTTCATAATGTGTTCCTCCAAAAAAAAGGTTAATAATTTTGTCACTCGTTTTGTACCTTATCGAATTTCGATTGTCAACAAGAAAAATATGATTTAATACTTGCCATATAGAAATTTATATCCTTGCTCGGAAAGGCCGTCAAGCCTCTTTTCTAATACCATTAGGCACCAAAGCGAAAAAAGTAATGAACTCAAACTGACCGGTTTCAAGCTGTCATGCTGAGCGAAGCGAAGCATCTGGCCTTAGCGAAGAATAATCGCACTATGGGGGCATGAGATTCTTCGCTCCACTTCGTTCCGCTCAGAATGACAAATCGTGTTATGTTATTGTTAATAAAATATTTACAGCTATTTTCGCGATAAAACGATCAGTTTGAGTAATGAAAAAAGGTGTTGGAGCAAATGCGGAATCTTTCGAATAACGTTGACAGTTAGTGCGTGAAGCTCGTATGAATGAATTCACCCTTCGCACTATGAAGTGTGGTTTCCCCCACTTCTGCCGGACATGCAGCTCGCGTCGGGCGGGCGTCACTTGCCCACGCAGTATAATCGGCGCGTCGTACGTATGAACAGATGACCATATGCGGCGCTGATGGACGCGCGAACGACTTCTCTACCGCTGGGTTCGTCCATTGGGATTAAGCTGAGGACATCACCGTTTGCTGCATCGATCACGGCAACCTCTCCAGCTTGGTTGATTATGTATATTTTTCCATCCGCGGCAAGTGGTGAAGCTTCATACTTGGCGTCACCCGGTGTCTGGACGGCCCACTTAACTTTACCCGTGCGCGGTTCCACACGCGATAGATGCTTCCGCAAGTCGTTTAGCACGAAGAAATCACCATCGTAATAGGCCGGTGTTGGCACATCGGCTGAGACTTCTTTCACTTGGTCTTGACTTAACCAAACGATAGCACTTTCATCGAGTACGCCCTCGCCGTTGGGCCGGATTGCATAAATCGGGCTGCCTTTGGGTGCGCAGACGAGAATAACGCCGTCGCCGCTGATCGGAGAGGGAACCAGCCGCCAATGCGTGATGCGCCTGGGATTCCATGTGCCCCATCGCCACAATTCCTTGCCTGTTTCAAGGTCATGCCCGGTCAGCGCGTCGCCTCCAGCGATCAATAACTGTTGATTCCCATTGAAAGAAAAAGGAATCGGTGTGGAATACGCTTCACGCGATTCACCCTGGGCTTCACTTGGACGGATTTGACGCCATAGGGTCCTGCCTGTTTCCGGCTCCATGGCCAAAAGATACGATTCGTTCTTCTTGTCTTTCAGACCACGACCTCGCACCGTCACATCCCGCTGCAATACCTGCACATATAGTCTGCCGCCAAACAACGTGGGACTACTACCGAAAGTCCAAAGGAACGCGAAAGGCCCGTAGTCGTCATGAAGATTACGTGCCCACTGACGACGACCGTTCAGGTCGAAGCATATGAGGTCGCCGTTGGCGTAGAAGAAGACCACTATCTTGCCGTCGGTAACCGGGGAGGAAGCAGCGTAGGTGCTGCGCCTATCTTGGCTGATTCCCTTTGCCACGTCGTGTTGCCAGAGGAGTTTTCCGCTGGTGCGGTCGAAACACATCGCCAGTAGCATTTCCCTGTCAGAATCGACGCCTGACAGAAAGACCCTATCTGCCCAAATAATCGGAGTAGCGGCGGAGGAGCCGGCTAAATCTACGCTCCAAACGATCTTGTCAGTTCTACTCCAGTCTGAAGGCAGGTTCTTTTCGTCGGTGGAGCCGTTAAAGTAAGGACCGCGCCATTGTGGCCAATCGCCGGCCCGAGCTACGGATACGGCCACCAACACTAATACCAGAAACGTACAATACTTTCGCATCAACATCTCATGCCTCCCAAGAATTTTGTTTTTTCCCATCAAGCAACGACTCACCTGCACTTGTTAACTCTCAATCGAACATCTCGATTATACTTGGTTTAGCATAACGTATGCTAATCCCATTTTCCCTTTAACAAGGCAAATGTTCGCGTTAATCGTCCATCCGAATATTTCGTACTGCATCCGGAGGCTGAGTTAGTATTTCAACTGACCGGCCTTGGGGGTGACTTTGTCGATATTGGGTGTTACGTCAACCTTGACGTTGCCCATGGTCCAGGCCAAGCCGCCGGCGATGATGCCCTGGATGTCGGGGTTGGTCCAGATGTCGTCGCGGTGGCCGAATGAGGTATAGAAAACGCGACCTTTGCGGTGCATGCGAGCCCAGGTGGCGGGGAACGGCGGACGCTGGTAGCAGTCACCTTCCATTCCTTCATTGTCCTCAATGAGAATCACGTGCAGGTCCTTGGCGAAGTTCTTAAGGGTGTACCACTCTTCTTCGAGCTTTTGAGCCTTGCCAAATTGCTTTACTCCGGGGAAGTTAGGCGAGGCGGCGCGTATTATGGCTTCCTGCTGAGCGCCGTGAACGATGAATTCGCCCCCGAGCATTGCGATATAGGGGTCGACTTCTGTCTGGTTCTGGTTTCTGGGACCCCTGGAATGGAAGGAGTCGGTGGCGGCGTGTAAGCCGACGAAGCCTTTGCCGGCTGCGATGGTGCGCAGAAGTTTCTTTTTACCTTCGGGGGACATGGGCGGAGTCTTCGCTTTGTTGGGATTGGTAAGGTCGCCGCTGGTGTAGAAGGCGATGGCATCGTACTGGTCGAGGTCGCCATCGAAGACGCGGCCATCTTTGGTGCAGACAACTTCGAAGCCGTGGCGTTTGCCCAGTTCAGTGAGAGTTCTATCGGAGATGCTGGGCTGACCGTCTTTGAGTTTGACGGCGCCATGCTCAAAGCCGGCTGAGCGTGTGAAGTAGAGGACCTTCTGTTTTTTCTTTTCGGCTGCGGCTGCCCAGTGCAGTGGGAAGCTCGAAGCTGCCAGCACTGCAGCACCGGCTACTCGCAGCATATCACGACGATCCATGACGTTTTCACTGTTCTTGAGATTGTTAAGTACCTTAGGCTTGTTCTTGTTTCTGTTCATCATTACCATTAACCTCCAAATCTTT
>DATKYR010000036.1:0-66828 GCA_035528395.1 Sedimentisphaerales bacterium
TCGCTATATTTTAACAGCCAAAGGGCAAAAGTTCGCCTGTGCGTTAATGTCGGCTTCAGCCGTTGATATAAAAGGACTTACGAACATTGCAGCATGAAAAACACGCATAAAAAACAAGGAGTTGAAAGATTGTATTACAGATAAACATTCACTTATTATTCCCATTTCCTTTCGTCATTCCCGTTTTCATTCGTCATTCCCGCGGAAGGGCTTGTTGAAAAAGTCGAGATTGCTTCGTCGCTACACTCCTCGCAATGACGCAAAGTGCGTTTTCAGGTTATTGCGAGCGATTCGAAGAATCGCGCGGCAATCTCAAAACGTTCATTTTGAACTTTGGCAACAGGCCCGGAAGCGGGAATCCAGATATTTAGCCCCGCGTTTTACGCGGGGTTCTTTTTTCTAATCGCCGATACTATACTCTCCAGAGACCTGATTATCAAGAGAATCTATGGGCAAGGGGTGGCAGCCACTGAATGAGCGAAGCGAATGAAGTGGATGGGAAAAATCCTCCAACTTTAGCTCACTTCCTGCCGAGCCGTAGCTGCACGGCTGGTAGGTATTTTAATTTACTTTAGCTCACTCCACAGCCCGTAGGCCGTGATACTCGTGCTTCGTAGCGAAGCTAACTTCGCAGAGTAGCATTTCGCACCACTGAAGACCGGCGGATGGGGTAAGCATCGTATTAAGTGCGCTTATTCTTTGTGTATTAATTCATTTATTTCGTCAAGATGCAGTTTGAAATGCCGCGGGAAATCAACGACCATGGCTTCGAGTGATATTTTTTCATTCAAAGCGGATATCCAGACATTGTCCAGTTTTTCAATATTTATATTCCCAATCACGTGGCCAATATGCATGTTGGTATATTTCCATAATTGAACCAGGTCGCTCCATTCTTCCTCCTGATAGTTCTGAATCGCAATCCACCTGTCATTATTCCCAAGATTTGCATAATCCGGAAATATCAGGGGACTTTCCTGGTATTGCAGGTGTACTATCCTGTGCGTGTTATTAGTGGCCGAATCCACCATGTGTCCCGTGATTTGCTTGATAGAGCGATTTTGACTGTTACGTCGTTCGGTAATAACATCATTGCCGAGCGCCGATAGTTTTGGCTCCCATTCTTCAATCAGGGATAATAACTCTTCGCAGATTGATTTGAATTTATTCATAACTGCTCCTTTCAAAATGCTCTTAACGTTCCTGCGCCAGCCCCCTTGTCATGTCGAGCGCAGTCGAGACATCTGGATTTTGACCGAACTTTCTTTTCGTTCGCAGCCTGCCATATTGCCTGCGATATTTCGCACCACTTTGACTATTCATTCTCAGGTTCAACAACGCGGCGGATGTCTTTGCCGCAATGCTGGCATTTACCACTTAGGATCAGTTCGTCTTGCCTCATTTCTGCTTTCTCAAGGACAATGGGTACTGAACCCAGGCATCTACTGCAGAATACGTTGCAGAGGATTTTCCGCTGTGCCCACTCTGGAATAACCTTCCAGCGTTTCTCGGCGTCCGGCGTGAATGGGTTGTGTGGTTGATTTGGTCTTATCATTTTATGTCGGCATCGTACAATAATTATACAGTCTCAATAAAACGCCAATCACAGACTGTTCCTTCTTATATAAGAAGCTCCAATTGCGAAGCAAAGTCTGCCCTGCCCGCCCTCCGAAGCCTCGTCGAAGGTGGGAGCCTTCCGAAGGTCCCGTTTCATGTCACTGATCTTATAAAAACAAACAACGGATTATAACGCTATGGCTAACGAGCGGTTGTGGAACCGCAGGCAGAACCACCGTATGTTTGAACTGGTTGTTCGCAAGGTCATTATTTCTGAAGCTCAATCACCCCGGAAATCAGTTTCCAGCATGCCGGCTCTTCATCCTCATCCCAGTCAGGTGGTTTGTAAGGCATACCTAAGCTCATGGTCAGAAAGCAAGACAGCGAAGGCTTATAGCCACTGTTCAGCCTTTCGAAGTAAACTGGATCTGTAATTCCAACCTCGAGTTCTCGGCCACCTGACAAGATTGTTCCTTTCCAACTGGGCTTATCCTTGGGTTTCCTCCGAGCGTCGCGGACTTTGAAGCTGTCGACACGGATCAATTGCAACGTCACACGCTTGGCAAACGGTTTTTGCTGGAGCCCTCTGGGTGTTACGTATTTTCTGTGGTTGTGAAGCACGTAGTATGATCGTTTTGCATACTTCTCGATATCCTTGGGCGTCATCCTGCCTCGTTGATACCATCTCCCCGGCAAGATGGTCCTGTTCTCGCTCTCAAAGCCGAAATCTGGTCCAGTTGAATCCAGTGGGATTTCTAATACATCGAGTAGTGCCGGGAAATACCCGCCAAGTTTCATAGACGTTTTGGGAACGCGGCCATCATCCAGACGGGTTACAGGTCGGACCCACTTTCCTGTCTCGAGACCAATCCCTGCGAGACACCAATCGTGGTGCTTCCATGAATTGGCCAGAACAACTATGCTCGTCATGGTCATAAGTGAATCACCTCAATGTTACCTAGTTTCTCGTGGAG
The DNA here is from genome assembly GCA_035528395.1 of Sedimentisphaerales bacterium. Lineage (GTDB taxonomy): Bacteria > Planctomycetota > Phycisphaerae > Sedimentisphaerales > Anaerobacaceae > NIOZ-UU13. The sequence continues at coordinate 2,532 of DATKYR010000036.1, forward strand.
GTGTTCAGCTACGAGACGACGATGGCAATGCTCCGGAGTGTGCTCGCTACAAAGAAGACAGTCGTTTTCAAGAAGTGCGTTGGCTGCTGTGTCGGCGATCCCGCGCTTTGCCATCAAGTCTCCAAACTTGCGTTCATATTCAGCCCAGGAGCCTTTCCTTTTCTTGAAGTCATCAAGAATGTCCTGTGTCGGTGCGAAATCCGGGATGTGCACATAGTCAATCCCCGCTATAGCATGGAGGAAGTATTCTAGGTTTCGCGCTTTTGCGAACCCAGCAATCTGGGACGTGTTATTGAGCCTTACGTCAACAACACGACGCACACCCGCTTTCTGCAAACTCGTAAAGAATTCTTCAGCAGACTTCTTGGTAAAGCCAATAGTGAAGAGTTTCATGCTTCTACGGGCACCTTCTTGTATGCTATTTTTTCTGCTTGTAAATCGTACGCCTTCTCAATCAGGCCAGACGTTGAGGTCAGGTTTCCAAAGAGCTCTGGTTGAAGTTTGTGAAGGTTCATGAGCCTTTTCTCTGACATCTCCTGTCGTTCTCCTGTGCCGTCCCCCAGGATGTGAGTCATCTTCAAGTCTGGACAGATCCTTTTCAATTCGCGACAAACCAGTATTGTTCTGTGGCATATTATGGGATCGGATTCCGAACACATGAGGGCAATTATGTCATGTTCGGCTCCCTGAAGGACTCTCTCTAATCCGCGCCGGAAGGTTGGCAGCTGGGCGATTAGGTCGTATTTTGCCTGACCGTCAATGTAGCAATCATCTTCAGATCGTTGTGCACCTAATTCCCTGCCCAGGAACACGTAGTCAATGTCGGCGTCTCTCAGAGCACCCTCTAGTAAGTCCTTATTGAAATGGGGTGAGTATTTGCTGTAGGGACTAGATCGGACGTCGACTATCGCTGAAACCTGATATGCTAAAAGTAACTCGAGGAAATGGTCGAGTGAGTGATTTGAGTGCCCTATGGTGAATAGTTCTTTCATTATAGTAGGCCTTTTTCTCTTATTGTCGATCCATTCACGTCTAACATAATAATATACAACTTGTTAGCAATTTAGTCTATCGAAAATATAATTTCAATACACTATTATAATTTAGGCTCTCTCAACCTATTCCTATCTATACTAACAACACCTAAAATCTTTCTTAAGCACAGTTGTTTTAGTTTTGATCATTATGAATTTTGGTTATTTGAATTTGTTTAGAATTTAGAGACTTGTCCTCGTGAAAACGGGGATTAGAATTTAGGATTTATCGCTACCGGCAGCTAAAAGCACGTGTTAAATAGTCAATAGTAAATCTCAGAGTCTCCACGGCGCGCGCATAGCTCTCGCCTTCATTTTGTCCGCTTCCGGGTCATTCAGGAATTGCTCTTTTTCAGGGTCCCACCTTAACGGCCGTTTGAGCCAGTATGCAATATTACCCAGATGGCAGACGGTAATTGATCGACATCCAACCTCAGCGTCACTGGCCGGCCTCTCGCGGGTTCGGATACATTGCAGAAAATTATCCGGATGGTTCTTGCTTTCGTACAGATGAATCTCGTCGGGCCCGAGTTTTTGCCTGACTAAACTTTCCGGCTCCGTTATCAAATGCTCCCGGCTGACCTCTATTTTCCCCTTTGTCCCCGTAAACAAAACACCCGGCACCTCTTTGCTTATCTTGTCGCGCGTCATAATAGTACCGTTCACATATTTATAGGTCAGCACCTTATAGTCCCCACCGTCCGGCGGAATAATTTCCACCGGCCCGCTTTCATCCATCCCCATCGCCCACTGGACCGTATCGAACATATGCGCCCCCCAGTTGGTCATCTCACCGCCGGAATAGTCACGATATGCCATCCACCCCCCGGGTGCAATCTTCGACGTGTAAGGCCTCCATGGAGCCGGCCCCAACCACATATTCCAGTCAAGCCACTCCGGCTCCGGCTCACCGGGCGCGTCACACGACCACAAAGGCGGCCCGCCAACATTGACCGTTATTGATTTCACTTCGCCGATATACCCGTTGCGAACCAGCTCACAGGCAAACCGAAATTCATGCCACGAACGCTGCTGAGTACCCGTCTGGAATATCCGCCCGTATCTTTTAACCGTATTGGACAACTCTCTGGCCTGCCTTATAGTAAGCGAGAGCGGCTTCTCGCAGTAAACGTCCATACCCGCCTTTACCGCGGCAATAGACGTCAGCACATGCCAGTGGTCCGGCGTAGCAACCAATACCGCGTCGATGTCCCCCCGTGCTGCAAGCTGGCGAAAATCATTATAGCTCGCGCAGTCACTATTGCCGTAATGCTTGTTGACAATGTCACGCGCTCGATTGCGATTGTTTGCGTTCACATCGCAGACGGCCACAAACTGCACCTCCGGCTTGCTCAGGAAACCGCCCCCCTGCACCCAGATTCCCCCGCCGACGTGCCGCGTGCCTTGTCCACCGACACCGATAGCACCCATTACAATCCTGTTACTCGCCGCAACGGCCCCCGCCTTACCCAGCGCCGAAGAGCTGACAACATAAGGCAACCCTATTGCCGCCGTACCTTTTAGAAATGTCCTTCTTGTTATTTTGCTGTTTTTCATAATACCCGCTCCCGTTTATCAGCATTGTATTATGTCTCTTTAATTGTATTTTTCACAATCGCCAGGGTGCACGCATCGCGCGGGTGAGCATATTGTTTGCCGCCGGGTCATTGATGAAACGTTCGGCCTTCGGGTCCCACTTTAATTTTCGCCCTAACTGCATCGCGATATTGCCCAGGTGACAAACGCTGCCCGAGCGATGCCCAATCTCCGCCGTGCAGATTGTATCTTTTCGGCTCTTAATACAATTCAGGAAATTCTGCTTATGGTCGTTGCTGTCGTACAGGTGAATCTCATCCGGCCCGATTTTGCTCGTCAGAAGCGACTTCGGCTCGGCATCTATTTTACCGCGCGTCACATCCACCCATCCTTCGCTACCCTCAAAACGTGTATGCCCACTACCGCTTTTAAGGAATAATTTAACGCCGTTTGCATAGGTGTACTCAATGTTCTCGTTTTGAGCGGTTGTAAACAATCCGGTCTTGGGGAAATCACCGCTGCCGACGATTTCGACCGGCCCGGTATCGTCCGCCGCATTGCCCCACTGTGCTATATCGAGATAATGCGCCCCCCAGTTGGTCATCTGGCCGCCGGAATAATCCAGGATAAATCGGAACTGATAGTGACATCGCTGCTCGGTATATGGTTCCCACGGCGCGGGCCCAAGCCACATATCGTAATCGAACCCTTCCGGCACCGGCTCAGGGCTCCATGTCGGCGGACAGGTGCGGTTGTTACCATGAATCCCGACTCTTATAGTGTGCAGCTTGCCGATTCGGCCGTTGTGGACCAGCTCACACGCAAAGCGAAATTCGCTGCTCGAACGCTGCTGAGAACCGGTCTGAAAAACCCGCCCGTACCGCTTCACTTCATCTGCAAGCACACGCCCCTCGCCTATGGCCAGAGTAAGTGGTTTCTCACAAAACACATCCATACCGGCCCTGACCGCGGCCACCGAAATAGGCACATGCCAATGGTCCGGCGCCGCGATTGATACCGCGTCGATATCATCCCGGGCCAGCACTTCACGAAAGTCAGTGTAACAGGAGCTTGCAGTAAGACCGGCTGCCTGACCGGCTTGCCCCATATGTTTCACATCGGCATCGCAAACCGCCACCACCTCGCAGCCCGACATGCCTTTGAATCCCTTCATATTGCTCGTGCCCTTGCCTCCCATACCGATACAGCCGATTGTGATGCGATTGCTCGGTGCGTTTGCGCCAAACACCGAAGAAGGAACGATTGTCGGCCAGACCACAGCCGCTCCCGCAGCGACCGCTGAGCTCTTCAAAAACTGCCGACGGGTTAATATCATTGCTTTTTTGCTTCTTCTGCTGTTCATTGTTTCTTCCTTTTTGCTTTATGAAAAATCTCTGTTCACTAATCAAGAGATTTTATTCTCAGGTTCCGGAATTCAAGATAGTCCCCGTGCCCACAAAAACCGATATTGCCCTTATCTCGTTTCAGGCCCGGATGGTCTCTTCCATCCATTGTTTTGGGCGTGCTGGCTTCGTCGATATCCGCGTCAACGATTGTTGTGCCGTTGAGTATAACCTTAATGCGTCGGCCCTTGGCAATTACCTTCTCAGAATTCCACTCACCGATCGGCTTAAGGTAACCACGCTTAGCCGGAACAACCCCGTAAATAGAACCATGAAACTGATAAGGCTTGAGATCTTTGTACTTGGGCGCAGTGTTGTCAAGAATCTGAAGCTCCATTGCCGAATACGCTGCATCGCCCGACAAAGGCGCACGAATCGCAAGCCCGTTATTAGCCCCGGGCGTGAGTTTAAATTCAAAACGAAATATAAAATCGCCGTATTCACCCACCGTATACAGGTTCCCGCTCCCGCGTTCGGGGTGGAGAACAATCTTGCCGTCTTCGGCCGTGTACCCTTTGGTATTACCTGTCCAGCCGGTCATATCTTTGCCATTGAACAGACGAACAAATCCCTTGGACTTTTCCTTCTTGGTCAATTTGTTCTTACTTTTCTCTCGTGGAATCTCCCTTATAAATACATTTCGAAAATAAAGCTGGCTGCCGTGCGACTGAAGCTCAATCTGCCCTTTCGGATAGATGGGCTTGTCCCGCTCCCAGTAATTTTCCATTGCCACATTTTCTACCACTAACACATCATTAATAAAAACTGTCACCAGCTCACCAATCATAATAATTCTAAACGTGTTCCATTGCCCGACCGGCTTGTCCGCCATCTTCAATGGCTTGCTCGGCCCCTTCTGGTTATTATACAATCCGCCCGAACCGACCTGTGCGCCGACGTTCCTGTTCGCCGTGTCCCATATCTGTACCTGTGGCGAGCCGCGCAGATAAATACCGCTGTCACCATCGGCCTCTATCTTCCAGTCCACGAACATCTCGAAATCGCCGTAGTCTTTTGCCGTACAAAGGCTGTGCCCTTTCCCGTCAAAGCTAAGCGCGCCATCGACCACCTTCCAGTGCGCCCGCATGTCTTCGTCCGCCTTGGCTTGTGCCTTGGCCAATTCTTCACGGCTCATTTCGCGCCTGCTCTTCGGATCGCCCACCAGCCCTTTCCAGCCGGCCAGGTCCCCGCCGTTGAACAGAGCCACAAACCCCTTGGGCGGCCGATTCAATTGCTGCCCCTCCGCCCTCGTCGCCGCATAACCAAGGCAAACTAAAACAATAACCAGCGAAACAATACTTAACATTAGGTTCGAATTTGACGTGCGTTTCTTCATTTTGCTTCTCCTTTTGTTTATTCTTTACTTATTGCTTTTCTTCAGAAGAATCTTACCTTCCATCCATCGCTGCGAATTGACTATTGAAAAGGAAATCAGAACTCGAACACTATAAAAATAGTCAATAGCAAATATCGCAGCTTCACCGTCTCTTGGCGAAGTCAATATCGCAGATCCGCCGTTTCTTGGCGGAGTAAATTACCTATGCGCTCTAAAAAGGGTGAAAGAGGGGACTCGAACCCCCGACCCCTGGATCCACAATCCAGTGCTCTAACCAGCTGAGCTACTTTCACCACAAATTTTTCCCCCACCAAAAGGGCTGATTATATCAGGCCTGCTCATTCAAGTCAATGCCCGTCTTTGCCCGTTTTCTCTCGCAAAATTCTCTTGAAAAATCCCCCAATTAACCAATTAACTAATCACGGGCCAAATTTCACGAACTTCGATTCACGCTTCTGAGTATAACAGGGCGATATGAAAAGAAATTTCTAATGGGGTTGACATATTTAACTTAAGCTAATATATTATCCAATCTTATTTTCCCATAGAAGTTTACTGGGTGTATGTGTCAAGACAGTGGAAATAAATCCTGTTATTGAGGATTATTTAGATGCGAAACTTAACTATAAAATAGGAGAATTTTGAATGGCAGAAAAAAGAGTGTATTTTTTCGGCGGCGGTAAGGCCGAGGGCAATGCAAAGATGAAGCAATTTCTGGGCGGCAAGGGCGCCAATCTTGCGGAGATGACCAATCTTGGCGTGCCGGTTCCGCCGGGCTTTACCATCGGTACGAAGGTTTGCAGAGAATATTCCAAATCACGGGGCAAATGGCCGAGCGGACTTGATAAGGAGGTTGATAAAAATCTCGCCAAGCTCGAAAAAGCAATGAACACCAAGCTCGGCGACCCAAACAAACCGCTGCTCGTCAGCGTCCGAAGCGGAGCGGCCGTATCGATGCCCGGGATGATGGACACTATCCTTAACTTAGGGCTGAATGACGATGTGATTGAGGGCATTATCAAAAAGACTAAGAATCCGCGATTTGCATACGACATTTATCGTCGGTTTATTGATATGTTCGGCGATGTAGTGATGGGCTGCGACCATGAGCATTTTGAAGAGGTAATTCACGCGGCCAAGAAGAAAGCCAGGGTCGAACTCGATAACGAACTAAGTGCGGAACAATTAAAAGAGGTCGTCGCCCAATACAAGAGCGTTTACAAAAAACACGTCGGCGAATTGTTTCCGCAGGATGGCAAAGTCCAGCTAAGACATGCCATCAATGCGGTGTTCGGATCGTGGATGACCCAGAGGGCGGTGAGGTACCGTGAGCTGAATAAAATTACGGGTCTTCTTGGGACGGCTGTGAACGTTCAGGCGATGGTCTTCGGCAATATGGGTGAGGACTGCGGTACGGGCGTTTGCTTTACGCGTAATCCGAGTACCGGCGAAAAGGAATTCTACGGTGAGTTTTTGATGAACGCCCAGGGTGAGGACGTTGTGGCCGGCATCAGGACGCCGATTGAATTGAAGAAATTAAACAAGATTATGCCGAAGGCTTACAAACAGCTTACCGGACTGATGAGCCGGCTGGAGAAGCACTACAAAGATATACAGGATATGGAATTCACCATCCAGAACAAGGTGCTTTATATTCTCCAGACGCGAACGGGCAAGCGGACGGCTGAATCCGCGGTGAAAATAGCTGTCGATATGGTTAACGAAAAACTTATATCCAAACGTGAAGCGGTCAATCGTGTGACGCCGGAGCAGTTAGACCGCCTGCTGCATCCGCACTTTGACCCGAAAGCCAAACGTAATGTATTCGCAAAAGGTCTTCCTGCATCACCGGGCGCCGCAGTTGGACAGGTTGTATTTACCGCCGACCACGCAGAAGCGTGGAGAGATAAGGGAAAAAAAGTTATCCTTGTTCGGATTGAGACCAGTCCGGAAGATATTGGTGGTATGGACGCGGCGGTGGGCATTTTGACGGCCCGGGGCGGTATGACAAGCCATGCGGCGGTTGTCGCACGCGGTATGGGTAAATGCTGCGTGGCAGGTGTCGGTGCGCTGAGTATCAATTATAAGACGAAGAAACTTACCGTTGGCAAACTAACTGTTAAGGGGGGCGACTGGATTAGTCTGGACGGCACGACGGGTGAGGTCATGACGGGACAACTGGGGACGGTTGAGCCGACGATGAGCGGTGACTTCGGTAATTTTATGAAGATTTGTGACGATGTACGCAAATTGGGAGTTCGCACAAATGCCGATACGCCGGGCGATGCAAAGAGGGCGAGAGACTTCGGTGCCGAGGGTATCGGGCTTTGCAGGACCGAGCATATGTTCTTCGAGGGCGAGCGGATCTGGCCTGTAAGACAGATGATTCTGGCCGCCGATGATTATGCTTTGATGCTTGAGAAGATTAGTGCGGCTGAAACAGAAAAAGAGAAAAAGGCTATCAAGAAGGAATATGCCACCGTCAAAAAGCAGTTTGAAGGAGCGTTGAAGAAGCTGTTGCCTTACCAGCGCAGTGATTTCGAAGGTATATTCAAGGCGATGGCCGGTCTTCCGGTTACGGTTCGATTGCTTGACCCGCCGCTGCATGAGTTTCTGCCGCAGGACAAAGCAAGTCAAGAAGAGATGGCCAGGCGGCTCGGGGTCAAGCCGGCTGTTATCGAGGCGAAGGTTGAACAATTGCATGAGTTTAACCCGATGCTGGGGCATCGCGGGTGCCGTCTGGCGGTGACATATCCTGCGATTTACCGTATGCAGACAAGGGCGATAATCGAGGCGGCTTTGAAGGTCAAAAAGGCCGGCAAGGTTGTTCTGCCTGAGATTATGATTCCATTGGCCGGGGCGGTCGAAGAGCTGAAGAATGTGAAAGATGAAATCGTTGACGAAATCAAAATGGTCTTTAAAGAAAAGAAGGCCAAGATTAAGTATATGATTGGGACTATGATTGAGGTACCGAGGGCCGCATTGACCGCCGATGAAATAGCCAAGGAGGCGCAGTTCTTCAGTTTCGGAACGAATGACCTGACGCAGATGACGATGGGCTTTTCGCGGGACGATGCAGGGAAGTTCTTAGGCGAATACGTCAATAAGCATATTTACGCGGCGGACCCGTTCCAGATACTCGACCAGGACGGAGTAGGGAAATTAGTGGAGATGGGGACAAAGCTCGGCAGAAAGACCAGAAAGAAATTAAAGGTCGGTATCTGCGGCGAGCACGGCGGTGAGCCGAACAGTATTGACTTCTGTCACCGGGTCGGGATGAATTACGTATCCTGTTCGCCGTTTAGAGTGCCGATTGCCAGATTGGCGGCGGCGCAGGCAGCAGTCAGGTAATTTACTATTGACGATTGACTATTGAGAAAAGATTACTATAGAGTCGGAAATATGAGTCGTCAAGCAACGATGGATTTGCGCTACGCTATAGGATTTGCTATTGACAATTGACGATTTATTATTTATAATTGACTATCGATAATTGAGGAGAGCCGCTGAGCGCTTTTGGCGTTCGGCGGACAGCGGTTAACCGGTAAAATGGGCTTCAGATTCCTTTAGGATCTGAAGCCCAGCCTAATTTGACTGGAGGCGGAGGGCAGAAGGCAGAGAATTAGAGATTAGAGAATTAGTTAATTGGGGGATTAGGTTATCAGGTTATCAGGATAGCAGGGTATCAGGTGAAAGAACAGAGGCCAGAAGACGGACGACAGAAGAAACAAGACTTCAGACCCTGCACCAATTTATCTCGCACTAATTAGACGTGCGTTCGAACTCAATTTATGCGGGACACGGCGGTAGTGACCTAATTCATGCGGGGCAGGCAGGGGCTAAATATAACGCTAAACGACCCCGCATTTACACTTGGCGTTCCTTTCTCAATATCACTTGCTGAGGAGGCGGGTGATATTGCCGGCGAGAATGAGCTGCTCTTTGAGCTTAGGTAATTTGAGCAGGCGGATTTTATAAAGCTCGACCCGTGAGTCCACCAGCGGGCCATCCGAGCCGAAGATAAGTTTTTCCGGCGGGAGCTCGCGAGCCGCCCGCTCAAGATACGTGAAGAAGACCACGGAGGAGGTGTCCAGGTAAAGGTTCGCTAGCCGTTTCGATGCCTCAATGGCACGAACATGCTCGGTCCAATTGCGTGAGGCGAAGCTTCCCAGATGGGCCAGGATGAAAGAGACCTCAGGATAAGATTGAACCACCTCAAGGCTGTCACTAACATTCGGCGGGTGGAAGAGGATGGGGATTTTCAACTCGGCCGCTGTTTCGGCCATCTCCTTAGATGGTACGCCGTGGAGTTTCAACCCTCTGAGGCCAAGCTCATTGACTTCGCGACGCAGCATTTCCCGGATTTTGCCTGCTTCGGTCCCGGAGTCATGCTTGGCGAAACCAATGAACTTGTCGGGCCATCGCCGTACATAAGAAGCAATCTCCTCATTGGCCTCGCGGTAGGTTGCGTTGTTTATTGGGAAGATGATTGTCTGAGTAATTCCTACCTCCTGGGCCCGGCTCAGGGACCACTTGGGGTCGTTGTACGTAGTCCAAGGGTCACTCGTCGGGTCATTCTTAGCGTAGTTAATACCCCTGCCGGCATGGCAGTGGGCGTCGATCACCTTCGGGCGTTCCGAATCCTGAGTGCGGGCTGTGTGGACAGGCCCGGCTAAGGACAGGGAACCGCTTAGAAGAACGCCTTTGAAAAAGTTGCGTCGGTTCATGATATTTTCCTTTGCCTGGAAAAATTAGGGCTTTTTTGTTTCTATCAAAGCACTGGTGGGGCAAGCCCCACCCTACGGGACTGCGCTCAAAATGACAGTTTTTAACAGATTCCTCGACTCCGCCCCTGTGCTTTCTTGCGAAAGCAAGAACAGGGGCTGCGCTCGGAATGACGTTCATCATTCGAGCTGTCGCGAATCTTTATTGTCACGGGAGCGGCCAGTTCTCCGAAGGCTTCCGCGCGGACTTCATTATATTTTCAATCTTTGTGACGATTTCGGGATGCCGGCCGGCGATGTTGTGCTGTTCACCGATGTCGGTCTTCAGGTTGTAAAGCTCTATCGGGCCGTCGGGGTCTTTAGCTACGTTCTGGCGGACGCCCTTCCAGCCGCCCATGCGGACAGCCTGCCTTTTGCCCTGCTCGTGGAATTCCCAGTAAAGAAACTCGTGTTTTTTCTGTTTTCCGGGCTGGCCCAGAAGTGTCGAGAGGAAAGAGATACCATCAATATCTTCAGGGCTGTTTATACCCGCCAGGTCGCAACAGGTCGGCAGGAAGTCCCAGAACGCCGAGATATGGTTGTTAACCGAGCCGGCTTTTATTTTGCCCGGCCAGCGTGCAATCGTCGGGACGCGAATGCCGCCTTCGTATAAGGCACGCTTGTAGCCGCGTAAGGGTCCGGAGCTCTTAAAGAAATCCGGGTCTGCCCCGCCTTCTTTATGCGGGCCGTTGTCACTGGAGAAGAACACAAACGTATTCTCGTCCAGGCTAAGCGCCTTGAGCTTAGCCATCAGCCTGCCGATGTCACGGTCCATACGTGTTATCATTGCGGCGTGGCCTTTCTGCTGGTCGGGCCAATCCCTGTCGGCGTACGGCTCGAGTGAAGGCACTTCCATACCTTCCCTCCCGGCCTCGTTGTTTGCATGTGGAATTGTAAAAGTCAGATATAAGAAGAAAAGTTTGTTCTTATTCTTCTCAACGAAATCCAGGGCTTCTTCGGCAAATAAGTCGTGCGAATAGTCAACACGTTTGGTCGCGACGCCGCCGGGAGAGCGGTCACTTCCGCCGATGATATGATTGACCTCGTTTGCAAGCTCGACCTTCTGTTCGTTGCGCCACAGGTATTTGGGGTAGTAGTTGTGGGCGTGTCTCTGGTTGAGATAGCCGAACCAGTAATCGAAGCCCTGCCTGTTGGGTATGCCTGTGCTGTCGGGCTCGCCCAGGCCCCACTTGCCGACGATACCGGTGGCATATCCGGCTTCCTTAAGCAGCTCGGCAACGGTAACGTCCGCAGGTCGCAGCGGCACAAGGGCGTTGCCGCGAACAAGGCAATGACCTGTATGCATGCCGGTCATCAATGCGCATCGCGACGGCGCACAAACCGTGCTGCCGGCATAATGGTCGGTAAAGCGCATTCCCTCTGCCGCTATTCTGTCTATATTCGGCGTCTGAATCGTCTTCTGCCCAAAGCAGCCGACGTCCCCGTAGCCCAAGTCGTCGGCAAGGATGAAAATGATATTCGGACGTTTCCCTCCTATCGAAGTTGTTTTGCCTACGCCTGCGCAGCTCGGCAACAGGGCAGGCGCTCCAACTGAAGCGGCCGCAAAGCCCATCTTCTTAAGAAACTCTCTTCTCGTTTGTTTGCCCATAATCGATCCCCTTGATTACCTTTATTGACTTTTTTATGCTCTGAGTGTCAAAGTCATTCTAATAAAGCCAGCGGTTGGCCGTAAGGATAACAATAGTAAATAATAAACCACAAATAGTAAATAACAAATGTGTGTCAATGTCTGGGTGATGAGCGTTTATCAGAGTATCAGGTAAACAGGTAGTGGCTATCAGGATACCAGGTTATCAGGAAAAATGCACAGGAAAAATTTGTCTTTTCCCGATTCGCTTCCTGTTATCCTGATACTCCGATATTCTACATCCTGGTTTCCTAATAACCTGATAACCTTGTTGAGACTTATTCTTTTTATCGCCAAATAATTTTTATTGTTATCAGTCGAAGAAAGCCGAAGATAAAGTTAAGCAGGCTAAATTTGAGCTGCTGGGAACATTGTCTTTCTTCTTGAGTACAAGCTGATTCGATGATTACCGCGTCAAGTGACAATCCGGTCGCCGACTGCATCGCAATGGTCGTTGTTGTTTTGATGGCCATCGGTACGGTCTTTGTCTTCTCGGCCAGTGCCAATGTCGGTCAGGAGTTCGATTTGCAGAGATTCTACGACTACCCCGGCCTGCGGCAACTGTTGTTTTTCCCTCTGGCCTGTTTGATTATGTACGCCGTTTCTTCCTTCAATTACCGCAGACTCAGCCTTTCGGGCGGCTGGTTAAAATCACCAATCAGCTATATGCTGGTCCTAAGTATAGTGCTGCTGGCACTTGTTTTATCGCAGCGATTTTATCCGTTTCTTCCGCAATTTGTTCCGAAGATAAACCAGCACTATCGCTGGTTAAAAATCCCCCTCGGCCCCATAAGCGTAAGTTTTCAGCCTTCCGAGTTAGCCAAATGGGCGGTTGTGTTCTTTCTGGCAGCAGTTTGCGATAAGTCCGGTGATGAAATAAAATTATACTGGAAAAGGTTCATCCCTATCTGCTCGGTCGTCGGTCTGGTAGTTATACTTATTATCGTCGAGGACTTCGGAACGGCGGCACTGATATCGCTTCTGGCCTTTCTGATATTAATCATCGGCGGCGTAAGATTGCTGCACATCCTGCCCCCTCTGCCACTTGCCGGGATTGCCTTTTACATAGCGATAAAACAATCTCCCGCCCGAATGCAGCGAATTATCGCTTTCCTTAACCCTGATAAATGGGCCGATTCGATTAATTATCAGCCGAGCCAGTCGCTGATTGCCCTCGGTTCCGGCGGACTATGGGGAAAAGGATTGGGTAGGGGAATCTGCAAGTACGGACATCTGCCGGAGGATACTACCGATTTTATTTTTGCAATTATCGGCGAAGAGCTCGGCTTCGTCGGAAACGCAGCGGTCATTGGATTGTTTATCGTTTTTGTCTGGCTGGGGATTTTAGTGGTCGTTCGCTGCAGAGACCGCTTCGGCCAGCTTCTGGCCGGCGGGATTGTTCTGACAATCGCAATTCAGGCGGCACTTAATATCGGGGTGGTAACGGTCGTTTTGCCGACAAAAGGCCTGCCCTTGCCGTTTGTAAGTGCCGGCGGAACGAGTATGCTGCTCTCATCCGCTGCGGTCGGCGTGTTGCTGAATATTGCAAGAGGACAGACGACAGAGGACAGGCTCTGACTTCTGACCTCGGACTTCTGATTTATGACCGCTTGCTCGTAGTTTTCATTAAGAAATTATTATGAAAAGTTCCGACCCTCGGCAGGGAAAAGAGACAATCAAGTCGGAGCGGCCCTGGGGCGATGTTTATATGGTGGTTCGCAACCATGAGTGCTCGGTTGACCTGACCTTCGTTCGACCGGGCGAACGTGCCAGCTTGCATTCGCACCAAACCCGATATGAGCTTTTCCATTTTCTTGATGATGGCGCCCACCTGGAATTAGATGGGCAAATCCATCATCCCAATACCCACGATGAGTTCCTCATTCGTCCCGGCGTCAAGCACAGGTTCTGGGCCGAGGACAAGCCCTTCCGCATGCTCGTGGTGTCCTTTGGCCGTTGGAAGGCCGAAGACCAGTACCGCTATGAGGACGACTACGGCAGAAAAGGCAAGAAGTTGATTCTATAAAAGGTCCAAGTTACAAATCTTCGGCAGCCTTGTTGTTTTTCAGCAAGGGCCTCAGTACCACTTGAAGGCCTTGTGCTCACTTTCCGCCAGCACGAGCGTACGATCAAGGGTGTGCTTCTGAATATCGCCAGAGGACAAACGACAGAAGACTGATGACAGAGGGCAGATAACAGAAGAGTGTAAACGGTTATCAGGTGAACAGGAAATCAGGGTGCAGCGTCTTAAGGTGTCCTCCGCAAGTAGTCCTTAGGACTTTGGACTGTGAAGTGAAAACACGGCCAGGACGGCCGTGCCACGAGAAAAAATCAGTCAGTACGTAAACAGAATCGTTATAAGGGCCTAATGTTCTTACAACTTAAGTCATTTCAGGCCGGTGAACAATTTAATAGCGGAGACGGATGCTATGACAATTCCGATGATTGCAAGTGCGGTATCCAAAAAACGGTCCCGGTAAGACTTGATATTTTTCATAGCCATCACGCCGAGGAAGATGGCAAAGAAAGCAGACAGAAAGACGAACACAAACTTTTGGGCGAACCCCCAGCCAGCAGAGACGAACAGAATACTCACAAATCCAAGAACAAAGGAGCCGACGGCCATCGGCCGGGTCTTGACCGGCACACCGGCATCAGGCTGCTCTGAGCCCGGGCCCTTTTCACTTAATAGCTTTTCGACCTCAGCCCTGCCACGACTGAATACATCCTTCATGTCCTTTGCCGCTGAGACGGTAAAATCGCGGACTTTCGGTGGTATTGTAACTTCGGTTTCTTCCTGACCGAATGCTGCTTTTACTTTCTCTTTAGTCATTAACACCAGAGCCCAGATGCCCATAGGCACTCCGATGATAGCTCCGGGAGCGAAAGGAAACAACGCCAGGAGACTGCCTGCCAGGGCCGTGCGATAGGAGCGTAATTGCATCAGGTTCCAGGCGCCGAGGACAACAAAAACCGAATATACCGCCATTAGGGCCACGATGACCACCTGGGCGGAACCAGGTAAAAAACCGATGACTTCTCCGGAGAAACTCCCACGTATCAGTAAGAGCATGCCCCCGATCAATGCCCCGACAACGGCCAGACAATCGAGGGCACCGGCGATTAATAAACCAACTGCAGGAATCCATACACGGTGTCGTATAGCTCCGATACCCTCACCGGCCTTGACGCCCCCAAAAACTCTGCCCGCAGAGCCTGACGTCCGGCCCTTGGATGCAATTGTCTCCACGTCGATCTTGACTTCAGAAGCCTGCTGATAACGAAGTTCCGGCTCTTTCTCCAGGGTTTTGAGCACCACTTCATCCAACCGCACATCTACGTGGACCTTTTTGGAAGGCAGAGGAAAGCGTCCGAGGGGCAGCTCGCCGGTGAGCATCTCGTAAAACACAACGCCCAGTGAGTAGATGTCCGCGCGGTGGTCCACCTGGCCGGGATGTTCGATTTGCTCAGGGGCCATATAATGCGGCGTGCCCATTCTCTGGCCGGCCTGCGTCAGAGTATATACGGTTGCCGGTTGATCCAAGAGCTTGGCAAGACCGAAGTCGGCGATTTTCACTCTGCCTTTCTTGTCTAACAGAATGTTTTCCGGCTTGATGTCTCTATGTACGATACCCTCTTCGTGAGCAAACTGCAGTGCCTCACAAACCTGAGGCACAATCGCCAGCGCTTCGGCCGGTGAAAGCTCGCCGGCCTGAATCACATGACGCAAATCCGTTCCATCTATAAACTCCATAATGAAGTAGTACAGGCCATCCTCTGTATGCCCAAAATCGTAAACCGAGACGATACGGGGATGATTCAGCCTGGCCAGGGAACGTGCCTCACGTGTGAACCGTTCGGCAAAGGCTTCGGTCTGGGCAACCTGCGGGGGGAGGATTTTCAGGGCGACCAAGCGGTCGAGCTGCTTTTGTCTGGCCTTATAAACCGCCCCCATACCGCCCTGACCCAGCAGTTCCAGTAACTCCAGCTGCGGAAACTGCTTTGCCAATTCTGCCGGCTCAGGCGGCACGAAGCCGCCCGGCGGTGTAGCGCTTGTCGGAACATCACTCGTGGGCTCAGAGGCGCCTGCCTTGTCGGGCTCGGCGCCGGTCGGCAGGCCGAGCTTCATAAGACATTGCGGGCACAGCCCCTGCGGTGCATCGGCCGGAAGCTCGGCACCACACTGAGGGCAATGACTTTCTTCTGCCATAATAACATATCCTTTCACTATACAAGTTGCTTCTACCTATTAGTTAAGCAAATCGACAGAAAGGTTACAGATTTTCGGCACTTTTTTACTTGTCCGTAGCAGAGTCTTCCCAGAACCGGCGATACTCGGACGGGAGTGTGCGGCCACTGCCAGCCATATCGACACTGCTCCTGCCGACGATGCTGCTTTCGCCCTTTGGCCACTTGTACACCGTGCTATAGAGGAAAGTGCCAGCCGCCTCTGTGACCACTATCATGACCTCAGGTCCACCAAACTGGAATGTCCCGAACATTTGACCTAAGGGCAGGTGCCTGCGGGCGAGGGTGCGCTTTTGCTCATCCAGGATGCTGTCGAGGTCGGCCCACAGTTGCTTCAAGAAACTCTCGGCCTCCTGACGGAACGGAAAGATAGTCACTGTCAAGGTGTTTACTGCGCGGTATTGCTGTGTGTTCCGCCTTTCCAGCTCAAGGTATTGTCTGTAGGCCCTGCGGAGGATTTTGTGCACCTGAGCTGCCTCCGACGGCTCAAGCTCCAAGGCCTGGATACACTGGTCGCTCAGTGTCAGGCCCTCTGGTTCGAATGTCAGGTCTTCCGGTGCGCCGTATGGCAAGTCCAACTGGCTGACCTGTTCAGAAGCCGAATAGGATTCGACGGAAATTTGCGGGCTTTGACGGTTCGAGGTCGAGCTGAAAATCACAGGCCAACCGAATATTATCAACAGCGTGAAAGCCCATGCGAATAGAAAGACAACAGCTATCAGGACGATAGCGAGCACAAGTTTGCCTCGCTTTTGCTTCGTCTGAACGGCCCATTCTTTCTTTGTTCTGGCAGAAGCCTGCGCAAACAGTCTTGCCGTCTCATCGTTTAGCAAAACCCAAAGCTCATATATACCGATGGCTGTTCCAATCGGTATGTAAATAAGATCGAGAATTGCAATTATGATAGCGAGAATTCTGGCCCAGCTTTTTCGTTTTAATAGTCCTATGCCCGCGATGACTTCCGGCACGGACGTCAAGAAAAAGAAAAGGGCTACTGCAGGGCCTACAATTCGAGTAATCCTCATTGCCATTATATCGCCCGATATAAGGCCGCCGCCACTAATTGCGGCGAGGCCCATAAGGCCGATGGCTATTCCCAGCCCCCCAAAAACTATGTTGATTACCGCAACCAGCGTGACATGTTTTTCCATTCGACTGACCTGGGTGACATCGGCGGCGACAACCGGACGGACAGGCTCTGGGCCGGAAGAAATCACCTCGACATCGGTTTTAACCTCGCTGGCGTGCTGGTAACGGCGTTCGGGCTCCTTCTCCAGAGAATGCAGTACCACTTTGTCCAGGCGAACGTCCACCTGCACTTTTTGTGACGGTGGGGCAAATCGGCCCAGAGGCAACTCGCCCGTGAGCATCTCGTAGAACACCACACCCAACGAAAAGATATCCGCACGGTGGTCCACCTGGCCGGGGTGTTCGATTTGCTCCGGGGCCATATAATGCGGTGTGCCCATTCTTTGGCCAGCCTGCGTCAGGGTATATACGGTTGCCGGTCTATCTAAGAGCTTGGCAAGGCCAAAATCGGCGATTTTCACCCTGCCCTTCTTGTCTAATAGAATGTTTTCCGGCTTGATATCCCGGTGTACGATACCCTCTTCATGAGCAAACTGCAGGGCTTCACAAATCTGGGGCACAATCGCCAACGATTCGGCCGCTGAAAGCTCGCCGGCCTGAATCACATGGCGCAAATCCGTTCCATCTATAAACTCCATGATGAAGTAGTACAGGCCATCCTCTGTATGCCCAAAATCGTAAACCGAGACGATTCGAGGATGATTCAGCTTAGCCAGAGAGCGTGCCTCGCGGGTAAACCGCTCGGCAAAGGCTTCAGTCTGGGCAACCTGTGGGGGGAGGATTTTCAGGGCAACCATGCGTTCGAGCTGCTTTTGGCGGGCCTTGTACACCGCCCCCATACCGCCCTGGCCCAGCAGTTCCAGTATTTCCAGTTGCGGAAACTGCTTGGCCAATTCCGCCGGCTCAGGCGGTGAAAAACTTCCCGGCGGTGTAGCGCTGGTAGGAACATCACTCGTGGGCTCAGAAGCGTCTGCTTTGTCGGCTTCGGCGCCGGTTGGCAGGCCGAGCTTCATCAGACACTTCGGACACATCCCTTGCGGGGCATCAGCCGGCAGCTCGGCCCCACACTGCGGACAATGATTTTCTTCAGCCATAATAACATCTCCTTTCACGATACCGGCCGTTTCTACCTATTACTTACGCAAACCGGCGGAAAGGTTACACGATATCGAATATTTTTTCCAGCCCCGCACCAATTGGCCATCGACGATAGTACCATCTCCACAATCGGCGCCCTGCCGCAGACCGGCTGCAATTGGTGCGTGGACAGGCAGGCTCAGGAGCCTAAAGCAGCGAAGAGGTCGCGGATTTCCTCATCAATCTGGTCATCAGAAGTAACTGTCTGTGCTATTTCGTCCCGCAATAGCTCTCTATAGCGTTTTCGCAGGCGGTGCACAGCCACCCTAAATGCACCTTCGGTCATATCTAACTCGGCAGCCGTATCGCGGTAAGGGACAGAGCTTTTCTCTGCGGTGAGGTAAACTTTCAAATGGTCAAATAGCTTCTGCTTGTTTGTATCGATTGCTTCGGCCTGCAGGCGGGCCATCGTCCGAGCCAGCACTGTAAGTGCCCAGGAGCGTTCAAAGAGCTTTTCCGGCGATAATTCGTCACGCGGCTCAAGGGCATACTGACTTTCAGCGTTCTGGAAATCCAGAGAAAGGACTTTTCGGCCTCCACCCCGTTTTTTTGCCCGTTCGCGGGCGCGCTCGTTGGAGAGAAAGTGCTTCAGGGAAGCAAGCAGAAACGAGCGGAATTTACCTCGTTTCGGGTCGGCCAGGCGCAGGCCATGTTTGGCCAGCAGGGCGGCGAAGAACGCCTGAGTATAATCCTCGGCCTGGTGGCTGTCGCATCCATGCCGCCGTAGATATGCATAAAGCGGGAACCAGTATGTTTTGCAGAGCGTCTCCAGGGCCTGCTGGTAACTGGCAGACTTTGGCCGGCCCGCCGCCATAACTACGCTCCAGTGCGTGGTTGCGAACCGACCGGCGCCGGGCAGATTAGAATTCGTGGGGGTATAATCTGACATTTGGCTTTTGCCTTCTTTCCACAATGCTGCTAAACCTGTATATTATCAGGATAAACTATTTGTCAAAAAAATGCAACCGCTTCGAACGGATTTCCCGGCCTCTGAGCTTATGGCGATGCATCGGCCTGGGGAAAGACAGCTTTTTTCTTGAGGTTGTGGAAATAAATTTTCTGGCAGCACGGGGTTGCTTGTCCCCGAACGTAGGGGCGGTTCGCGAACCGCCCTTACCCGAACCACCGAGGGTCATTCCGAGCGCAGCCGAGGAATCTATTAAAATAATAACTTAGCCGATGGCGAATCAAAAAGACGGTAGGCTGCGATACTCGTGCTTCGTAGCAAAGCTAACTTCGCAGAGTAGCATATCGCACCACTTTCACTGTCATCCTGAGCGAAGTCGAAGGATCTGGTATACGAAAAAAAAAGTAAACCTTCATTTTGCTCGACACACTTACATCACACAATTCGAAAAAGTCATTGCGAGGAGGCCGAAGGCCGACGCGGCAATCTCAAAAACTTCTTTTCTTGATAATCCAACTTTAGTCACTTTAGACTTCGTAGGAGGTGCACTGCACACCGTTTCTCTTTAGTTCACTTTAGCTCACTTTAGGCACTTTAGCTCACTTTTCCCCAATCTCTAATTCACTAATTCACTAAAATTATTCTTGACTTTTCCGGCCTTTTCACCTATCTTTTAACCGTCTAAAGACAAACGCAACAGGGGGCTATCGACAACTTTGAGTCAACATGAGATACGCTTCTAAGTTTACCCTGAGCTTAGTCGAAGGGAGTCACGAACGACGAAATTGGCGAGTTCTGCTTTTGAGTGTCGTTGCTGTTTGCTTTTTTATTTTAATTATACCTTTGTGCCATAGGATGGGCTTTAGCCCATGCTGTTTTCTTGTGCCTTTTTCACTTATATTCTTTTGCTCTTTGTTTGCAATGTACGTAATACGCAATACGAAATTGTCGTGAATTGCAGGTTTGGGTAGTGTTGTTAGGTGAAAGGGAAAATTAGTTTAAGGAGATTATATGGCAAATGATAAAAAGCAAAATTATAACAATATAAATAAAAAAGATTTTGATGATTATTACAAAGTATGGAAGAGCTATGAAGACGTAGCAATGCACTTTAATGATTTGATTATTAGATTAAGAATACAGTCAATTGGTGGACTTGCAGTACTAGCAACGATTCTTGGAATTATTTTGCATAGCAAAAACGATAATATTGAATCCTTTAATTATGGCTGGATAGTTTTAGCAATACTTTGTCTAATCTGGATAGCAATCTGGATATTGGATTTGGGATATTACAACAGACTACTTGAGGGATCGGTCAATGCAATTTTGGAACTTGAGAAAAACAAAAAAGAGTTTTTAAAAAACAATGAAATTAATTTGAGTACTAATATTGAAAATGCATTTTACAAACGTTTTGATCATGAACCCAAAGGATTGTTTAAAAGGATTTTTAATAGTAGAAATGAATTTTATCTAATTGTTTTTATTGCTTTATTTCTTAGTACTATTTTTATGTATTGGAGAGGTTGTAAGCAAAAAGGAGATACGTCTGGGATAAATCAAAAAGTACAGAATGTAACCAAAGATAAAGATCGACAAGAATGAAAAAAAAAGGATTCAATTGATCAAAAAATAAATCTTTTTTTGTTTTTGGGTAGTGTATACTTGGTCGGCAGAGCTTTTAGAGTTTTGATTGTGATACTTGGGGTGTAAGGGATAGGTGTAATTATGCCGCGTGATTGGGAAGCACAGTTCAGGGAGTGGGCTAAACCGCCCGGCAAAACAGAGCAAGAACGTTGCGACAATGCGGCTTCTTCAATCCGCAATGCTATAAAAGAAAGCGATAAGCTCCGAGCACGTAATATCTCAGTCTTTACTCACGGTTCCTACCGGAACAATACGAACGTCCGCAAGGATAGTGACGTTGACATCGGAATCCTATGTACAGACATATTCTTCCATGGTCCACTTCCCGAAGGAATAAAGAAGGAAAGTCTTGGATTCTCTGATGCAACTTACCATTACGAACAATACAAGAACGAAGTCGAAGAAGCCCTAGTGGACTACTTCGGGAGGTCTGCAGTTAAGCGGGGAAACAAAGCCTTCGACGTACACGAAACCAGCTACCACGTAGAAGCCGATGTGGCGGCCTTCTTTGAGCATCGCCGCTACCTTTCGGATGGGACATACCTTGAAGGTGTCGAACTGCGTACAGACAAAGAGGCCCGCCGCGTCATCAACTGGCCCGAACAGCACTACGAGAACGGTGTCAGCAAGAACAAGCAGACCGGGAGCCGGTTCAAGTCCATCGTCCGAGTTCTGAAGGCGCTTTCTAATCAAATGACTGAACAGAACGTTCGTGCGGGAGATGTTCCGGGTTTTCTCATAGAGTGCCTTGTCTGGAACGTGCCGAACGAGCAATTTCAGCATTCTACATATACCTCCGACGTTCGAGCGGCCCTTGCTTTTCTGTTTAACAACACAATGACTCATGAGAAGTGCAAGGAATGGGGAGAAGTCAGCGAACTCATCTACTTGTTTAACCCAGTCCAAAAGTGGACATGGAAACAAGCACATGCTTTCACTTCCGCTGCCTGGGACTATGTCGGATTCGAGGATTGACTATGAGGAACTTGAACCTAAAGCCATTTCTTTTCGTTCTTTTGGGATTCTCGGCACTCGTATGGTTTGCCATTGCTACGGCAAGCGGGCTAAACATGAAGAACCTGCTTGACTTCGTGCGCCCGATTCCGAAAGTTGTCACCGCCGACCTTCTCCTTATCGGATTCTTCATGAAGTGGGGCTGGCGATGGAAGTGGTTGCAAGGCTGGCTTATTCCGTTTCCCGACCTAAACGGCACATGGCAAGGGAATCTCCAAACGAACTGGAAGGATGCCCAAGGCAAAACGCCGGGACCTGTACCTGTCATACTCACAATCAATCAAACTTTCGGGCGGATTAGTTGCGTCATGCGGACCGCTGAGATGGAAAGCCACAGCTACGTTGAAGGTTTCAGCATCGACACAGAAAGACAGATTCGTCAACTCTGCTACTCCTACACTAGCAAACCGAAAGCAAGTCTGCGAGGCAGGAGCACGCCGCACGATGGTACGATCCTTTTCAACATCATTGGCAAGCCTGTTAAAAAACTCGAAGGCGAATACTGGACACAACGTGAGACAATTGGAACGATAACACTAACTTTCCTAACGAAAGATCTTCTTGACGAGTTTCCTTCAGATTCTCCGATGCGCCCCCTGTCTACTAGAAGTAAATATTCCTATGGTGAGAAAAAATAAGGATAGACGCAAATATTGGTTCTTTAGCTTTTTGAGATACTAGGGACAGCCACCGTTTTATTTCTTGACACCACGCTTTATTGGCCCTTTTCTAGCCTGCCCTGAGCTTGTCGAAGGGGCGTTCGCGCGATTTCTACGCGTGTATTCCAAACATCTATTCTGCCCGTCAAGCTTGCTCAGCCGGAACTCCACCATTCTCCTATATCAAGTATCTATCATCCATCGCTTTTCCGCCACCCGCCTTGGCTCGGCCCTGTCGAGACAGGTAGCTTTAGTGACGGCGGAAGCATCCGTCTTTGTAGCATAAAAAAGCTCGTAGTCATTTGACTATCTGCGGCCGGCATTGAACATCATTGAAACAGTGGGGAGTATCGGAGATTTTTTTGCCTTTTCCTTTGACTTCTGTTTGAAAATATGTTAAAATACCCATATGTTAGCCAGAAGGCTAACGCAAACCGCCATAGAAATGGCAGATTAGCGGAGAAACGCACGTTTTCGTATCAGCAGATACACGCCAAAAAGCATTATCTGTCAAGCCCGACAAGGTTTTGAACATTTACATTTGTGTAATTTGGATTTGTTTAGGATTTAGGATTTCTAATTTCGGATTTACATCAAATGCGACATACAACATACGATATACGACATACGAGACAAGATCTACGAAAGATTACGTACGAAATTATCAGAGAATTATGCAAAACAAACCCAATTTCCAAAAAAGTCAAATGAATCTAAATATCTATACAAAAATGGCTTACGATAATAAATCCAATTGGGCACTTGGTGAAAACAAACCCAATCAAACCCAGTTCAAACCCAAAACAAACCCAATCTCCAAAATGCCCGAAATGAACGTAAATATCTATTATATAACGGTATATAACAATAAAACTTACCTTCAGGCGAATACAAAACAAACCCAAACAAACCCAATTCAAACCCAATTTCCTAAAAGACCCAAAATGAACTTAAAACTGTTTGCCGGAAAATCCAGCCACACCCCTTTAGGCTGTGAGAATAAATTTTTTGACATGTTATGTTGTCGGCGTTATATTCTGAATAAGTTTACAAACCATACAAATATATATGTTATCAGGCAGGGAGTAAAAAAATGAAAACGAGAATTTGGATTAATTTTGTTCTGGTGGTAATGGCTGTCTGTATGCCCGGCTGCAAAAAGAAAGCTCCGCCTCCAACAGAACCGGAGATTAAGCCCGAAGCTGAAGTAAAGGAGACAAGGCCAATGAGCGCTAATGAAGAACCTTTCGGCCAAACAGCCGACGGAAGGGAAGTTACTTTATACACTTTGACTAATACCAACGGTCTTAGAGCGAGGATTACCAACTACGGGGCCATTCTGGTTTCGCTGGAGGTCCCTGACCAGGACGGAAAGTTGGCTGATATAACGCTCGGCTTCGATGCGCTTGACGGGTATCTTAAGGTGCACCCCTATTTCGGGGCGACGGTGGGCAGATATGCTAATCGTATCGGCAAGGCCAGGTTCGTGCTCGATGGCGTCGAGTATAAGTTAGCCGCCAACGATGGGGAAAATCATCTGCACGGAGGTATCAAGGGATTTGATAAAGTGGTATGGAGGCCCGAGGACCTATGGGCCAACGATGATGAAGCGCTGGTGAAGATGAGCTATATAAGCGAGGACGATGAAGAAGGCTACCCGGGCAATCTGGCATGCACCGTTACTTATACTCTGACAAAAGACGATGAGCTAAAGATTAACTATGAGGCCGAGACGGACAAAACGACTGTGGTCAATCTGACGAACCACAGCTATTTCAATCTTGCCGGCCAGGGCACCGGTGACATCCTTGGCCACGAGCTTACGCTCAACGCCGATAAGTACACGCCGGTTGATGAAGGCCTGATACCGACCGGCGAAATCAGAAGTGTTAAAGATTCACCGATGGATTTCACTTTGCCGATGTCCATTGGTTCGAGAATTAAGGAGGTCGGGAACGGCTACGACCACAATTACGTGCTCAACAGCGGTGGAGGCACACTGGCTCTGGCTGCAAAGGTATATGAGCCAACCAGCGGGCGCGTAATGGAAATCCATACCATCGAGCCCGGTATTCAGCTCTACACCGGAAACTTCCTGGACGGTACCCTAACCGGCAAAGGCGGCAAGGTGTACAAAAAGCATTATGCATTCTGCCTGGAAACGCAGCACTTTCCTGATTCACCGAACAAACCCGACTTTCCGTCCGTGGTTCTCCAGCCGGGGCAGAAATATACGTCAGTAACCGTGCACAAATTCTCCACAAGGTAAGTGTGAAGTGACAGAGGACAGAAGACAGACTCCGACTTCTGATTTCTGATTTCTGACTTCGGTGTATCAGGCCAAATAGATTTTGTCACCCGGTTTGATTTTAGGTATCTGATTCAGCTTTTCCTTGATGTCATCTTTTTCCAGTGCGAAGCCGGGGGCGATTTCAAGGACACAATCAATTGAGCCATCCGGTTTTTTGGGGATGGTTAGGCCTGCTGATTCGAGCCAATCAGCGGCACGGGCGATCATCATTCGCCTGGTGGTTTCGACACTGTCAACGCCGGTGGCATTTTTGGTCGGGGCAAATTCTTCGCTTCGGACGGTCTGCAAAATTATCGACTTCGATGCCAACGGCAGGGCGTCAAAAACAAAGCTCTCCAGCTTTACACCGTTCGGCTCAGCCGGTTCAACAAGTTCTCCATGCTTATCGATGTGCGGAATATTTTTAACGGCTTTATGCAGCGGTAAAGAAAAACCACCAACGTTTAGTCTTTCTACGAAGTCGCAGTTGATGATGTGGATAGCGATACTGCCGAGCTCAAAGATTAGGGAGCCATCCGGTTTTCGTCTCTGGGCCAATTCATCAAGAAAATCGCTATATTCGATGACAGTTACCCTGCCGTCAACCAAACAGAAGTTGCCGACCTTTTCGTAGGGCCCGGTCTTAATAAGAGCCTTTGAGGACATTTCGGCCTTATCGAGAGCGTGCAGGCCGATAAAGAGCGGGTCGAAAATATTTATCAGGGGGTTGTCAACCTGGAAATAGCTGACAAATTCAACGCCGCGACTTTTCATATCTTCGAGGGCACCGCTCTGGTAAAGTGCCTTAAGGCTTCCCCCGTGTCCGTCGGGTGAGCAGCTCAGTCTGTCTTTGTCGGCCAGCAGTATCTCGCCGGCGGAGCTGAAATCGGGTAATGTGCCCTGCTGAAATATAAAAACGTTTTTATCATCCAGGCCGTAATAGTCATTGGAGCGAAAAATATCTATGGTCTCGTCGTGGTTCAAAGGGCTGGTCATAATATACCAGGGGCAAACGGCGTGGTACTTTTGCCAAGCCGCTGTGATAGACTCGGCAAAGATTTGAAACAGCGTTTTGTTTTTGACAGGGCTGATGGGAAAATTTCCCTTTGGGCCGTCGAATCCGAGCCTGGTTCCCTGGCCTCCTGCGACGACGAAGGCAGCAACCTTGCTCTGCCGTATCAACTCTCTACCCCATTCGACGGCTTTGGCATACTTATGCTGCTGCTGTGGGTCTGCCGGCTCAGAACTGTAGGACGAAGCAGGAACCAAATCAGTGCTTATCGCAGCAGGGGCAGTCTTTTTGATGCAATCAACCACCCAATTGTCTATTTCCGCAAGGTCCAACTGCCGGATTTGTGCAAGCAAATTCCGCTTTTGAGCCGTATTCAAACAGTCCCAAAATGCTAAAAGATGGCTCTGGCGGTGCTCTTTAAGCAGTTTTTTTATGTCTTCGTAATTTTTTTGAGTACCCATATCCACGATTAAAAGCTGAAAACAAGGATATTACGCAAATTGTAAAAAATTTCAAGAAACTTGGGGGAAAATCCCCAAAATTTATTTGACAGGAAAGCCACCCTGTGTTAGGATTGTAATTGAGGCAGGTAGGTTTGAAAAGTGTATTGTTATTATAATTTAAACCGTCATCATAATTTAGTCGAATTTTCATATCATAAGGCCCCCCTGCCGGAAAAGGGCATTTTGCGGTTTGGCTTAAAACATCGAATCGACAGCTATGCTAAAAGTATGTAAAGTTGGGCAAAAAACCATGTTGGCAAGACTGGTTTTGCAAGGTTGGACTGACCGTTTTTAAGTAAAAATATTAAGTCAAGGAGATTCGCAAAAGGAAAGAGTGTTTAGTGTCTGGCATTTATGCGACAGTAAGCATTTATATATCAAAATGTAAACCGAAGCGTACTTAAAAACGGTCGAATTCGCGAATCTCAAAATTTTAAAAGGAGAACAAAAATGAGGAAAAAGAAAGGTTTTACATTAGTTGAGCTGTTGGTCGTGATCGCGATCATAGCGCTGCTGATGGGCATTCTGATGCCGGCGCTGGCCAGAGTAAGGCAGATTGCCTTTAGAATGGTCTGCGGGACGAACTTGTCCGGTATCGGCAAGGCAATGCTTATCTACAGCAATGATTACGACGATGAAATGCCTCGTGCCGGCGGCAGAAACAGCGTGTGGTCCGGTCAAGTACCCATGTGGCTGGCCGACAACCGATTCACTGCTTACGGCTTAAGCGCAGACGGCAGCGGCGGCATGGCCACAATTACGTCGAGTTTCTATCTTCTGGTCAAGTATGCCGAAGTAACGCCTAAGTCCTTTATCTGCAAGGGTGATTCCGGGACCAACGAATTTAAGCCCTCCGACGACGGCGCAGGCGACAGGGAGCTTATTGACCTCTGGGACTTCGGGCTAGAGCCAATAGAGCATTGCAGCTACTCTTACCATATGCCTTTTGGCCTGTATGCTCTGACGACATCAAGTGAGCCCGGTATGGCGATTGCAGCCGACCGGAACCCATTCATAAACTCTCCTGCTGCAGAAGCCCAGGGCAAGATTGACATGTGGTCCGGCTTCAATCCTGACGGTGGCAAAGAAATAATCCAAATTGGAAACGCCATTGCCCACCAGGAAGATGGACAAAACGTATTGTTTATGGACAGCCACGTGAGCTTCATGAAACAGCCGTTCTGCGCCGTCAATGACGATAATATTTACACCTTCTGGGACGGCGGAGATATTCGACGAGGCGGCTTGCCCATGCCCGGCGCAAGTGAGCCCGGGGACAGGCTGGATTCGTTCCTGGTAAACGACGGCGAAGGTGGAGCTGCGCCCCCACCAAAGGGCAGGGGATGCTTCCTTGCTGATACACCTGTATGGGTAAACGGAGCACTCGTAAAAATCTCGGAAGCCGTCGCAAGCCAGGCAGTCGGCTGTCTTGCAGCAACGAGCTTAGAGAAGCTCGAAGAGCACGAGGGAAGCTTCGAATGCCGCGATATAACGCTCGAAAACGGAAACAGCATCAGCGTCGTGGATGCACACTGCTTCATGCTTGATTCCGGACAATGGGTAGCCGCCCAGAATCTGGAAAGTGGCATGAACCTGAAATCACTAAACGGCACAGTTACTATCAAGAGCGTTGTAACCAGGTCAATACCATTCGTCGGCAAGGTCTATAACCTGAAGGTCAGCGGCTCAGACCAGTACATGGTAGGCAAAGATGGAGTAGTCGTGCGCGACTTCTAATACGGCGTCTCAATGCGTCTGTTCAAAGAACAGCGTATTGTTTGACAGCCGGAAAGCGTAAAGATTATTCTTGCTTCGGTTGTTTACAGGCGGCCTTATGCACAATCGCATAAGGCCGCTTTTTTATAACACTGACTATGACACTGACCGACACTGACCGATACTGATTTCTGGCTTCTGTCTTTCGGCCTCTGATTTCTGATATAGGTACCCGATTCTTGCAAAAACTGCGTTTTGTCGCTATCATATTTCAAATGGCAGCAAAATCTCGCAAGGACAAGAATAAACAGGGTCCGGTGGCGGTCAATAAAAAGGCTTACAGAAACTTCGAGCTGATCGAGAAGTTCGAGGCCGGTCTTGGACTGTTAGGCACCGAGGTTAAATCGCTGCGCGAAGCAACGGCGGATCTTGCCGGTTCGTATGCAAGGATTGACGGTGGTGAGTGCTGGCTCGTCGGCGCAACTATCGCCCAATACCAACAGGCCGGTGCCTGGCAGCACGAGCCGACCAGAAAAAGAAAACTGTTGCTGCACAAGGCCGAAATCCACAGGATAAGAACAAAGCTCGAACAGCGCGGCTTTACCCTCGTGCCGCTGCGGATTTATTTCAACGACAGAGGGCTGGCAAAAATAGAGCTGGCTTTGGCCAGAGGTAAAAGACAATACGACAAAAGAAAAGCAATTACCGAACGCGACCAAAAACGCGACGTCGACAGGAGTATGAGAAAATATCGCAGATAACAGAATATTCAAAGGATGCTGATTATGGCTGAAGAAGAAAAGAAAAAAGAGAAAAAAATCATAGTCGATGAGGATTGGAAGGCTGAGGCGCAAAAAGAGAAGGAAATATTAGCCGCACAGGAAGAAGCCGAAAAGGAAAAGGCCCAGGAGAAAAAGCAGGCCCGCGGCCCTATGCCACAGGGTAATTTTGCCGCCTTGGTAAGTATGCTCACTACTCAGGCATTATTCGCCCTGGGTCTGCTGCATGTGAAGGGACAGAAAGAGAGAGAGCCGGACCTGGAGCTGGCGAAATACAATATCGATATGCTCGAGACCCTTGAAGAAAAAACCAAGGGCAATCTGACCCAGGAAGAAGAAGCGGTCCTTTCCAATACCCTTAATGAGCTGCGTATGGGTTATGTTAAAGTCGCAGGATAATAAAGAATCAAAATGCAAATATCATTGTGAGCCCGAACAAAGTGAGGGCGCGGCAATCTCTAACTTACGAATAGCTGAGATTTCTTCGTCGTGGAGTTTACCCTGAGCGTAGCCGAAGGGCTCCTCGCAATGACAATGTACAACAATTTTGCATTTCGATTTTATGATTTCTTTACAGGATAATCACTTTGGCGAACATATTAGATAAAATAATTGCCGACAAAAGAGCTGAAGTACAATCCCGGCAAACACAGACAAGTCTCGATGAGCTCAAAGAGCAGATTCGCTCCCTGCCCAGGTGCCGTAACTTCTACAAGGCCGTCACCAGACCCAACAGCCGTGGTATAAATGTTATCGCAGAGGTCAAAAAGGCCTCACCGTCGGCAGGGGTCATTCGCGAGGATTTCGACCCCGTGACAATCGCGCAAACCTACGAGAAATGCGGCGCCGAGGCAATCAGCGTTCTTACCGACGAAAAATATTTTCAGGGCCGACTCGAATATATAAACCGGATACGCGAGGCGGTGGATTTGCCTGTTTTGCGAAAGGACTTTATCCTCGACCTCTGGCAGGTGTACGAATCGCGCGCCGCCGGTGCCGATGGGATATTATTGATAGCAGAAGCGCTGAAGCCCGGCGAACTGATGGACATGATGATAGCCGCGGCCGAGCTGACTCTAACGGTCCTTCTGGAAGTTCACCGCGCCGATACGCTGTTAGGCGTGCGCAGCCTTATTGGCTTTCCTAAAAAAGGATACAGCGTTCTCGGAATCAACAACCGCAACCTGACAACGATGCAGGTGGATTTGAACACGACCAGCCGATTAGCGGAGTTTATCGATGACAAAAACGAGCTGGTCGCCGAAAGCGGAATAAAAACACGAGCCGACGTCGAAAAGCTAAGGTCTGTCGGCGTAAGAGCGGTCCTGATCGGCCAGACGCTGTGCGAAAACCCTGACATAGAAGAAAAATTTGCTGAGCTGTTCGGCTGATAACTTTGTAAAAGTAAAAGGTCTTATCCCTGGGGGGAGTTAAAATTTATTTATAAAGTAATTAAACAGATTTCTCGACTCCGCTGCGCTTCGCTCGAAATGACAATCGGTCAATTTGAGTTATTTAACTTTCTTTTGGGCTTTCTGTATCTTCGCCCACGTGTCACGCAGTGATACCGTGCGATTGAATACCAGCTTGCCATCGGAACTTTCCGGGTCGACGCAGAAATAGCCGAGCCTTTCGAACTGATAGCGACTTAGGGGTTTCGCATCAGCCAGGGAAGGTTCGACTTTGCAGGATGATAATACCTTTAGCGAATCAGGATTCAGGTAGGATTTGAAATCTTCGCCTTCGGCTGCATCATCCGGGTTCTCCTTTGTAAAGAGATGGTCGTACAATCGAACCTGGGCCTCGAGCGCGTGGCCGGCTGAGACCCAGTGCAGCGTTGACTTGACCTTGCGTCCGTCCGGAGCATCGCCACCGCGTGTGGCCGGGTCATAAGTGCAGTGCAACTCGACGACCTCGCCATTTTCATCCTTAATCACATCCGTGCAGGTAACAAAATACGCATATCGCAGGCGAACCTCTCTGCCGGGGGCCAAGCGGTAGAACTTCCTTGGCGGCTCGGCCATAAAATCTTCCCGCTCGATGTACAACTCTCGTGAGAACGGAACCTTCCGCGTACCGGCGTTTGGGTCTTCCGGATTATTAATCGCCTCAAGCTCTTCGACCTGGCCCTCGGGATAGTTATCTATAATCACCTTGAGCGGGCGAAGCACAACCATTACGCGTGGCGAGGTCTTGTTTAAATCCTCCCGCAGACAATGCTCCAGCAGTGCGATATCAACAGTGCTATTGAACTTGTTGACTCCGATTCGCCTGCATAATTCCCAGATGGCCTCCGGCGAGTAGCCGCGTCGGCGCAGGCCGGAGATGGTCGGCATTCGCGGGTCGTCCCAGCCGCTGACGTGGCCTTGCTGCACAAGTTGCAGCAGCTTGCGCTTGCTCATCACGGTATAGGTCAGATTGAGCCGGGCGAACTCTATCTGCTGTGGATGATAAACATCCAGCTCATCAAGGAACCAGTCGTACAACGGACGATGGTTCTCGAATTCCAGCGTACAGATAGAATGCGTAATCTTTTCAACGGAATCTTCAAGCCCGTGGGCCCAGTCATACATCGGATAGATGCACCATTTATCGCCCGTGCGAGGATGCGCCGCGTGCAGGATTCTGTACATAACCGGGTCGCGCATGTTAAGGTTGGGATGCGACATATCGATTTTCGCCCGCAAGGTGCGCGAGCCGTCCGGGAATTCGCCTGCCTTCATCCGCTCAAACAGGTCAAGGTTCTCCTCGACAGAACGGTTGCGATACGGACTATCCTTTCCCGGCTCTGTCAGTGTACCGCGAAACTCTCTTGTCTGCTCGGCCGTCAGGTCACAGACGTATGCCTTGCCCTTTTTTATAAGCTGCACGGCATATTCGTACATCTGCTCGAAGTAGTCCGAGCCGTAATACAAATGCTCGCCCCAATCCCAGCCTAACCAGCGAACGTCCTCAATGATTGAATCAATATATTCCTGCTCTTCCTTGATTGGGTTGGTATCGTCGAACCGCAGATGGCAAACACCGCCTTTATTCTCCGCTGCGATACCGAAATTCAGGCATATACTCTTGGCGTGTCCGATATGCAGATACCCGTTCGGCTCCGGCGGAAATCGCGTTACAACCCGACCGTCCCATTTATTGGTCTTTATGTCCTCGGCCACAATCTGACGAATAAAATCGAGTCTGGCTGCTGTTTCACCGCCATTAGTATTATCAGCCTTTTTACTATTCGGCTTATCCACTGTTTATCATCCTTTTTAGCTTTAGACCGGTTCAATTCATCGACATCATAAGCAACGACAATTTAGCACATAGTTATTACGCCGTCCAGTATGTCGTTGGAAACAGTGTGTGTTTAGCCAGACAAATGAATCAGCACTTTTTCGACGTGGCACGGGCTTCCAGCCCGTGAAAACACGGCCAAGATGGCCGTGCCACAAAAAATCAACAATGGCTAAACACATACTCCAAACAATGCAGCGACTACCCGACATTCAGGCATAAATTCAGGTGCACACAAAGAAAAAAACTATCGGGATAGCTAAATCGTACTTTCGACGAGCAGGAGCATAGAGGCTGCGGCAGAGGAAGAGCAGGATAATCGAGACGCCGGCTGCAAAGAAGCAGACAAACTGTGACAAAGTAAGGCTGCCAATGTAAAGATGGTGGTCAAAATCTCCCCGGAAGAATTCGGAGGTTGCCCGTCCCAGACCGTAGAGAGCCAGGAACCATAGCAGCATTGTTCCCCGCCACTTCTCGTATTTCAGTGCTTTGAAAACTATAAGAATACACAGAACAACCAGGATTTCGTAAATCTGCGTCGGGTGCAACGGTATGCCCGCCGGTGCGCCCGCAGCCCCTTCAGGGAATGTAATCGCCCAGGGCATAGAACATTTTGTGCCATAGCAGCAGCCGTTGAACAGACATCCCAGCTTAACAAAAACCCAGGGGATGGGAATCAATAACACAACTAAGTCAAGCGCTGCCCATCTGTGTTTGGCTAACACCAAAACCAACGGCACAGCCAGAACAAAATACGCCAGCAGCCCGCCCCATAATCCTCCTTGCATATAGTGACCGGTGCTGAATAGTGCCCGGAAGTCAAATTGCGCGTGCTGAATGTCGTATAGCGCCTTTGCCCCGACGGTCATACCCACCATATAGCAGATACCGACAACGAGCCAAACACGATGCCGAAGCCTTAGACGTCTGGCTATCAAATAGCCGACGAGAAAATGGCTCAGAATACTAATGCTATACAGAATGCCAAAAGTCGGGAGCGGTCCGATTCGCGGCCACATCTATTTGAACCTCTCTTAGAAATTGGATTTCCCCACAAAACCATCCAACGGCGCTGACGAGCTTGGGTTTCGTCACGCGACATCGACCATCTCCTGCTCAATTGCCCGGCGAATCTGCGGGCGAAGCGCCTTGTCAGTTACCAGGTCAACACCCATTCCAAGCAGCTCTTCCAGGTAGAATTTCAAATCCATAAAGATATCGAAATTCGCTGTCCGGTCGAATACCACCAGCACGTCCACGTCGCTGCTGTCGCTCGCCTCACCCCGAGCCACCGACCCAAAGATAGAAAGCTTCTTGACCGAAAAACGCTGTCGTATCTCTTCCATACAGTCTCTAAGCTGTGTCAGAACAAACTGCTTATTCATAACAAATCTCCCTGTTATCAATACCATATTTTAGCAGATTAAGGTTATCCAAGACAGCTAAAATATGACTTTAAGACGAAATTGACAGGGCATATATTTGTCAATTTTGCCTGTTGGATATACAAATCTACTAATGCCGTGGACTCATCCTTGACAACAGTTCCGCGATAACTTATCCTTATTTTTTACGTATTTTCCCGAATTAACGAGGATTGTAATGGTTGTAACACGTTTTGCCCCATCGCCGACGGGTTATCTGCACATCGGAGGAGCGCGCACAGCTCTTTTTAACTGGCTCTGGGCCAGGCGAAAGGGCGGAACATTCATTCTCCGTATCGAAGATACCGACCAGAAACGAAATACACCGACCGCCACGCAGCAGGTTATGGACGACCTGCGCTGGCTCGGCATCCAGTGGGACGAAGGCCCCGAAGTCGGCGGACCCAATGGGCCTTACCTGCAATCTCAGCGAATGGACATCTACGATAAACACATAAAGAAACTGCTCGATGAACAAAAGGCCTATTACTGCTTCGATACCTCCGAAGAGCTTGATGAATTTCGCGCTCAAAAGAAGGGCTTTATCTATTCCCGCCCCAAAGATTTTCCTGACGAAAGCGATGTTAAAAAAGCAAAAGCCCAAGGACTGCCAGTGACCGTGCGTTTTGCTATCCCACAGCAAGACCAAGTAGTTCATCCCGAAACTCTCACACTCCAGTTAAAACTGTTACCTCCTTCGATTGTGATTGAAGACCAGGTGCGTGGGAAAGTGACCTTTGCTACCAGTGAGATAGGCGATTTTATCATACAAAAAAGCGATGGCTTTCCAACATACAACTTCGCCTGCGTAGTCGATGACTATCTAATGAAGATTACTCACGTTATTCGCGGCCAGGAACACCTGATGAACACACCAAGCCAACAGGCATTATGGCAGGCATTATTCCCCGAAATTCCTCTGCCGAAGTATGCCCATATGTCCGTAACCGTCAGCGATACTGGCGGAAAACTCTCCAAGCGCGAGCGTCCGAAGGACCTACGAACGGCCATATGGGTCAGGCAAGATATTGACCTGGTAAAACTGGCCGAGGCCGGCAGCATTACATCTGAACAGCTCGATTCTTTTATTAAGGGTAAAACTACGCCCGATATGCCCGCCATCGATGCGATGGCGGAATACCTTGGTGTCGCCCTGCCGGAAATTAATATTGTTGATTTCTTCAAGAGCGGCTACCTGCCCGAAACGATGGTGAATTTCCTTGCACTTTTGGGCTGGAATCCCGGTGACAATCGCGAGATTATGCCGGTCAATGAACTAATCGATGCTTTCGACCTCTCGCGCTTGACAAAATCCAACAGCCTGTTCGACCGCAGCAAACTGCTGGCTTTCAACACCGAACATATAAAAATGACATCCCCGGAAAAATTACTACAGCATTTCAGAGCCTATTTAAAAGCCATCAAATCTCCGGTAAATTCCGGTGATGATGAAAAACTTTTGAAAATCATAAAGCTTTGCGAAGGGGCGCGCACCTTAGCCGACATTGAACGCAAGAGCAGATTTCTCTTTTTGAACAACAACGAAATTCAATATGACAACAAAGCAGTCAAAAAAGTTCTTCTGAAAAACGACGGTCTGGCGGTGCTGGCAATCGTGCGTGACAAACTCGCCGCGATAGACGAATTTACAGAGCAGGCGATTGAAGATATGCTGCGCTGCTTGGCAGAGGAAAAACTGGTCGGCTTAGGCAAAGTCGCTCAGCCGCTGCGCGTGGCCATTTGCGGAACCACGGTGAGTTTGCCAATCTTCGAGTCAGTTCAAATGTTGGGCAAAGAAGACACCCTGGCCAGAATAGATACCACTTTGAAAAAATTTGCAGCGGAAAACTGAAGGAGAAAAAATACAGGAATGTCATTATTAGTAACCGGCTCGGTAGCAATTGATACAGTTAAAACGCCTTATGGTGTAAGCGAGAACTGTCTCGGCGGAGCGGCTGTATATTTTAGCATGGCAGCGAGTTTCTTTACGCCGGTCCGGCTTGTAGGCGTTATCGGCCCGGACTGCCCGTTTGATTTGGCGGAGGTTTTCGCCGGCAGAGATGTTGACCTGACGGGCCTGGAAGTAAGACCGCAGAGCAAAACATTTCGCTGGGCCGGCACCTATCACGAAAATATGGACAACAGGACAACGGACCGCCTGGAATTAAATATCCTTGCCGAAGCACCGCCGAGGGTGCCCGACTCGTTCAGGGACAGCAAATTCGTATTTCTTGCAAACACAGCACCCAGACTTCAGCATCAATTGCTCGAACAAGTACAGAGACCGGCCTTCGTAGCGGCTGATACGATGAACTGCTGGATTGAAGACCACCTCGACGACTTAAAATCGCTGCTGAAAAAAACCGACTGCCTGATAATCAACGAAGACGAAGCAAGGATGTTGGCAAACGAACACAACCTGATAAGAGCAGGAGAAAAAATTCTGGATATGGGGCCGGGTGTCGTTGTTATCAAAAAAGGTGAATCCGGCTCAATACTGTGCAGCGCTGACGGTGACAAGTTTGTTCTGCCGGCCTATCCTGCCACCGACGTCAAAGACCCGACAGGTGCCGGCGACAGCTTCGCAGGCGGGTTCATGGGTCATCTGGCACAAAGCGGCAAAACAGATTTTGAGACGTTGAAGGCCGCGGTCGCCTACGGTACAGTAGTCGCCTCCTTTACCATTGCCGATTTTTCGCTGAAGGGATTAAATTCCATAGACAGGTCTGATATTGACAGCAGACTTGAAACGCTGCGAAAGTTAACACAATTTTAACCGGTAAAAAAATGAGAGTATTTATAGCAATAGACCTCGATGAACAAATCAGAAAGGCCTTAGGCGGTCTGCAAAACGAGCTGCAGAGCAAAGTCGATATTAAAAAAAGCGATGTCAAATGGGTAAATCCTGATAATATACATCTGACATTGAAATTCTTAGGCGAGATTAAAGACCAAGAGGCCGTCGATGTCTGTAACATAACCAAAGAGGTCGCGAGCCGACACGAGAACTTCGAGCTGGCCTTGGAAACGGTCGGCCATTTCGGCGGTAGAAGCGCCAGAGTTTTATGGATTGGCACAGGACAGAACAGCGATAATCTGCTACAATTACAAAGCGACCTTGAGGAGCAATTGGCCTCGGCCGGCTGGCCCAGGGAAACAAGAAAATTTTCAGGACATCTGACCCTTTGCAGGGTGAGAAACTCAAAGGCAGGTGTTAAACTGGCGCAAATGACGGAAGGATACAAAGATTTTAAGCTCGGGACTATCTGGGCTGATTCGGTCTCTGTTTATCAAAGCCAGCTAACACCGAAAGGCCCTGTTTATACTGTGTTAGGAAATTACAAGCTGCAATAAAAAAATGCAAAGAACATAAAGTCAGAAGCGAGATACGAAACAGGAGAAAAGAAAAATGGCAAAGACAAAAAGAACTCAGGCAACATCCAAAGGCAAGATAGAGCGTTTGAACCCCCTGGCGACCGGCAAAGAAACCGCTCTGCAGCGCGTGATTGCACAGATAGAAAAGCAATACGGCCAGGGCGCTATTATGCAAATGGACGAGCACCTATACGCCAGGATTGAGGGCATACCCACCGGCTCATTGTCACTGGATTTAGCTCTCGGCGGTGCGGGCATCCCGCGCGGCAGGGTTGCTGAATTGTTCGGCCCGGAGTCGTCCGGTAAAACGACACTGGCGCTTCACGTCATTGCCAACGCCCAGCGGGCAGGCGGCGTGGCTGCGTTCATCGATGCCGAACACGCCCTTGATACGACCTGGGCCAAAAGACTCGGTGTCGATGTCAGCAGCCTGCTGGTCAGCCAGCCCGACACCGGAGAGCAGGCACTTGATATCACCGAGATGTTAATAAGCTCGAATTCCGTCGATGTCATAGTTGTTGACTCAGTCGCCGCACTGACACCGAAGGCAGAAATTGAAGGCGACATGGGCGACGTGCACGTGGGACGGCAGGCAAGGTTAATGAGCCAGGCGATGCGAAAGCTCACCAGTATCATTGGCAAGAGCAAAACCGCCCTTATCTTTATAAACCAAATTCGTATGAAAATCGGTGTTATGTTCGGCAACCCGGAAACCACACCCGGCGGAAGGGCGCTGAAATTTTACACATCCGTCCGAATCGACCTGCGACGAATAACAACCATAAAGGACAGTACCGGCGCCATCGGCTCAAGGGTCAGGGCCAGGGTGGTAAAGAACAAGATCGCACCACCCTTCCGCGACGCGGAGTTCGATATCATGTTCGACAGCGGAATCAGCTACGAGGGCGATTTGCTCGACCTGGCCACTAACTGTGATGTTGTCGAAAAAAGCGGCGCCTGGCTAAACTACGGCAGTATGCGACTCGGACAGGGCAGAGAAAACGCCAAAAAACTCCTCATCGAAAACAAGGATTTATGCGAGGAGATAAAAAACAAAATCCTCGATGCCAAAGGCCTGACAATTGATGATTGATGATTGTCCCTGCTTTCGCGGGTACGTGTTTAGCCAGGGAGAAACCATCCCCAAAGCCTTCGGCTTTGAGGTGCCACCCAATAAAATTGATCAAGAATGCGTGGCAGCCTCAAGCGAGTCCTGAGCGGAGTCGAAGGACGAGCTTGGGAATGGCCGTTTATCGAAAAATAACTGCTAAGTGACTCTCGAAAGACTAAACGAAATACTATGTCGACTGCAAAGCAAATAAGAAAAGACTTTATAGATTTTTTCAAAAGCAAAGACCACGAATTCGTCCCCAGCTCACCCATAGTTCCCATCGGTGACGAGACCCTGCTTTTTGCCAATGCGGGAATGAATCAGTTCAAGGACATCTTCCTCGGACTAACCCCTCCCGATTATCGGCGTGTGGCGAACAGTCAAAAATGCCTGCGGGTCAGCGGTAAACACAACGACCTTGAAGAAGTCGGCAAAGACACCTACCACCACACATTTTTTGAAATGTTAGGCAACTGGTCGTTCGATGATTACTTCAAGGCCGAGGCAATCCAATGGGCCTGGGAGCTCCTTACGGACGTCTGGGGCATCGAGCCGGACCGATTGTGGGCGACGGTTTTTGGTGGCGACTATGCCGAGGGGCTGCCGGAAGATGAAGAGGCCGCAAACTTATGGACCAAAGTAACTCCCATACCCGCCGACAGGGTCCTTTCTTACGGTAAAAAAGATAACTTCTGGGAAATGGGGGAGACCGGCCCCTGCGGGCCGTGCAGTGAGATACATATCGACCTCGGCCCCGATATGTGCGATATGAAAAATGTCCCGGGCCACAAATGCCGGGTCAACGCCGGCTGCGCAAGATACATCGAGCTATGGAACCTTGTCTTCATACAGTTCAATCGTCTGGGCGACGGCAAAATGGTGCCGCTTTCAGCCAAATATGTTGACACCGGTGCAGGTCTGGAAAGAATCGCAGCGGTAATGCAGAACAAAAAGAGCAACTACGATACCGATTTATTTATGCCGATAATCGACCGCACAAGTGACATCACCGGCCACAAATATACGTCGAAGCTCGGCAACAAAACCGACAATGCCTTCAGGGTAATAGCCGACCACATTCGCTCACTTGTCTTTGCGATAACCGATGGAGCGATTCCATCCAACGAAGGCCGCGGATACGTGATTCGCCGAATACTTCGCCGGGCTTCGAGGTTCGGCAGAGAGCTGGGGATGCACGAGCCGTTTATTTACAAGCTCGTGCCGGTAGTTGTCGATTGTCTGGGCGATGCGTTCGGCGAGATACGGGAAAGGGCGGACTACGTCTCAACGGTAATCGAATCCGAAGAGGCCGGCTTCGGCAGAACGCTTGACAGAGGCATCGAAATCTTCAACGCCGCCGCCGGGCGGGCGCAAAAATCAATAAACAAGATTATCAACGGCGAAGATGCTTTCCGGCTTTATGATACATACGGCTTTCCGCTTGATTTGACTGAGCTTATGGCCCAGGAGCGCAGCCTTAAGGTCGATACTGCAAAATTTGACGAACTAATGGAAGCCCAACGTCAGCGGGCAAGGGCGGCTCAAAAAAATGGTTCACTTGTGTCAGCCTTTGCCGACACCGAGCTGCCGGTAACAGAAGATGCCAATAAATATGGTACCGATAGCTGTGACAGCAAACTAATCGGCTGGATAGACGAGGAAGGTTTCAATGACCAGGGACAAATCCAGACCGGCGCCGAGGTTGGGATTATTCTTGACAGAACCTGCTTCTATTCTGAAGCAGGTGGCCAGGTCGGTGACTGTGGAATTATAAAATCGGAAAACGCTAAATTTGTAGTCGAAGACACCTCAAAAATAGCCAACTGTATCATTCATCAAGGCAAGGTTGTCGAAGGTTCTTTCAGTATAGGCCAAAACGTAAAGGCAATAGTCAGCAAGGACCGAGCTGCGACAAAGAAAAACCACACCGCCACCCACCTGCTCCAGTGGGCGCTGCAGCAGGTGCTCGGTAAATCAGTTGCACAGCAGGGCAGTTACGTCGGCCCGGACTATTTAAGATTTGACTTTACATACCCCAAAGCACTCACCGCCAAGGAATTCAAAAAGGTTGAGGATTTGGTCAGAGAAAAAATAGCTGCCGACCTGCCGCTAACCTGTGTGGTGATGCCAAGGGCGGAGGCGGAAAAACTGGGGGCTATGGCACTATTCGGCGAAAAGTATGGAAATGAGGTTCGGGTGGTGGCTATTGGTGCAGCAAACGAAAGACTGCTTGAAGAAGCTTTTTCGCGAGAATTCTGCGGGGGGACGCACTGCGATAATACGGGACAAATAGGCGGCTTTAAGATAATCAAAGAAGAGAGCATTTCCGCCGGTGTCCGCAGGATTACCGCACTGACCGGCACCGGCCTTAATGCCTGTCTCGAAAAGGCAAGTGACATCGTCGATGAGCTTTCAGCGATGCTGAAGGTACCCTCGGAAGCGATTGTTGAGAGGGTAGGCCAGTTGATAAAGGACAATAAAAAGCTCTCCAAGGAGCTCAGGAGCGCGGCCAAGGCATCCGGCTCCGACGTTATGGCCGAGGCAAAACAGCTTCTCCAAAAATGTGAAAAAATCGGCGAGACCTCCATAATCATCGGCCGACTGCAGAACACACGTATCGAGCAGGCGCGGGAAGCCATTGATATGCTCAAGAAGAAGGCAAAATCCGCCGCTATCGTTTTGGGCTTTGAGGACGACGAAATGGCGACACTGCTGGCGGGTATGACTGACGACCTCATTAAGAAGGGTCTAAAGGCCGGCGACATCGTCAAGGCAATCGCACCGATAATTGACGGTGGTGGTGGAGGCCGACCTCAAATGGCACAGGCCGGCGGAAAGAATCCAAAGAAAATCAACGACGCCCTTAAAAAAGCCGCAGAGCTGATAAAAGAAAAATTAGTATCCTGACAATTATGATTTTTGCAGGCCAGCTAAATAACCCCCAGTGAAACTGGGGGCTAAATATATTTTTTTATACGGCAAAACCGCAAAATATTCAGGCAGGACTGAAAGTGGGTGAGGCGGATCCTTTTATCAGGTTTTACTGCGACAACTGCGGCTATAAATCCACCGTCTCCGAAAGCTACGCGGGTAAAAATATTCGATGCCCTAAATGCTATTATATAATCCTCATCCCCAAAGCCCTGCCCAAAGTGACCACACCAAATCAAAATGGTTCCGAGCAAATAAAAACCACCTCCAAAGACTCCGACTATGATTTAACTCTTTTGAATATCTCGGAGAAAGAAAAACTTTCCACTTTTCAAAGAGGCCAAACCAGTATCTCTGAGGAAACTGGTGTACACGAGCAGGAACCTGGAGAAGAATCGCAGGCAGAAACCGAACCCTTTGATGAACGCAGGCTGCCGTGGCTCATAGACATATTTCTATATCCGTTCAGCGTACCGGGCTTGAAGAATCTTGCGATTTTCATCGGAGTACCGCTGTTAATCAATATTCTATGGACGATTCTTCCTATCCAGCTTTCCTGTCTTTTCGGCCTTGTCACTATGGTTATTCATATCGTTATTATCCTTTATATATATTGGTATTTTACCGAATGCGTCCGCGATAGTGCCGATGGTGGTGTGCGAGCGCCTGAGGGATTAGGTTCGACTCCAGGTTTTATGGGTATGTTCTGGCAGACGGTGAATGTAATTGGTTGTCTTGCGATTTTCTTTACGCCGTTTGTTCTTTACATGCTGTACGCCGGGAGAGCCGACGTAATTTTCTGGCTGTTACTAATCTTCGCGGTCTTCTCTTTTCCGATGGGGTTGTTGGCCGTTATTATGTTCGACTCGGCTATCGGCCTTAACCCTCGTCTGCTCGTACGCTCAATATCCAGCACCTTTTTCCCATACTGCGGGCTTGTTTTATTATTTGTTACACCGGTTGTGTTAATCGGTATGCTCTACACGGAAGTGCAGGAATCGCGGCTTTGGACTTTTATCATTCGTTCTGTCGTTACCTATTTAGCATTGATAGGTGCTCATCTTTTGGGACGGTTCTACTGGCGGTATCAGGAAAAATTCGATTGGGACTTGCAGGCTGAAAAGTAGTCGCAGCTAATTCGGATTGAATAAAATCGGCCGTAAGGCGTCTTATTCAATAGAGCATTTTTATAACACCACCAAATGCAGGGCCTGAAAAGGGAGGCTTAAAAAATGGATAAGGCGGATTCGACAATTAAGTTTCGGTGCAAAAACTGCGGCCGGAAATTCAGCGTCCCCCAAATCCACGCCGGCAAAAAATGTAAATGCCCGAAATGCAAGAATATAATTGTTGTGCCAAAAATACAAACTACAAGCTCCGTCACAAAGCAAAGTAATTCCGAGGATACAAAAACCAGCCCAAAGAGTTCCACTTACGATTCAATCCTTCTGGTTATGCCACAAAAAGATAAAATTCAAGACCTTCCCCTCAGCCAAACTGACATCCCTGAGAAAACCGCTGAATATGAGCAGGAGCTTGAAGAAGAATCCGCAGAAAAAACCGAACCCGCCGCCCAGCGTAAGCTGCCGTGGCTTATTGATATACTCTTATACCCCTTAAGCATTTCGGGTCTCATTCACTTAGTAATATTTTTGTGCGTTCCAATTTTGATCAGTGTGGCATACCAACTCCTTTTGCAACAAATTTATCCGGTTAGTGAGCTTATACTCGCAATACTTTACGTGCTTTTTGTCGGCTACGTGCTGTATTACTTATCCTGGTGTATAATTGACAGCACAAAAGGCGGACTACGCGCACCTGATATAAATCTCCAGCCATCACCGGCAAAAGAAGAGCCAATCGAATGTGCTGGTATTTTTTTGGCCTGTATCGTCGTTTGCTTTTGGCCTGCGGCTGTTTATTATATCTTCACAAGAAAAACAGACCTTCTCTATTGGCTGCTCACCTCAGCAGGGCTTTTATTTTTTCCTATGGCGCTTTTAGCAGGTTTTCTAAATGATTCAATCAGCGGGTTAAAGCCGATGTTAATTATCAAATCAGTAATTAAAACTTTTCCCGCATACTTTCCGGTAGTAATTTTCTTTGCCGGTTTTTTTACGGTGCTCAGCATAGTTATACCACAGCCACCACAATCAAAAGGCTTGGAACCCCTTTTGCTCTATCTATCGCAGGTTACAAGTGCCATCTTTAGCTCAAGATACGCCTTGAGGTCGACCGGTTTTATTTACTTAGCAATGACAGGGGCTCACATTCTGGGCAGGTTTTACTGTAAGTATAAGGAAAAACTCAACTGGGAAGTCTAACGTACCGAAAAGACGATTGAACAACA
This sequence comes from Sedimentisphaerales bacterium, assembly GCA_035528395.1. Classification (GTDB taxonomy): domain Bacteria; phylum Planctomycetota; class Phycisphaerae; order Sedimentisphaerales; family Anaerobacaceae; genus NIOZ-UU13. Next base: position 45,732 of record DATKYR010000036.1, read on the forward strand.
GATTTTATGATTAAGTTTAACTGCAAAAACTGTGGTCAGAAGTTCAGCGTCCCTGAAATCCGTGCCGGCAAAAAAGGCAAGTGCCCAAAATGCAAGAATATAATTGTCGTGCCGGAAATACAGGCCACAAGCTCCCTCACAGAGCAAAGTGATTCGGGAGTTCCCGCGGTCAGCTCAAAGGGCTCCACTGATAACTTAACCCTCCTGGATGCCATAGAAAAAGACAGAATTCAAGACGGACCAATCGGTCTATCCAGCATCCCCGAACAATCCACCAAATACGAACAGGAACTCGAAGAAGAGCCGCCGGATGACACGGAGTCTCCGGCCGAGCGCAAACTGCCCTGGGTTATCGATATATTTCTCTATCCGATAAGCATACCATGCCTGATAACCCTCGGAATTATAATCTCAATACCATTGCTGATTAATATCGCGGTAGGTTTACTGGGCCCCTTCGGTCTTTTTGTATTGGTCCCGGGTTTCTTTATAAATATCGTCATTAGCTTGTACTTCTTATGGTACGTTGCCGAGTGTGTTCGTGATAGTGCCGAAGGCGGAATCCGGGCGCCTGAAACTTTCGCTAACACACCTGGTTTGGGTGATTTGTTGCTGCAATTGTTCCGTTTACTCGTGTGCCTGCTCATCTTCGCGGGGCCGATGGGTTATTATTATGTCAAGACTCATAGAATTGATGCAATCTTCTGGTCTTTATTGGCTTACGCCGTATTTTTTCTGCCGATGGGTTTATTAGCCGTTACTCTATTTGATTCTATACGCGGTCTTAATCCTCTTTTGCTCCTCGGCTCAATCTTCAGCACTTTTTTCACATACTGTGGACTTATTCTAATTTTAGGGGCGGTCGCGACGACTTTTATAGCTTTACCCAGGATGCTATCCGGCAAATTGGCAGCTTTTGTTTCGGGTTACCTCGTGATGTACATTTTGCTGGTAGTGGCTCATCTGTTGGGACGGTTCTACTGGCGGTATCAGGAAAAACTCAACTGGGAAGTGTAACTTCTGAGTTAAGAGTCATTTTTCTGTGGGCTCTGTCGGATTTTTATACTTTTTGCGTGGGCGTCCAGCCCTTCAACCTCAGCCAACCGAATAATATCCTCCGCACTTTCAGCTAACTTCTTTTGGTCGTATTCGATAATACTCGTTGACTTGATAAAATCGTTGGCGCTTAAAGCACTAAAGAATCTTGCACTAGTACCCGTTGGTAACGTGTGGCTCGGGCCGGCCCAGTAATCTCCAACTGCTACCGGGCTATAATCACCGATAAATATCGCCCCTGCGTTTCTAATCTGGTCAGCAATTTTTCTGCTCTCATTTCCACACTGGATTTGTAAGTGTTCTGCTGCAAAAACATTCGCGTAGTCAATTACATCTTCCATATCGTCAAATACAACAATGCCACCAAAGTTCTCAAGACACTTTATTATTTTTTCTACACGGTCTAATTGCTTTACCTGTTTTTTAAGTTCTGCGAGGACCTCGTTAGCTAACTCTTGAGAATCAGTAAATACAACCGCACTGCCCGGCGCATGTTCTGCCTGACTTAACATATCCGCAGCAATCCAAGCAGGATTTGCTTTTTCGTTTGCTATTATTAGGACCTCGCTTGGTCCGGCTATAGAATCAATGCCGACAAGCCCAAGAACCTTCTTCTTTGCGTTCTGAACCCAGGCGTTCCCTGGCCCAACTATCTTATCCACATTTCGTATTGTTTTCGTTCCTCGCGCCAAAGCCATCACTGCTTGGGCTCCACCGATACGATAAACTTCATCAATTCCCAGTTCATGACAAACCGCTAAAGTTACTGGATGGATGCTACCCTCATATCTTGGCGGCGACACTACAACAATTTCCTTAACACCTGCAACCTGAGCAGGAACTGCACACATTATCACAGTAGATGGCAGTGGTGCCGAGGCGCCTGGCACACAAATACCAACACGCCTAATAGGAGTGTATTTGATTCCCGGATGTTTGAAATTGCCGATGAAGATTTCGGTTTGATACTTCCTTACATTTTCAATTGCCTGTTGAATTGATTTCAGAAGGTTTTTACTGATTTCGGTGTAAGCTTTTTCCAAATCTTCATTAGAAACACGAAACTGCTCAGGAGTCAATTTAACACCATCAAACTTTTCAGTATATTCGGCTACGGCTTCGTCATCCCGCTGTCCCACATCGTTAAGTATAGCGTCTAACTGCTCTTCTCTCTCATCCTTGCCGTCAAAGTGTGTTGCGCTAAACACACCTGCCCGAATCTTTGTACATCTTTCCACAAAATCTGTCTGTGATGATGAGATCAGGATTTTGTCAAGATCGTGGGGCACGGTTGACTCCTTTATCTGTCGAAGTTTTGGTGGCTGTAAACACGAGTTGCCTTTTGCGGCAGCAGATAGTTTTCGCCTTTGTACTTAGTTATAATCCCTGCTATCCTAAACCGCACCGGCTCGGGAACAGCAGATTGTCTCTGCTCGGCCAGCTCCAGTACCTCGCAGGGCAGCAACCTTAACGAGACCGGCCGGACATTTCGGCCAAAAGCATCCAGGACAAAATCAATCTGGCCGTCGTAATGTTCAACTAAAAATGCGGTCCGGTCGGCTAAGATAGAATCCTGCTGTAATTGGGCTTTCTTTTCCGAAGCCGAATCAACCACTTCCTTTTTTGCCTTCGGGATCCGGCCCAACTCCTCAGGACGTACAATTCTCCCGGCCTTCAGCTTTTCTATAATCTCCTGTGGTATGGCCAATACATCGTTCGGCTCACTGATATCGGGCTGCTGCTCAGACTCTTTTGCAGATGGGCCCTCGGTTGGCTTTCGCTCTTTTGGCCGCGGTTTTGGAAGTGCTTGAGGCTGCTTACTGCTCAGCTTGCCGAGGGGGAAAAAATAATTCGGGAATATAAAATTCCTGCCTTTGTATTTCGTAACCCAGCCCCAGAGCCTGTAGTCCGCAGCAGAACGCTCGTTAACATCAGCAATCATCTTTTCCAGCTCCGAGGACGCCAGCAGCTCTAACCTTGTCCCTGCGGAGGCCCGACCTCTATAATCGTTCACGTCCGCACCAAATTCAAAGAACCACACATCGTTACTGTCAGAGCCGGTCAATTCGCCATCAACGCCCCTCAGGATAAAACCGTCCCGCAGCAGTGTTTGGCGTGCAGTTTCCGTACCGAATCCCAATGCTGCCGGGACAACACTAATAAAGAACACTAAAATCAAAAGTACTAATTTTTTACTCATATTGATGTCTTATGGTTCTAAGTTTTCAATAGCCAATTATCAATAATCAATTGAATGGCCTGTTCGGGTTCGTCTGCCAGCTTTACATATCGGCCGCTGCCCGGGTCGTCTCTTGCGACCAATTCAACCAACGGCTTCCAGAATCCGCCTACAAGTATAATCGGTTTATCTGCTTTGAGAAAGCCCTTGTTTTTTAATTCCCAGACCTTTGCCAGCTCCAGCAGTGTTCCTGTTCCGCCGGGCAGTACAACATAACCCCGTCCCAATTTTATCAGCGTATCCAGCCGTTCGTCGAGCGAGGCGGTAACAATTTCACGAGTAACGTATTTGTTAGCTGTGCTGTTCTTAAAAGCCGAGCAAGTAACGCCGATTACTTCACCACCAGCCTCGGCCGCCCCTTTGGCCGCTGCCAACATCGTTCCACCGTATCCACCGTTGGCGATGGTAAAGCCAGCCTCGGCTAATAACTTACCTGTCTCATACGCCAGTTGAAAATTTGTGTCCCCTTGTTTAGCTCTACCTGTTCCAAAGATAGTAATAGTCTTTTTATTCATTTGCCTTTTTGCGCGTGTAATTTAGAAGCCCGGCCGAAAGCAAAATTTCCCGGTCGCGCTCGGAAAGTTCCAGCCTGCCGACAAAATCGAATGAGCCGGTCGCACTTACAATCTCAACCTTGTCACTGCCCTTGATTGCTTCGAGCAGATTATCTATCACAAGCTCATCATCGCACCCGATTTTATCATAGTCAGCCTCCCGGGCAAATTCGATTGGCACGATGCAGAAATTTATCAAGTTTGCCTTGTGGATTCGCTCGATACTTTTTGCGAGCACCGCCCGCACACCCAGATACATCGGACAAAGTGCGGCGTGCTCTCTGGAAGAGCCCTGGCCGTAGCTTTCGCCCGCCACGATGACACCGGCTATCGCTTTTTTCTTTAACTCAAGTGCCCGTTCGGCAAACGTCGGCTTACCTTCTTCGTTGAAACAATTAAAAACCACCTTTGCATATTCGGGCACATTTGAGCGCAGTTTTAGAAAGGTCCCCGCCGGCATAATATGGTCGGTGGTTATCTTGTCGCCGCATTTAATCAGCACCTTGCCCGTCAGTTTCTGCTGCAACGGCGCAGGCGGCTGGGGCACCACAATCGTAGGCCCGCGCAAAACCTCTGCTTTCGCAGCATCCCTTTCGCTCAAAGGCTTCTCTATCATACTGTCGTCGACGGCAAATTCATCCGGCAGGTCGATTTTCGGGTATTGAAATCCGAGCAATTCCGGCAAATCACGCGGGTCGGTAATTCGGCCTGTCAGAGCCGAAGCAACCGCCGTTTCCGGACTGACCAGATAGACCTTATCGCCTTTTGTCCCGCTTCGGCCGGCAAAGTTTCTGTTAAACGTCCGCAGACTCACTACCTCATCCGCCGGTGAAAAGCCCTGACCGATGCAAGGCCCGCAGCCGGATTCCAATATCCGGGCGCCTGCTGAAATCATATCAGCCAATGCCCCGTTTTGAGCTAACATATTCAGGACTTCTCTGCTGCCCGGAGCGATTGCACATTCGACCATATTATTTACACGTCGTCCTTTTAATACTTCCGCCACCATCATCAAATCGGCAAAGCTCGAATTTGTGCAACTTCCTATCACCACCTGGCCGATTTCGGCACCGGCGATTTCGCAGACCGCTCTCACGTTATCCGGAGAAGATGGACACGCCGCCATCGGTTCAAGCTTAGACAGATTTATCTCGATGACGCGATCATATTCGGCGTTTGCATCGGCTGCTAAGGGCTGGTAGTCTTTTTCTCGTTTCCGGGCAGACAGAAATTTTCTCGTTTGCTCATCGCTGGCGAAGATGCTCGTTGTTACACCCAACTCCGCCCCCATATTCGTTATCGTCGCCCGCTGTGGTACAGACAGCCGTTCTGCGCCCTCGCCGAGATATTCGACCACCCAGCCGACATTGCCTTTTGTTGAAAGTATGCTCAACAGCTTGAGAATAACGTCCTTCGCAGCCACCCAGTCATTCAATTCGCCGGTAAGTTTTACTCCCAGGACCTTTGGGCATTTCAGGTAAAACGCCCCGCCGGCCATCGCCACCGCCACGTCCAGCCCGCCGGCCCCGATAGCTAACATACCGATTCCGCTGCCCGTCGGCGTATGCGAATCACTGCCCAACAGCGTCGCCCCGGGTTTGCCGAACCGCTCCAAATGGACTTGGTGACAGATGCCGTTGCCCGCCCGCGAATGATAAACTCCGCACTTTGCAGCTATCGTTTGCAGGTACAAATGGTCGTTGTGGTTCTCCGGCCCGAAGCCGGTCATATTGTGGTCAACGTAGCTGACCGACAAATCGGTTTTAACTTTATCCGCCCGCAGCCCCGTCTTGCGACGGGAGTCGCTGGGGCCTGCACCCATAGACTCGTACAGCAAAAACGCCGTTGTCCCCGTGGCATCCTGCGTAAGCGTCTGGTCAATACGAATCCCAATCTGCTCGCCGGCGGCAAGACTGCCCTCGACAAGGTGGTTGCCAAGTATCTTGTAAGTAAGCGTTCGTCCCAATTTTGAACTCCTTGAAAACCAAAACACAAAGTCTAACATAAACGCCGGATAAAGACAAATCCTATGTTCGCTCAAATGGTTGAACAACCTTTACTCGCAAAAATAATAAACGGCCTTGTGTTCATTCACACAAGGCCGTCCAGAGAGAACAATCGCAGGAACTGTCTTTATGCAATCCGGCTTTCCAACAATAAACTGCTGCCATCAGGCTGCTTTACCAATCGCGCACAACCACGCCGTCTTCGCCTACTAAATACTGCTCGCCATCTTTCACCTTAAGATTGTACACCTTGCCGACATAAGGCATTGCTCTTTTTACAACGCTTTTAATCACGATTGAACCGTTTAAGGATTTTAGTTTAAGGCCGCTTCTTAAATTCTGTGCCGCAATCCACTGTCCCGAATCAAGCATGAAGCAGTGTGCTGCCACAACGCTGATTCGGTTGCCGTTTTCGAGCGTTATATCGCGGCATTCGAATGTTCCCTGATGCTCCTGGAGTTTCTCGATTTGTACCGCTGTTGCAAGACAGTCGACTTTGCCGACCGTCTGCCCAGCGGTAACTTTAGAGATTTGCACGAGTGCACCATCTACCCACACCGGGGTATCGGCAAGAAAACACGGTCTGCCTTTTGGTTCGGACTCGCCTTCGCCATCGTGTACCAGCAACGAATCCAATCTATCCTGTGGCTCACTGGCGCCAGGAATAGGATAGCCGCCCCGTCGAATATCTGCGCCGTCCCACCAGGTGTAGATGTTATCGTCATTGATACCGCAAAAAGGCTTTTTTTCAAAGCTCACATGGCTGTCCATAAACAATACATTTTGTCCATCTTCCTGGTGAGCAATTGCGTTTCCAATGTTGATTGCTTCTTTGCCGCCGGTGGGATTGTATGAGCTCAACAAGCCGGCATCCTTGCCTTCGGCAGCGGGAGAGGTAATCCACGGATTCCGGTCGGCCGCCACCGCCATACCCGGTTCGCTCGATGTGGTCAGGGCGTACAGGCCGTAAGGCATATGGTATGCGTAGCTGCAATGATTCGCCGCCTCAGGGCCGAAGTCCCAGAGGTCAATAAGCTCTCTGTTGCCCGCATTGTATTCGGATGGCTTAAATTCCGTGGTCCCGGAATCACTCTTGCAAACGAACGACTTGGGCGTTACCTCGGCATACTTGACCAGAAGATAAAAGCTGGATGTAATAGTGGCCGCACCGCCGCTGCCGTCAGGACTTAAGCCATAAGCGGCGAATCGGTTATCGGCCAGCCACTGAGGTATTGTGCCGGTCCATGTGCTGTTTCTGCCGCCGGCACGCGGCAGCTCATCGTCGTAATCGTTGGCATAAATCAGCATTGCCTTGCCGATGCCGGACAGGTTCGTCCCGCAGACCATTCTAAAGGCAACCTGCCTGACCCTGGCCAGGGCGGGCATTAAAATGCCCATCAACAGAGCTATGATCGCAATTACGACCAGAAGCTCAACTAATGTAAAACCTTTGCGTTCCATTTTATTTCTCCTTCAATTTTTCGGAGATTCGCGCGACCCACCGTTTTTGGGCACATTTCAATAATCTCTGTAATAACAATAAGTACAACCTACTACCGGGCTCGCATTATGACAGTCCCTGCCAAAGAGCGACGTATAGCGTTAAACGCCGTTTTTTTGCGAATCTCCATTGTTCTGTTTTTTCGCTCAAAAACGGTCGGTTCAAAACAATCTTTCGAAACCGGTTTTCGCCGGGAAGCTCCGCGCAGCCGTACCTTCCGACATTCAAGAATGTCCCCGGCTCAATTAGGAAAGCCGACCCTCCGACAAGCAGGCTAAGAATATGAAATTAAGAAAGCGAATATGATTGCGACTTAAATTATAATGAGTCTTTCAAACCTGCCTTTGGGTCTCGTTGTAGTATCGGCGCAAATCCCGCGCGCAAAATTCATCTCCACTCAAAAACATACATTAAACTTCAAAAGAACTTTTCTTCAGGCAGGTTTGTAATATGAAATTAAAAAGGCAAATATGATAACGACTTAAATAATAAAACGTCTTTCAAACCTGCCCGTCTCTATTTATTAATACGATAAAACATTTACTTTGTTGTTTAAATTTCGTCAATTTTCCCTATTTTCTTGAAAATTTACACAATTCTTCTTCATAATATTATCTTAAACCTAAAATTACATATGTAAACCAATGGTAAACGGCATTTCTTTGAGAAAAGACACCAAAACGTTAATGTCATTGCGAGCGCCAGCGAAGCAATCTCAAGGTATTATATTGCAAATGTTGACACGAGATTGCCACGTCGCTTCGCTCCTCGCAATGACAATGTAAAAAATAATCAGGAAACGCCGATTATCGCCGAAGGTTTTTTGCCTCTAATGTCGTCTATAAACGTCCGGGTGGTCTTCTGTTTTTTCCGGTCATTTTCTTGGCCGAATCGCCCAGGTCCTCACGCATTTGCTCAACGAGAATCAAAAGCCTTTTGACTACATCGGGGTACTGGGCGGAGACATCGTGCTGCTCTCCTATGTCCTTTTCCAGGTCAAACAACGCCAGGTCGATTTTTGCCTGTTCATATTTGACTGGCTGGCCGCCCGTGCCGCCCTTGCGCCCGCCGAGTGAGCGGTAACTATGGGGCAGGTGAAGTTTCCACTTTCCGCTTCGGACGGCTTCGAGGGCAAAGCCGCGATAATAGAAGAACGCTTCGTGCGGACTCTTCGCCCTGGGCCGGCCCGACATCAACGGCCAGATGTTTTTACCATCGATGGTATGAGCAGGCAATGTCGCGCCGGTGAGTGTCGCTATTGTTGGCAGTATGTCCATTGTCGAAGCAGGCTCGTTGCAGACGGTCCCGGCTGGTATTTTACCCGACCAGCGCATAATGGTCGACTCCCGCTGGCCGCCGTCGAACGTCGTGCCTTTTCCTTCGCGTAATGGTTTAGCCGAACCGGCGTGGTCGCCGTAGCTCAGCCACGGGCCGTTGTCAGAGCTGAATATCACCAACGTTTTTTTGTCGATGCCCAATCGCTTCAGCGTTGAGAGTATCTGTCCGACAGACCAGTCGATTTCCATCATTACGTCACCGTAGAGGCCCTGCTCGGATTTGCCCTTGAATTTATCGGAGACAAACAACGGTACGTGCGCCATCGAATGAGGCAGATAAAGAAAGAATGGCCGGTCACTGTTCTTTTCGATGAACTTTACGGCGTGCTCGGTGTACCAGGTGGTCAACTGCGTCTGGTCGGGATTATATTCGAGGACTCTTTCGCCCTCGATAAGCGGCAGGTCGGGAAAAGTTTTATTGGTCGGGTGGTTCGGCCACATATCGTTCGAGTAAGGCAGGCCGAAGTAGTCGTCGAAACCGTGACGCATCGGCAGAAACTTGGGATGATGACCGAGGTGCCACTTGCCGTAGCAGGCGGTAGCGTAACCGAGCGGCTTGAGAACTTCAGCGATAGTCTGCTCATCGTCGCTTATGCCGATTTTTGCACTCGGGCCGATTACATTTGGCAGGCTCACACGCTGCGGATAGCAGCCCGTCATCAAAGCAGCTCGCGACGGCGTGCAGGAAGGCGCGGCAGCGTAGAAATCCGTGAACTTTACACCTTCGGCAGCCATACGGTCGATATTAGGCGTCTCGTATCCTTTGGCTCCGAAAACACCGACATCGGCGTAACCCACGTCATCGCAGAATACAATAACAACATTCGGCTTATCCACACTCGAAGTCCGCTCAAAGGCACTGCCGCAGCCCGGCACCGTAAGCGCTGCCGCTGCCAGGCCTGCTGCCTTTAAGAAATCACGCCTGTTCAGATTTTTGTCCATTTAAACAACCTCCTATTTCTTTTCGTTGGGTTTTTTCACAGGCCAGGCTTGGACGCCACATCTGGCTGCCCAGCTATCGTACATTGCCTTTAACTGTGCAACTTTCTCCGGATACTTTTGTGCAAGATTATTTAACTCTGTGCGGTCGGCTTCGAGGTCATACAGCTCCCATTTGCCGGGATGCCTGGAGACCAGTTTCCACTTGCCCTGGCGCACGGCACGATTGCCCTCGTGCTCCCAGTAGATCGCTTCGCGCTGGATGGGTTTATTTTCAAAGGCCGGAACAAGGCTCTTACCCTCCATCGGTATTATCCTGTTGCCCTTGTATTCGGACGGATACTTTGCGCCGGCAACATCAACACACGTGGCCATAATATCGATAAGATGTCCGGGCTGATGACGCAGCTTGCCCCGTGTCTTTATTCGCGACGGCCAGTGAGCTATCAGGGGCGTGGAGATACCGCCTTCGTGCACCCAGTGCTTATACAAACGAAACGGCGTGTTCGATGCGTTAGCCCAGGGCCTGCCATAGGCAATGTAGGTGTCAGCAGGGCCGGGCATCACACCATAGCCGGTACGCACCGGTCGGCCGTCACGCGTAACCTTTGGCTGCATATCGTACTGAAGTTCGTTTTTGTCCATCGGCCTCATGGAAATATCTTCTGAAGGGTCAGGCCTAACCTTACCGCGACTTCCATGTTCTTCGGCGCAGCCGCCGTTGTCGGCTAAAAAGAAAATCAGTGTGTTCTCGAAGTTGCCCACTCTTTTTAATTCCGCAACGATACGTCCGACGCCCTGATCCAGGCAATCGACCATTGCCGCATATACTTCCATACGGCGCTGGAACCACTGCTTGTCCTCAGCCTGCTCCCACGGCGGCACGGCTGAATCACGCGGCGTAATCTTCCACTCGCTCTTGACAATTCCCATTTCAATCATTCGCTTGTGTCTTTCAGCCCGCAGTGCGTCCCAGCCCTGCGCGTAGCGGCCTTTGTATTTGGCGATGTCCTGGGGCAGGGCGTGCATCGGCCAGTGCGGAGCAGTAAAGGCAACATACATAAAGAACGGCTCGTCCGCGTTGTGCTCCCGAATGAATCCGGCGGCATTGTCGCTGATGGCATTCGTATAATAGAAGTCGTCACTGTCGGGCGGTATTTGCGTATTGTCACGGGTCAGTGAGCACGGGTCGTAGTAACTGCCGCCCCCGTGAATAGTTCCAAAGAAGCGGTCGAACCCGCGCTGGCGCGGCCAGTTGTGTTTCGGGCCGTCGGGTCCACGGTATCTGGTCACGTGCCACTTGCCGGACATATACGTGCTGTAACCGGCCTGTTTGAGCACCTCGGCGATAGTAACGCAGCGGTTGTTGAGGTCGCCGCGATAACTGTCATAGCCCCTGTCCTGCATCATATGCCCGACGCCCGCCTGATGCTGGTAAAGCCCGGTCATCAGCGAGGCCCTGGTCGGGCAGCAGCGAGCAGTATTGTAAAATTGTGTAAAGCGAATACCATTGGCTGCGAGCCCATCCAGATTAGGCGTATGAATCTCACCGCCGTAACAGCCGATATCTGAATATCCCATATCGTCGGCCATAATCAGGATGATATTCGGTCGTTTGGCCCTATCGGCAAGCAACCCGGAAGCACTACTGCACCCCGGCAACGCAAGAGCCGCCGCTCCAAAGCCCACCACCTTCAGAAAATCACGGCGTGTGTAACTACGTTGACCCATGTTTATTTGCTCCTAATCATAAATAATTGTATCAGCTTTAATTCGGTTTCCCTCATCACCTAACGACAAAGCTCAGCAGCCGCTCAGACCGATTATTGAAAAATCTTGTTAGCTGCTATTAGCACTTCTTGCCGCTGCCTTTCCGCACTCATGGGAACCTGAAGTCAGTCTTTCGTTTCAATCGTTCGAACTCCTTTTTCATCCGCTCCACAACATCGGCACACCCGGTGTCCCCAATCAGATTGTTGAGCTCTTGGGGGTCGTTCTCCATATCATACAGTTCATCGGTCAATTTATCAGCCAAAGGATAGGTGACGTACTTCCACCGTTTCGTCCGCACGGCGAGCACAGTGGGTCTTTTGTATTTTCGGTCAACTTCCTGAAAATATTCGTAGAGAAAACTTTCCCGGCCCGGCCGACCGCTCAGAACATTCAGCCAGCTTTGTCCCTGCATTGTACTGGGCACGCCGACTCCCGCCAACTCGAGAAGTGTCGGGGCAAGGTCAATATTCAGAACCATCTCGCCACACCTGGTCCCGGCCTTCGCAAGGGGCGGATATCTCATAAGCAAAGGAATTCGTATGGATGGTTCGTAAGCAGCACGCTTGTCCCACATGCCGCCGTGCTCGCCATGGAAATAACCGTTATCACCGGCAAAGATAATTACAGTATTATCCAGCATTTCCTCCGCTTCGAGCGTTTCAAGGACACGGCCGAGACTTTCATCCACCGCAGCGAGAGAGCGCATATAATCGCGAATCTGGCTTTTCCAGTCCTTATCCATCTTTCTGCCCCATTCCGGCTTGGTGGCCAGATTGTCGCTGGGGTTATGTTGTGATTTGATTTCAATATCCGAATAAAGATTCTCGTGGCGCTCGGCAGGCTTGAAGGGTCCATGCACGGCCTTGTGACTGAGGTACAGCATAAAGGGCTCGTCGTGTTTTGTCTTGAGGAATCGAACTGCATAATTGGTCAATTCATCAGTAATGTAAACTTCGGACTGGACGATCTCTCCATCCACATTCAGAGTATTCTTATCGTATCTGCCCTGCCCGCTAAAGCTGACCCAGCGGTCGAATCCCGGCCGGGGCGAATTCGTCCTGGCCATATGCCATTTGCCGATGAATGCCGTTTGGTAACCCGCCTTGCGCAGAAGCTGCGGAAATGTTGGAATGGACGGATTCGGGTCTCTGCCGTTGTTCATAAAGACTTCGTGAGTATGGGCATAACAGCCCGTCAGGAAACTGGCCCTCGAAGGACTGCACAGGGAGGTTGTTACGAACGCATTCTCAAACAGGACGCCTTCATCAGCCAGCCTGTCCATGTTCGGCGTTTTCAGCCAGGGATGCCCGGCACAGCTCATAGCGTCGTAGCGCTGGTCATCCGTTAAGATGAAAATTATATTGGGTCTGCGAGCAGCTTGCTCGCCACCGATCACACACCCCGGCATCGCAAGCGCTGCCGCTCCACAGCTCACCGTCTTGATAAAATCTCGTCTGTTCATAAGCGGCTCTTTCCTTTCGGTCATTTCTTTTCGATACGTTTTGCAAGCTGGTCTTCACCCGGCGTCAGTGCCGCAAGATGCAGGGTGACCTCTTTGCGGATTTCAGTTATGACCTCCGGATGGTCTTTGGATATATCATATTTTTCAGATGGGTCGTGCTCGAGATTATAAAGCAATGGGGGCTCGTGGTGCGTCTCTTTGCCTTTGCCGTAGGCAGGCTTTGTTATAAAATGCGCCTTGTACGGCCCTTTGCGAACAGCGTACAATTTAGCACCGCGGTAATAGAACATATTTTTTCGGGGACTCGGCCCGGTCCCGAACAGGGCGGGTGACAGGTCCAGTCCGTCAACCACGCGGTCGGTCGGGACCTTCGCACCGCCTAATGTCAGAATCGTCGTATATAAATCCATAGTCGAGCCGATATCGTTCACGACGGCGGGTTTGATTTTGCCCGGCCACCATATAATACAAGGCTCTCGCATACCGCCTTCAAAGGTGCAGCCTTTTCCTTCTCTGAGCAGTCCCGCCGAGCCGCCGTGCTCGTTGAAGGTAAGCCACGGGCCGTTGTCGGATGTAAAGACAACAAACGTATCCTCCGCCAGCCCTTCGCGGCGCAGGGTCCCGAGTATCTGCCCGACGCCCCAGTCAATTTCTTCAATTACATCGCCGTACAGGCCGCGCAAACTCTTGTCCCTGAACTTCTGTGAGACAAACAAGGGAACATGGGGCAGATTGTGTGCCAGGTAGAGAAAGAAAGGTTTGTTTTTGCTTTTTTGTACGAACTTGATTGCCTCCTCGGTATAGCGTTTCGTAATCGTGTTCTGGTCGGCTGGACGCTCTATAATCTCTTCATTGCGCATAAGCGGGACATTAAAGTACTCTGTCTTCGGCTCAAGGAACGCCTGCCGTCCCTCGCCGCCGATGCGGTCCATATCGTTGCTGTACGGGATGCCGAAATAGGAATCGAAGCCGTTATTTGTCGGCAGATATTGCGGCAGGTGACCGAGGTGCCATTTTCCGACACAGGCGGTCGCGTAACCTTCAGCCTTGAGGGCCTCGGCGATTGTAACTTCATTTTTCGGCAGGCCGTTAGCTGAATCGGGAAACAGCACGCGCCGCTTGTCACTGCACATTCCGCTGCGAATCGGCAGTCTCCCGGTCAGCAGTGCCGCCCGGCTCGGCGTGCAGACCGAGGCCCCGACGTAAAAATTTGTCCATTTCTGGCCCTGGGCGGCCATCCGGTCCAGATTTGGCGTGCGAATCGTCGGATGGCCGTAGCAGGTTAAATCACCGTAGCCCATATCGTCACAAAATATGATGATAAAGTTTGGTTTCTTCTCTGTGCTCCCGCGTGCATTCGACCGGCTGGAGCTCGCGCAGCCGGGCAGTGCCAGCGAAACGGCACCTGCACTGAGAAACTTGATGAACTGTCGTCGATTCAATTGAGGTTTCATCCGAGATTTCCTTAACTGGTTTTTTTGTGTGCTCCAACTGTCACTTTCCGTTATAATATCCGGCCAGGAACAATCTTGCAAGGACACAGACAACCACAATCTGAATGGTGGATAACCGTCCGTCAGACTGGGGTTTATTTGTAAGGAGCTTTTATCATAAGCCAGGCTAAAATTTTATCTCTGGATACCGCCCGGCTTTGTGATGAAACGACAATCGGTCCAAAAGCCGCCAGTCTCGTCCATCTTAGCCGAATCGGTCTTGCTGTCCCCGCCGGTTTCTGTATCACAGGGACAGTTTTCCGGGAACACATAGAGCGGAACAACCTCACCGCCCGTATAAAATCGGTTGTGGAGAAACTTGCAATGGACTTGGCCATCCCTTTCGGGAAAACCAAGCTGGAGACCAAGGCATCTCTCCTTTCTTCTCTACGGCAGGCCGTTATTGAGGCGCCTCTGGCAGAGGAGATTCGGCGCCGGATAGAAAATCAGTATCGCACGCTCGGGGCAGACCGCGTTGCTGTCCGCTCATCAGGTACTGCCGAAGACCTGCCGGGACACTCCTTCGCCGGTCAATATGACACCTATTTGGGCATAGCCAACCTTGAAGATTGTATTGAGGCCGTCAAGAAATGCTGGGCCTCTCTATGGACGCTGCGTGCTTATGAGTATCGGGAAAAAAACTGCTTCGACCATCTTAAGATAAATATGGCTGTAATCGTTCAGTCGCTCATCGCCGCAGATGCCTCCGGCGTTATATTCACAGTCGATCCGCTCATCAGCGAACGTGGCAGCATAGTAATCGAGGCCTGCTTCGGCCTGGGGGAAGCTCTTGTCTGCGGAAAAGTAACACCTGATAGATTCATAGTTGGTAAAAACAATCTCAAAATACATTCCTGCACAATATCAGAGAAAAAAATTGAGTGTGTACTTAATGGCAACGGCCTTATTAAAGAGCAAACCGTCCCAAGTGAAAAATCATCCACTTGCTGTCTGGATAAGAAACAAGTAACACGACTGGCGAAACTTGCAAGAAAAGTTGAGACCGAATTTGGCTGTCCACAGGACATTGAGTGGGCAATATGCAAGAAGAATATCTATTTCCTGCAATCCAGGCCGATTACCGCCATTGGGCCGGAGAAATCACGACAGGAACAGCAAATCTGGAGCACCTTCTGCCTCGAAGAAGTTATGCCTGATGTTGTTACACCTGTTACGTGGTCGATGCTTCAGTACCTGGGAAATAATCTTTTCGATCCCTCTCTTCGTGCCCTCTGTATCAACCGCCGGGATACTCCCGTATTTAGCCTCATAGCCGGAAGACTCTATTTCAACGCGAGCTTCTGGACTGCTGTAATATTGTGCTTGCCCGGTTCTTGCAATTATGACTTTAGAAAAAACGCCGGAAATGAAACCGGCTTACTTGACCTGCTTGACAAACTTGAAAATCTACCAAAAGAAGATCTGCCAAAAATAGAATTCAACCGAACACGATTCATTCTAAAATTGCCGCTCCTGCTCATTGGTGTCATCGCTAACACTCCCGAAAAAGGCCAAGCCATACTTGAAAACGCCAGGAAAATGAACAAAAAATGGCAAAGTCTTGATATATCCAGCTTGTCCATAGAACAAATGGCTGATTGTTGTATGGATGCTATCGACGACTTCGACCGTCTCATCATAGCACACGCGCCCTACCTGTTCAGCATAATGATGGCATTTCCAGCCCTTGAGATAGTATGTTCAAAATGGCTTTCAGATGACAGTTCCAGTACCTCAAAACTGCTTGCAGGGCTTGGAGGCATGGACGATGCCGAATCTGCTATGGACCTTTGGCGTCTTGCTTTGAAGGCACACGAATCACCCGATATCGAAATGGCCATCCTTGCAGGAGACTGCTGGGAGAATACCGTACAGAAAGTCTCCGAGCTTCAAAGAGGCGATGAGTTTTTGAAAAGCTGGGATGAATTTATGGAACGCCACGGCCACCACTGCCGAGCTGAGTTAGAGCTGTACAATCAACGATGGTATGAGACGCCGGATTATATCCTTGGCCTTGTACGAGGTTACCTTACTTGCTTAAGTAAGACCGACCCATTGGAGAATTATAGAAAACTCGCAAATCAAAGGGAACAGCTTGCGGCAGGATGCCGCCGGGAACTCAAGAACCCAATTAAACGTTTGATTTTCAACAAACTTCTCATTCGTTCTCAAAAGGGTGCTGTCTTTCGCGAGAACATCAAAAGCGAAGTTATAAGATTGATAGTAGTAATGCGACAATTGCTGCTCGAGCTCGGTAATAGATTCGCGAATCAGGGGCTTCTTGCTGAGACCGATGATATTTTCTTCCTGGAATTCAGGGATATTCTTCAGATTGCCAAAGGTCGGCACAAACTCGATATCAGACAAATCGTTGCCACGCGCCGTAGAGAGTATAAGAGGTGGCAATCTATCACTCCACCAAAAGTAGTCGTTGGTGAATACGATCCAGATAGTTTTGTTCCCGAGGTTGTGAATGCAGATGTCGATGTCCTGAAGGGCTGGGCGGTAAGCTCGGGTGTAGCTGCCGGAAAAGCACGGGTGATTCTCAGGGCTGACACCGATGAACAAGTACTATCCGGTGAGATTCTGGTTGCACCGTTCACCGACCCAGGCTGGACTCCTTATTTTTTACCGGCCGCTGCGATAGTCATGGATCAAGGCAGTCTGCTCTCCCACGGCAGTATCGTTGCCCGCGAATACGGGATTCCCTGTGTCGTGAACGTGGGCACGGCCACGAGAATCATCAAAACCGGTCAGATGATACAGGTGGACGGCAACCACGGCGAGGTCAGGATACTTAAATGAAATTCAATAGCCGGCAATAATCAATTTACTTAAGCAGCAACTGATGAATAAAAGCTGCGACAAGCCAGACCGCAAAGCTCGCGCAAAGCACTATCCACAAAGACAGCTTTTTGTGGAAACATAAAAAAGCCGTAAGGAAAAACAAAATGGTCGGCAAAATACCCCATAGTGCGCCTTTAGTGTACTCGGTTATCAGGTTGAAATTGCCGGGATTATCCAGGTACAACCAGACAAGCACGATAAGACCGGTCAAAGGCATCACGGCAATCAGCCCGGCCAACGTCGGCAGCCTGCGCCCTATCTGCGCGCAGAAAGCAATAACGCACACACTAATCAACAGCTTGATAGCAAATCGCATACAAACACTACACTTGTCATTCCTGCAAAACCTGTCCTGAGCACAGTCGAAGGAGCAGAAATCCACAAAACAAAAATACAAAAAACTATGTATCCTACACTGCTACCGACCAGCTTTTCACTTAATGAACCGGATAGTCAACGGATAACGATAGTGATGACCATCATTGGCCTTAACCGCTGCAATCAGCATAAAGACCAAGTCAAAAATGGCTACCGCCGGCAGCAATACAGTTCCAATGCATGCGAAAATAAGCAGGGCCGCAACTACTCCATAGATTAGCATCGATATTTGGAAATTCACTGCCTCTTTGCCCTGCTCGTCCACAAAAGGAAATTCTTCTTTCTTTATCTGCCAGACAATCAAAGGCCCTACGATGCAGCCAACAACCGGAACAACAAGCCCGGCAAGCGCCGACAGATGGCATATCATCGCCCACAAACGGGCATCTTTGTTGATCTCCTTGCTTCCCGGAACTTCTTGAACAGCTTCGGGCTGTTCAGCGGTGACTTCTTTTTCGGCAGGAGTTTCACTTTCGGGCTTTTCAGCGCTGACTTCTTCTTCGGCAGGAGTTTCGCCTTCGGGCTTTTCCGCCGGCTCCGGGGTTTCCTCTTTTTTTGCCATAATCCAGCTCCCTTCTATTTAATTTATCTTGAATTGACTACTGCTGCCTGGCTTTACTTCGCACCTGTGCCTGCGTCACCGACAGGTGCAGGCAAAGCGGCAGGGAATCTTTTTTAACAAAGGCCGATAAAACCGTCAAGAGCAAAATCTGAAACAACGAACCCTTTTCACAAGCGACTAAACGGCCTACCAACCACTCACCATTTAAATAACACAAACTAACAGATTTGTTACAGTCATTCTCAGCCGAAAGGCGAAGTATCCGGCCTTAGGGATAGATATGACCGTTTCGGTTAAAGTTAGATTCTTAGCTTTACTACGTTCTCCGTTAAGGAGCCCTTCTGACCGCCAAGAATGACAAAGTGTCTTATATTATCGGAAACAAAACACTTATGATCGCCAAAGCATCCTTATCGGTCAGTTTTAGTGTATGTGTTTAGCTGCTTTTGATTTCTTTGTGGCACGGCCATCCTGGACGTGTTTTCACTCCACAGGACGCCTTACGGCGGGGCTGCCCCCTTTTCTGTCTTCGATAGAAGACAAGGGGGCGTACCACATCAGTCCACAGGACAGCTAACGGTGGAAACTGCTGACTCAGCCCACAGGATGGATTGCACCATTATCGGGCTAAACAAATACGTTTGAGTAACTAATCACCATTTTTGTGAGTACGCCGACCGGCACTGCTGACATCGATTGTTTTTATGCCGAGCCTGCCTACCGGCGTCTCCGGGGCAAACCTAACCGCACCCTTCTCGAACTCGACAATGAGCGGGTCAGCAAGCAGGTTCCCTTCCACAGCCTCGAAATGCGGACAAGACGATAGACCGTATTTTCACCCCTTTAGAACTCCTCACCAACCATAATAGAGGAACTGCCGGGATTTTATTTCTAACGGGGTTCATCAATTTCCTCCTTCGGCGGACTCAGGCAGCCACACCGCCATTTCGCTTTTGCCGCGGTGCGCCCATGCGTAATAAGGAATCGCAACCACCTCAACACTTTTCTGCGGCATTTTCCCTTGGCCATTGAGCTTCACGATACCGCCCAATAAATCGCCGTGATATTCGGTGTGCAATTGTGCTTCCGGTGGCAAAACCAGCTTCGATACTCCTTGCGGATTGTCCACCCCTTCGAAGCAATACACAACAGGCCCACGCTGGATAGCTGTGCGCCCCGCGTTGTCCTTGACGTTCGGATGGGAGACGACCCGGCGTATCGGCATCGGCAGATTCAGCTCTATAGAATCGCCCTTTTTCCACTTACGCCTTATAGATGCAAATCCCTTGTCGATATTCAGGTCAACAGATTTGCCGTTCACTTTGAGCGTTACCTTCTCAGAGCTCTCGTTCAGGAAGCGATAAAGGTCGCTGGGAACAGGCTCATTCCGCGCCCAGCCGGGAATGCGAACATAAATCGCAAACTTCGCCGAACGCTCAGGCTCAACAGTAATCTCAATATCGCCGTCCCACGGATAGCGCGTCTCCTGCTTCAGGCGCACGGTATTGTCAGCCAGCCTGATTGTGGCGCTTCCTCCGACGAAAAGATTCACATATAAAACATCTCCCTGCTGGGCGTAAGCATAGCCGGGAAGAGACGGCACAAAACGGACGATATTCACCGGGCAACAGGCACAGTCGAACCACGGGCTTCGCTCATAGTCACCGTCACTGGCTAAAGGATTCGGGTAGAAAAACTCATCGCCGCTCAGCGAAATACCGGAAAGAAATCCATTGTAGATAACTCGCTCCAGCACATCGATATACTTCGCTTCGCCGCCCAATAAAAACATCCGATGGTTCCACATAGCGTTGGCAATGGCCGCACAGGTCTCGCAATAGGCCGTCTTGCTGGGCAGCTCGTAATCCTCGCCGAACGATTCGCCGCCGCGTCGGGCTCCGACACCGCCGGTGATATACAGCTTCTTCGAGACAACGTCCCACCATATCCGCTCGAGCGCTTCGACGTAACCGTTATCGCCCGTCAGGGCCGCTACGTCCGCCATCCCGGAATACAAATACCCCGCGCGAACGGCGTGGCCTACGGCAGAGTCCTGCTCAACCACCGGCTTATGGTCCTGACAGTAATCGCCGTAAATCTCGCGCCTCTCAGATTGGCCGCGCTCATCGAGGAAGAACTTTGCGAGCGCGAGATATTTCTCATTGCCGGTTACACGATACAACTTCACGAGGCCTATCTCTATTTCCTCGTGACCGGGAACATCACGTTTCTTATCGGGGCCGAAAACCGAGTCGATGTAATCGGCAAGCCGAATTGCCACATCAAGAATTTTTCTTCTCCCGGTGGCCTGATAGTAAGCAACAGCGGCTTCGAAGAAATGTCCCGCACAGTAAAGCTCATGCTTGTTGCGAACATCCGTCCAGCGTTTTTCCGGCTGCCTCTCGGGCAGAGAATAAAACGTATAAAGATAGCCGTCCTCCCATTGGGCCGCTGCGATTTTGTCAATCACGCCGTCAACGTATTCTTCAAGCTCCGGGTCGGGATGACTTTTCAACGAATAGGCTGCCCCCTCTATGACTTTGTAGAGGTCGGAATCGTTAAAATAGATGCCTTCGAAATTTCCTTCCATCAGGCCGCCCGCCTTTGCAAAATTATCGATTCGGCCGGTTCCTTCGCACTTTTTGAAATCGTAAGGCACTGTGACTTTGCGGTTTGTTTCCATCCGCGGCGCCCAGAACTCATCGGCGATAACCACATCGGTGAACCCGACTGCACGCAATTGACCAGATTCCTGCATCTGGCAGCCTGTTACAAATACGAACAAACCGATAATTGCAATTGCAAAAAGATGGTTCTCACTCATGATATTGGTAAAGAAAAACTATAAAAATGGGCATTTGGGGCGTATTTGGCCGATGTATTATCGGACAACTTCTCATTTTTTGCCGGGAGGCCCAATATGCCCAAGCAAAAACAAAGAAAAAGACAG
>DATKYR010000037.1:0-8952 GCA_035528395.1 Sedimentisphaerales bacterium
TGCCCGCCATACAGCGTTTCGGGCCAAATTACCGATTTCTCCTCTTGTTTGTGGGCGAAATAAATTTAAGTCAAATTTGCTTTAACTCATTTAATAATAATGCCTTACGTAAGATTGTGAAAATGAGACAGTACAGCTATACCGAATCAATCAGTATAAGCCCCGAATTGATGAAAACCTACTATATCAACCGCACCTCCATATCTTGCTTCGCACCTGTGCCTGCGTTACCGACAGGTGCAGGCAAGAAGCAATGGGGGTCAGCCAAATCTCGGCTTACGGTGCCGATGGATACAACCGAATATCATCAAAGTACATCGTACCTGAACCACCAGCCTGCGGATTTGTCTTATTGCCTAATCCAAGGGCAATCGTATTGACATTGGCCAGGTTCACACCCTGGTCTGCAAACGCCTGCAGGTCGATATTCCATTCCGTCCAGGTAGTTATCTGCGCCGCATTAGGATTATCGTGATTGACCACCGCACTGCCGTTAAGAGCAACATACAACGTCTCGGCAGCGTTAGCCGAATCGCCTCTGAACCAAATTGTCAGCTTGTTTACACCTTTCTCGGTCCAGTCACGCGGATAAGTCAGCGTCAAAGTTGCCTCAGAGTACCCAACACTGTTGTCGTAGAAATACGGAATCGACTGGATGCCGCTGTGAACGATAGTTTGCTCGGCATAAGGAGGAAGGTCATTACCAACGAGAGCTCCGTTTGTCGGGATACCATAACCGTCCAGCCACGCTTCAAATATCCTATTGCTCTGGGGGTCGGGGGGGTCAATGTCGTTGTAAGATTCAAAATCGTCCACGATAAGGAAGTTGGCGGTCGTAAAGCTCCAGAGGATGCCTGTCCACGGACTGTCTGGATTGGTGTTATTGACCTCATCAATACGCCAGTAGTAAGCAGTATCCCACTCAAGCATTCCGGGGTCATAGCTCTGGGCACCAAGGTCCCTTGTGCCTTTATACTCCGGCGAACCTGTATCGGCATTTCGTACGGCCTCTTTATCTGTGCCGAAATAGACCTGATGCGAAGCAGCATAGACTCCCGGTGTCCAGGTAAGAATCGGTGTTTGCTTTATATCCACAGCGCCATTAGACGGGTTCGGGCTCCCGACGCCGCCCTCAATGGTAAAACTCCAGACGTCGCCTTTATACGTCTCAACGGCATCAAACTCATCGACACGCCAATAGTAAGTCTTAGCCAATTTAAGTGTGCCGGGAGTATAGGTTGCAGTTCCCTGTGGGAGTCCACCGGCGGCATTATTCACTTCATCAAAATTGTCACCAAAATATACGGTGTGTAATTTCGCACCATAACCTGCCGTCCATCTAAGCTCCACGTCCAGATCTACAGACTCGGCACTATCAGCAGGCACGGAAAAATATGCTGTCCTGGGAGGAATACTAAAGCTCCAGACCTCGCCTTTCCACGGGCTGTTCGGTTCAGTGTCATTGACCTCATCAATCCGCCAATAATAAGTCGTTCCCGGGGCAAGACCATCCGGAATAGGAAATCCAGGGAAGCCAACAACCAAAAACGTTTCGGCTTGGTTGCCCTGGAACGTGCTCTCGGCACCGGCATTCACATCGTCGAGATTATCGCCGATGTAAACATCGTGCGAGACTGTAAAGTCTCCCGCCCGCCAGCTAAGGTTCGTCCATGTATCTGCAAGCAGGTCGCTATCGGCCGGATCGGGTCCGTAAGCAAATGGATATGTTGCACCACCACCTTGCATAATAGCCTGAATCTGTCCTGCCGGCAGAGCCTCGTTGAAGATGCGGACGTCATCGAGGAATCCCTGGAAAGTCCTGCCCTCAGCGGTGTGGCTGGCCCCGATAATGATCGGGGCATCGACATTTGGGCCGATCCCGGTCGGCTGGGGGCCTACATCATCGACGCCGTTCAGATAACCTGTGGCATGGGTCCCGTCAAACACCAAGGCCAGGTGGACCCATTCGTTATGGGGCACAAGGTTTAAGACAGCCTGCGGAGCACCTTGATACGCGAGATGGAGTCTGTCAACACGCGCCGGATCACTGTGGCCTCCTTTAACCTCGATCTGGAACATCGCGGTAGTTGCACCCCATCCATTTGACTTCGTGAGGAAGTGCTGTATACTCTGAGTCCCGTCCCAGAGACACCACAAGGTAAGAGTAAACGTACCCGTTCCACCTGTCGGGTCGAAGACTCCACAGTAGGCTCCTGTGGTCTCGCTGAATCCCAGTGCCCCGCTAAAGCCTTCCGGGCCGAATCCCCATACCGGAGTTCCCTGCACCGTGCCATGGTGGTCATTGCCGGAACTATCGTTGATAGTGATCCCGGAACCCTCGTCAAGTCTCCACCAGCCTACGAGATCAGCATTTGCTGTGTTCGTCGGAATTAGGCTTAGACAAAAAACAGAAAAAGCCACATAGACCAATTTCTTACACATCATAGTCCTCCTTTAAAAAAGTTAAAATAACTATTTACGCTTTGGCCACACACCAAAACAAGCGTTCCCGCAGAGGTGGGATATGAATTTTTCATTGAAATGTGAAAACCTTCACTTGTGAAGCTCAAAATCGTCATTACAACTAACTCTGTGCCTCGCAGAATAACTCCTCCTCTATTCAAAAAACTACAAGAATTGCGCCCGCTGTATGACCTCAAAAACGCAGATGCCCGACTGCACAGGCACAAGCTTCACTAATGTTATCTATACCAAATTGTCTACCTTCCCGTCAAGGAAAATCTCTGGGTTTGAGTGGGTATCTATTCTTGATGTGGTTGTGTTTAAGGCGCCTCACACGCCATTCAAACGCCGAACTCGTCTTGAGGGGTATCATAAAGCCTACTTTCGCACAGCCGTCCGTTGCTTCTTATGTGCTTTGGTGGTAGCTTTATTTGCACATTCCTTGCACCACGCCGCTAAACCATCTTTGTGTCTGCGTTGTTTATAAAAGTCACTCTCGGCCTTCCACCTCTTGCATCTTCTACATCGCTTTTGTTTCACCCCGTCAACAACTCGATGGCACTCCTCATATCGATAGTATGTTTTCAGGCCCTTCCCCTCTTTCTTGTAACGCTCTCGCATATCTGCTCGCTCGCACTTTTTGCACCAAACTTTCAATCCGTCCCTGTGGCTACGATTCTTACCGAACTCACTCTTGCTTTTTAACTTCTTGCATTTTGTACACTGCTTCATTTCTGCCTCTCGGTCTACGTTTTACTACTAATTCCAGACAGCCAAATAGGCCAGCAGTAGTTTCACATCTTTGCCTTTTGCCTTCTTTTCTTAAGGCCCAATCTGACTATTTTCAATCTTGTCGCCTGTACCGACCTTCCAATTTTGTCGGTTATTTGCTGTGCCGTTCTACTTGGATACAGTTTCCTTAGCAGGTTCAGCTCTTTTTTTGTCCAGACAGGCTTCGGTTTTCCAAGTCCTAAATTCTGTGCTTTGCCTACTACCGCCCGGACAGTCCGTCCAAGTTGGTTCGCTATAACCCGTACGCTATTATCTGGGTATAGTTTCTTAAGGAGAGTTTCATCCTGCCTTGACCAAGCGGGAGCTATTCCCGCTTTTTTAAGGCCGATGTTACATGCTTTTTGCCTTATCGAAATCCGAGACCGCCCAAGTTTATCAGCTATGTCTTGTGTATCCTCAGTTGGGTAAAGTTTCTTTAGCAGTTTGATTTCATTTGCTGACCAAAGACGCCATTCCCTTGTTTTAATCCCCATGCTGTATGCTTTTTGTCTCACCGATGTCAAAGGCCGACCAATTCGCTCAGCTATTTCCCTTGCTCTTCCTTGCGGGAAAAGTCTCTTGAGCAACTTGACCTCATCTTCTGACCATGCAACCCAGCCGTTTTTCTTGATTTCGGCCTTTTCCATAGCCGTAATTCTATGGGATTTTGGCTTACAAGGCAATGCTCGGCTTGGGTGTGGTGATGGTTAGAAGATAAAGCCGCTCTTTTCGTTCTTATTTACCTGAAAATCCCCCGACCCTACCTCAGATACCCTTCGGCATGAGTTTGGCCATTGTAGAATGCTAAAACACCTCTCAGAGGGGGGTCTGCAGAAAATCCTGAGCTGGTCTAATATGGGATTTTCGTGGTCTATTAGATGTTCTTGTAAAAAATCTCATTTATGTTTATGGAATTTCTCGTTGACAGACTTGTCTTAATCTGGCAGACTATTTTCATGATAGGAAGAGGCAGTAAATACGCAAACTCATTATCGAGAACGAACGAAGAAAGGAGAGACACAATGAAACTTACCCAGTATTCAAATTCAATCAAGTCTGGAGTTCTGGTCCTCAGCCTCGTCTCGTTGCTAATCCTATTGGGCTGTCACGTCCCAGCCGAGGACAAGGTAGCACGCTTGTCTTCAGAACCGTCCCAACTCTCCAAAGACATAATTGGCATTTGGGTCTTGGTCGGGACCGGGACACCGGGCGAGGTCGGCAAGCATCCAGCAGCAGGTGAACGGCTCAAGTTCCGGACCGGAAGGTACTACGTCGTCACGCAAGCAAACCCTAATACTGGCGTGATTATCTACCATCTCGGTGGCACCTATACCCTCAACGGTGACGAGTATGTCGAGAAGGTCGAATACGCCACCGAGAACATCGCCCGCTTCATCGGGAGGGCCCGCAAGTTCAAGGTCAAGGTCGAAGGAGATACCTATACTCAGATTGGGTTCGAAAATCCTTTTACGGAGGTCTGGAAACGCGCGGAGTGAGAATGCACCCCGAAACTCCTGACACCGTGATGGAACCAACGGCAGTAGCATGGTCAACTTTGCCAGCTTCTTTCCGCATCGGCTTTACTCCATCGATCGAACCCGACGGTATCGGGTTTCGTGTTGCTACTACTCCCGTCCCTTCCGCTGTTGTTCTCGGCGCCATTGCGTTACCGACAGGTGCAGGCAAGAAGCAATGGGGGCCAGCCAAATCTCGGCTTACGGTGCCGATGGATACAACCGAATATCATCAAAGTACATCATACCCGTACCGCCGGCAATCGGATTAGCCCTGTTACCAAGGCCAAGAGTAATTGAATTGACATTGGCGAGGTTCACACCCTGGTCCGCAAAGCGCTTCAGGTCGATATTCCATTGTGTCCAGGAAGTTCTCAGTGCTGCATCAGGATTATCATTAGTTACAACAGCACCGTCATTGAGAGCAACATACAAAGTCTCAGCAGCGTTGGCTGCTTCACCCCTGAACCAAATCATCAAAGTGTTGACACCGTTCACTGTCCAGTCACGCGGATAAGTTAATGTCACGGTTGCCTCAGAGTATCCAACGCTGTTGTCGTAGGAAAGCGGCATCGACTGAGAACCACTGTGAATTATCCTTTGCTCGGCAAAGGGTGGATTTTCATAACCTACGATAGAACCATTTGCCGGATTGTCTAATCCATCTAACCAGGCATTAAATATCCTGTTGCTCGCCGGGTCAGCGGGGTCAAGGTCGTTGTAAGACTCAAAATCATCTACGACAAGGAAGTTGGCAGTGGTAAAGCTCCAGAGAGGGCCTGTCCAGGGGCTGTCGGCGTTGGCATTATTAGCCTCATCTATCCGCCAGTAGTAAGTGGTATTCCATTCAAGATTGCCTGCATCATAGCTTTCTGAACCAAGGGTCCCGCTGCCTTTATATTCAGGCGAAGTTGTATCGGCGTTTTTCACGGCATCTTTATCTATGCCGAAGTAAACCTCATGTGATGCACCATAGATTCCCGGCGACCAGGTAAGAATCTGTGTCTGCTTTACATCCACGGCGCCTTTAGCCGGACTCGGGCTGCCGACAGCGCCCTGAGTAGTAAAGCTCCAGACATCGCCTTTATGCGTTTCGATAACATCGAACTCATCAACACGCCAGTAATATGTCTTGGCCATTTCAAGTGCACCGGGATTATAATTCAAAGTTCCCTGAGAGGATCCACCGGAGGCATTGTCCACTTCGTCAAAACTTTCACCGAAATAAACGGTGTGTAATTTTACACCGAAACCTGCTGTCCAGCTAAGTTGTACATCCACATATACAGACTCTGCACCATCAGCCGGATCGGGAAAGTATGCTGTCCTGGGGGCAACCGAAAAGCTCCAGACGTCACCTTTCCATGGGCTGTTCGGCTCAGAGTCATTAACCTCATCGATTCGCCAGTAGTAGGTCGTGCCCGGAACAAGACCAACCGGATAAGCGAATCCGGGAAAACCAACAACAAGAAACGTCGAGGTCTGGTTGCCCTGAAATGTGCTTTCAGCACCGGCGTTCACATCGTCAAAATTGCCGCCGAAATATACATCATGCGAGACAGCAAATTCCCCCGGCTGCCAACCAAGGTTCACCCACGTATCGGCATAGATGGCCAAATCATCCGGGACGGGACCATAGGCCTTTCCGGATTCCCATGAAGAACCGAGCATATAACGGATAGCGTTACGGAACATTATTTCACCTTCATCAGTGAAGTTCCATGCTCCCCAGGGAGTAAGAGGAGGTCCGTCGGTTTCTTGTGTGCCGGCGAAAAACATGATACGTTTACCCGCAGGAATCTGACCGGCGCCGTCGTAGAACTCGACTCCGGCCTCCCATTCGGCAATCCAGGGCAAGTTGGTGCCTTCTTCTTTGGCTATCAGTGTACCATTGCCTACATTGTTGGCGTTTACAGATGAGGTGTGGCCCGAACCTATGGCCGGATCCACAACCTGAACCAGATTGCCAGCACCGAGCGTCACGTTGGTAAATATAGGATGGTCGGGTTCTATGACCTCCAGCGCTGGAGAACCTCCCAAGCTGTTCGCAGAACTGGAATTGATCCAATTCCAACGGTTGCTTCTGACTATTAACGCCTGCATTAGTATCAGCGGTGTCGTGACGGAATTCCACTGAGTCGGCTCATCACCCTCGTCATATAGAGTACTGTTACAAGTGCGACTTACAATAATCAGGTCGGCAGCATTAAGAACTTCTATCTTGCCGGCATCAAGCTCCATCCAGTGATCATGCTGGACATCAACCGAGTGCCCTTCAGCCACAAGCCATTCCACCAACTGATGGTCATCCTGGGTGCCATTGCCGTCGTAGTCGTGGGCTTCGTTCACCAAGATGATCTCAGCAGCGTAGGCCGACGACATCAGACAAAGGACTAGCACCAAAACAAAAGAAATTAGATAAATCAATTTTTTAGACATAATAATCCTCCTTTAAAAATATGGGTTGTTAATCGAGATGCAAAAACACTCACTTGGGAAACACAAAATTCTTGCCGCAATTATGTGCCTCGCATGATACATAATAACTCCTCCTCTATTCGTAAAATTACAAGAATTATGCCCACAGGAAGACCAGAAACCGCAGATGCCCGACTGCCCAGGCACAAGCTTTACTATCTTGGTTTATACCAAATTATCTACTTTCCCGTCAAGGAAAATCTCTGGATTATGAGTGGGTATCTATTCTTGATGTAGTTGTGTTTAAGGCCCCTCACAGGCCATTTAAACGGCGAACTCGTCTTGAGGGGTATCATAAAGAACCTTTCACTGTTCACCGCACCATTTTAACGATTGCTGCCAGGTTATCTTGATTTACTTACTCTTCCTCCTCTTCTTTTGGCTTATACTCCCCGCACAATTCTTTTTTTCCCACTATCGACCAGCAGAGGTTCTATACGTCCTTGCTCAAGATTTTTGGCATCCAGTGCCATTATCTGCTATTCCTTAATTATTAGTGGCCCATAAACGAAACGAGTTTCCTTGTCCTTGTTTGAAAATCCATAGCCTGTTACTCCTCGCTTGGCCCTGGAGTACATCATGAAAAGCTTGAAAATCTCATCAGTTCCTGCATATTTATCAACCTGTCTTGTGCTTATTACCTTTCTAAGCGCTGCGCTCAGCATTGTAGCCAAG
Organism: Sedimentisphaerales bacterium; assembly: GCA_035528395.1. Classification (GTDB taxonomy): domain Bacteria; phylum Planctomycetota; class Phycisphaerae; order Sedimentisphaerales; family Anaerobacaceae; genus NIOZ-UU13. Next base: position 7,902 of record DATKYR010000037.1, read on the forward strand.
GCTGCACATATCCAGTCGGCTCGACTCATTTGCTTAGCTAATTCTTGTGATTCTTGGTCACCACCTAAGAGTATATCTCCTGAGCCGAGAGATGCCTCATCCAATGTCTCAATAACCAAAGGCTCAAGCCTCAGGCTAATCATTTTTTTGCTTTTTCTCTTAGCCATAATTTACCCCGTTCTATTGTATCTCTCTTTTTTTTCTCCAGTGGCTTATCCACCATCCGCAGCCATTTCTCTATCGCTTTTGTTTCAGTTTCTTCGTCCATATTGCTCTCTGGTTAGTTACAGATTGCTAATCGTTTCTTACGTGCTTTGTTGGTAGCTTTAGCCTAACTCGAAAGGCTCTAAAGTACAAGGATTCAACTTGTTTTTTCTTGCTTAAGGGAATGGTTCAAAATTTCGTTAATATGAGTGTGGTCTTCCCCGGACCTTTTCGCTCGAACACTTGGGGCCGATGGGGTGTGCTGTACGACCTGTAGTTGTGGGTTGGCCCCTGCAGAAAAAAAGTCTCACCATCTGACCAATCCCTCCACAAATACCGCCGAAGCGAACCGTAATATCCGCTGAGTACTAACGGCTCAAGGACTACAACAGAATTGTTCAAGAGCTCTGCCCCGAAATAAAAAGAAATAAGATAAGATTGCTTGATAAAGCCCCAATAATGTGGTATAATTTATGCCAAACATAAAGATTAGAAATCTTAAGGCCCCAGACAAAGACAACTAACCTTTACAGCTTTTCTGCTTGGTGATTTACCTCATAGGAGTAACAGTGGAAAAAAAACTAAAGACTTCGGTTGATGGCAGAAAATGCACGTTTTCGCACTGCAAGCATCTCTTGAGCATCTATAACCATGAGTCTTACTGTCATGTACATCGCGAGCAGATGGCTCAGAAGCGAACGCTTACTAAGATTCCATATCACCATCATGCATAAATCGATGCTATGGAGTACCTTTTCACTGTCGGAGAGGGATTTTTCTTTTTCGTGGTTCGGCTTATTTCGCGGTAACACTTGAAGGTAACGTATGGGATAAAACCACTGAATAC
>DATKYR010000038.1:0-21383 GCA_035528395.1 Sedimentisphaerales bacterium
TCCATTTTTGGCTGGCTGCGGCTTCGGCTGGCGGTGTCAGCAAAACTCGGACTACCAACCAGTAGGCCTGCGTTTTGCTTCCTTGCCAGCCTTGTCCTCGCTGGAGCCAAAACGAAACCTAATTTCTTTACCAGTCCTTAGAAACTATAGCGCAGACCTGCATACATATTTGTATTATTCCGGAACTGTCCAAAGAAAGTGTTCGGGTAGTCGCCGAAGAATATATTGCCGCCAATCTCCATGGCCAGGTTGTCACTGAGCTTGTAATTGATGTTCGGGCGCATGTGAACATCCTTGTCCGAAGGTGAAAAATAGGTAAACAGCGAACATCGCAGATTCTGATTCATCAAAAGCTTTGTCAGACGTAACGTTATCAGATGTCTGTATCTGTCCCGAGCAGGGCCGGATATTAAATTGCTCTTGTATTGGCTGTAATCGAGCATTTGCTCAACGTAATATTGAATGCCGGCCGTAAAATCTTTTGCGATTTCCTGAGTATAACCGACCAGATACCGCATTTGGGAATTATCAATGAGGCGGTTTTTGCCGCTGAGGTCATCGGCCGATTCGTAATAGCCGACTTCCATATTGCCTATTCCTTTGCCGATTGCTCCACGAACGCTTGCGCCATAGACATTTAAGTCGGGGAAAATGGCCTGGTTCATAGCGGCATTTTGTCCAATTGGACTTTTCCAGTAGCCGCGATAACCGTAAAGGGCAAATTCATAATTATTGATGTTCTTATATAGTCTGGCCGCAAGCTCAGAATCCCTGAACCAGCGATTGGGTTTGTCGGTGTGGACTATAGCATCCTGGCCCGCCAGCCGGTTGAGATTCGAATTCCAGTATGAAAGACGGCTGCCATCTATAAATCGGTCCGGGTCGAATTGAGGTGTATAAACGACATCAAGATTGGCCCAGTCGCCAAACAGACTGACCTTGGCCGCATCCGACGGCGCTTTCAAATATTCAGTATCCCTGCCAATAAAGAAAGACTGCCAATCCTTGGGAAACAGGTCGTTAATAAAGATTAAATCCCCTGTTCCCCAGGTTAAAATCTGCCTTCCAACTTTAAGGTCCATAAAGTCAAGAGGGCTGACGAATATATTGGCTTCACGCAGGTCAAAGTCAGCCTGTTCTTCAACCAAGTCACCGAACACATCGCCCTTAAATTTCAAATCGCCCCAATCTGGATATGAGGACAAATCGAGCTGGAGACGATTTTCCATAATCGACATATCTTTTTCATATTTGTCTTCTCTGAGCCGATATCCTGCTCTGGCCTCGTAAAAGCCGTGCATTTCTATCGGCATATCAGGAAAGAATGATTCATCGGAATTTTCATCAGTATCGAGGGCTACGGACGGCAAAGAAGCGCCCATAACAATCCAAATTACCAATAATGTAGTTATCCTGCCCGACCGAATCATCTGATTGCCTCCCGTGGTGGTCTGTGGAGATACCTTTCGGTGAATATATCCTCCAGATTTATATTGTATTTGACATTACTGAATTCCATTTCCGTTTTGCTTCCGGTTTTCAAGTTCGAGACAAGCGACTTGACCACGGTGGGAAAGTCCTGAATTTTTTCAACTTTCTGAGACTCGATGACACGGTAGAGTTTGTTTTTCTTATCGTAAAACTCCATCTTCACAGGCACATAAGTTTTGCGGTCTATCGAGACATTGAAATAGTTAAACTCCACGGTGTCGGGCTGCTTGGGGACATTTTTGATTACAAACAGCTTGTCGGTGGTTTCGATAAGCTCATGAGTATCTTCGGCCAGGTTTCTGCCTGAAACATCTTCGTATAGAAAATCCGAACCGACAAAACTGGTGCGTTTATCGCCGGCGGCGATTCGCTTTACAAGAGAAAGAGCGGGCAGATACAGCCACCTGTCATCATCTTTTTTGAGGTCAGTGTGTTTGTGAACCATAAAGACCATTTTGCGGACGTCGGCCGGCTTTTGGAAATAAACAAAATACTTCTGGTCGCCACCGTCTTCGACGTCCTTTCTTAGAATGATAAACTCGCGCTCTCGCTTCTGGTCCTGCTTGTTCGTTATTGTCATTTTAACTTTTGCCTTGCCGTCTTTGCCCTGATAGTAGGCAACAATGTTGGCCTTGTTGACAATAGTCTCTACATCAGGGATTTCTTTGGTTGAATTCGGCTCGTCAGCAGCAAAAAGCGGCAATGAAACACCAAGAACAAACGCTGTAATCCATATAATTCTCATTTTGCACCTCACTTTCAACTTTCAACAGTCATAATTCACCTTTTGAAAATTCAGTTTGCTTTATAGAAAACTCTATAGTTGTCATTCTGAGTTCGCTGTAGGCGGGCGAAGAATCTCTAAACTTTCGGCCCAAAGAGATTCTTCACTTCGCTGCGCTCCGTTCAGAATGACAATCTTTGCATATTTTCAACAAAACAAATTCAGTTTCGTTCAACTTCTTTTTCTTCCATCGCAGCCGTTTTGCACGCCTGTCGGCGTGACATTATTCCACAGAGAAGGGCCATTGCCAGTATGGATATTACACTAATCCATACGAGAGTGTTCCAGCTCATGATAGCGAACTGATGAATGCTTAAAGCAACCAGCAACACTGATGCCAGGGAGATGGTCAAGCAGAAGGCACAGTTGCAGCCCGTTCTCATCGGCTCGGGCACAGCTCTAAACAACGGTTTCTCAAACAGTTTTACCACCGCCTCAATCACCCTTATAACCACAGGCAATGCCAGCAGCGTCACAGCTCCGGAGAGAGCCATTATCGCACATAAGAAGATACCTACCGTCTTATAAGGAACCAGAGGGGCGGCCAGCAGCGGCAGAAATCCAATCGCAATTACCAATACGTTCCTGGCTATGGCCCTGGCCGGCTCACCGAACATCACGGCGGAACTTTTCTGCCACGAGCTTGTTTCCGCGTAGCTTGTCCGCGCACGTTCAAGGAAATGTATCGCGAAATCGACCGCCATACCAAGCGTTAAGGCGCTGAGCACGGCGACCGGCATATCATAATCTTTTCCAACCAGGCCGATTATACCGTAGATGACAGTTATGGTTATCAAAAGAGGTATCATACACACCATACCCCAGAGAGGAGAACGGAACAAAATCGTCATCATAATAAAGACAATGATGAAGCTGCCGAGGAATGACATCAGCATTCCCCAAACCATTTTGTTTTGCCAGACGGTGTTTATATAGGTCAGTCCCGCCCAATTGTGTTTGAGTGGTACAGGCGGTGGATTGTTAATAAGAAACTCATTCACTGCTGTTACAACTTTTTCCATATCCTTATTATCACCACTTGGCAGCTGCATCCAGATATTAGTGTGCATATAGTCAAAAGTGACCATGTGCCACAGGTCATCCGGATTATGGCTGGACTGGAACTGGAGCAGACATTGGGCAACGGCGCCGGAGGAATCAGGGATTTTATAATTTTCATTTTTGCCGTCGATAAGCTCCTGATGGACCTTTTTTACAATATCCGCTACGGAGCTGCTTTTACCGACAAGACCCGAACGCCCAAGATGTTCCTGGAGGTTTGAAATATAGCGCAACACATCAGGCTGTTTGAACGGCTTTATTCGTTCGGCTTCCAATTCGAAAAAGTTTGTAAGCTCATACCACAGGTCAACATCCTTGGCCTTATCGAGCTTATTATTCGTATAGGTGCTTAATTTTTCGAGTAAGTCCTGTTTGGTTTCAGCAGCCGAGGCCTGTTCCAGAAGAGCTTGTTCCAACTCAGGCATAACACTCACAGCTCTCGGAAATTCGTCCTTCAATTCGAGAGTCCTTTCTGAAAGACGCTTTCTAAGGTCACTGATATACTTCGTTGAGATTGCTTTATCATCGGCGGGCTCAAGCACCAGATAGGCCATATAGGTTCCGCCGAAATGTTTGTTTAATTCGATATCAGCCCGGCGGATAGGATGGCTTTTGGAAAACCACTTGACTGGGTTGTCATTTATCCGGATTTGTGTAATACCGTATATAGCGATTGCTGTAATGTTTAGTATTAGGACAATTACAATAATCGTCCCTATTATTGTGTAGGTGAACCGGCCTGTTGCACTGAGCAGTCTGCCGAGCCAGCTTTGTTTTTCCGTATGTATGTGTGCCGAGCCGAAGCTTTCCAGCGAGCTTTCTTTTATCATCATTACGTAGGCAGGGACAAAAGTAATAGTAAACACCCACGCAATCATAATGCCGATTGCAACAAAGATGCCAAAGACCTGCACCGGCGGAATAGGCGTAAGAGCCAGTGAGGCAAAACCGGCGGCGGAAGTCAGGGAAGTATAAAGCATCGGCATAAACAGATTGCTCATAACTTCCAGAATTGTTTTCTTTCTCCCCTTGTCTTTGGTATAGAGGTCGAAGAACTCGGAAAGAATGTGCACCGAGTCCACGACGGCTATCGGCATAAGGAAAATCGGTATCATAGAACTCATAATGTGCACGGGATAACCAAGGCCAATCAGAAGCCCCATTGTTGAAATGACCGAAACCATCGCCACAATCATCGGAGAGATAACCAGTACAAGTTTCCGGAAGAAAAGCAGCATTAGTATAAATATCACTACCATTGCCAGAGGCGCCGAGATGGCCATTTGGATAAACATTTCAACGCCGAAGGTATCTTCGGCCACCGGCAGGCCCGTGATGTGATATTCCTCGTCGCCTTCGAATGTGGCGATTTTTTCTTTCAGCTCACTATATACGCGATAACTCAAATCCTTACTTGTTAATGGTAAATACAGACAAATCGCCTTTCCGTCTTCGGAAATAAGTGTCCCTTTAAGTAAAGGATTGGACATTGCTTTATCTCTGATTTCCAAAGCTTCGGCATCAGTAGCGGGCGGTTTTTTCATCAACCATTCGAAGGTAACCACACCGGGGCCGCCCTGGCCGATGTGGTCCACGGTTGAAGGCGCAAGTAAATCGATTTCTACTACGCCGATTTCTTTATTTGGGTCTTTTTCATCGGGCCAGCGAAGTGTCTTTGCAAATTCAGTCAGCTCATATACCCTGGCTAACGATGAGGAATTAAAGACGCCGTTTGGGTCTTTATTATTAACTATTCCCACGACTACGATATCATTTAATGTAAATTGCTCTTTGGTCCGGTTGTGAAATAGACGCACCGGCTCATCTGCCGAGAGCATATTCTCAGGGTCGGTATCGACCTTAATAAGAGGTATTAAGGCCCCCAGCCCAACCGTAAAGGCTACCATTATCAGTGTGACTAACTTGTAATGCCTTAAAGAATATTCCGTAATCTTTTGCTTGAGCTCCATTTCTCATATCCGCCGAAATTGATTAATTGATTGTACAAAAAACTCAAATATATTTCTACCTTTCGTATTTTTTTGGCACCTTAATATTTATTTCCGGTTTTTCAATGCTTCTTCACGCCTTTGGGCAATCTGCGTGGTAATAAATTACTTTAACAATCCACTATTTGCAATTGCAAGATAAGTAGTATAGCCACCCGATAGGTTCCTTGCATCAAAACCGTTTTGCTCTAAGATTCTGCACGCCATGTAACTGCGCAGTCCGACGCCACAATATGCGTTAATTGTCCTGTCCCGGGGCAGCCCATCTAATTTGTCGCGGAGATTGTCGAGCGGAACATTTTTTGCATTCGGTACGCCGCCCCTTGCGAATTCAGAGGGTGTGCGGACGTCCAGAATAAAATCTTCCTTTTCAATTTCATTGAAATGTTTAACTTTAACAGTGCCGTCAAGTATATTGGCCGCCGCGTAGCCTGCAATGTTGACCGGGTCCTTCGCGCTTCCGTATGGAGGAGCATAAGCCAGCTCCAGTTCCTGCAGGTCGAAAACTGTCATGCCGGCTCGAATGGCAACTGCAAAGACGTCGATCCTTTTACCAACGCCGTCAGCGCCAACAATCTGGGCTCCCAGAACCTTGCCCTGCGGTTTTGTGAACAACAGCTTTATATGCATCTGTTTGGCACCGGGATAATAACCGGCGTGATTGGCCGGATGGAGATACAATTTTTCATATTCGATGTTTTTCTTTATCAGAGCTTTCTCGCTTGCGCCGGTCATTGCAACGGTCAAATCAAATACCTTCAATACAGAGGTGCCCTGTGTACCGTTATACCTGCGATTCCTGCCGCATATATTATCCGCAACCATTCTGCCCTGCTTGTTCGCAGGGCCGGCCAAAGGAATCAAGGTGGCATCTTCGAGAACAAAATCCTTCACTTCAACAGCATCGCCAATTGCATAAATATCGGGGTCGCTTGTCTGCAAGTACTCATTGACTTTTATGCCGGACTGAGAACCGATCTCCAAACCGGCTTCTCTGGCCAGTTTTACTTCGGGCCCAACGCCAACGGTAAGCATTGCAAAGTCACAGTCCAATTCTTTTCCGGAGTTCAACTTAACTTTGAGAGATGAGCCGGATTGATTGAACGAAGTGACGCCGTCGCCTAAATGTAAAACAACGCCCTGCTCTTCCAGATGTTTTTGCAGGAAATAAGCCATTTCCTTATCCAGGGCAGGCATGACCTGGTCTAACATCTCAACCATTTCCACTGACAAGCCTTGAGCGTGAAGATTCTCGGCCATTTCCAGGCCGATGTAACCGGCTCCAATAACAATTGCTTTTTTAGGATTCTGATTTTTTATAAATTCAGTAATCCTATCCATATCGGCCATGTTTCGCAGGGTAAATATCCTGTCTGAGTCAATGCCGGGCAAAGGCGGCTTAACAGGTTCGGCGCCGGGTGATAAAATCAATTTATCATATCCTTCAACGTATTTTTTGCCTGTGGACAGCTCGGCAACTTCAACCTGCTTTTTCCGGCGGTTGATTTTGACAACTTCACTTTTAATTCTAATGTCAACATTGAATCGCTGTTTGAATGACTGCGGAGTTTGAACGAGCAAATCATCACGGTTTTTTATTGCACCGCCGATGTAATAAGGCATTCCGCAGTTGGCGAAGGAGATGTAATCACCTCTTTCGAACATAATTATTTCAGCCGCCTCATCGAGCCTGCGAAGTCTCGCCGCTGCAGAAGCACCGCCGGCCACACCACCAACAATCAGTATTTTTTTAGCCATTTGAAAACCTCCCTTTGTTAAATCTATCGCATTTATTATTCCTGCTAATCTTTAGGTCCGGCTTTTCTGTTGCAATGGTCGTAAATACAGTGCAATAGTTTAATGACGTTTTTGTTTTCTATCTGATAGTACACCCTTGCACCATCACGCCTGCAGCTCAGAACGCCTTTGGCTTTCATCATATTAAGCTGCTGACTGGTAATGGCCTGTTTTCCGCCCAGGGCCTCGGCAATGTCACCGACACACATTTCTTTGGCCTGGAGCAGCTCGACTATCTGCACTCGAATCGGGTGCGCTATGGCCTTTAAGACTTCAGCAGCTTGTTCCGCTATCTTCTCATTCATTTCAAAAATCCCGCAAATAACATAGCCATATTACTATATATGAATATCTCGATATATTTAACCAAAGGTTCGCAAAAAAATATTTTTTTTATAGGCAGCAGCATGTTTTCAAAGCAAACGTTACCTAATGCCTTTATATTAACTAACTTACCAACATACAGATTGGACGATTCGGGGTTCATAACTCCATTATGGCTGTTTCCGGCCTTTCGAGAAGGCTTTTGCCCCAATCCGGTTAAAGTCGATGTTTGTCAGGACCGTCATCTTCTCTATCTTCTCTGCAATAACGCTGTAGTCTTAATTCCTAAGATTATTGGCAGAAAGAAGTTAGCGTTTCAAGACATCGCTGTTATTGTCCAGGAGCAGCTGCTTCCAGAATCTTAATCCATCCTCGAACGTCCCTAAGGACTGATAATATCTTACCTCTCGTAAATAAAATTGGGTCTGTAAGCATTTTTTATCCTTGACAAAGCCAAAGCCCAACAGTTAAATTAGGTCAAAAAGGCAATTTGGCGGGGCCTTATATCAAAAGGATTTGGTTAAAGAAGAGGAATGGATAAAATGAAGGATTTGTATACCACCGGCGAAGCCGCGGAAATTTGCAGAGTAAGCCAACAAACAATTATCCGTTGCTTCGATGCCGGGCGGCTGGAGGGATTTCGCGTTCCCGGCTCAAGATTCCGGAGGATTCCGCGCCAGAATCTAATCAAGTTTATGAAGGACAACCATATCCCTCTGGATTCCATCGAGTCCGGCAAAAGAAAAGTCCTTGTCGTCGATGATGATGCCGAAATCGTCGAGCTTATAGTCGAAGTCCTTGAGCGTGACGGGAGATTCGAGCTAAAAACTGCATCAAGCGGCTATGAGGCAGGGATGGCAACAGAGCGTTTTCGACCGGAATTGATACTGCTTGATTATATGCTGCCCGACGTCAACGGGAACGTGGTCTGCCAGACGATAAGAAGAAATCCCGAGTTCGAGAACATTAAAATTATTATTGTAAGCGGCGTCGTAAAAGAGGATGAAATCGCCCAGCTACTAAAATCCGGCGCTGAAGATTTCATAAGAAAGCCGTTTAACATCACTGAACTTACCGACAAAATCACTGCTGTTCTCCAGATAAAATAAAATATGGTGAGTAGTGAGTGGTGAGTAGTGAGTAGTCAACTCACCAATTAACCACTTACCAATCAACCAATTAACTACTCACCAATTAACCAATTACCATTTAGCAATTTAACAACACAAAATTCAATGGAAGACAGGGACGACTAAATGCCGGACGAACCTGCTAATACGACAGTCACCCAGCAGACAGAGCTTGCCGTTAGCCGGCTCGATTCGCTCTCGACCCTGCCCTGCATTGCGGTGCAATTTGTCCCAAAGCTTTTGCAAGGCCAATTCTCACCGTCGGCGCTGGCTGATATTATTGAATCAGACCCGGCACTTACCGCAAGGATTCTATCGCTTATTAAGCAGCGTGGGGTGGGCCTGCCCGATGGAAGATTCTCACTTCGCGTGGCGCTTGACAAACTGCCTGCGCACGATGTTCGCGATGCCGTTCTATCTATTAATGTTTTGCAGGCTTTCGACCTTGAGGATGGAATTGACAAGGACAGGTCCACAGCTAAAAAAGAGCTTTTACTTCACAGTATTGCGGTTGCCTGCTGTGCTAAAGATATCGCCGAAATGGCATCACCTCAAATGGATTCTCAGCTGGCCTACTCTGCCGGACTGCTGCATGATATCGGGAAACTCGCACTGGAAGAAACGATGCCGAAAAGTTTTGCCAGTATGGTCGAAGAAGCAAAATCAACGAAGAGAAGCTCGCGTGCCATCGAGCAAAAACATCTCGGCACCGACCATACAATCATAGGCAAACGTCTTGGGCAAAAGTGGCGGCTGCCGAACCTGATTGTCCTTGCCATCTGGCTTCACCACAGCCAGACCGTAACAATTGCTGAGGACATGCCCGAAGCAAGGATAGCAGCGGTTGTACAGCTGGCCGATTCTATCGCGCGTCAGTCGGGCATCGGCTCCTCCGGCAGTTTTGATTTGCCCGAACCGGCAGAGTCCCTATCGCAGTGGCTTGCAATAAGCCATGAGCAACTACAACAGATTCGCGGGAAACTGTCTGAAACCGTCAGACAAAAGAGCAACATTTTAGGCCTGTATCTACCGAAGGCAGGGGCAAATTATTGCAAGATTGTTCACAATGCCGCCGCTCAATTAGCCCGACAACATGCAGAATTGTCCGGGGAAAATCGTCGGCTGCAAAGCGATTCGAGCCATTTAAATTTTATAACAGATTTCCTTATCGGTATAAATTCGAATAGTGGAGCGGTTGATATAGCAGAAAACTTTGCAGCCCGCTGGCAGAAGTTTTATCAAACAGGTATGGTTTGTCTGTATTTAGCGCCTTGGGGCCGCTCGCAAACACTTGAAGCTGTTGTCGTAGAAAATCTTTCGCAAAGCAGGATAGTTTGCTTAAATGCTCCGGCCCAAACATCCGTCATACCAAAAACGATAGCAAACAACTTTGCGATTTTGAATGCGTACGACCATATCGATTGGCTGTTTGAGCAATTAGACGTTGACTTCGATGTGAATCGAACCAAATTGGTCCCGTTACTTTCAGGCCGAAAAGCGGTCGGAGCAATTGCTTTCGAGCTTAATTATCCGGGCGACGTGGAGCTGTTCGAGGAAAAGTTCAGGACGTCCGCCTCGATTGCGGGGGCCGTTTTAGGTATGGCCCTGGCGCAACAGAGACAGCAGCATTTCGCCGAGCGTTTTGCCCGGCTTATCTGCGTTCCCGCGGAGCGGGGACCCTCACAACCTAAAGATACCCAAACTCGTGCTGCTCCGGCGGAAGACTCGTTGAACGCTTTAGCTGAGATGGCAGCGGGTGCGGCGCACGAATTAAATAATCCCCTGGCGGTGATATCGGGCAGAGCGCAGCTGCTTGCTGAAGCCGAGAGCGACCAGGAAAAGAAAAAAATCCTGGAACAGATTTATAAAAACGCCAGGGAGGCATCTGCTATTATCGAGGACCTGATGAGTTTTGCCGAGCCGCCAGAAGCCAGGGCGGCCCAGACGGACATTAAACAGATGCTCGATGAAGCTATACAGCTGGCAAAGCAAAAAACAAATGCCGAGCATCTCGATGTTCAAATTGCAATTGCCGAGGGTCTCGAGAGTGTTTTTGTGGATTCGGCACAGATTGTATCAGCAATTGCAAATGTTATATCCAACGCCGTTGAATCCTATGGTGAAAAACCCGGGCCAATAAAAATTATCGCTGAAGCCGCCGAGCCCGGCGATTCGGTGAAATTGCAAATCAGTGACGTTGGCTGCGGAATGGATGCGGAAACCATCTCAAAAGCGACTCAGCCGTTTTTCTCAGCAAAGCCGGCAGGTCGAAAACGCGGAATGGGGCTCGCCTACACGGTCCGGTTCATACAATTAAACAAAGGCTCGCTGAACATTGCAAGTGAGCCAGGCAGCGGAACGACCGTGACAATTTGTCTGCCGGGCAAATGAATCGCGTATCTCGTGAAAAGAAGAACGACCTGCAAAACGATTAGCGTCTCAAAATGCCTTTTTGCGAAAATAAAGGGGGGCGTTTGAGAACGACCCCCCTTTATTTTTGAAGGAGGAGAAGTGCTACTTAACATTACGTTCCGGGCATAGGTTTGTTCGTATTCAGTTACGATACGTTGCCCAGAAGCAGTATTCCACCTCATTTTCACCTTGATTTTCCAGCTCTATGCGTGTATGATATTAACTTGTCTTGCAATTTTATTTGTCAGAGAGGTGCTTTTATTATGGGTGAGAAAAGAGCGTTTAGAGGGATGTTATATCACGTTATCTATCTAAGTGTGCTGGTAATTGCGGGCTCATGGGCCGCTACTCCGGTCAGGTCGGCATCGATTCCCATAGAGAACGCCTCGTTTGAGGCCCCGACAATGGATCCCAACGGCTTTCCGGCGGTGCCATTCGTAGAAAATTGGACTGAGATTGATCTGGATACCCTGTCAAGCACCAATACCGGCGTGTTCGCTAATACGCCCGCGGGCAGCCCGGATCACATCGTTAATGCCCACGGCAGCCAACTGGCCTTCCTGGGATCGCAGACGGGCAATGCCCTGGAACAGGACCTGGATAGTACTTACAAGATAGGCTGCGACTACCAACTGACCGTGGCCGTAGGCGTATCCGGGAGATTCCCGCCGTCAAGCGCCGAGCCAGTGGATACCTTCGAACTGGTGCTCTACTATCGCGACGCCAACGAGCCGGTGGACGTTGTGCATCAGGCGGTCGAGGCGACAGGCCTATCTGTGACCCAGTTGACGGATTTCTCGCTGTACCTGCCTACTGTGCAGTCCGGCGATGCCTGGGCGGGCATGGCCATCGGCGTGGCCCTGCGTGCGAACGGGATGCCGGGCGGGTTCTGGGACCTGGACCATGTCCGGCTCATCGAGTCGCCGCCAGTATCGATTCCCATAGAGAACGCCTCGTTTGAGGCCCCGACAATGGATCCCAACGGCTTTCCGGCGGTGCCATTCGTAGATAATTGGACTGAGATTGATCTGGATACCCTGTCAAGCACCAATACCGGCGTGTTCGCCAATACTCAACCAGGCAGCTCGGATCACATCGTTAATGCCCACGGCAGCCAACTGGCCTTTCTGGGATCGCAGACCGGCAATGCCCTGGAACAGGACCTGGCTGCTACGTATAAGATAGGCTGTGACTACCAACTGACCGTGGCCGTAGGCGTCTCCGGAAGATTCCCGCCGTCAAGCGCCGAGCCGGTAGATGCCTTCGAACTGGTGCTCTACTATCGCAACGCCAATGAGCCCGTGGACATTGTACGTCAGGCGGTCGAAGCGACGGGCCTATCTGTAACCCAGTTGACGGATTTCTCGTTGTACCTACCGACTGTGCAGCCCGGCGATGCCTGTGCGGGTATGGCCATTGGCGTGGCCCTGCGTGCGAACGGGATGCCGGGCGGGTTCTGGGACCTGGACCATGTCCGGCTCATCGAGTCGCCGCCAGTATCGATTCCCATAGAGAACGCCTCGTTCGAGGCCCCGGTGGTGGACCCCAACGGCTTTCCGGCGGTGCCCTATGTAGATAATTGGACTGAGATTGATCTGGATACCCTTTCCAGTACCAATACCGGGGTGTTCGCCAATACTCAACCAGGCAGCTCGGATCACATCGTTAATGCCCACGGCAGCCAACTGGCCTTTCTGGGATCGCAGACCGGCAATGCCCTGGAACAGGACCTGGATATTACTTACAAGATAGGCTGCGACTACCAACTGACCGTGGCCGTAGGCGTCTCCGGAAGATTCCCGCCGTCAAGCGCAGAGCCAGCGGATGCCTTCGAACTGGTGCTCTATTATCGCGACGCCAACGAGCCCGTGGACATTGTGCGTCAGGCGATCGAGGCGACGGGCCTATCTGTGACCCAGTTGACGGACGTCTCGCTGTACCTGCCGACGGTGCAGCCCGGCGATGCCTGGGCGGGTATGGCCATTGGCGTGGCCCTTCGTGCGAACGGGATGCCGGGCGGGTTCTGGGACCTGGACCACGTACGGCTCATCGAGTCGTTTCCTGGTCCGGAATTGGCATTGACAGTTAAAGAGTAATTGTCTTTTTGGAGCAGACCGGATATGGTGGATGACGAGCCCCATGTCCGAGAAGTAAAATGCGTACGATAAGCTATCAATCGAACGTTAATGAAGACCAGCGTGCCGGCTTCACTCTTGTGGAGCTATTGGTGGTGATAGGCATCCTGGGCCTGTTGATAGCGATACTGTTACCGGCACTGACCAAGGCCAGGCATCAGGCGCGTAGGATGGCCTGTGCAGGGAACCTCCGCCAAGTGGGCGTGGCGATCCATCTATACGTTGAGGACTTCGACGACACTATTCCCTTCGGGCCAGCAGGCCGGCCGGTAACGGGCTCGAACTTCTACACGGTGACCGGCAACGTGACCAGCTTGTTGTCCCTGGAAGACGGCGCTCCCGTAGGCCTGGGGCTGCTACTGAAAAACTACCTCAACCATCAGCCCACAGTGCTGTTCTGCCCGGGCGCAGACCAGCCATCAGAGGCCAAAGAGCAACTGGCCCAGGTCGAACGGGCGCAGGCCCAGAGCGACTTCTACTACCGTCACGCATCTGTGGCCTTGTTAACCGGCACGCCAAAGGAGTTACATATCAGACTGAGCGACCTGGGCCGGAACAGCAAAGGGCAGCCCATCGCCGCTCTGGTAGCCGATGTGCAGTTCCTGGCGCACCCATCGTTGGCAACGTTCCAGGTGAAGACCCGAACGAGCCACCAGCGGGCGGCCAGCAACATCTTGTTCGCTACCGGACACGTGACTACTGTTTCCAACAGGGACGATATGTTGACGGTGAACATCGGCACGTCCCCATATGATGCGCTCGAACGAATCCTCACCATGTTCGAGCTGGCCGATGACCACCGTTGAAGGACAGAAGACAGAGGACAGAAGGAAGAGAATAGATAATCTGACTTCTGACCGCCGTCGAGAATCCTGACTCGCCGGAGTTGATGAAGAGTTTTAAAGATTACGATTGAAAACACATTGCAAGGTTGTTTTACCGAGATTAACTGATGGCGGAAATAGCGGTTGATGTTGTACTGTTACCTTCGAAAGAAATGGCGGATAAAGCTATCGAAGCAAATAAAGAGCTGCTGAAACAATGTGCCGACAAAATTGTTCTGGATAAAGAGAGCTGCCTGCCGCATATTTCTTTAGCTATGGGCTGTATTAACAAAAGAGATATTACCGATATTGAAGCAGTTTTACAGACAATCACAAAACAAAGCTCTATAGGGCGGCTAAGCGTTATTGGCATCCATAGCGGAACGAATTCAGCCGGAGAAAAGGTGTCGGTGTTTCAGGTAGAAAAGACGGAAGCACTTCAATCACTCCATGAGGAAGTTATGCGGGGCCTGGCGGGATATTTTAGTTATGATGTAACGGCGGATATGCTGTTTTCTACAACAAGGGTGAGTGAATCAACTTTAGCCTGGATTAAGAATTATCCTGAGAAATCGAGTTTCGAGAAATTTTTCCCGCATATTACAATCGGATACGGGGAGATAAACGATTATTCGTTTCCAATCGAATTCGCCGTTTCAAAACTTGCATTATGTCACTTAGGAAATCACTGCACCTGCAGGAAAATTCTTGCATCGGCAGAGCTTAAAAGCTGAGCGTAGAATATCGAATTGCCTTTGGATGAAAATCTCTTGCGTTATCAGGTGAATTCAGGTATCTTAACGCCGATTCTAAAAGTCAGGTTAACATTTTGGCTGTGTCATTCCGGACTTGATCCAGAATCCAGGTTTTATGTTTTCCTGGATTCCCGCTTTCGCGGGAATGACAGTGGGAGCATAATTATTTAATGACATTGCGGCATAATTATTAAAGGAGCGAACAGCGATGGAGATAAAACGTCGTGAATTTTTAGTTAGGTCGATGGCGGGAGTAGGCGGTCTGCTTTTGGGGGCCGAGTTTGCAGCAGCTCAGGAACAGAGACCTAAAAAGCATGACCCGTACGAACTTGTGCCGTTAGGAAAAACGGGGATAAAGGTTTCTCGCGTGGGCCTTGGCACCGGGATGCGTGGCAGCCGGAGGCAGTCAAATCATACGCGTATGGGCAAAGAGAGGTTCGATGCGCTGGCAATAGGATGCTATGAACGGGGTGTCAGGCTGTTTGATGCGGCGGATTTGTACGGGACGCACCCGTTTCTGGCTGGGGCTCTGAAAAAGATGCGGCGCAAAGATTACGTGATATCAAGCAAAATATGGTTTCGCCGCGGGGGCCTGCCGGAGCCGGAACGGCCGAGCCCGGATATTGTTGTGGAGCGCTTTTTGAAGGAGCTGAACACCGATTACATCGACCTGATTTTGTTTCATTGTGTAACATCTGACAAATGGCCGGAAGAGCTTGGCGAGCAGATGGACATCCTGGAAAAGCTCAAGAAGAAAGGCGTAGTCCGTGCGCATGGTGTTTCGTGTCATTCGCTGGAGGCGCTTCAGGCGTGCGTGAAAGAGCCCTGGGTGGATTCTGTGCACGTTCGTATCAATCCTTTTGCGGTGAAAATGGATGTCGATACGGTAGAAGAGATACCGAAGGTCGAAGCAGTGGTCAAGGCGATGCGCAGGCAGGGCAAGGCTGTGATAGGGATGAAGATAATAGGTGAGGGGACGTTCGGCAATAGTCCTGAGAAACGCGACAAATCCATCAAATATGCGCTGGAGTCGGGCTGTGTGGATGCGATGGTCGTCGGCTTCGAGAAAGTTGAAGAGATTGATGACTTTGCCGGGCGTGCCCGCAAGGTATCTGTCGGGGAGGGCCTGAGCCAACTCCTCACTTGCCGGCCGGCTCGGGTAGCATAGTATTAAGGACTTGTAAAGAAATTATCTTCCATTTTTGGCTTGCTGCGGCTTCGACTGGCGGTGTCAGCCTTGTCCTCGCTCAGCCAAAAACGAAACCTAATACCAATTCAACTTAATAAGTGCGCTTTATATAATGACGATTTATGATATAGTGGCCATTTATCCCACCCTCACGGCCGGAACGCTTTTAGAGTAAGGCGCAAGAATTAACTTGAATTCGTATAATTTCTTTACCAGTCCTAAGTAAGTCCGAAAACACAGACAAATCAATCGTAACAAATCAAGCTGCCCTTTGGTTAAGGTCAAATCTTGAACCGGGGTCAATATCCACAAAACTGATAACCGGCTGTTTATAGGGCCACGCGATACAAGCCCTTTTATATTTCTTTATTCTTAAAGCCTACCTTTTGTTAAGCCGAATCTAACCTAAAACGCCCCCAATTTCTTCACTTTGTGAAGCAAAACGGCGGAGGTGAGTTTCGGTGGACTATCAAAAAAACGAGTAATCGTGGACGATAAACAGCGACATAGAAGACTTCGCCTGCTTATCAAGAAGCTGAACAAAAATCGCAAAAAGCAGGCGAAAAAAATAGATATACTCTGCAATGACTTTATTGCAGCCCAGAGAGACTTTATCAAAAGTCTGAAGACGATAAGCTTCATAGCGAATTTCTACGAGTCAATCATCGGAATAACGGACTTGAATAGTCTTTTATACACCGCCGTCAAACTTATCAAAGAGGGAAACGCCGACGCAAATGTCACCTTCTTTTTGCGTCAGTCGGACAACTTTGAACTGTATATGTTCGAAAGTGCCCAATCAATCACTCTCGAAAAGCAGCATCTTGAGAATTGTTTCAACACTGAGCTGATGAACAATATCTGCAAGTCTAACAAAGTATGCACACTCGATGATATGTTTGCAATGGGCCTGCAGGGCAATCTGATTGGGTTAAATAAGATTTCAGGCGTGACAATCCCGCTGGGCCTGCACGGCTCATCATTGGGCTTTGTACTGATTTGCCGTTCATCGGAAAACAAACTGACCGCCGAGGAGATAAGCAATATTTCCGCTGTAACCTGTGGACTTTCCCGTGCGATACAATCCTGTCAGGCAACATTGCGTTCTGCGGACCAAGAATCCCGCTAAGGCTCGAAATTATCGGTCTTAATTTTCGCTCAAGGCCAAAGACAATTCAGAGTTTCGGCCTATAACCTTTGGGATACAGCCAAATAATAGCAGTGTTCGTGGTTCGTGAAAAAAAATAAAAAAAACCAAAAAAGAAGTTATATGCCGCATATAGTAAGTCGATAGGCGTTTATGCCGCTTCAGATGCCCAGGGGCAGTATTCGACGTAAAGAAAGTAAATAAAAAATGTGAAACAATTATTTATTAAATCAGTTTTAGGAGAAATTGAAAATGGTAAGAACATCAGCTAAGAGAAAACCTGGAGCCAAGGCCAAGGCAACTAAAAAAAGACCTGCCTCAAAAGCCGGGGTGACCAAAGAGAGCGCAAGCTCAAAGCGCCCAACGGCGAAGAAGCGAGTAAGCTCGAAGCCCAAGGCCACCAAAAAGAGTTCCACCTCAAAGCCCAAGGCCACCAAAAAGAGCGCAAGCTCAAAGCGCCCAACGGCGAAGAAGCGAGTAAGCTCGAAGCCCAAGGCAACTAAAAAGAGAGTAACCTCAAGGCCCAAGGCAACCAAAAAGAGAACCACCTCAAGACCCAAGGCGACCGAAAAGAGAGTAACCTCAAGACCCAAAGCAACCAAGAAGAGAACCACTTCGCAGCCCAAGGCAACCAAAAAGAGAGTAACCTCAAGGCCCAAGGCAACCAAAAAGAGAACCACCTCAAGACCCAAGGCAACCAAGAAGATAACCACTTCGAAGCCCAAGGCGACCAAAAAGAGAGTAACCTCAAGGCCCAAGGCGACCAAAAAGAGAACCACCTCAAGGCCCAAAGCAACCAGAAAGACTACACAGAAAGTCTCCCAGAAAAGACGCAGCCCGGTAACGTCAAAGGGCGATTTTGATTTCCACGCCTGGTTACTGCCCACTCTGGCTTTGGAGCAATATGAACCGAATATTGAGCAAGAGGTTGGTGTTGTGGACAAGATCAAGGGCTCTACCCGCTATGCCTGGATCGGTGCAGGTCAGTGCGGAGGAAGATTGGTGAAGTCTTTCTATGACCTTGGTTATAAGAAGGTCCTGGCTGTGAATACGACTCACCAAGATTTAGATTTGCTCGATATTCCGAAGAACCAAAAGTTCCTAATGAACATCGGCGAGAAGGGCGCCGGCAAAGATATGGAAAGAGGCAAAGAAGCCGTCCAGCAACATCAGCAGGATATTCTGCACCTTACCAGGCAGACATTCGGCACTCAAGTTGACCATATTATGGTTTGCTTCGGAGCTGGTGGTGGTACAGGCAGCGGCAGCGTTGTTGGATTGGTTGAGATTGCCAAAAGATATGCACGATATATCGGCCTGAACAACCCCAACAAGAACGTGGGTGTCGTTATGACTTTACCAACAGTAGGTGAAGCCAGCTCACCACTGGTAGCTGAAAATGCGTACAAAGCGGCCTGGGAGCTAAGTCAAATGGCCACTTCAGGGAAGATATCGCCCCTTATCATTGTAGACAACGACAAGATTAACAAGATGTATCCTGGAATGACAGTAAAGTCATTCTGGCCCAGCATCAACAACACTGTCGCAAGTCTGTTCGATATCTTCAACAAGCTCAGTGCCTTGAGCAGCCAGTATACTTCGTTCGACCCGGTAGATTATCACAGCATTATGGAGTCCGGTGGATGCGCGATAATGGGCCTGACCAAAGTAACTAAATTCAGCGACAAGTTCTCCCTGTCAGAGGCAGTGAAAAAGAACCTCGAGAAGACACTGCTCGCCGGTGGGTTCGATTTAACGTCCTCCAAAGTCTCTGGTTGTATAGCCGTCGGCGGAAGGAAATTGATGGCCAGCGCCAAAGGCTTACAGGACAACATCGACTATTCATTTGACGTCTTGTCAGAGATAACCGGCAAGGCTACAATCCACCGCGGTATCTACGAAGACGGCAGAGAGTCCTTAAGAGTGTACACCATTCTTGGCGGCCTGAGTAGTCCTACTGAGCGGCTGGAAGAGCTTAGAAGCCATATGACCGTCCAGGTTCGTTAGTTAAGCGAGTACCTCGCGAATAAAAGATTTTGGGTTCCCGCAAGGCGGGTTCCCTTCATGTTCGCCGGGTGTGCTGCTGACTTTCCCTGTGGGACAGGACGCGGCATACCCAGCGAATTCTTTTTAAAATTATACCGGTCCACCTGTGGCGGACTACACCATTATCGTAATGTTCACTTTTTACTCATACCTGCCCCCCTGTCTTCCGACACGAGCCGGGGCGGCGGGTCGGTAGCCTCGATAATTTATGCTGTTTAAATTCGATAAAAAGTATGGCTTAATTTGCTTGCAATATCATTTTTTTTTGTTAAATTTGAGTCCCGAGATACTCAGGCTCTGAGTTTTACGGGCAGGTAGCTCAGCTGGTAGAGCAACGGACTGAAAATCCGTGTGTCGGCGGTTCAAATCCGCCCCTGACCATTTCCAACAGGAAACTCCGAATTCGCCGGGGCCGTAGCTCAGTTGGGAGAGCGCTTGCATGGCATGCAAGAAGTCGTGGGTTCGAGTCCCATCGGCTCCATTGTAAATGACGAAAGCGGCGGGACTTACGGCGGTCCGGCCGCGGAGGTGGCAAGCACGGCCCGCTGCTGTGCCGCCGCCCGAGCCACGACGGTTTTCCGTGGTCGTCGGCTGCTCGTGGTCGCCTGGTACCCCGGCTGCTTGGCGGCGATCCTAGTGCGCCGCCGCAGGATTGAGCGCAGCCCCGGATTGCGGGACGCCGATCGCGGTTAGTCCCTATAATCCACGCCGTCCGCAGCCACGCGGGCCGAAAAACCGCGCAATTGAGAAAAAGAACTTGACACCCGCCGTAGCGCGGGCATGTTTCAGGTACAGAGGCGCATCCGCCTCTTTATCAATACACGGCCCCCGCCACGCCGCAGACGGACGGGGGCCAGCTTATTGAGTACGCTACAGTCCCCGGACGAGCCGGCCGGGGCGCGATTCCGGGGCCCGAGAACGCGGGATGTACGATGAATCGTTGGCTCGCGATGCCAACGGCTGTGTGGTGCACCATCGGCGTGGCCTTCTCCGCAGCCCACGCCCAGTCACCCACCACGCGCCCCGGCCAAACCGATTGGCCCAGCTTTCGCGGCGACGCGCAACTCACTGGTGTGGCCATCACCACGCTGCCCGAGCGATTGACCGTGCGCTGGAAGTACGAAGCCGCTGAAGCCGTTACCTCGACGGCCGCGATCGCTCGCGGCGTGGTCTACGTTGGCTGCCACGACGGCAGACTGTACGCGCTCGATTTGACAACCGGCACACTCAAGTGGAAGTACGCCGCCAAAGGACCGATCGAATCCTCGCCCACCGTGGTTGCTCAGACCGTTTTCTTCGGTGACCAGGAGGGCGTGCTGCACGCGGTCGACACGCAGACGGGCCAGGCCCGCTGGACGTTCGCCACCGACGGCCAAATCATCTCCTCCCCCAACCACCAGGCCGGCCGCCTCGTGTTCGGCTCGTATGACAATGTCGTCTATTGTCTGGCGGCCCGCGACGGGAAGCTCCTCTGGAAGCACGAGACGCAAGACATGGTGCACGGCACGCCCGCTATCGTCCGCGAGCGCGTCGTCTTCGCCGGCTGTGACGGCAGGCTACACGTCATCCGCTTGGCCGACGGGCAGGAGGTTGCCGCGGTCAAGCTCGGCTCGCCCTGCGGCGCGTCGGCGGCCTGCCAGGGAAAACACGCCTTCGTCGGGACCGTCGGCGGCCAGGTCCTCGCCATTGACTGGTCTGCCGCCCGCACGCTCTGGACATATGAGGATCCCGAGCGCCAGTTGCCGATCGTGTCGTCTGCCGCTGTCACGCCGGACTCAGTAGTCGTCGGCGGCCGAGACAAGCGGCTGATCGCCTTGGACCCGCACACCGGCCGTCCGCAGTGGACATTCGTCACCAAGGGCAAGATCGAGTCCTCGCCGGTCGTCGTCCGCTCGGCGAACGGAGATACCTCCAAAGACCGCGTCTTCGTCGGCTCGGCGGACGGAAATCTCTACGCCGTGAATCTCGCCACCGGCCGCGAGACCTGGCGCTTCGAAACCGGCTCATCGATCAGTGCCTCACCCGCCGTCGCCGCCGACTGCCTAGTCATCGCCACCGAGGACGGCGTGATCTACTGCTTCGGCAGCGTTCCGCGTAGCCAACGGAACCCCTGAATCCTCGTCACCCAGCGGCGCGGCCAGTTCTGGGCCCGGCGTTTTCGGGCGAGGGCGCGATGCTCCGGCCGGCGGCCACACGCTCGCCGACCCGACCCGCCTGGGCCTGGAAACGGGGTTGAAGGAAACTTCGGGGGGGGGGGGGGGGGGGTAAAATGTGGGGC
>DATKYR010000039.1:0-5100 GCA_035528395.1 Sedimentisphaerales bacterium
TATCATCTGTTGAACCACTGTCAGCGGAGGTAAGAATCTCAACTTTATAATCATTAACAGCAGCAGCAGAAAAAGCTACTGTAAACTGCAATTTAACCGTATCGTATCCTGCTGCGGCAATATCAAAATCATCAGATTTAGCCGCACTTGGATTTATTGCTTCTACTGTTTGAATTGATATAGATTCTGTCCAGGCCGCACTTATTGTTGCCATTTCTTGTCCCCTGTATTAAGTTCGTTTTTTACCATCCATTTTTTAAGCTCTTCAAAGGTCTGAAATTTCTTGGCGGCAAACTCGAAGAATTGTTTGACACAACTATCAAAAACTCCCAGTAACTCAACATCGTGCTGGTGTTGACATCTAATCGTAGGGTCGCACCACAACTCAAAACCTAAATCTTTCGCCTTAACGGAAAAATGAATGTCCCCCCTTCTCGGCTCGGCATCAATCTCCGAGTTATAATCAAACCAGGGATATTCCATTTTCTCGAATACTCTCCGCTTGATTAGAACGGCGGGGCCGCCTACATAATGAGCACGGAACAACTCATCAGGTAATTCAAGAAAAGGTGCAGGGTCAAACCCACAGTTGTTTTTCTTTTCTGAATCATAGGCCATAACATTCCACATAGGGCCGCCCTTAGGTGTCCAAATCGGAGTTACTCCCGCCACAATATCTTTATCGTGGGCAAGTAGTTTATCTATGGTGTCTCCGGGCGGAGCGGTGTCAGCATCCATAAAGAGTATATGAGTTACGTCCGGCTCGGTCTTCATCATATCGTGGACTACGACATTCCTACCCTTTTCCGCCAACGCACCAGGAATAAATATAGATGATACATTCGGGCGGCACTGCATCTTGACGCAAAACATCTGGGCTGGAAAAAATATCTTCCAGTTCGCTGGTACAGGCATACCTATAAGAATCTTTGTTGGTTTATTTTCCATATAAAGGATGTTGCCTTATTAGAATCTCCGAACATCTATATATAGATGCGTTGTATTTGCATCTTTAGTGGTCAAGACAAAAGCGACTTTCGCGTATCCGTGTACGTTTATAGCGTAAGATGCGTAATCATTGCTTGCGTCTACCCCAACATCTATGGGAGTTGTCAGCCAGGAGTTGGCTGATACAGCCAGCTCATCAGAGAAGAATATTGTTGCCGGATTTGGGTCTGTGGCCGACGGCCAATATTCGCCTGTTCCCTGCGTGAAACTCAAAGTAGCAGCTCTTCGGTAATGGTATAGGTCTGCAACAATGTCTTTGGCCGCGAAATACATTTCGACAATATTATCATCGCCGTCGCTACCGTCAGACCTCGCCCTGACCTCACAAGCCACCTGACCGTTTTCCGGCGAGTAAACCCCCATTTTTGTCGAACCAAGAGCGGTAACGTAAGTGGAGTTTCTTTGGCCTGCTGCAAGTGCGGAAGTTGCGACCGTCAGGTCTGCTACATTTACCCAGGCATATTGCCTTACGGCCTCTTCGCCCGGATGGATCCAGGCCTTTGTTTTCTTGAACGGACTTATTATGTTAGCTTCCATATATTCTCCTTTACCAACGGGGCTTTGACCGGCCCTTTTTCTGGATTAAATCTCGTCTGTTTATATAGTTTATCATTGCGGCGTAAACTACGCCCAATTCCTTCGCGGCGTCAAAGTCTCGCTGGCTCTGTTTGATTAGGACTGCCGTACCCTGTGCTATTGCCGGCCCCCAGCGTACATCCAGAGGAGCTGTGGCCGCGTTGAGGGCGGTCGGCTTGATTGTGCTGGCGGCCTTGAAAGTAAAGACCTCATCGGCTTTCGGTCGTAAATAGACCGTGCGGTTATACAAAAGGGCGTCTCGCGGTGTGCTGCGCTCGTCATCTTCGTCATTGGCGTCATCTGGATGAATACCAAAGAACCTGGCCTGGTCCAGATAGAACTTGAGCTTTGAAATAGCATCGTCACTGTCCTTGAGGGTCATTGGTTTTTTGATAGTGAACACCGAAGCGGGTAAAGCCTTTTCGCAGTCATCGTCATCGGCGGTATCGAATGTGTACCAGCTCTCCAACTCCTGAACGAAAACGTCACCGGGGAATATGTTTTGATAGAAGTCGTTTACCTGATTATCTACGTCATCGTTGGACATCTGGGTAGTGTCCGGGATAGACGCGAGAACTCGAACCTCAGCTCTTATTTCCGACAGTTTCCAGGTCAATGCCATTTTGTACCTTTTTCTTAATTGCGTTTATCAGGTTTTCCTGGGAGTATTTGAAATCGGGCTTTATGCCCAAGGCCCTTGTATAACATTTGATTGCCCCGTCATAATCGCCGAGGGCCTCAAGAACATTACCCAACCTGTCCAGGACATAAATGTTATTGGGGTTGTACCGATATGCTTGGTGGTTGTCCCTGACCGCCTGCCGGCTGTTGCCTAAATAGCAGTGTGCCTCTCCCGTATACCACGCCACGGGCAAGGTGAAAATGTCCATCGTCCTCAATCTGACTTTCGCCGCTTCGTTGATGACTTCGCTCCACTTTCTCTTGTCACGCGCTATCATCATAGTTTTAATGTGCCGGGCGTCCTTATGATAAACGCCGAAGATAATGCACAGGCACAGCGCGGGAACAAATATCAATCTTCTTGACTTGAGTCTTTTGAAGCCATCGCCCGCCACTGCAAGTCCTATGCACACGGCCAGAATCAGCGAATGAAACGGCCTCTCCATAGGAAAGGAAAAGAAAGCTATCACCATATAGCCGGAAAGAACCACGAGAACCAAAACATTTCTCGACCTTATGGCATAGAACAGGGCGAACCCGAAGATGCCCAAATAGAATATAAATCCCGCTATCCCATTTTCCGCTAAGACCCAAATGTAATCGTTGTGGGGCCTTTGAAAAAAGACCTTGTAGCTCATTTGCGGATAGTCAATCAACGCGGTATATCGGGGGATTTGGAGTTCCCAATTACCCGCACCTATCCCGAAGACGGGCGACTCTTTGACCAGTTCTAAGGTCTGTTGCCAAACCTTAAACCTCGCAAAGATGGACGCCGTGTTGAGACTTTGAAACAGAGAGTATCCCGAAACGACAACCACCAGAACAAGGACAGCATATCGCAGTTTTTTGTGATAGAGGGCTGCAACACAGGATGATACTACCAAAGCCAGCAAAGAGGCCCTGTTAAAGAGCCATATCAGATTGAACAGGATCAGCCCGGATGCAAGGCCGCTCAGGAACTTCAGTTTGAACTTCAACAGAGAATACACACAGAACGGCAATAAAAGGAGTTGGGCCGAGGCCATAAGGTTTCTCTGGCCCATCACGCCGGGGAACTGGTCCCCGACCGTCACAAGGCCGTAAAGACAATGCCAGGCCAAAAGCAGGCCAAGGGCTGTCATTGCCTTTATGAATGTGTCTTTTTTTAGTGAGCAGGCCGCCATAATCAGGATAATGGTCAATGCTATTTTAGATACCAGGAACACGCCCTTTTGAGGATTGAGGGCGAAAAACAGTGAAACAATAGCGCATACCAGATAACCCGTAAGAGCGACGAATATGAGCTTTTTCGGTACATCGAGATTTAAGCTGACAATCAGGGCAAAGACCGAGCAGAAAAAAAGCCTTATAGTTGTGACCCTGTTCATTGTCTTGTCGCTCAATACGAACGCGCACAAAAAAACCAGCAATATCAAGAGAACCATCCGCATACGGTTACAGCTCCTACACAAGTAAGAAATATGAGCAAGAAGCCCACAGTGATAACGATTCCGAAAACCACTGTTTCCTTTCTGTTAAGACCGTGGCTTTCCAAGAAAGCGTTAATTCTCATGCCTTCGTCTATACGATTCATAAAAAAGAGGGGGGCCGAAGCCCCCGCTCCTAACTATTCGTTAAAAAGAGGGCTTATTGGGCTGTTACGGTAACGCCTGCAGCTAATGGCACATATTCCATATACCAGGTAATAGCGCCAGTATTGTCAGCCGTACTTGCCATCGCCTCAATCATACCTTCGCCGCAGTACCAACTTTCAAACTGGCTTGTCGCCCCTGCATCTGCACCTTCACAAGGAGTTAAAACGGATTCAGTTCCGCCAACTACGTTACTTTCAAAAACATAACGAGTGCCAGCCGCATCGCTTGTTATTGCTACGGCGGTCGAGAAATCGTAGTCTGTCCAGCCGGAGTCAGCGTCCAAGGCAATCTCAACGGTGGTAACTGTGGCTCCTATGTTAGTTGTTACCAAACCGAAAAAGTTTGTTATCAGAATAGGGCCGCCGTCAACGTCAAATAGATTTGGCGTACCGCTCTGGACTCCAGTCTGGGCCTTTGATACATACCGCTTTACTCCTGCCGTCGCCGGGACCAGAACGCCCGTTTGGTCTATCGCAGTACAGACATAGTTTTCAATGGGATACATCGAGCCCGGGTCAAGGCAGTTCTCCTCGGAGCTGGCATACATTGTGTTACGCTCGATTATGCCTAAGGCGGTGGTCGTAAACTCGATACAATGCTGGCCGGCCGTCATCTGGCGGATAGTATTGTAGGCAATATAGGCCCGAAGGTCTATTGTGTCCGACCATATCGCTGCGACGGAAAACTGGCCCTGTATCTCATTGCCGATAATGCGCATCTCGTGATTGGTGCCGTTTCCAGCTTCTATGAAGTGTGCCGGTCCCGTTGTCGCTGTATGGTAATATCTATTGCCAATACAAGAGAAACCATTTACGGTAGTCGCCAAATCAACAGCATCGAGAAATTCCCAGGTGGACGTTGCGGGTTCAGGAAATACGCAGCCGATAAGTGTGAAATTATCGCCCGCCGCTTCTACGCTTATCCCCATCGTAATTGAGCCGGTTGCCGCTATGAAACGAACGTTGTAAATCGTTATATTCGCCGCCCCGATAACTAATTCACCGGCTGTCTCCGTGTAAGAAAACTCAGGCATATCAGTCCCGTCGCCCAAACCTATAATCGTGACCCCGGCAACATCGCAGTCAGCGGCATCTGCCGCGGTTAAATTCTCGGCGTGGTTCTGGAGCATGAAGATGACATCACCGTTATTGGCCGTAAGCTCGCCGCCAGCAAAGACGGCCTCTAACGTAGGCTCGGCCTT
>DATKYR010000040.1:0-28840 GCA_035528395.1 Sedimentisphaerales bacterium
GGTTACGTGGACTTCCGGAGCAGGACGTGCCGGCGCAAGAACAATACGTTTTTATGAATATTGGCCGGAGTGGGGACGAGTACAGGGCTGTTTGGATGCGTCACACGATTGATGAGCGGATCGTGAATATCGTGGTGGCGGGTTCCAGCCACTTTACTTTCCACGAATTGCGTGAATTTCTACATTCGTTTCTCATTCTGGGAGCAAGCCTGATCATAGGCTCGGTTGTTGCAGTTATGTGGACTGTTCGATGCGGCCTGCGTCCCATTGATACGACCGCAAAACAATTACAGGAAATAGAGCACCCAAATGTCAGAAAGGCTGTCTTTGACAAAAAAAAAGTGCCGAAGGAATTGCGACCCTTCGTAGAAGCACTAAACGATATGCTTGACCGTTTGAACAGTGTCTTGCAGCGACAAAAACAATTTACCTCCGACGCCGCCCATGAGCTGCGCACTCCTCTGGCTGGGGTCAAGTGTACCCTTCAAGCGGCGCAGATGCACCAAAGGCAACCAGATGAATACAGACAAGCAATTCACAATACTCTGGAAGATGTTGCCCGTATGGAGCGGCTTATAGAACAACTGCTGATTCTTGCCCGAATGGAAGAAGCTGGAGGGCAGACAGCCACTGTCCATGTCGAGCTGGATGTGCTGCTGGGTGAACTGGCAGAAATCCATGACGAAAAGGCAAGGCAAGCGGGAGGCAAGGTGATCCTTGCAGAGTCGTCTGCTGCAATCGTTCGGGGCGATTTGGATGAGTTGGCCCGCCTGTTCGGTAATGTTCTCGACAATGCGGTCAGATACGGACCGTCCGGAGGGACCGTTAGCATAGCCTTAAGATCCGGACCTGACGGCTATGTCGTGGTATCCATTCATGACGAGGGAGGCAATATTCCTCCTGATGCGATACCTCGTCTGTATGAACGCTTTTACCGGGTGGATCACTCACGTTCGAGTTCGACCGGCGGAACCGGTCTTGGATTGGCTATAGCTCGCCAGATCGCCCGTCGCCACAACGGAGATGTTTCAATCACATCAAGTCCTGACTCCGGCACCCTTGTTTCGATCCGGTTGGCCCGAACATAGTCTGGCCAAGTCCGTACCCAAATACAATTCTTCATTTCGAATTGAGCAGATTTTCCTGAAGTCTTCAGCCTATCTTAAGGTTCCGTGAGTATACTTGGACCAAATAACCGGGGTTAGTGTTTGTGAACGTCGAGGGAGATGTGAAGGGCCATGTGGTCAGCCTGTGATTGTAGCTGTGGATACTTGATTTGATAGACAACAAAGAAATAACTTTTATCAAGAAAGAGTGGTCGGAGGGCTTGCTGTTCTTCGTGGCCGCTTTTTTTCTCTTATTCTGGGGACTGGGTGTTCGTAGTTTATGGGGTTCTGAGGGGCGCTGGGCTGAGATTGCCCGGGAGATGCTCATAAGTGGAGATTTTTTCCATCCAAACATTGGAGGTAAGCCTTACTTTGACAAGCCATTGTTAACATACTGGGTGATTGCGGCGCTTTCTGCCGCCACCGGGCGATTGAATGAGTTCATCATCCGGCTGCCCAGCGGGTTCGCTGCTATCGTTACGCTGGTTTGTACCGTGTATCTGGGACGGCGTTTATGGTCTCGGCAGGCAGGCTGGTTGGCCGGAGGTCTTCTGCTGACGAGCTATGGTCTGCTCATGTATTCAGATGTGGCCAGTGCTGAGACCGAAAACCTCGCGGCAGTTATGCTTGCGGTAACCTGGTATTGGATCCGTCGGGACCGTCCGGGTTTTGTGACGTTCCTTGTCTTCTACCTGATTATGTTTTTCGGTTCTAATATGAAGGGATTGACGGCGTTCGTGGTGCCGGTGTTGGTCATACTGCCGGACCTTCTTCGGCAAAGGCGATGGCGATGGTTGTTGTGGCCGTCCCACTGGCTGGCGCTGGGAATCGGCGTTGCCATCTATTTCTGGCCGTTTGTATATGCAGCCCTGAGCCGGCCGGAAAGTTATCAGCAAAACGGGTTAGCCCTGGTGTTTCAGGAGAATATCGTGCGGTATATCCGTCCTTTCGACCATAAAGGTCCGATTTACCTTTATCTGGGTGTGGTGCCCTTACTGACGTTGCCGTGGGTGCCGCTCCTGATAGGCGCGTTGGTCGTGTCGATTAGAAGTTGGAGGCAGCTTGACGGCAATACTCGCTGGCTGATACAGGCCATCGTAATAATTTTTGCCTTTTTTACGCTTTCCGGTTCTCGGCGCAATTCCTATATTCTGCCCATCCTGCCGTTCTGCATGCTTTTTATAGCGGTGTTTTTGGCGGAATTTCCCAGGGAAATTGTCGGAAGACATCGGGAACGGGGCCTGTTGATTCAAAAACAAGTCCTTGTCGGAGCAGCTATTTTAGAAGCAGTGTTAGGACCTTTAATTGTGTGGATTCTTATAAACAAGAGGGGTTGGGAATTGCCGAGTTTATTAGGCTGGTCGTTCCTGATTATCGGGGCTGCAACCCTGATGACAGGAGTTCTAACCAACAAAGTAATAGGTAAAACGTGGCCTGACCCCCAAGAACTGTACCAGTATTAATTAGAGAGTATCCGATAAAAGAAGTAGGCTTTTACTGAAAGGATGCTCTTATGAAACGTAAATTTCACACACCAGAACAGATAGTCAAAAAGCTTAGGGAGGCCGATGTTGAAATAGCTTCGGGCAGTACCGTCGAGCAGGTTTGCAGGCAGCTGCAAATCAGCGATGCCACATACTACAACTGGCGAAAGCAGTACGGGCAGATGAAGCTTAATCAGGTTAAACAACTCAAGAGCCTGCAAAAGGAAAACGCCAGGCTTAAAAAACTGGTTGCGGATCTGTCTCTTGACAAGGCGATTCTAAAAGAAGCTCTCTCGGGAAATTACTAAGCCCGGCAAGGAAGCGAAGGGCAGCAGAACGTATAAAACAGCAAATGGATGTTTCCGAGCGTCGGGCATGCGAAGTTATCAGTCAGCCCAGAATGACGCAGCGTTATAAAACGAAGCAGCCGGATAAGGATAAGGCTTTGACAGCAGAGATAAATAAACTTGCTAAGAAGCATAAACGGTATGGCTATCGGATGATTACCGCCAAGCTCAGACAAAGTGGCTGGATTGTCAATCATAAACGCATCCAGAGGATATGGCAAAAAGAGGGCTTACAAGTGCCTTACAGACGCAAATTCAAAAAGGCAAAGGGCACATCAGATAATAGTTGCGTCGTTAAAAAGGCCGAATATCCCAATCATGTATGGACCTATGATTTTATCAGTGACCAGACCGAAGATGGCGGCAAGCTTAAACTCCTGACGGTGCTGGATGAGTTTACACGTGAAAGTCCGGCCATTGAGCTGGGCCGATCTATCCGGGCCAGAAATGTGATTGTGGTAATGGGGTATTTGTTTTTGGTTCGTGGAGCACCGAAATATATCCGCAGTGATAACGGGCCTGAGTTTATTGCAGATGCGATTGAGAAATGGCTTAAAAGAAATCACGTTGAGACATTGCACATTGCTCCCGGCAGTCCGTGGGAGAACGGCTACATTGAGTCGTTCAACGGCAAGCTGCGTGATGATGTTTTGAATCGTGAAGTATTTTATTCGGTAAAGGAGGCAAAGTTTGTTGTGGAGGATTGGCGATTGGAATATAATAATCGTCGTCCTCATAGCGGGTTGGGTTATATGACCCCTGCGGCTTTCGCGACGAGTTGCAATCCGCCAGGCTCCGCTACGCTCCGCCTGCCGGATTGCAAGATAAAGAACGTGGATAACTCTCTAATCAAGGTTGGTACATAATTCGGGGTCAGATCACGTTAACAGAAGACGATGCCAGTAATATATTTTGATTAGTTTATTAGCAAATTATGAAAAGTTTGAGAGATTGTCTCCGGATACTTAGTTGGAACAAATCGCGACAAGCCCAGTTTAGCCTTTGCAATCTACCAGGGCATTATCCAAGAAGTGTACAAGATCGCGTCATGGTTCCCGAATAATACCACACTCAACTCCCGGAAGACGCCTGCTGAGGACCCTAGAGATGAGCGTTGGGAATTCGTTGGGCAAATTGCAGATGACTCAATTCGCAAGCGCTATCGCTACAACGATGTGTCTGACTACATGGGGCCGAGAAACCCAATCAACTACGTGAACTGTGATTGACTCTAAGCGAAATAACACTGACGTCGTGTTCCGCCAATTGGTACACTTTTACTCCACCGTTTACAAATGTAAAACACAAATATATTGAATTATATAGCTATCGCGAAGTTATGTTATAAAAACCGCAACCATAAAGCTAAATACAGCTGCAACTATCGTTAAGTTGACAACTCTAAAAGGAAGACCTGGATTTAATGGTCTTCCTCAATCATATCACCCAATTTCACTTACACTCAACTCCGAAGCCAAAAGATTTAACTGGATATCAGCATCTATTGGTAGTAGGCGTAAATACTTCGTAAACTGGGCCAACATGAAACCCGCTGCGATATTGGCACAGTAAATAGTAGTTTTTGCTGTACAAGGACCTACAAAAGCTTCGTCAGAGTTGAATAGAGTAGTTGGATAGTGCTTGCGGGACTCAAAATCACAAGCTGTGAGGACCCGAAGTACCTCGGCACTCATCCTGCCATCGCCGTAAAAATTCACTTTGTCCTTCACTGCTTCCCAAATTAACCGCCGGACATCAATCCTATCAACGGCACAGAAAACGATATTGCCTATTTCCATACTTCTGCGGAAACGCTCCGGCACCGCATGAATCTGAGTTGCGGCGTTTATCTTCCAGCATTGTTCCAACGTTGCATTTACCTTCAATTTCCCCATATCGCCTTCCAGATAGGCCTGACTTGCTAGATTGCTCCATTCGACCTTGTCGTGGTCGATA
This sequence comes from Sedimentisphaerales bacterium, assembly GCA_035528395.1. Taxonomy (GTDB): domain Bacteria; phylum Planctomycetota; class Phycisphaerae; order Sedimentisphaerales; family Anaerobacaceae; genus NIOZ-UU13. The sequence goes on from DATKYR010000040.1 coordinate 4,894, forward strand.
ATCTGTAACCATGGAATTCCCATAGCGCTGAGCTGCAGGGCAACCTGTCGTCCAATGGCACCAACGCCAATAACAGTAGCTTTGCAATCTGCAATTCTTTCAGGAGGGACAATATCACGCTGGCGACTGTACCTTTCGTTTGGTTGAACTTCACTCATAAGCTCATCACCTCCTCTTCATCCCATAACTCAGGCTTTTCAGCTAATTCGTCCAGAACGAACTGACGTTCTTCTGGTTCCATCCTTTCAAACTCTTCGATGAAATCATACGGCAAAGCATAACCACTCAGATCATGGTTGGTTGAGTTCTCTTGCTTTCTAGTTCGGCTACTTAACCATTCAGCGGCATTGACATTTGCGGCGTATTCGGTATCCCAAAGTTCCTGGTTACTCGCTTCAAAATCCTGGCTGTAATCGATTCCAACTGGAATCAATACCTGTCCACCTGGCCCAACATTGAAACTCAACTTGGCATAAGTCTTATTGTCCTGTGCCACTACAAACAGCACAGCCCACTCGCAACCGCCGAATACTCTTTCGAACGTTTCTTCATCAATAATACTCGGCTCAGGTGAATCGCCCGGGTGGCTATGGAGCCAAATTCTCGCGAATTGTTCAGGTTTCCTGCCAAGGTCGACCTGGTCTTCAAAGAGATCGGCTACTGACACATCATCAAACTTGACACTGACAGGAGTGACTTCCTGCTGGACTGTAACGAACTCTTTTACATAGAGCAGGTCATTCGGTTCAGTAATACCAAAGCCACCCACTTCGCTGTCGGATTTATCCCTGAAGTAGAGCAGTTTAGCCCATGCAGTTGGACTAAATCTCAATGTGAGTCTTCTGGCATGTTCAGTCTCTTTTTCAACTTGCCAGCTTGATCTCAGCCTCGCTTGTTTGAGGTTGGCTTGGATTTCCGTTTTGTTTGGTTTCTGATGTTTTGCATTCTTGTTCTTCATTATCTTTCTCCATTTCTTCTTTACAGTTTGGACAAACGTTTTCTTCAAGACATGAACTGCAATACAACGAGTTACATTCAACGCATTCCTGCATGCAATTCATACAGACATGATCTTCACAGTAAGGACATTGTTCGGCACAACCAACACAACAGCCCTCATCACAGCAGCGGCAGTACGTAGAACATTCGGAGCAGTAATCACGCTGACAGAAGCTACAAAAATAGATGTCATCTCTACTCATAACATATCCGCAATCGTAGCAGGGCTCACCGCACCAATCGATTAGAGCAACATATGGGCTATCTGGGTTGTAGGTAGCCAGGATGCTTCTGACCATTGTATAAAAATCACAAAGCCGTCCCTGCTCAAGAGCAGTTCTTATCGTGACACAACCATCACCTTCACACAGTTTATTACCACTAACATGAGGGTGAGTTACCTCTTCATCTGTGGCTGCTGGATTAGGCTCAAGAGCGATTACACAGTAAGGACTTGCCGTGTATAGTTCGCTGAACTTCTTCAGCTCAAGCTGAATTTTGAACGGTCCGAGATAAACATCATCCAGATTGATTGACTCCGTTATGACAGAGATGATGCTTTCAGTATTATCAAGCTCTAAGCTGCCGAATTCCTGCTGGACCTGGTTTAATTCATCCACCAACGAAGATAGTTTGGGCAATTCTTTTTGCGGGGCGTTAGTGAGTTGTCGTATCCTCGAGACAGAATGAGGTATATCGCTAAGTTGTGTACTGACGCCCTTGCAGCATCGTTCTGCAGCCGAAAACCAGCCATTTGCCAATGATGCTCCCATTTTCCTCGATTGGGTAGTAAGTTCCTGAAGCTGACCGGCAAAGGTTGTAAGTTGCCTCATTAATTCCAGGTAGCGTCCATGCTTTAATCCTATCAAAGCCTCCTGAATCTTATCTGCCATTCGGATCAGATTTTTTATGTCTTCCATACCAAAATCCTTCCAATAAAATGGGCATCTGCTCATCTCTAATAAGAACAGATGCCCTGGTGACATTTTGACGCCGCTGAAGCCTATGTAGCGGCGCCCTCAATTTTTGTTGGTGTTATGGTGACACGGTCCTCTTCTTTGAGAACGTATTCACGAGGCACTGGCTGGCGGTTGACACGAATCAGAAAGTCGTCCGGCTTGCTGCCTTGCATCTTGTCTTTGAAGAACTGTTCAACAGTTGTTCCTTCGGTGACATCGACAAAATCTGCGAAGCCTCCCCCGCCATTATTTATGTAAAGTAATCTCATCTTCAATTCCTTTCGATTTGAATGGTTTACACTTGTTAGATTAATAGACATAGTGACATTACTACGCAATCTATTTCATTGGCGGACCGCGTGCACAGTTTCTATTGTTTTCCATAAGATATCCTTTCTATTTGCTTTTTGGTGGAGTTAATAATCACTCGGTAACAAACATGTGACGTGTGAAATGTCGTCGATGAACCAGAGCCTTTCGCCATCGACTTCGAGGACCTGCAGATAATCCAGCCCACCTTTTCGTTTGATTTCTTTTAGAAGCATGATATGAGCTGCAACAATCACAGCTTCCCCGAACTTATCTAAAGCCGCTCGGGTCGATACGAACCTTCCACTAAATTGATAATCGCCTTCTTGTTCCTGGGGCAAGAGTTTTATGGTCTTTTTTTGTGCTGGTTGTTTAAGTGGTGAGATCATTATTATATCCTCCCAATAAAATGGTTTAGAAACTTCGATTGATTGGCATAAGTGGTGAATTTAGCTATGGCGGCCTTTGAGGTGACGGATTCTCCTGGTCAAATCTCCAGATTCTAATTCGTTGATACTGCTCTGCATCTCGACTGATATTATCTATGGCCTTTTCTACATCATCCTCTGCAAGGAGCTTAAAAAGGATATGCAGTTTGCTTTGAGTCAGACGAGCCGTCTTGTCCAGGAAAAATCCAAAATCCTCCAGATTTTCATCAAATCTCAGCGGCATCTCGTCTCTGTCGATACTAGCAATTTCCAAAAGCAGGTTGTACGGAGAAAAGTGGATCTCCTTTTCACCGGATTTAATAATAAAGATCAACTCCGAGCCCGATCCTTTTTCTTCAACCTGCAGGCCGGCGGATTGAAGTATCATCTTTACCTGGCTAATAACAATTGGTGATACCATGCGAAGGAATCTGTTTATTCTTGTAAATTCATTTTGATCTTGCATTTTTGTATTCTCCTTTTGATTTAATGGGTTTAAGAGCACTGGTCAGTAATAAAAACGAAAGACATGGAAGACAAACGAGAGACCAAGGTTATGCCCAAAAAAGTGAGAGTAAAATTAGTTCACTCTTAAAGCAGCGGCTAAATGAATCGCGAGCCACATTTGTGCAGCGTCAACCATGTACAAACGGGTTTTGTAGCTATTTTTTTAAAGTGATTGAAGCTGTGCGGTAGTTATGGTTGCGATATTTGGATGATTGTTGAAATTCCCTAAGCGAAACCGGTTGGATGCGTAGGCAACCAATCTGGAAGAGGGGATTAAACTTGTTTTTTTATGAATATGAGGATATTGGCTGTTTTGGCCTAATCGATATCAAGCGCCGCGTCGAAATTTGCCCGAAAAGTATTGTTGATGGGGTCAAATTTCATTATCATCCGCATCAAACATTCTGACCAGACGTTTAATGGTATCTTTGGATTTGTATTCCTTGTCACTAACCTGTTCTGCCCGAAGGACGGTAGCTTTAGGGATATCCTGCTCTGCCAATATCTGCATCAACCTTGATTCACTCACTCTCATGTACGGAAAATATTCTTTCTCAGCCATAACGCCTCTTTCGTATCAGCCTTTTTAAGGCTTTGCCTTGTACCGTGCCAACTATGCCGATTTTGATAAACATATTCAAACCATTGCTTTTACCAGTCTGCCGGGACCGCCGATGACCCGGGGTTCAATACTAATTAAATTAAGCTGTGCGAGTTGCGCAATGTTTTTTGTGAATGTCCTCCGTGCCACAGGCTCAATAGATTCGTTATAGCAGTTGATACGGTAAATCCTCCTTAACTTTGTTGCAGATAGTTGGCCGTGTTTTTTTGCCAGTTTATAGATAAGCTGCTGGTGCTGTGGCAGCTTCTGTATTTTTGAGGTTTTCTCTAACCGCTGCCAGGCCGATACATCGGCGGGGATATGCCTTGTACTAATCCGGCAAGCCTGGCCATTTTCAGCGGCGATAGCCGATTTTAGCAAAATATACAGTGCAACCCGGGCATCGCCTCCGGCCAGTAAAGCAACTTTTTGTAAGATGCTGTCGGTATATGTATTCGGCACAAGTGCACCCAGGGCCCTTCCGGTCAGGATGTCCTCGGTCTCTTTAACAGAATACTTCGAAAAATGTAGCCGTGCGGGCGACAATTTCGAACGGACTCTCATCTCAAGGTCAAAAAACGCAGCAGTGTCTGATGATATACAGTAAAGACCTGTTTTAGGTAATTGCAGTAATTGGTAGATTATTGACTCCCGTTCTTTGGGCATAGGACGGTCGATTTCATCAAGTATGACCAACATTGCTTTATCCTTGAGGAATTGCCTTAATCGGGCAAGTTTTATATTCGCATCCTTGGCTTCGGCTCCGAGAATCTGTAATTGTTCGCACAATGCCTGGACTACCGAGTGAAACGTTGGCCTCTGCCAGCAGTTAACGTATAAAGATACCCTGCATGGTGAACTGCAGGCCTGTTCAGCGACTTTGCGTGCAATTACTGTTTTACCCGTGCCCGGGGGGCCGTACAGCCACGACGATATCGGTGCGCAGCCTTTCTCCATGGGCTTTAAACAGCTTTGCAGCTTTTCCACCTGCCTGGCTCGGCCTGTTATCTTTTCCGGCATGGTCTCAGGGCTGAGTAACTCGGCCCTTTCGATAATCTCTGATCTCGGATTGACTTCCATCTGATCATCTCAATGGATATTGTTTGTTACTACTTGAAAATAGTAATTAACCGTAAGCTTTATAAAGTTAACGGTACCTGCCCGGCACGGTATAACCGATAGGTTTATCAATGGCGTTCTCAAATGGGGGCTATGAATAAACGATATTACCTTGAATTGCTGCAGCAGGCCTGGATCGACTTTTTACAGCGAAGAGGCCACGAAGTTTCTATCCCGGAACCGATAGTAGATGTCATCACTTCCTACTGTGAGGGTCATAACAGCTTTCGCTGGCTTCTATTCGCTGCCGAGGGACAAGTCAAGAGGTTAAGTCCATCCGAAAGAAGGCAGCTTGCCAGGGAAATCGAGGCCGCCAGAGAACAAGGCCAAAAGCCCTTTGTTGTGGTGCGTTTTGCGGTGCCGAAATCCAAGATCATCATTAAGCCCGCCGAAAAGGCCCTTGAAACCGGCTGCATAGACTCTGCACGTGGTGGCATCCCCTGGTTTGAATAGGAATGATTCGGGGGCATATGGGTACAGAAGCAGAGGACCGGGACAGGCAAAAGAAGGAGGATACAGCCAGCCCTGCCTCTGTTCAGATGTTTAATGGGGCCGACGATGTCACGGGACTTATCTCTGAAAGGATAGAGAACCTTGTCCAGGCCATTGATGAAATTGATACCGCACTTATTCAAAGAAAGGGTCTGAACGAAAAATTCTTAGAGCAGATCAAGGAAGAAAGACAGGAGATAAAACATCATCTTAATTTTCTAAATGAACCGTGGAAGACTGGTTTTTATCCGGAACTGGAGTTTCTAAGATTGAGCTTTCACAAGAGCCTTACCAGCAGGGCCAAGGACAGTAGGTCCGAGGAGCTGAAATACTGGCAGGATGTAATAAAGCTGGTAATGGACAGACGCAAACTGGTGGACGAATACAAGGAGCTTCTGGCAGCGAAAAAGAGGTTGGAATAGCGATGAAAATAGAGGATGTATTCTACAAGCTCAGGCCGATATGCGGGAAACAGTTAGACCTCTTGTGGCAGGAATACCTGGTGGCGGACCCACCACTGCGAAAAGTAATTGAAAAAACACTCAGGGTCCAGCTCGCCCGCAAGCTGGGAGAGACCTTTGAATCTGAGAATGTGCTGCTCAAACTGCCGCCGCAGGAACTGGTTGCCGGCGAGTATCCTATGGGGACAATTTGCTATGGAACCAAGAGCTACTATGAGTTTGGCTTAAAAGAAGAGGAGTTTATTCAGCACATAGGTATCTTCGGCAGATCCGGCTCCGGCAAGACCAACCTGGCCTATCTTATCCTGCAGGACCTTGTAAAAGCAAATAAGCCGTTTCTGGTCTTTGACTGGAAAAGGAATTACCGGGACCTGCTTAGCAGGAAGGAATTTTACGATATACTCATCTTTACGGTTGGAAGAGATATCTGTCCTTTTAGATTCAACCCACTAGTACCACCGCCCGGCACACCGGGCAAGGTTTGGCTAAAGAAACTGATAGAGATTATGTGCCATGCGTATTTCCTCGGCGAGGGAGTTTCAATACTGCTGCTTCGGGCTATAGACGCCCTTTACAGGGATTGCGGCCTCTATACAGGCGAGCCCAAAGGCTATCCAACCATAGCGAATGTGCGAAGCTGGCTCAATAATTACGGGGCAAAGGGCAGAGAAGGAAGCTGGATGGAGTCGGCCGTTCGCGCTGTGGAGACACTGTGTTTCGGCGAGGTGGGAAATGTATTAAATGATGGGCCTTTTTTTGATATCTCTAAGCTTTTAGATAAAAGAGTCGTATTGGAGCTTGATGCCTTGACCAATGCGGATAAGACATTTCTTATCGAAGCTTTTCTACTGTGGGTACATCACTACCGAATGGCCCAGGACCAGAGAGAAAAATTTAAGCATGCCATAATTATCGAAGAGGCCCACCACATCCTGCTGCGTAAAAAGCAGGAGGCAACCGGAGAAGAGACCGTCACCGATGTCCTTCTACGGGAGATCCGTGAGTTAGGTGAGTCTATTATCTGTCTGGATCAGCATCCGAGTCTAATATCCAAACCCGCCCTGGGAAATACTTACACGACATTTGCGATGAATTTGAAGCATAGAGGCGATATCGCCATGATTCAAGATTCTCTGCTGTTAAATTCAGAGCAGGCGGGCTATTTAGGCAGGCTTGAGGTGGGTTGGTCCATTGTCAGACTCCAGGGCAGGTGGTTTTGGCCGTTCCTGGTGAAGTTCCCATTGGTAAAGTTTGAAAAAGGCAGTGTTACAGACGAAAGACTAAGGAAGATAACCAACCAAAAACAAAAAGACTTTTCCTGCCTTTTAGGCGACTACGGAGGTTATTCTTCAGCGATTATGACCCGGGGAGGAATTTCCAGCCCCAAGAGCACTAAAGACGATGATATTCTTCCTATTTTATCTGAAGCTAAAAGAGGGGGAATAAAAGATAAGAATGAAAAGTGCGCAATTAGGCTGACAACGCAGGAAAGAGATTTTTTGATGGATGTATGGAAACATCCTACATCATCAGTTACATCAAGATACCATCGTCTTTCTTTTTCTTCCTGTTTTGGTAATAAGTTACAGAATTCACTTTTTAATTCTGATTTTATCTCCTCTTCTATTGTTATTCTTCCAAGAGGAAGAATAAAGATATTAACATTGACAGAAAAAGGGGAAAAAGTACTGGGAATCAAGCCGGGCAAATCAGATCGTCATGGCGGTCCGGAGCACAGGTATTGGGTCAGGACAATTGCTGATTATCTTAAGACTCAAGGCCTTAAAGTCACTGAAGAAGCCGCCGTAGGAGAAGGCAAGACGATAGATATCTTAGCTGTCAAAGATGGCCAGAAAATAGCCTTTGAGATTGAGACCGGCAAATCAGATGTCGCCGCCAATGTGAAAAAATGCCTCAATATGGGAATAGACAGGATAATTGTCGTGACTACATCATCTGCGGCATACAAAAAGATACGCGATTATGTGGCTCCTTACCCACAGGTGAAGGTAATCAAGGCCCGGGAATTTCTTGAACGTGAATTCGACACTTCTTTTGACAGGGATAACTTTTTTAATAACCTCACACCATAATATAACATGACATTAAAATTTCCGTGGACGAGGGCAAGAAAGCAGCGAAAACAATATAAGCGCAGGAGAAAGCCTGTCTCAAAATCTCAACCTTTTAAGACTTCCCAAGTTTTCCAGGAAAGTGAGACAAAACCACCTCAAAGTCTTGAGACAGCTGATACAAACCAGGTTCTCGCGAGACTCGATATTATGATGGGATTTCTTCGCGAGCATCACAGTGTCATTAAAAACCAGGTACAAGAGACACATACTGACCTCAAAGAGCAGCTGCTCTCACTTGGAATGGCCAAAAAGATAGTTAAGGAGACGAGCCTGGACAAAATTGTGCAGGAAAAACTGTCTCGAGGTGAGAAAAGGTCTCAAATTGTGAGACAGCTTGTCGAAACCGGAGCCTGTTCGAGGGCAACAGCGTATCGTGTTTTAGAAAGAAATGAAACTTCTCAACTGTCTCAGGTATCTCAACTTTTGTCTCAGTAAAAATGAGACAAAACCGTTAACTATTTAAACCCCCGATACAAATAATAAAGCAATCATCCGGGCCTGCTACTTTACATCACCCGATGGTTATCTGGGCGGCCGCTGCATAGGCTGTCAATCTGTGCGTCCCGCCGCCCTTATATTTATCCTTGAGTATTACTGTGATTAGTAGAACGATCGAATATTCCGCTGGTGCCTATTTCTTAAACTGCAGATTAAATCGCTATGGCCTGCTACTATTATCCCCAATCTCGCCGAACATCACCTTTTTAAGGGCGCTCGACCAATTAAATGCTGACAGCTTATGCAAAAGGGGACGCAAAGCAGTAAGTTTTATGAATACAGGAACGGGATACTGCTGAGTTTGTTTCTGGAGCCGCCGAGTCTTCGGGTAGCTGATATACTCCGCAGGCTGGAATTCTTCTATGGTAAAGATAATGTCAGAAAAGCTACCGTATTGGAGCATCTGCTGCGACTCTACAACTCGTGCATCATAGGCAGAAAACGTTTTGTTATACATCCTAAACGCAAGAGACATGCTGGAAATGTTTTTTATAAGAAGCGAATTCTGGGTCTTTTTCCTGTAGCTGCCTCAATTATCGCAAAAGCGGACAAAAGGAAACAGGCCTACAATAATTTCAGTGAAAACAAGTATGAAGTTTATTGCAGGATCGACCCTAACTTTAGCCCCGAATATACATTCTATCTAAAACATGAAGTCGCCCGTTTTTACGGCTTCAAGCAATGGTATGGAGGCATCATAAAAGAAAACAATAACCCGCTGAAGACATACACCCGGATCAAGGAAACCTATCATTCTCTAAAGAAGGCCAGGCAGCGAAATTGGCCCGGCCGAGGCATCAGTTACTACCTCAACACGCGCCAAGTATACCATCAGCAGGCTGATGAAGAGGGGAAGCTGGAAGTTGATGGATGCAGGCTGAATCAATCCTGCAACAAATTGGGCACAGGGAATTCACTAAGAGGTTTCCCATACTCCTTTCCAAATCAAATGTAAGGGGCTCGGGCCTTTCAGGGCAACCTGAGAACAATATGGGTGAACCGTACCATCTACAATAATAGTAATGTAGATGGGTCGATGCCTTAAAAGCACAGGGCCAGCGGCGATGCATGTCGCGGCATGCATCAGACCAAGGGCTGCCCTGACTCAGGACTTTACATCACGGCTAACAGGGAACCATTAATCTGATGGTACAGTATGGGAGTATATCTCCTCGTAAACAACAAAGACAGCCTGCACAGACCACAGAATTCATGTAAAAAGTGCAAGCGATCTTATATTAAGTCTATGAATATACTATATGAAGTCCAACAGCATCCTCCTGATTGTAATCACCAATGCGAATCCAGCCACTCACAGTTGGTAGATCAGCCCACAATTCTATTGCACGGTTTCTGTCTGTCCAATATCATGCTCTTTCAGACAGGAGAAACTCTCAAAACATATTGACCCGAAAAATACAACAATTTATAATTAGGAAATGGCGACTTTCTGAAATCCGTATAGCCTGCTCGTTCTGATTGACCTCCAACACAATAGGGAGACGACAGCAATTGAGTGTAACATGTAATACATGGTTTGACGACGTGCCAGTGATTGGTGCCTTACCTCAGGACGAGTACTATACGGAAAATTATATATAGAATGCCAGCTTTATTGTCAGTCGTGATACGATATCGTATAACTGTGAGTGTTTTATGAATACTACCTCCGACAGATCTTTGGAGTCTTCGCGGGAAGGCATGCACAATCCACATAGTAGATCCAGACTAGACTCTTCTGCAGATGCGGACGTGGACTTTTTCCTAGCAACCGACTGCTTCGGCACATTCATCCCGATTTCCGACCACCAAGTAGTCAGAGGAGCCGCGGATCACGGTTGGAATCAGGTTCAGATAGATTGGCTTGACCAGCAGATCGATCACTACACTCGCGCGCTGGGAGTATCGTTTATGCGTCGCTTTGTGACTGTCGATCCTCCGAACGCCATGGCAGATATTGGCATCGCCAACGGGATCATCTACATCCCGCTGCAGTCGTCTTTCGCTCCAGAGGTTCTCAGAACCTATGTTGACTGGATGCTGCTGCATGAGCCCATGCATGACAAGCAGCGTAGACTGTTTGGCATCAGTGAATCATCAATCTTGGCTTATTTAGAATCGGGAGGTGACGTCACCGCCCTGATACGGGGCGTCCGAGATTGGGAAACCAAGTACAGTATTCCGCCGCTCAAATTCCTGTGTTCGATTCTCCCACCATCGATTGTGCAACTGGGCATTCGCCTCGCATTGGATCTCCATGCCGATGCGCGAATATTCCGGGAAGGGCACAAGTTCATTCCCCCTCTCTCCGATGACGAAGTACTGCACGGTCTTACGACACGAAGCAAACTTTTGGTGCAGAGCCTCGTTCAATGCGTGTGTGAGATGACTCGAGTTCAAAACGCACGTGAAAACGGCATAACGCCGCAAATCACTTATCTGCCTTATATGGCCCGCTTCGCTGCTTGCATTGCAGCCGCCAGCATGTTTTACGAAGAGCTTGAACACGCCCAGGCCGAAGCTGCAAACAGCCACCTCATCCGTGAGGGTGCTCGCCTATTGCGTAAGCCGGCAACTGCACAGGCAGGATACTGGATTACTTCCGTAGCCAGACAGAAAGCCAGCCAAGCACTAGAACTCAATCAAATCCTCGCTTGTGACTACGAGTCTACTGTCAAGATCTTTTTGGACTCGACAGAACTTGAAGACCTGTACCAGAAGCTAGCCAAGAGTTATACCGACCTACTGCTTCTGATGGTCAGCCGCCGTGAACACTTCCCACACCTGCCGGTTCTCAGTGAAGCTCTCAATGATGAAGGTGATCCCCTCATGCGGAATCGGGCGATTGATTATCTAACTGAAGTGGGAAGCTTTGAAGCCCTCGGAGTGTTGGCCAGTCGCCTCCAAAAAGAGTCAGATCAGACGGTACAGATAGAACTGATGGCGAGCTTGACTGGTTTCGGCTCCAAATACCCTAAGGAGGTGCTGAAGGCACTTAAGACCTTCCGTGACGACAATTTCCTAGGTCAGGATGATGCTGTCTTAGCCAAGATAGCTGAAACCGTCGGAGAGGTGCTGCTCGAGGCAACATACTCCTCTAACGTATCAGGGCAGAACTTGCGTATATTGACTAAACGGGCCGAGGCAATCCTGGTTCCGCTTCTGACAGTCAATACCAGTTCTTCTGAATCGAGGGAGCACGTGGTTCGAGCCGTGCTGCACGCTTTGCCGTTGATCAGCTATCATCCCATGGTTACCGGCTATCTCCAGATCGCTGCAGATTTAGTGCCCAAGCTGAAAACCGACGTGATTCATGCTCTTGCCGACTGCATAACTTATGCTCACAAGTCCGCGACACGCGGTGAGGGAATACGCAAACATTCTTCTCGCTGGCACTTTGAAGATTACGATGTCGGTGCCGCGCACGAAGATCTTATGACTACCTTTGCGCTTGTAATGGATGAATTTGATACTCTATGCCAATCTAAGCAGAAGAAGATCCGTGCAGCAGTATTGGAAGCTTATGAGTGTATGGCAGATACCCTTGCAGAATGTGGACTTCTGATCAAGGAGCAGTGCTTGGAAAACCTCGCTGCCATGGCCCTGAGAGAGAAGGACTCAGCACTGTGCAGGAAGGCCATTTCGCTGATCAGCGCTCTTTTCCACCCCTGGTCCATTGATGATCCCAGCGAGGGACAAGTGGTTGTAGTGGAAACGTTAGATGAGAAGATCGAGACCCCATACAAATTCCACAAGGCAAACATTCATGAATTCGAGTGCATTTTCGCGGCGTATGACCAGATTATCGCCTCTAGGCGAGGAGATACGGAAGCCGTGGTGGCGGAAGAGATCGGCCGGTGCATCGGAGGCCGGTTCGGGCCTCTTCACGTAACGGGCAGCGATGGCGGCATGTACGCAGCCATCTTCTGGGACTATCTTGAGAATCTGAAAGACTCTCCCGCTGCAGCGGTGCGCACCGGCTGTGCCCAAACGGCGGTAAGGTTCTTAGTCATCGTTCCAGTTGAATGCCTGGATCTGATAGAAGTCACAAAGAAGTATCTCAATGATAGGAACTCGAAGGTACGGAATCGAACAGCCGCAACCATCGAAGAGGTACTTTTTCAAGATAGAGAATACCTTCCTTTGCCACCAAATGATCGAGTACGGCGCACCTACAATGCTGTCGTTCTGGTGGCTCTGGAGGATCCGAATCTTCCCGAAGATGTCCGGCTGATCCTGGCTAGGGTAAAGGAACGCTGGGAGCGAGAGATTGGTGCGAAGGGAGAAGAGTTGGATTTGCCATTTCCAGATCTGTCCGACTCTGAACAATCGCGCGAACAGCAATTGGAAGAACTCAGCAACTACCTCAACCAGCAGTTTCGAGCGGGCCCGGAGGAGAAACGGCAGATGATCATCGCCGTGGTGAGGTATATTCTACTGGAGTCCTCGCCGCATCTGCGGGAAAAGGCAGTGGAGCTTATTTTTGCACCCTTCGTTATTCATGAGGTCCCTATCGATGATGCCTTCCCGCCGTTTCAATATCATGAGGACGGATCGGTTACGGAGCCGATTGTTCTTCACCCAGACTCAGTCGCCGAAGTAGAGGCAGTCTTGGAAGGCTGCAGGATCCTATTGAATCAGGGTGATGACTGTGTAAAATGGGCAACATTAGCGAACTTGGGAGAGACCTTTGGACACTCTGATTTCCTGACCTCAGCTGGCGGTAAAGGGTGCAGTTGTATGGCTTTCGATTTCATGAAAAGCTATTCGGGGCATCCGAATACCTCTGTGCGTATGGGCTTGGCCGAAGGCGCAGTGAAGATTTATAACGTACTGGTGGGAACAAGCGATGGGCCGTCTGATTTGATTCTCGATCTTCTCCGGGATACAGATGAATCTGTTCACAAACATACGGCTGCGGTAGTTCTAAAGGCAATCACGGAATACGGCCAGAAATCTTCGTTCACACGCAATTTAGTGCAGGATGTCTGTGCTCCTGTACAAGAATCGACCGCCTTTCCACAGGCGGTACGTCATACTTTTGATCGAATTGACACTAAGGCTGCACTCTGGGAATCCCTGCAGCGCTTTCAACGATTTGTGGCAGGTGCAGATTCTAAGATAGAGGATGAGATAGAGGGAATCCAGATGCACAGAGATCGAGAGGAGACCAACAAGCGTCATAAGGAAATCCTGCATGCACTGGAGGCTCCGGAGGAAGAGGTACGGTTTGAGGCGCTTCGATCCGTCAAGACTGAAAAAATCGTCTCCGCCACCGCAGCATTGATCAGACTCTGTAAGAAAGCCGTCTCGCCGGCTGAGCGGTGTGAAGGAGTTAAAGTACTGGGATACGTGGCATCCGATCAAGGAATCAGCTACTTGATGGACTGCCTCTCCGATCAGGATCGAATGGTTGCAAATCAGGCTGCACGAGGATTAGGGCGGCTAAGAGCCGCCCCTGCTGTCCCGGCTTTGATTGAGGTCGGATTACACTCCCGCTTTGCCTTAGTTGTCGCAACGAGTGTTGAAGCACTGGGTAGGATCTATTCTAAGAAAAATGCCGCACTTTATCCAGTGGATTTCGAAAAGACTCTTGAGGAACTGGCACGACGTGGCTCTGCACGTGTGGAGGACAAATGCGCTAAGACAATGGAACGAATAAAGAAGAATCATCGCGGAAGTAGACCTAGGCGGGTACACTTGGTTCCTCCACCTGGCGATATTAAGGCCCAGAATGGCGATAATTTGTGTATCGAAGACTCCGATATTCCGTTTTGATAGGAAGATTTAACTGCCTCGTTCTTCTGTAGAAACAGACTTTGGAATGAGTTGATCTGGCTGTGCTGGTCCATGGGATTCGTGCAGTAGTCCTATTCGCAACTAGGGTCGGATCGGCAGGGCTATCGAATTTGTCGAAAAGGAGAATATAGCACATGGTTAATGTTGAGAATGAATGGTTTGATGATGTACCGGTAGTTGGTGCCTTAGCTGCAGACAAGGCTTTGGCCAAGTTACGAGAAGTTGGCGAGTATGAGTTAGCCAATCAGATCGAAGGTAAATTAGCAGCTGCTTCGATTTCAGTCGATGCCTTTGGTAGCATCCATTTGCTACCTGATAAGGCTTGGCAACACACCGAGCACACATTCGGATACATAAAGACGACGCTAGCAAGACAAACTAAGTCCATATCCATTCAGCACGCTGACAATATCTTAGCAGATGAAAGTCTTAAGAATAGCCGGATTAAAATCACCTTAGATCGTTTGCGCATCGTGGATTACCCTGGTAGTGGCATACATCTTGTTCTGTTTGATTTTTATGCCCGTAACCAAGTTTCCAACCATGTGGAAGATTTGCATTTCAATACTACCTATCGTGTTAGAGAGGGAGAACACGCAGCCGTAATTGGCTATCCCATTTTTGTAGGACTGAATGTGGGTTCAGAAGGGATAACGTTCGGATGCTTTACCGTGAATGTAAAAAATGACAATGATAAAGACTTGCTCGGTTTTTTGGATTCGGATGTGTTTAAAGCAGGATTGCAACTTATCTCGACAATCCAGCCTGCAATTACCCCACTTTCGGGAATGGCTCTTGGGCTGACAAAAGCCATTGCAACTCGCAGGAGAAATGTTCCGGTGGAAGATATTCATGTGGGGCTGGATTTCAGCAACATCCCGTTTCGGGCACGCTTGGCTGAAGGATCATATGTTGTGGTGCAAATCCCCGAAAAGTCAAAGACTATTTGGGATTGGGCTGAATGGGTCTACGACCCACACCTCAGCCAAATTGTGAAAAGAAGAGATCACAAACAGTTGATCCCATACAACTACATGGTTTTTGGTGTGAGTCGGCACAAAGGAGATTGAATATTCATTAGGGCAGTTCTTGTAATTACTTCCGTTACTGGTGCCGTGAATACCCCTTAGCTCTAGGATTTTACAACTCTTAGTAGGCCATGTCTGAAAACTCACCTGTCAAGCTTCAGTTTATGGATCAACTACCTTCCTGTCAGATACAATTTTCCATTCATTAAGTATATTTTGCAAAAAAAATCAATTGAGTTTAACATATATAGCTAAAATATTATTATTCTGTTTCTTTCAGCATCGCTTTTAGTTTTGGGTTACCACCTTCCCTGGAGCCTTACAAATGACCAGCCTAACTCAAGTCTGCCCAGATAACCGGCCTGCTCTGAATTTAAGAGCAATGAATCTTGAATCATGGCGATATCCGAGTCTGAGGAGGGCACGCCCTATTCTTCCGAAACCGTTGACTGCGACGTTTATCATCTCTTGCACATACTATGTCTTCGGGGTTTTTAGGCTTGTTTATGTTGTGTTATCTCTTTTATGTTTTCTCAGTATTTCCTTGATTGTTTGGTTTGTGTTTGGGTCAGCGATCATTTGGTCTAGTTGTTGGGCAGATGCGAATTTTGTGATTGTTTTCCCTGCTGACTCCTCATCCACCATCCCGGACTTTACTTTTTCCATTAGCAATTTAATTGATTCAGTTGGAGCGCGGTCGCCCATTCCCTCAATCGTAGTTAGAACAATGGTTTTTTGTTGGTGAAGGGGGTGCAGACTAGTAGCTGACTTCATTCGTCGTTCAACAAGATCAGAGGTAGTATTTAGTATATCTAAGACTTCCCCTGGGTTTCTCTGCCCAATCTCTGTTAGAACCGGTGAGAATCCGTCTGAGTGGGTGGAAATACCCCATTTCGGATATTTTCCCATCAACCCCCAGATACTTGCTAAGAATTCTTTAACAAGCTTAAATGTTGCATCTGGTCTTTTCTTAGCCAACACGGCGAGGGTGTTTCCAGCTTCCTTGGACAGATCAGTATAAGTGACTAATTCAGTGGATGATCCATGAGTCACCGGCTTCGCGGCTGCGTTATACTCAATCATATCTCTGTAAATTCTTTCCACCAACGCAAGCGTCTTATCTGGGTTAATCTCAGCCAACCCAGCCAATGCAGCTATTGTTTTGTCCCTGTTTCTCCTATACATTAACTTTTGCATGTCCAGCCTGTAGTCGTGTATGTCCAAGCCACTCAGATCGCTTCTCTCAACCCCTTCCTCCAGAAGTCTGAAAGCTAGGTCGGGATTATTCGGCCCTAAGATTCCAATTCCTTCAATAATATTGTGCATGGCTTGTCCTAGCTCATAGTAGCGAGTTATCTCAAGGTATTGTTGCTCCGGATGCTGTATGAAATATCCCATAAGTGATTCAAGCAACCTTAATGCATCACCCGGTCTTCTCGCACCCAACGCCACTATCCCGGGTATGACGGCGCATTTTATGTATGGGTTCTCATGTCTTGCTCCCGCCTCAAGCAGTTGGGTGGAATCGTCTGTTGCGGCTTTCCCGATTATCGTGAATGGCTCGCTGATGTCATAGTAGTCGTAGGCGTCTCTTCCGGGGCAATCCCCAAGGTAGATGAGTTTCTTGAGCGGTTTCGGATGCTCGTCCCTTTTCCCGGGAGGATCCAGGATATTCGACGTTATCTCCTCCAAGGCCTCCCCCGCGCTTAACGCTTTCTCGTTCAACCTGTTTGCTGCATCAATGGCGGTAGCGAATCTCAGGTCAGGGTCGTTGTCTGTGTCGTAGAACCAGGAGCCAATCCGTGCAATCAGCTGTGAAACCCTCTTCGGGCTCTTCCTTGAAAGGCCGGCAAGCGTTTGTTTGAACTCG
The DNA here is from genome assembly GCA_035528395.1 of Sedimentisphaerales bacterium. GTDB lineage: Bacteria > Planctomycetota > Phycisphaerae > Sedimentisphaerales > Anaerobacaceae > NIOZ-UU13. The sequence continues at coordinate 22,099 of DATKYR010000040.1, forward strand.
TAGTCAAAGAAGTACCTGCCCGAAAACGTTATCCCGTATCTGATGAAATCCTCGAGCAGGTCGAGGCTGGCGTCCGGGTCCTTCCTCCCCACTATGGCTGCGAATTTTATCAGATTGGTCGCATGGGCGTCCCGGCTGATGTGGTCGGATTCATCTGGAGGATAGCTGGTCTCCCGCCTCGCAATCTTGACGTAGCATCTCTTCGCCATCTCAAGGACCTCCGTCTTATGCGTCTTGAAGAGCTGGGCCATCCCGGCTACCGCGGTGAGTTGCGAGCCAGCATCCCCTGAAACAAGCAGGCCCTCGCATATTCGCATGCTCTCAACCGGTTTCTCCCTGGCGATTGCCTGAACCACGGCAGGGGTGCCGTAGCGGGGATTGTATTCTGAGTGTCGGACGTTCAAATCATTGTCAATCCAAGTTTCGCTACCGAACTCCCACGCCAGATTCGTGATTAAGCCCACGACCTTTGAGGGCGTCCTCAACCCTATTCTAGTGAGCGACCTGCAGACTTCGGAGTGTATGTCCGGTAGTTTGGCCTCGGCTGCCGGGTCACCGGCACCCTTGAAATATGCTGGCGCGTACCTCTTATCCGAAAGCTGCTCCAAGACAGATAACGCCCTGTCTAAACGGTCCTCTGGAGCAGCCCCTATCAATCTTGCGACCTCGGACAATTCCCTCCTATCCCCACCCCAGAGCATGCCGTCGACGACACCCCAGACTTCATCGTCACCCAGGTTGGCCTGCATTATGTCGGCTGCGGACTCCCTGAGCATCATCTTGACCGTCGGATTGCCTTCGGCACGTTTTCTGTCCTGTATGGGTTTCAGGAATCTTAGGTCTCTGGTCTCCCCCATGTAATCTGCCGCCCTCGCCCGCATATGCTTGTCATCATCGTTTAATGCGGCGGTGAGTGTGTCCACTCCAACCTCCTGGAGCGCACTCTGGCGGTCCATGCAAAACAACAAGTGGTCGGTGTATGCTCGTGTAAGTATCTCATATGCCTTTCCCTGGTCGACGGTCAAGTAGTGGCTTGGTTGGAAGTCGAAGAGTCGCCCCACTGACTCAAGTCTCTCTTCTATGCTCCCACCTTCAAGGTCAGCTATCGTGTGTCCACCCATGTTAGCCCCCTCAATCCTTGCTCCGGCGATGTCAAGACACTTTACCAGGACATCTTTGTCCTTCTGTGACAGACTATCAACTCTCCTGGCCAGACCATTGGAGACAGCCCTGAAACGCGCAAGCAACGGTATGTTATAGCTGACTTCAAACTCGTCTGCGTAGGCTGCCTTCAGGCTTTCTGGTGTGTAGTTAAGTATCTCGAACACGTATTCGAGGATGGTCTTTGTGAGAGGAGTAAGCCCCAGAGCCGCCTCGCGGTCATTGACTTTGACGTGGATGTGTCCCATACGTAGAGCTGTTGTGTCAGCGTGTATGTCCCGCGCCTGTCTCACAATCTCCTTCTCATCCCCTGCCGCCTTCAGGATTTCCTGTTGTTGTTCTGTGAAGAAAACAGGTGGCATGCTGAAGTCGCTCTCCCAGTCACGAAATCCTAGCGCAGCCCGATAGTTCTCTTTTTCACCTACGGTGTAGGTCTTATCCAACATACCCTCAGTGTCCAAGCCCATTAGCCTGCCCTGTCTCTCGTGTGTGTGCTCGTGCATCAAATATAAGTCCTCGTATTTTTCAAATCTGCGGAACTCGAACTGCGGTTTACTCAAGTCCATGTAGAGAACCCACTTGTTTTCGTCTTGATCATACCTTATCCCACCGGGGCTATAACCTGGAAAGCTCTGCAGTCTAAGCTCCACGTTCGAACCTAATCGTTCACCATACCATCTGTGTGCTGCCAGCAGATAGTCCTCCCCCACTATCCTGTCGGCTGGCCAACCGTTGTCTAAGAGTTTCCCGAAGTAAGCAGGGTCACCAGCCCAGTTTCTGTCCCGGAACAGAGTAGTCAGCTTCTTAATCTCCTGCTCCCTATTTGAGGGTGAAAACCCGGTTCTGTTCGTTGATCCCATATGGCCGAATTCGTCATGTACAGGAGGTTCACCCGCCACAGATTCATCCTTCAAAGGCATGAGTGAACCGAATTCATCATGGCCTGGCACTTGCTTATCGGAATTGCACTTGGGACATTTCATTATAAAGTTCCCTTTCACTCATATGCCTTTAGAACAATCAATCTTTTTCTAAGAGTCAAAAGGTCTTTAATCTTCCTTCGTAATTCTACGGGTTTCAACCCGTAGATGGAAGTATCCGACGAAGTCGGACAGGCGTAGCCTGTGCCGGAAAATGCCACGGGTTTTAACCCGTGGAAATTTACTGATCCGCAGGTCCAATGGGCCACTGCTGCTTTACATCCCAGCTCCTGCCCGATGCGAAACGAGACGATCTGGTTTCCGAACCCGCTACCGGGTCACCGAGACTAGCCGTAGGAGGAGGTTGCTTCTTTCTCGGCTGGTCATTACTTCGTTTCTCGGGATCGCTCATCGGCGTCCTTTGTCTATCGTTTATTTCACACCCTTAATTCGCCGACGTGGGCGGGATTCCCGATTCTCCTCATCTAACAGTGTGAAAACAAACCCATTGCGATTCCCACCTTACAACAATCGTTTTGTTTTGTACACGTCAATTTGACAGAATATTAGAAAGGAATTTCAATGGGAACTAAAAAGGTTGATTACAACAAGAGTAGCATTGGTAAACTCCCGGACAATAAGCCAGTGGTCTACAGAATTGAGACCGAAGGGGGGAGGACCAACTACACAGGAGTCGCTAAACGTGGACGCGTCCAAGAGAGAATACAGGAACACTTAGGCGACATACCTGGGAGTTCAGTCAGAATCGAGCAGATGGACAGCATCCAGGAAGCACAGCAGAAAGAAGCGAGGGTTATCAAGCGATCCCAGCCCAAATATAATAAACAGCGGAAATAGGTTATAATCTGGCTGATTTGCTCCCAAAATAGTTCGGTGTTAAAGAGTTAATGTACTGCACTAACGGTTTGGGAATAAACACCTATCTTATCATTGTACACTAAAGCGGAGCAAGTATAATAAGCTCAGGAGACGTACTCATTGTACGCTCTAATGTCTCTGCATATGAACTAAAGAAGGTCGATAGCGGTTATTTCGAAGAGTAACACTCCATGGATGAACTTGGGGATAAAACGACACCAAGAACCAAACGGCAACATATTCTGCCCAGATCATATCTTGCGAGATTTGCGGATGGAGAGCAGGTATGGATCCATAACTTCCACCAGCAAAAATCATATGTTAATAACGTCACGGATGCATCGTGCATTACTGATTTCTATACAGTCAAGACCACTGAAGAGGAAAAGGATGACTCCGTTGAGACTAATTTACTGGCTCCGATAGAAGGGATCGGAAATCCAATCATACAGAAGATGATTGACACAATGCATGTTCCGGCAGGTCACGAGAAAGCACTGTTTGCTAATTATCTAGCGATTATGTATGCACGAGGGATATGGTTCAGACAAATTCTGCTGGAGGTCTATGAACATTTTGCCAATGATCTTGTTGAAAAGCTCACCTCGGACGAACAGTTCTTCAATCAGACGATGAAGGAGTTTAGAAAGGAAACGGGCATATCTGAAGAATTGACCTTCGAACAGGCAAAGGAGGTTCATGCAAATTCTGAGACAAGCATGCATATTCCAAGGACCTATTATGTCAAGGAGATGATGTTGTATGCTGCACCAATGGTGGATGTCTTCTACCATATGAACTTTAACTTGATCTATGCCCCACCTATTCCAAAGGCCAAATTCATAACTTCAGATAAGCCGATAGCAGCAATGACACATGGCCCACTTGGAAAGTATAAGAAATGGATTGAAGACCCAGAGGCTCTCTTGTATTTCCCACTAAGTTCTCACACATGCCTGATGTTAGATTTCAAACAGGAGCCAAGAGTTCTTTCCGCGAAGAAGACCAACGTTGCATCTGTAAACGGACTTATTGCCAGTGAGTGCGTGCAGATATCCGTGTCCGAAGAACAAGACTTCATCTGGCTAAAAAAGAATGGGATAGTCTCAGATTCTGTTGATGAGCTGTTTGATTTACTATCTGAAGACAAGAAAACACAGCCCAGAGTGAATAGTATACTTGGCAAGAAGCTGAAATCGAAATGTAGAAGTGATATCAATGTTCTCAGGGGAAGAGACGATTAGTGAGGCCCCCCAAATAAGTGTATATGTTTCGATTCATTTTGGCTTACTCTTTTTTGACATGTCAATTCGGTGTGCCTCTTTTTCCACCTGGGCCTTGGTTTTGAATCCGAGTGTCGATAAGTGAAGACAAGTGGCAATGCACTGATAAGTCCAAGTGCACACTCTATTGATGTCGGTTCTCGTAACTTGGATATTAAGTCCGCCATGTATAATTTGACCACGAAGAGCATAAGCCTTTCCCACATTTGTCTTACTTGGAACCTCATCACTTGAATGTTCAATGAGAATCGGGATACATGTTTTAAGTCGTGCCGTTATCTTATCTTGACAATGAGCAGTTACCAGTGCTTCTAAGGCAGTCCAATATTTTACATAAGCGACATTATCATTTGCCTCCTGGTGGGCATCCCCTAACCATGTGATGGCAGTAACAATGCTATCCTCCAGATCTGTGCAGGTGGACTTCTCCACTAATGACCACAAAGTTTCTGCATGCCAGTATTCTCTCATGATTTTAAGGTTTTCGCTATTTAACTTATACTTTTGCCGATAGTGGTCAGAACCAAAATGCATTGTAGATTGTCGAACGTCGAGATTAAACGAAAAAGGGCCGGTCTTTTGATAATATGGTAAGCCTACAAATATGCCAACCTCATGGGGATAACCTGATTGTGCCGAATGAACACAAATGAAGTATCTAAGAGTATTGACCACATAGTTCGTTATGTGATTTGCTCTGATACTAGCCTGCACTTTGTCGCCTCTGTTTTCTACCAACAAGCAGGTTTTGCCGACACAATGCTTTTTGAGGAACTTTTTAACATCGGATTGCCATTCCGTAGATCCAGAATCACCCGCAGCAAATTCCCTTGCTTTGTCCACTGTAAAGTGGATTAGCCGCCAGCAGCCGTATTCTATTTCCTTTACATCCTCCAGCTCCAGACCAGACACTACTTGGACATATTGTCTTCGATTATCCTTAGACTTAATGTCAGTAATAATTTTTTTTAGATGCCAATCAAACGACTTCTTGTCATCAGCGGAGAAATGGTCACGTATTTCGTTGCGAATAATCTCCACAATTGTATCTTTGGAGAACAGGTCAGGTCCTAACTCTTTCCACAACAGCTCTGCACACTCCAAGACAACATTCTTTATATCATCCTTTGCATATACCATTACCCGACCCACATGGAAATATGGAAAGGGACCAAGTAGCTTCATGTCGTCATGTGTTTCTGGAACCAAATAATTGTTGCCTTCGGTAAGTTTGTTCCAGTTGCATCGTAATTTATGCTCAAGTTCCTTACTAATGATAATGTGGTTAGACATCTCTCACGTCCGTAAAGGTTACATTCGTGTTGGTTTGTGCTGCCCGATTGTGTTTATATGGTTATCATAAGAAAATCTTCGTATGTTACACTTGCCGTTCTATACTTTGATTCTATTCTGGCCATTTATCTCTGCGATAACGTAATTCTTCAACTGAAAAGTCATTTTACTCACAATTAAAGCGGTTCTGAATCCCAAAATATTTATATTTTTTCAAATAAATTCTCAAAACTGTGGGAATAAATCTCAAGGATCGTGGCGATGGAGTGGATTAACGTTGATATTATAGGGCTATGGATTAAATATCTGTAAACACAATCGCTAGGGTGTAAATTAAAAGTGTAGACCTGTAGCGGTGATCGATACTAATTACCTGCAATTTTCTGGAAGAATTCACCTAAGGCATCTCTGGGACAGATATTCAGGTAGATTTCAGTGGTTTGGAGTCGGTCGTGTCCGAGTATTTTCCGTAAAGATGCCGTACTTAAACCGGCCTTTACACAATTTGTAGCGAAGCTGTGGCGAAGTATGTGAGGAGTCACAGGCTTTGTAATCATTGCCCTGTTGGCCACCTTCTTGACAAGTCGTTGGACGCCACGGACCGAGAAACATATTTTATCATTTGTGGCAAAATACAGTTGAAGGAGCTGCTTGGATCTCGGAGTGAGGGGGACGACCCGGCGTTTTTTTCGTGTGCCATATCTTCCGCCTTTGCCCCAGACAATCATGTGGTTTTCCTGCCACTGAATGTTATTACGACTTAAGCTGCAAAACTCACTTACACGTAAACCGGTATCCAGAAGCGTCCAGATTGCCAGTTTTTCACGGAAGGTTATACAGGCGTTGACGAGTCGGTCACATTCCTCACTGTTCAAAGGCTCACGCATGAAGTTACTTGCCATGCTTTAATATTGTCGCGATTACTTATAAATGTAACAGTTTTGACGCAATCGGTGATGAGCCGGCAAGAGTGGATTACACCATCGAACTCTCACTTTTGTCGCAATTAGGGGCGGAATGCGACAAGTGGTGATAGTCACCAAGACAAGAGTGATATGATACGAAAGAGCTTGTCCCATCCGTAGTTGAAGGTTGAAAAAAAGCGATGGCTACTCCAGCCTGATATAAGGTAAGATCAGGCGTAAATATTAACCATTTATTCAAAAAGGAGTAGCCATGCAAAAGACAGAATATCAAATCATCAGC
>DATKYR010000041.1:0-26203 GCA_035528395.1 Sedimentisphaerales bacterium
TTCGCCTTGGCAAGTCAGCAGGTTCAATGGTCGGGCCGCTCGCGATCGTCATCGCGCTATAAATGCAATTCTGCAGTTCTCTTACGTTGCCCGGCCAATCATAAGCCATCAATAATTCCATCGCTTTATCAGAAACGGCAGCCTGTTCTATTCCCAGCGGTGTAGCATACCTCTCAAGGAAGTAATCCACCAGTATTGGAATATCTTCTTTGCGCTGACGCAGCGCACAAACATTCAAGCTCAGAACATTCAATCGCCAGTAAAGATCCTCTCTGAATTTTCCTTCCTCAACCATAGTTGCCAAGTCTCGATTCGTTGCTGCCATTACACGGACATCGACCGCAATGGGCATGTTGCTACCCACACGGGAAAAAGTCCCTTCCTCGATGACCCTCAAAAACTTCACTTGTGCTTCAAGAGTAAGTTCTCCGATTTCGTCAAGAAACAAAGTTCCGCCGTTAGCAGATTCAAATTTGCCTACCCTAAGCTCTTTGGCATCGGTAAATGAACCCGCCTCGTGACCAAAAAACTCACTCTCGATAAGATTCGGGGGCATGGCGCCACAGTTGACTACAACAAATGGCCCGGATTTGCGTTTACTGGCCTGATGAATTGCCCGCACTATTAATTCTTTGCCTGTACCGCTCTGGCCGTAGACTAATACCGTACCATCAGTGGCAGCAAATTTGCGCATGAGAGCGAACGTTGACTTCATCTTGTCCGAGACGCCCACAATATTTTCAAACCGGTAGGTCTCTTCCAGCTGGTCTTCCAGCTGCTTGACCCTCCGTTTGAGTGTTACCATCTCTACCGCTCGAGAAATTATGGCCAGAAGCTCGTCGTTATCAAAAGGCTTCTCGAGATAATCGAAAGCTCCCTTCTTCATTGCTTCAACTGCAGAACGAACCTCCCCGTGTGCGGTCATTATTATAATTTTGCAGTCGGTGTCGAGCTGTTTATTAAGTATTTCCATTACCTTTATGCCATCGATTCCCGGCATTTTAAGGTCTAACAGAATAACGGCCGGCATAAATTGAGCATATGCGTCAAGCCCCGACTCACCGGAATTGGCAACCTCCACTTCGTAACCGTTCTTCGTTAATAGTGCGGACAATATGGAAGATATGCCAGCCTCATCATCAATAATAAGCACTTTGGATTTCTTCATGTGACTTGACTCCAGACAGCCGTGTTTAGCTTACAGGCAATGCTATATTGACTTCTGTACCGCCACTTTTAGCCTTCTTTACCCAGATTTCTCCATTATATCGTTTGACAATACTATTGCAAATGGCCAGTCCGAGACCTGTCCCGCCAGCTTTTGTCGTGAAAAAAGGCTCAAAAACCTTGTCATGCAGGTTAGAGGCTATTCCGGCTCCTTCATCTTCAACCTGTATCAACAGCCTGTTGAAGCCTGAGGTATAGCCAGGACCTCCTTCCGTCAACTGATTAGTTTTGATTGAGAGTGTTCCACCTTTGGGCATAGCTTGCAGCGCATTCATCACGACATTCAAAAGCAGTTGACGTAACTCGGCTGCATCGAAGGTAAGCTTGGGAAGGTTGTTCTCGAAATCTGTTTGTAACTTGACATTCTGACTCTTAGCTTTAGCCTTAATGAAATTCAGGCAGTGTTCGATTTCTTGAGGAATATCTATCTCTTCCGGGTTACTCTCAGCAGGCTGGGCAAGCGAAAGTAGATTACCCACAATATTATTGAGCCTGTCGACTTCATCCAATATGTCATTAGCGAGTTTCCTTTGGTCCGTGTCTTCAGCAAAATCGCCCGCAAGGTACTGTATCGTGCTGCGAATCGCCGTCAGGGGATTTCGAAGCTCGTGTGCGATCCCCGCAGCAAACTGGCCCATTGTGGCTAATTGCTCGGCGCGGAACATTCGTTCATTCTGGCGTAAGCGCTCCTTGAAAAGAAGTGCATTTTCAAACGCTAAACCAGCCTGTTTGCCGAGCACTTGCAAATTTGCATTCTGAATCTTATTCAGCGGCTCCTGACTTATATGCAGAAACACTATGCCAATTAATCTATCCATCGAAATAAGAGGGAAAGCCAGATTAACAGACAAATCCAGAAACGGTTGAAGTTCTGAACTCAAATAGTCTATCACCTCTTTGTCTCCCTCAAAAAATAAGATTTGACGATTTGCACGGAACCATTGTGCTATTTTGCTATTAATAGCGAGATCCGGCAACCGGGATGCGCCTTCAGAAACCTTATCCACCAGAGAGAAAGTTCGAGACGACTCACTCTGATTTACAAGATATACAAAGGCCTTTTCCACACTTATCAGCTCCTTGAGTTTGCTAAGCAAATTATTGGTTAGCTGCTCAGGATCAACTATGAGCATTAAAGTGTCTTCGAACTCGGCCAGGAGGTTGTCGTTCTCTGCCGGCTTGCGAAAGAAATAGAGAATTCTCCGCCACATATTAAATTCCTCGAACTACCAGAACCACTTCGCTCGATTATACAAAGCATAGAACATTATATATTTACGATAGACAAATTAAATATGAATTCACATAAAACTTAGAAAAGCTGACATGCCAACCATTTGCTAAAAGGTCGCCACCCTTCATTGTTTTGTCTTTTTGTCAGCATTGGTGCCAGGCGATTATCATCCACAATTACTGCTCCCGCACTACAACGCTACAAAGGCCCTTCACTTCTTCTAATACATCGAGAGATATTATTGAAAATTTGTCTCCAGGGCTTACTTTGGGCTTAAAGAATATAATCATCCCGCAAGAAAGGAATCGCTCAAAATAGCTCCTGATAAAAAAGTCCCTACAATAGCCCCGGAGATAATTATATCACAATCGTATTATTTTTCACTGTCGGGACTGATGGGTTTTATGCCCGGTGCCGAAATGCCCCGTCGTTGTAACAGTGAGCCTTCCAGTCTGTAAAGACCTACCAGAGCCTTCAGATAATTAGCAACAGCCTGTATTTCAGCAATCTGACTGGCAAGAAGGTCCCGCTGGGCCTGGGCAACGAGCAAAGAAGTGGATTTGCCCACCCGGAACTTTTCGGTTTCGGTGCGGAGTTTTTCCTCCTGGAAATTACTGGTGGCGGCCGTTGCGGCAATTTGTTCGCTGGTGCGAGTTGCTTCAATATAAGCGGAGCGAACGTCAACCTGTATAAGCTGGGTGAGATTTTTTAGGGCTTCGAGTAACTGCCGTCTGCTGATAACAGCCCGACTATACCGGGCCCGAGCGCTTTGATTTATCGGAGGATACTCGAATATAAGACCGCCGGTAACATCGTAACTATCACCGAATATGTTATTTGTGGACCTGTTGAAAGTGTCCGCATAGCCTGTCTTGCCAAAAGCAATAAAGAAATCCATCTTAGGAAGCAGCCCGTTTTTGGTTTTTATCACTTCCAGATCACCTTGTTGCATCTGTAGCCGGGCCTGATTTAGTTCCGGACGCATTTTTAGCGCAACCTGGACGTGCTGTTCGACATCATCAAGTTCGACGCTGGGCAGCGAAGTCTGGTATTCAAGAATGATGTCCCTGTTCCAATTAATATTCTGCGAAGGGTTCAGAAGGCGTAGTAGATTCAAGCGTTCCTTGGCAAGGTCACTTCGTGCATTTATAAGGTTTTCCCGCCTGAGTGCGACCTCGGCCTGCGCAGCAGCCAGCTCGGTCTCGGCGAGTTGTCCAATATTGATTCGTTCCTGAACCTCGTCCATTTGCTTTTCGGCGAGATTGAGCGAGTTGGTATAGATTTCAATTTGCCTTTGAGCGAGGGCATAGTCCCAAAACTTGGATTCGACCTCTTCTAAAAGAACCTCCATAAAACCACGCAGCTCATACTCTGATATAAGCGACTCGATTCTGGCCTGATGTATGCGTGCCAGATTGGCGCAGATATCCATTCCCTGGAGAAGCGCCTGAGTAACCGTAAATCCGAGACGATTGGAGGTAAACGTATCACTGTATAGAGATGAATCAGTATAACTTGTACTGCCCTGGAGTCCGACGGATGTGCCGGTAGGGAAAAGTTTACTCACTGAAATCAAGCCTGTAACGGAATCGACAGTTTGACTTTCGGTACTGGTTCCTGCTCGAGACAGTCTATCGGCAACAGTTCTTCTGTTGGATACTTCTGCGCCAAGGAGCGGATCAAAGATGGCGAGCTCCTCCTCTTCGAACGTACGGCTTATTTCAGGATTCATTCTTTCAACAACAAGCGACCGGTTGTTTTCCATAGCAAGAAGAATCGCCTTCTGGATACCTATTTCGAGAGGACCTTTGGTTATAGTAGTATCGTTCGCATCGATAGGTTTATTCATTGGAAGCTTTTGTTGATTCTTTGGTAAATCATCCTCAGTGTTGGGCATGTCATGATCGGAGTAGGGTTCGGGGTTGAGTGATAAGCATGAGGACAGCAAAACGGTTTTAACAACCAATATCATGCCGCAAAATATGGTGGTTGAATTTTTAACAAACACTTTTTCAATCGCCGTTAATCTGAAATATTTTCCATATCACTTTCACCGCCGGATGTTCCGCCAAAGCTGCGGCGTTCAAAAATAGAATAGACAACAGGAACAAATACGAGTGTAATCAATGTTGAGCTTAGCAAACCTCCGATGACGGCTCTTGCCATGGGAGCCTGAGCTTCGCCTCCTTCACCGAGGCCAAGGGCCAAAGGTATCAGGGCAGTAATAGTTGTCATTGCAGTCATAAGAATCGGCCTGAGGCGTCTTCGGCCTGCTTCTTCTATAGCGTCTCGAATCGGCATAGAGGCTTTGCGACGCAGCAGGTTGGTGTGGTCAACAAGAAGAATCGCATTGTTGACTACAATTCCTCCCAGCATAATACATCCGATGAAAGACTGAACGTTAAAAGTTGTACCCGTGAGGAAAAGCATTAGAATAACTCCTATCGCGGCCAGCGGCACCGAAAACATCACAACGAAAGGGTCACGTAAAGACTCATATTGGCAGGCCATCACCATATAAACCAGCACCAGTGCCAGAACGCAGCTGAACAAGAGTTCGCGAAATGACTTCTGCTGCTCTTCATAATCACCACCGAAGGCGATAGTAAAATCTGCCGGTACAGGGATGCCTCGCAGTAGTCCACGTATGTCCGAGACAACTGAGCCCATGTCCCTTCCGCTAATGTCAGCCGAAATGCTAACGATGCGTTCCTGGTCCTTTCGTTCAATTACTACAGGACCACTTTGAGGAGCTACATTTACGACATTTCTAAGGACAACCGGCTCACCGTTGGAGTTGACAAGGGTAAGGTCAAGAATATCTCTCAAGTCCATTTTCTCAGCCTCTCTGAGCTTAACAAGAATCGTATATTCGTCCCCAGCCTGGCGATAGTATCCGGCCCTTGTTCCAGAGATTATAGTTTGAAGGGCATTTGCGATTTTTGAAACGGTCAGATTCATATCGGCGGCTTTCTGGCGGTCTATGAAAATCAGCTCTTCAGGACTGCCTAATTCACGGCTGATTCGGGCATCGGTTATCCCTTCCACAGATTCCACAATATCTTTGACCTGTGCGGCCAACACGTCTGCCATCTGCAGGTCGTGCCCACGGACTTCTACCTGAATCTTGTCAGTTCCCGAGGTGCCTAAACGGAATATAAATAATCCCTGCCCGGCGCGGCATCGAATAATCATTCCCGGTATGTTGCTTAATTTGCGGCGCAGCTCGACAGCAATCTGCTCACTCGACCTCGACCGCTGAGACTGAGGTTTCAGTGAAATGCGAATACTGCCTGTATGCCCCCCCCTTCCACGCCATCGGGAGCCCCCCACACTTGTAACCACGTTTTGAATTTCAGGTACGGCGCCGTTAACGATTTCCTCGATGAATAAAAATTTCTCGTCCATCAAATCCAGACGAGTGCCGACCTGCATTTCGCCATCGACTCGGACCTCACCTTCATCCGTACTGGGCATCAACTCTACACCCACGTATGGAATAAGCATCAGACTTGCAACCAAAACTAAAACCGCAACAACCACAACAAAGGCACGGTTATCTAAAGCAAGGTGGAGGAGCCTTTTATAGCTGTCTTCCAGACGTTTGAGAAATCGCGCACTAATCTCGAATATCCTGCTTCCAAACGTTTGTCTAAGCTTTGCATCTTTTGAAGCAGCAGGAAGAATACGTGCAGAGAGCATCGGCACCACCGTCAGCGCTACTACCAGGGAGCATAGAAGCGAGAAGCTGACCACGATTGAGAGCTGTTTGAACATCACGCCGGACATGCCTCTCATAAAGACCAGCGGCAAAAAGACAACCATTGTAGTCAGTGTGCTTGCAATGATGGCATTTGTGACCTCTTCAGTGCCATTGACGGCGGCATGCTCCAACAAGTCGCCGGATTCCCGCATTCGAAAGACGTTTTCGAGTACGACAATTGCATTATCAACGAGCATGCCGATTCCAAGAGCCAATCCGCCAAGTGTCATGATATTGAGAGTAAGATTACCGAAATATAACAAGGCAAAAGTTGCTATGATTGAGACCGGAATCGCGGTCGCAATAACTATGGTGCTTCGAAGGTTGCGAAGAAATAAAAGCAGAATCAATACAGCCAGGATTCCTCCATAAATTGCGGAAGAGCCCACATTTTTGATGGAACGTTTGATATAATCGGAAGTGTCAAGAATAGAGGTTATATTAATTTGCGGTATATCATGGTTGATGCGTTCAAGTTCCTCAAGTGCACCACGCGCAACCTCAACGGTATTCTTTCCTGACTGTTTATTGACCGAGAGCCGCATTCCCGGCATGCCGTTAACTCGGACAATCCTTGTAATCTTCTGCCAGGAATCCTCTACGGAAGCGATTTCCCTCAATTGAATGGGCACACCCTGCCGAATCGCTATTACAGTGTCCTGTAGCTGCGTGAGGTCGGTATATTCGCCGGGCGTTCTGATAGTAACCTCCAAATTTCCCCTTTCGATGGTGCCCGCCGGAACGTTTACGTTCCCCTCGCGTATATGCCCCATAATCTCGTTGAGCGGTATGGCCAAAGCATTTATCTTGGCCGGGTCGAGATTAACATGAATCTCACGCTCCAGGCCTCCCCATATGTCCACCGCAGCCACACCGGGCACGCGCTCGAGGCGATATTTTACCTGGTCTTCAATAATCTGACGGGTCTGGACGGGATCGAGGTTACTATAAGCACCAAGAATTAAGATTGGGAAGCTTGCAAGGTCAAATTTTCGAAGTGTGGGTCGGTCGGAATCATCTGGTAGATGATCGATAATCCGATCCAAACGGTCACGGATATCATTCGCTGCGGCGTCAAGATCAGTTCCCCAACTGAAAGTTACCCGAACGGTGCCCTGGCCTTCAACGGAAACGGAGGTTACCTCATCCACTCCAGGCACAGCACTCATGGCTTCTTCGATTGGACGCGTGATAAGCTCCTCGATTTCCTCAGGGCCGGCGTTTTCGTAAGCACAGGAAATGCTGAGAGTCGGGTATGAAATATCCGGCATAAGGTCGATAGGAAGCCTTAACAGCGAGATAGTGCCAAGGAGGACTACAATCAAAACCAACATAATCGTGAATATCGGGCGGTGGACAGCAAAACGTGAGATTCTCATCGCGAATCTCCTGAGCCGGTATTGACGGATGCCTTATTAGATTTGGTGCCCCTGTTTTGAGGAATTTCTTCCGAGAGCTTCTTCTCGGGCAGCATAATATCTGAGCCATCCTCGAGAAGATGATTACCCATAGTGACCACCAAACCTGAAATTTCTGGTTCTGTAACCTCAGCTAATTCGCCGTTTATGATGCCTGTTGTTACGGGAACAAAACGAGCCTTGAGAGCGCTCGTGTCGGCAATAAAAATCCCTTCTTTACCCTCTCTTCTGACCAGAGCGGCGAACGGTACCAATGTGGCGTTATCATGCCTGGCGAACTCAATTTTTGCCCTTACAAACATTCCCGGCTTGAGCAGCTGATCAGGATTCGGGACTTCTATTTCCACTCTGGCCTGACGGGAGCTTTCTTTGAGCAGCGGTGCTATGCGGACAACACTGCCGGTAAAAGTTTTATCGGGATAGGCATCGGTAGTGACAACAGACTGCTGACCTACCTTGACTTTTTGATAGTCCCTTTCAATAACGTAAACCACTGCGGTCAATGGATTGTTTTCGAGGATGGAAACAATAGGCTCATTCACCTGCAGCAGCGCTCCCTCGTCCACAAATTTTTCACCGATAACTCTTGGCTCATCACCGTCTTCCCAGAACGCCTGAACCTTGGTATAGGAAAGTCGAACATCAGCAGTTTTTAGAGCAGATTCCATTTGAGCCACCTGAGCGAGTGAGACTTTGAGTCTCGTCTGGCAGGCGTTAAATGCGGCCTCGGATTCATCCAGCTCGGAAGCGGAGGCAATCTGTTTTTCACGAAGCGCCTTTGCCCTTTCATACTCACGTTTGGCGATGTCGAGATCGCTGGTACAGTTTTCGGCATTTGCTTTTGCGACCTGTAATTCGGCCCTGGCCTGTTGTACCTGCTGGGTACATTCTTCGTCATCCAGGATTGCGATCACCTTATTTTGCTGAACCGTATCACCGATATTGACTAAGAGTTTTTTGAGCCAGCCGGCCACCTTTGGAGCGATAATAAACTGTGACTTCGGTAGTAGAGAGCCGGTAAATATTCCAATATCCCTGATTACATCTTTGCGAATCGGTTTGGTCTCGATAGCCACCGCAACAGCCAAACGACCGGGGCTTGTCTTAGCGGCAGAGGCGGTGATTCGTGTGTATGCTTGCCAGCCGATCAACGCAACTATTAAAAGAACAAGCAGAACTGAAAAAAACTTTTTCATTTATGTATCCGAGATTACATGTTATAAAATATATACGAGACCGCTTCTTACGGACAAATAAGCCTGATTCGTAATTAAGGATAATACAAGAATTTTTTATGTGGTTCAACTCTTTTTTTAAAATACTATGACAATAGCCGGCTCTGAAAAGTAAGGAATTGAGGTATGATTTTGTAGCAGAATACATCGGCAGCGAAAACCTTTCACGCTCCTGGACGTATAGCACAAAATGGTCGAGCAAGCCAAACTGTATCGAAAACTACAAAACAACTCCCTATGGCGACTAATCAACTGTCTCTCTTAATAGGCATTTTCGGGGTGATGATTGGCGGCGTTTGTACATCAATTCACCTCTTGTCGTTTGTACGCAACCTTTCCGCCTACAATTGTATAGTCCACTTTTGCAGACATAATCTGGTCATACGGTACGGTCATCAGGTCGTTATTGAATATCACTACATCGCCCAGATAACCTTCTTTGATCATACCTTTGCGATCTTCCATGAATTCCGCATATGCTGAGCCAAGGGTGTATAACTCGATGGCTTCCTCCATACTTAGTTTTTGATCCGGGAACCATCCGTCACCGGGTTCGCCGGCTCTGTCCTTTCGGGTGACCGCAGCATACAAACCTTCCAGTGGATTGATTGGCTCGACGGGATAATCAGTACCAAAAGCTACCCCTGCTCTTGCATCCAACAGCCGCCGCCAGGCATAGGCCCCTTTGCAACGTTTTATACCGATTCGTTTTTCGGCAAAACGCTTATCAGTTATACAATGCGTAGGCTGCATTGATGCGATTACCCCCTGCGCGGCGAACCGAGGAATGTCGTCATTGTGAAGTACCTGGGCATGTTCGATACGATGACGGCTGTCCCGTTTGCCGTTGAGCCGTTGTGCTTCTTCACAGGCATTGAGAACCCAATGGTTGGCCTTATCGCCAATGGCATGAATACCTATCTGGAATCCCGCCTTGTCAGCGGCCACTACCAGCTTCTCCAGCTCTTGATACGACATCTGAGGCAGACCGGTCTTTTCGGGAGAATCGACGTAAGGCTCAAAGAATAGGGCTGTACCCGAACCGAGCGTTCCGTCGATATATCCCTTGAGATAGCCAAATCGTATCCAGTTACCGTCCCTGGGATATTTCTTTTGCAGTTCGGCGTAGCGGCTTAGCCTTTGTTTGTTGGCTGTCAAAGACCCACCGATATATATCCGCAACGTAAGTTTACCCATATCCATGAACTTTTGATATAAATCAAAGTCGCCTCCCGGAGGCAATTGTATCGATGTGACACCATTTTTCCTGGCCAGTTCAAACGCAGCCTGCCATCCACGCATACGTCGCTTTTGTTGCTCTTTGGGAGTTCGACGAACGGATATCTCTCCATATTTCAACAACGCTTTGGCCTTTTCCTTAAAGATACCGGTGGGCTCTGCGGTAACCGGATCGCGTTGTATCTCACCACCAAAAGGGTCCGGAGTTTCTTTAGTAATTCCCGAATTTCTGATGACATAACTGTTGACCAGAACCGAATGTCCATCGGCACGGGACAATACCACCGGATTATTCGGCGCCACCGGGTCAATAAGCTCTTTAGTAGGCCACTGCCTATTGTAGAACATTTCGTGCTCCCAATGGCCGCCGCGGATCAATTCGCCTGGCTCGGCTTTAGCAACCGCCTCTTTGACCTTCCTGGTAATTATACTTGGGTCTGTAATGTAACGAAGGTCAATATAGTCGGGATCAACGAAGTTGAAATGAATATGCGCATCATTGAAACCGGGAACCACAAGTCTGCCTTGTGCATCAATTATTTCGGTAAGGCCTTTTTTGATATATTTCTCGATGGCATTATTCGAGGTGACAGCAATAATTGTCTCACCCTTGAAAGCTATCGCCTGGGCACGAGGATTGTCTTTGTCTATAGTAACAACCTTGGCATTTCTTATCACCAGGTCGGCTACAGTCCACGGGACTCCTTTCAGAGGAACACCATTTAAGACATCAACAAGTGCACCTTGGGTAGAAGGATTCTCGGCGGAAATCTCAGGATTTGACAGCTCTCTCACACAAGTTCGATTGCCGTTCAAATCGTCACAACCGCTTAAAGCAAAAAGCAGAGACGATGCTATTATTATGATGGACGATGGATTCAACATGATTACCGACGTTTTACACTGGAACTATTCACTACACAGCACCTAACGATTGATTCTAATACACTTGCCGGATACTTTCAAATTCATTTCTCCAAACAGCATCCGAAACAAACACAGATTGCACTGACCCGCCCTTCAACTTGCCAATGGTCGTGCTATATTTGGGAGGAGGAATCTACTCTGGTCGAAGGTGCGCGCTCCGAGTCCCTACGCCCGGCGGAATCGTGATGGTCTGCCGTTCAGAGAGAGACTGCAATTCCGTTTTGCCGTCGATGGAAAGAGAGACCTTCATGCCGAGCTTCTTCAGGTAGCGGTCGGAGAGCTCTAACGTCCACCTGGAAGCATTCCTGGCAAAATGGCGGCAGTAGTGAGGATCGTAATCGAACCGCACGTGAAACCCATTGGCCGGAACGATTTCGACCCGACTATGGAGGTAGGCGCAGTACTCGTTAAAGCCTATCCATCGCTTGTCTTTCTTGGCCTCGATCCAGTCCCTGGTTCTCAGGTCGATGCGCCGTTCTCCGACTACCTTCGCCGCAAGCAAGGTCGCCGTTGGTACCTGCTGGAGGTTCTTTATAAGGCTGGTGATTTCTGAGTCTGTCCGTTCGACCAAATCTAAATCGTGACAAGAGAATTGTTCCGGGCACATCTGAGGTATACTGAATTGGATAGTGTAGTCGGTTCCGACATAGTGCCATCGACCGACGCCGTAGCCGGCGATCGCCGCCAGACGCCCGTTATCGTGCTCGAGGCTTGTGCCGGGGCGGATAGTGACTGCAAGCGGAGTCACGCCGAACTGTCTCTCGATCGCATTGAGCCCGACCTTGTAGAGGAAAAGCATATCGTTCGAGGGTACGGGTCTGTCGCGGCGCTCGTCATAGGTTTCCTGATACCAGTCTGAGTGTGCCCTCTCTCCAGCGATAGACGCATCCCACCACGGCCCGGGCGGTGAATCCAGGTCCCAGGTCATGTGCGTCCACACCCGATGAGCTTGAATCTCGAACACACCGCGCCGCAGACCTTCGTCAAGTCCTTCCTTGGTGGAACCGTAGTCCTGCACATTGCCAAACGGATCAGTGAACTTATCAATAGTCCAGGGGGTTTCGACCATGCGCGTCACCGGGTTGGCATAGCCGGGCGTGACGTTCTGAACCATCACGAAACCGTACTCCTCCAGTGGCTCAACCAGGTACTTGATGATGTCCTCTTTGCTCGGCGTGGGATAGTGCCACCTCAGGCTATAGGCATGTTCCGAGGCTCCAATGTCGTCCATAACGAAGATGAAAGCATTCTCGAAGTTATCGTTGAACAGACCATACCCAATGCAGTAGACAAGCGCTCTTCTGAAAAGCTGCCTCATCACCGGAAACTTGCCAAACCAGTTGCGGCCGCCACCGATCCAGACAGCCTTCGTTTCGTCACTTATGTCCCGCACCACCAGTTGTGGGTATTCCCCTATTTTACCGAGCACGACTGTGGCAGGTCGCGCCGTGCAGCGGACAACCCGCAGCTCGGACTGCTCCTCGGCCTGCACAACCGTTCCGACTGCACCGGCAGTGATGAAATGCTCCCCGGATATCGTCAATGCGGCGTTTGCGCTCTTGGGCGGTCGGTCTGAAACGCCCTGATAGTCAACGCCCAGGAGGTCGGATAGTTCGGGAGTTGCGATATTGTCAAACAGGGCTATAAAGCTCATTCCATATTCTTTCACGGCGCGGCGCACGGTTTCATAGTTGGCGGAGAATCCTTCCAGCTTTTCCGGATCAGCCATCCATATAAGGCAACCGTAATTCGGCTCCGCGATGCCGTTCAGGAACCGGTTGATCTGAAGCCGCTGCTGGTCAAGACGAAGAATATCGAAAGGAATACCCCATATCTTGAGCATGGTGATTACGTCACGGAAGTCTTCGTTCGACTTGCGTGTTCGACCGCCAGAGCTTGTCTGTTCATCGATGTTGTAACTGCCTGGGTCGTCCCATTGGTCACCGATTACCACAAGTACCCCGTAAGGTCTCGAGGCGGCCCGGCTGGGCTCACTGGCGATCACGCCTCTCGTGACTATCGCCGGCAGCAGCACGAGAGAAAGCAGGGATATCAATTTGGTTCGCATAGTTGTCTCCCCAAAAAACTCCAATTTACTTGTCACTGAAGGACTTACGTGAGCTTGCTTCATGTCACTAATTTTACTATCTTGTTACCATGAACACCACAGGAAATCTTCTAATAAACCTTCGTACTCTCCTGAGTACAGTGGAGATACGTCTTGAAATTTGTAATCAGTCGCCAAATTCGTATTTCTGAGGTTTTTTGCACGATAAACTACCGAAAAAGCGGACTGAACGCTTGCATTCTCAGGAGAGACTTGATATTTTATTGGACACAAGACTCAGCAGCGTAGCTGAGTGGCCCTAAATGGGAATGCCAGATAAGACATTCAAAACCTGATATCATTTGCGTCATGAAAGATTCTATCTCTTCGAAACATTTACCAAAAGGCTACCAAACAAAAAATTCGCAAGCCAGCGTCTTGCCGCCGGGACACAATTGTCTGACTCGTCGCAATGCACTCAAAGCAGTGTTGGCTTCTACGAGCGCGGCGGCGTTTTGGAGCCCAACTCAGGCACAGAAGACGAAACGCAAGCCCGATCCGAGAAAGGGTTCGCCCAAACGCTATGACATGAAGAAATCCATCAACCAGTGGGCGTTTCCTTATCCCCAACAAATGAATTTGAAGGAATGCCTTCAGTTAGCCAAGGACGCCGGATTTGACGGCATCGAATTGAACTACGACCTGGAGACCGACCTTTCGCCCAGGTCAGGAACGAAAGACTACCTCGACATTCGACGATTGGCCGACAAAATCGGTATCCGGATTAGCGGGCTTTGCTCCTTTCTTTTCTGGCCTTATCCTTTAACGAGCAACGACCCGGATAAACGCGCGAAAGGCATCGAACTGGCCGGAAAAATCGCGAACGCCGCTCACGACCTCGGGGTGGAAAACGTGCTGCTGGTGCCGGGTGCGGTTGATATCCCTTGGCGAGACGATTATGAGCCGGTACCTAATATGGTCTGTGACCGTCGCGCCAAAGAAGCCGTCGGAAAGTTGGCCCGCCAGGCCGAAAAATTAAAGGTCTCCCTGAACATCGAGAACATTTTCTTCAACGGCTACCTCATGACTCCCATGGAAATGAACGATTTTGTCGACTCGTTCCAAAGTGAATATGTGAACATTCATTTCGACACGGGAAATATCTCGATATTTCAGCATCCTGAGCACTGGGTGCCGTTAATGGGTAAACGCATCAAGAATACACACTTCAAGGAATTCTCGAAGAAGAGCACTGATTATTCACTGGAAACGTTCCGCCCGCTGCTGGACGGCACTACCAATTGGCCCGCCGTAATGGAGGAATTAGATAAGGTAGGGTATCGCGGATACGTCACCTTTGAGTATTTTCATCCCTATCCACACTACCCGGAGGCCTTGATTTACCACACGTCGGACTCTCTGGATCGCATCTTGGGGCGGATTTCATAGCAGGTACTCACTTGCTCAGAACCGTTGATGCATGGTGTTACAAATCGCTCTCAGTACCTTGCGGAGAGCGAAGCAGAAACAGCGTCTCCGTCGTTTGGGCTGGTTGTCTTTAACCTGAAGGTCACCGCTGCCGGCACAAGCGCTGATATGCCACCAAATATATTCACTTTGTAATATCTTGATGAATATTGATTGATAGTGATAATAATTTTCGTTACGTAGTGCCTGTACATCTTCAGTAAAATGGCCGGATATGGTTAACGGGATGATATATCTTCAACCTCATCTATGGTTTTCGGTATTTTTTTGCCCAACACACGATGTCCGTTTTCTGTCACCAGAACATCGTCTTCTATTCGCAGACCTCCAAAATCCTCATATTTCTTAACCATATCATAGTTTATATATTGCGAGTTTTTTTTCTCAGCCATCCACCGGTCTATCAATTCGGGAATGAAATAAACTCCCGGCTCCACTGTTATTACAAAACCTGCCTCAAGCGCCCTGCCAAGTCTCAAAGACCTCCATCCAAACTCAGGATTCCGATTAATCGTATCCGTATAACCGACATAATCTTCTCCCAGTCCTTCCATATCGTGGACATCCAAGCCTAACATGTGGCCTAATCCGCATTGGAAGAACAAGGTATGTGCCCCTGATTGAACAGCTTCCTCGATATCCCCTTTCATCAATCCAATTTCTTTTAAGCCGGATGTGAGAACCTCGCAGGCGAGACGATGGACGTTTCTGAATTCAACGCCGGGCTTTATAGCTTCAATCGACTTCTCTTGCGCGTTCAGGACAATCGTGTAGATTTCCTTTTGTCTTTGTGAAAATTTCCCACTAACAGGGATGGTCCGGGTGATGTCACCGGCGTAGCCGAGGCCGGTTTCGGCACCGGAGTCATTTATGGCAATGTCGCCCGCGCTCATTACGTTGCCGTAGTAGTGGTTATGAAGTATCTCTCCGCGGATCGAGAAAATAGTGGGAAAGGCAAGACGACACCCACTCGATATGGCAATTCCTTCGATCGCTCCAACAACTTCCATTTCAAGCATGCCGGGCTTCGACATTTTCATTGCGGCCGTCTGCATTTCATAAGAAACGTCAAGAGCCGCTTCAATTTGTTCAATCTCTTCACTGCTTTTTAAAGACCTTTGCGCTACTACGGCTCTTATTAGAGTTTCCGAGATATTATCCTGGATTACTGTCGGGTGTATTCCCAATAATCTTTCGATTTTCAAGACATTTTCCGGCCTGTACTGGGGAAGAAAATGGATCTTTCCGCCCTGCTGAACAGCTCTCTCCAACAAAACCTTTAATTTATCAACAGGAGCGGTTTTATTAATACCTACTTCCAGACCCCGCTCACTCAAAGCCGGCTGCGGCCCCGTCCAGATAATATCTTCAACCGTCAAATCATCACCAAAGATGATTTCTTCATTTTGGTCAACGTTAATAAGTGCAGCCAGAGATGGAAAATCGAGTCCGAAAAAGTAGAGAAATGAGCTGTCCTGCCGAAAAGAATACTGATTGTCCGGATAATTCATTGGGCTTTCTTCATTGCCCAGGAAAAGAATCAATCCGGACTGAATCTGCTCTTTTAAGCGGTTTCTTCTTTCAACATAGACGTTTGCTGGAAACATTTCTTAGTCCTCGTCAGAGGTCTGTTTTTTCCTGGTCAACAGACTTACAAAAATCAGAGCAATCACCGACAGGGTGATTGCCGGCAATACTGCATCCAGGCCTGATAGATAAGCCGGCAGGGACTCTTTTATAAAATCCATTTCTTCCCAGGCCAACGCCATTGCCGTTCCTGAAACGATTGAGGCAATAGCGCCCTGCTTGGTGGCGCCTTTCCAGAACAAAGCGGCAACCAGACACGGAGTAATTGCTGAACCATAAATGGTGAAAGCATAGAGCGCTTTTTCAAAGACCGTTGTGGATTCGGCAAATGCCAGAGAAACCAGCCAGGCAATTATGCCGAATGCCAATACCATAATTCTGCTGAGGAAAATGACTCTCTTTTCACTTGCTTTAGG
This sequence comes from Sedimentisphaerales bacterium, assembly GCA_035528395.1. Classification (GTDB taxonomy): domain Bacteria; phylum Planctomycetota; class Phycisphaerae; order Sedimentisphaerales; family Anaerobacaceae; genus NIOZ-UU13. The sequence goes on from DATKYR010000041.1 coordinate 16,582, forward strand.
ATTGATATAGTTCAGGTATATATCTCGAATGACGCAGGTGGCGGGCACCAGCAAAAAGGAATCGGCGGTGGAAATAATAATGCCCACGACGGTTATCATAAAAAAGGTGCCCAGGATTAGCGGCATGAATTGTTTGGCCGCGTAGATAAGCACATACTTTCCATGTTCGGCGTTCGGTATCATGCTCGAACATATCCATGCCTCCAAAATAATCAGACTTTCGATAACCAGTACTGCTAATATCATGAAGGTGACAGCGGTTTTTGCGCCCCTGGCATCCCTGCTCGCAAAGAACCGCTGATACTGGTTGGCATCACCCATAATAAGCAGAAACACCGGCAGACAGTAATTGATTATTTCAGTCTTGCTGTAAACACCCAAGAACTTCATGTGCTCGGGCTTTCCCATAGCCGCAAAGGAAGCTTCCATACCGCTCCATCCGCCTGCCTTGAACCATAGCACCGGAAAGGCGATAATAAGAGTCACGGTTACAACAATACCGGTGACAATGTCCGTATAAGCAAGGCTCATAAGCCCCGCCAGGATGGTATAGGTAATGATGAAAATCGCCGCAATGATAGTTGCAAAGTGAGCGGTTATAAGGGGCTTTCCGCCCGCGTTTGTCAGGATAACTTCCAGCACCATCCCGCCGGCATTGAACTGATAGCTCACAATCACCATATATGCTATCACAAGAGCAATCACGGCCAACAGACGGGCCGCTTGACCATAACGCGTTCCGATGATTTCAGGGACCGAATATACTTCGTAGCTGCGGGCTTTTCCGGCAATACGGGTCAGGAGAATCATGCCGATGACGCTGCCGATGGGCAGGATGACGGCAGCGAGTCCGGTCTCGTAGGTCTTACCGGCGTTGCCTACAATCGAACCGGTGCCTATCCAACAGGCAAGCATCGTACAGACCAGAATCCAGGGCGAAAGAGTCCTGCCGGCCACTGAGAAATCGGCATGGGTCCTGACCTGACGGGATTTATAAATTCCGATACCGGTCAGGACAAACAAATAGATTAATATGGAAATTAAGTAAGTCACAACTCCCTCATTTTATAAACTGATTCACAAAGTATTTCGGCGTCAACGGCTCTCCGGTTGCCCGCGTTATCATCTCGTTCCAATGATAAAGTGCTCCCGGCCGGAGAACTTTCCTGCGCAGATAATCCCCGACCCTTCTATCTCCGACATAACTGACACCTTCATCCGATTTAAGCTTTAGAACTTTGTGAACAATGTGATTATGCAGTTGGGACGCCAACAGCTCGCCCAACATATAGTTGTGATAATAACACGGCGCAGTGGTGAAATGAAGTTTGGACGCCCAACCGGCATCGACAGGGCCGGGTGGTCTCTTAACGAATTGATATTTCTCAACCAGGTCCCACCATAACGTATTAAGTTCCTGTTCGGGATTGGCATATAATTGCTTTTCGAAATTATACATAACGGCAGCCCAGCGCACAAAGAGCACCTGTTGATATTGCAGATACTTTTCACTGACTTTCTCAATCTTCGCTCTTTGTTCATCCGGCAGACCCAACATTTGCTGCATCCAGTTTGCATTGCGGCTTAATCGACCGAAAAACATCGCGATGGCCTCGGTGGTAAAGCTGTGGGCCGGCTCCCTTAGCAGCCAGGGCTCCCTGCGGTCATGGTATTTACTGTAAATAGCATGGCCCAGCTCGTGTAATATGGTCTCCATCCAGCGTTCGGTGTTTTGAAGATTGCATAAAATACGAACATCTCCATCGCGGTCCGCCTCAAAGCTGAATGCATGTGGATATTTACCTTCCCTGTCATACAAGTCACTTCTTGCCAGGATATCATCCACGGGCAGGCCAACACCGGCGTAATATTTATCCGCTAATTCCTTCACGTCCCGGTCCTGGTAATAGATGTCCAAATCCAGGTCATAAACCAGAGGCGTTCTTTGAAAGAAGGGGTCGTGATAATGCCAGGGCATTAAATCCCCGGGGGCAATGCCGTAACTTTCCGCCAGGATTCGGTCCAGCTCTTTCTTCAAACGGGCAAAGGGCTCGTTGGTTAATGCACAAAGCTCTTCGAAGATGCGATCGAGTTCCTTTATATTCTGCTCACCCGTAACGATAGAAAGAGTATGGTAATTGTCGAAACCAACCTTTCGAGCAGCCTCGTTACGCAGTTTGACTAATTGAATGAGGTCATCGGCAATCGCATCTCCAACCTGCTTGCTCGCCCTCCAGGCCAGCTCCCTCTTGCGGCAGTTCTTCTCCGTAGTTAAGATTGTATAAATGTCACTCATGGTGACTTCTTGGCCGTCAATAGTGCCGCGAAAAGTGTTGTACTTTTCCTGGATTTTACCGTCCGAATCAACGAGTTTCTGCAACAGCTCCGGCTCTATCTGGTTCTTCAGATAGGCATAGTATAATTTATCCAATTGTCGGGCCAGCCTCGTATTGCCGACCTGACCGGATTCTTTTATTTCCTTAAGAAAGGCGAATTCCTGCGGATTGTTATATATCCGGCGAATCTCCAGTTGCAAATTGTTGAATCTTTCATAATCTTCCGGCCTGCCTGTCGTGGAAGCGTCCCAATAAGCAAGATTCGCCTGCGTCGTCAAGGGCTCCACTTTGGCGATGTGAATGTCAATAAATTGTTCCAATTGTTTTTCCCTTGCGGTTTGAATACAACCGGTAAAAAAAAAGGATACAACTAACAATGTCACCACAGTTGAATTATATTTCATAACAAAGCTCCAATTTATACCTGATAATAATACTTAACCTCACGTTGCAACAATACATCAAGGAAAAAACGAAGCCCATAATTCTCTATAATGACTGCTGTTCGGTGCGGGCGATGATTTCGTTTTGCAGGTCTCGGCCTACATCCACGAAGTAATCGCTGTAACCGGCCACCCTTACAATCAGGTCACGATGCCGTTCAGGATTTTGCTGGGCTTTGCGCAGAGTTTCGGCATCGATGACATTGAACTGGATATGATGGCCGTCGAGCTTGAAGTAAGACCTGATTAGATGGCCAAGTTTATCAATATCATCACCGGCAAGCACGTGCGGATTGAATTTCATATTTAACAAAGTTCCGCCGGTGCGGACGTGGTCGATTCTCGCCGCTGACTTGATAACAGCGGTTGGCCCCTTTGTATCGGAACCCTGGGTGGGTGATATACCCTCGGAGACCGGCTCGCCGGCTTTTCTGCCGTTGGGCAGGGCGCCCACAACAGAACCGAAATAAATATGTACCGTTGTGGGCAGTAGGTTAACACGATACCTGCCGCCCTTGGTATTCGGTCGGCCGTTAAGCAAATCGTAGTAAGCATTGAATATTTCTTCGGCAATGCCGTCTGCGTAATCATCGTCATTGCCGTATTTGGGGGTATGATACAGCAGTTCATGTTGCAGGTGTTCGTATCCCTCAAAATCAGCCCGCATCGCCGACAGTAATTCGTCTATAGTGATTTTTTGCTGCTCGAAAACATAATATTTCACTGCTGCCAGCGCATCGGTTACCGTGCCGATACCAACGCCCTGGATATAAGTCGGATTATACCTTGCGCCGCCGTTGTGGTAATCGAGCCCGCGGGCGATGCAGTCGTCCATCAGAATTGACATGAATGGAGCGGGCATGTGATTGGCATAAAGCCGTTCGATGACATTATTAGCTTTGATTTTCAGGTCTATAAAATACCCGAGCTGTTCCTTGTAGGCATCCATAAGCTGCTCATAAGAAGTGAATTTGCGCATATCACCGGTCTGAGGGCCAATCTTCTCGCCGGTATTTGGGTCAACCCCGTTATTGCAGGCAAGTTCAAAAATCTTCGGCCAATTCATGTAGCCCGTCAGGGTACAGCTTTCCTTGCCGAACGAGCTGACCGTTACGCATCCGCTTGGACCACCGGTGCGGGCATCGGTCATGGTCTTGCCGTCCTGAAGCATTTCCTGGATTATAACGTCGGTGTTGAATACGGATGGCTGGCCGAATCCGGTGCGAATAACCTCGCAGGCACGCTTGAGAAACCGGTCAGGATTCTTCTTGCTGATTTGAATACAGGAGCTTGGCTGGGTCAGGCGCATCTCTTCAACCACGTCCAGCATCATATATGAAACATCATTGACCGCGTCACCTCCATCTGCCGGCCTCACACCCCCGATGTTAATCAATGAAAAGTCTGTATAGGTCCCGCTTTGTTCTTCGGTAATTCCAACTTTCGGCGGAGCGGGCTGATTATTAAACTTTATCCAGAAACACTGCAGCAGCTCTTTGGCCTGTTCAGGCGTCAGGTTTCTTTCCTCCAGACCCTTTTTGTAGAATCCCAGCAAGTGCTGGTCAAGGCGGCCGGGGTTGAAAGAGTCCCACGTATTCAATTCCGTAATCACCGACAAGTGTACAAACCAGTACGACTGCAATGCCTCCCGGAAATTTCGCGGCGCATTGGCCGGTACGTGTGAACAGACCTCGGCTATCTGTTCCAATTCGCCACGGCGGACAGGGTCAGTCTCCCCCTGCGCCAATTCCCTTGCCTTCTCTGCGTGCCGCTGAGCGAAGATAATAACCGCATCGGCACAAATGTCCATGGCCTGATATTCCTGGTCCTTATCATAGGCGCGCAGGTCATTGAAATAATCGAGTTTCTTCCGGTTCTCTGCGATGTCACGTTTAAAGTCCAGCATACCCTTGCGGTAAATTTTGTCATCAAGGATAGCATGGCCGGGTGCACGTTGTTCCATAAACTCGGTGAACACTCCGGCATTGAATGCCTGATGCCACTTTTGTTCCATTGCGCCGAAGAGTTTTTCCCGTATGGTTTTGCCGGTCCAGAACGGAATGATTTTCTCGCTGTAGATTTTCCTGACCTCTTCCGTAACCACAAAGTGTGTTCTTTCCCGGCTATTGAGAATGCGCAGGTCTTCCAGGCTGTGGCAGCACAGCTCGGGGTAAGTCGGCGTGGCCTTTGGAGCCGGCCCGCGCTCACCAACAATCAGCTCACCATCGTTAATACAAATTGTTTTATTCTCCATAAGGTGCTTGAACGATAAAGCACGGCAGAGAGGAACAGATTCGCGCTGGGGAATATCACTTTTGTAAAACTCGGTCATCAGCTCCGCCCGTTCGGTGGAGATGTACGGCCTGGTATCAACACTTTGTTTGCGTAGTTTCGCTACTCTTTCGTTCATATTATTAACCACCAATCTTGACCTCGAATCCGTATTTGCTAAGTTCCTTTGCAATCGACTTCATTTTCTCCTCGCAGGGAGCTTCAATTTGCACAGGTTTTACACCCCCCGTCAGGCGGGCCGATTTCTCTTTCCCTCCGGGATTGAAGGGCAGAATATCAATTCTGCTCACACCCTGCAGAGACGCTGCAAATTTGCCTGTAGCTTCAATATTTGTCTCGTCGTCATTAAAACCCGGAATGACCGGCACCCTGATAATGATTTCTTTGCCGGCCTCCGAGAGACGCCTTATATTATCCAAAATCAAACTATTTCCCACGCCGGTCAACCGCTCGTGAATTTCGCTGTCCATATGTTTGATATCGCAAAGAAACAAATCCGTTTTTTCGCTGACCATTTCTAAAATCTTCGGCTCTGCATAACAGCTCGTATCCACCGCTTTGTGTATCTGCTTGGCTTGGCATTGATTCAGCAACGCCAGAAGAAATTCCGGCTGCATCAGCGGCTCACCTCCGGAGAACGTAACACCCCCGCCGGACTGGTCGTAGAAAATAATATCTTTTTCAACCTCAACCATGACCTCATTAACGGTCATCCTGCGCCCAATAATCTCCCTTGCACCGGCCGTACAGGCATCCACGCATCGGCCGCAGAGTTTGCATTTTTCCGTATCTGTTACAGGCCCCCGCTTGTGACTGGCGGGGGCAGGCTGGACTCCGACGAGTTCAGTCGAGGCGTTTTCGACGAGCGAAATTGCCTGCTGCGGGCATGCATCCACACACTGACCACATCCGACACATCGGCCTTTGCGGAGGCCATGTTCGGCGTAATCCCTCCGGCTTTCCGGATTCTGGCACCACTGACACTGCAACGGACAACCTTTGAAAAAAACTGTCGTGCGGATACCCGGGCCGTCATGTATGGCGTACTTCTTAATGTCGAATACGAGTCCCTTTATCTCTTATTCCCAATTAAAATCAATTTAGATTTGCGCTTAATTTTTCTTTAGATTAAGATACCAAATCTGCCTGATAATAGCAACTATCTCGGACGATGTTCCGTGGATTTTGCCTCAAAACAAACAGAAGTTGTTGGTAAACCTATATTGTTCTATATAATGAAATGGCTGAAATGAATGAAAATAATCGAGTCTATTACTACCGGGATAAAAAGTTTAGCATTTCTTTTACAATCCTGACATTTCTCTTACAATTCGCTTTTTATCCGTGTTTTATGTATATTTTTTATTGGTATGCGTCAACGCCGAATTCCATCGGCGGGGTGTCGGCTTCGTGCGCGCCTATATCCGGCGCGGCGCCGTTGTAATTGTCATTGAAATTGGGAATTACCACGCCTGCGTCATACCCCGGACTGGATGAATCAAGCGCGAATTCCCCAACACCATTATGTCGGTCATATATTGGAACACCATAGATTCCGTTTCGCTCGGCGCCGGGATAGGCATTGATGTAGCCGTTGTATAAATCATAGTCAAAATCATTGGCAGAACTTGAACCGCCACTATGGATACTGTCGCCGTTGGAAGGAATATGGAAGATATTATTTCTGGTACAGGTATTAGTAAGTATAGCGTCGTGGGCACTTACTCCATCAGAAGATCCATGATCTGGAGGCGGGGGCTGTAATATCGTATTATGGAAGATGTAAGTTTTGCCACCACCCCAGCCTTCCACATCACCTGACTTGAAAGCTCGCCATCCATAGTTGTCATTCGGGCCTACTCGACTGATGCCAAAGACATTTCGCCATATATATAAAGGACCTACAGAAACAGATTGGGTTGCAATCTTTTCCGCTGTCCTGGTTATGTAATTACCCCATATCCTTACATTACAGTTTGCACCTTCGGCTTGTATACCATCGTCCCAGCAGTTCGCAACATAATTACCATATATGTCTGTATCGCGAATAGGAAAACCATGGTAACTATAGTTATGTGAATCTCCCATGCTATCCTTGAAATAGTGGTCCTCATCCGAATAGATTTCGTTGTAGCGTATGACATAGTGGCCCGATCTTTCATTTTTGGGTGTGAACGTAATGGCTTGAGGTCCCAGGGGATGATGCGTGTTTCTTGGCACAGTTCTGGCTGGTTCCTTCCAGCTATTAGTATCTGGCCTGGGGTGATGAAGTTTATTCCTCTGGACGATAATCCTTTCAATGTTTGGTGAATTAGAATAAACGGCAGAATCATTATCGTGACCCCACTCACCTTCCTGAAGACGGCCCCATCCACTGATATCACATTCTTCTATAACAACATCATGCACATTATTTAGTATGCGGATACCGTGTACACTTGCTTCTCTCAGAGTTAAGCCACGAATAATAATATAGGAAGCGCTAACATATATACAGGAGTCTTCCTCATTATTGACATTAATACTTGAGCTTTCCCCTTCGGGATGGGTATAAAGAATATAGCCGTCAGGTGAGCCGGATTCGGTTATCTCAAGGGCCTGATTAGTCGTCCCGGCAGGAAGATATACAGTTTTAGCTATCGGAAAATCTTCACTCCATGTTTCAGCTATGAATTCTTCCTCAGTACCGGTATTTAATAATTCCAATTTGATCTCGTATACCGTACCAGGATCTAAATTAACGATACTACCGCGATATCCTGCGGGATATCCCCCGACTTCTCGGTCATCATACCATAGTGGCAGGGCCTCTTTCCAACCAGTTGAACCGTAAGAACGATAGCGCACCTGACAGACATTATAACTACTGCCATCTTGAGGGCTCCAGTAAATTCCTATACAGTGAAATGTCGATACAGCTGAAGGATAGGCCTTCCGGGTGGGGACGAAGAAGCTCCAGACCCTGCCTTTATGTTTGGTCACTCCGTCGGCCTCCACTTCATCGATGCGCCAGTAATAAGTCGTTTCGGGAACGAGACCGTCCGGATAGGGACATCCGGGCAGGCCCACAGAAAAATGATTTGAGGCTTGGTTACCCCGGAAGGTGCCGCCGGTGCCGGCATCCACGTCGTCAAAATTCTCACCGAAGTACACATCGTGCGTGACCGCAAAAGCTCCCGGCGTCCAGATAAGGTTCACCCAGGTATGCAGAATCAGGGCGCCATCTTTTGGGCTCGGGCCTGAGGCTAAGAGAAACGGCTGACCGTGCATAGCCGAAAGAATCTCAACGGGACTCAAAGCATTATCATAAAGCTGCACCTCATCGAGAAGACCGCAGAAAGCCTCATAAGGCCCTGAGCTTCCGTCGTTGCCGATGTTGGCAGTCGGATGAATAACAGACAGCCCCGTGTAGTTTCCACTCGAGACCTCCTCTCCGTTTACATAGACCACGTAGTTGCCTGAATCCCAGGTCAGAGCCACATGGAGCCATTCCTCCAACGGCAGTTCCATGATGTCCGTATCGCGGGTGTGGGAGTTGCCAAGGCCAATGCCCAGCAGTGTCGAGGGCGTTCTTCCTTCCTGCATATAGATCTGGACACGATTGGCCCACTGCGGCTGGGTCGTATGGCCAAAGAAGAACCGGCCGTCCGTCTCGGGCTGTGGGTCGAAGAGGTAACCCCACATGGCAACCGTTCCCGCTGTCGCCGACATGCCCGTTGTGGGGAACTCCACGCGGGCATCAATCGGATCTCCCGGAAATGAGAGAGCACCGGCGGACCTGCCTGCCGTCCATCTGAGCTGGTCGCCGATTAACGTGCCGTCATTGTCCCCCCCAGTGCTATCGGCTGCGATTGTGCCCGAAGATTCATCGAATTTCCAGTATCCGATGAGTCCTTCCTGGCCATGCGCAGGAGAAAAGCCCATGCCCAGCACCAAAACAAAAGAAACCAAATAAATCAATTTTTTACACAGAATAGCCCTCCTTCAAAAAATAAACATAAGTTGTTGGTTGAAATGTAAAAAAAATAACTGTGAGGTGCATCTCTTTGCCTGTAATTCTGTATCTTGCATAATAACTACTTCTCTATTCGAAAAACTACAGTAATTGCGTCCGCTGGAAGACCAGAATCCATAGATGCACGTTCAGTGCTGACACAACTCCTTCCTTCCTTATTTATACCAAATCCGCTACCTTCCCGTCAAGGAAAATGTCTGGATTATGAGTGGGTATATATTCTTGATGTGGTTGTGTTGAAAGCCCCTACTAACTAATCATCACCTATTTCAAATATGTTGAGATTAGTATAATGTTAGCATAAAATCAGTGGTTTGATCCGTTCGACTGCGGTCCCTTCGACAGAGTTTACCCTGAATTAGCCGCAGTCCTGAGCGCAGCCGAAGGGGCAACCTAAGAGGTAGTCGAATGGGTCGAATGGATCCGTGGTTAAATATTATTGAATTCTCTCTGCGTTCTCTGTGGCTAAAAATTCGTTTGATTCGTAATACAATCTTTCAACTCCTTGTTTTTTATGCGTGTTTTTCATGCTGCAA
>DATKYR010000042.1:0-4341 GCA_035528395.1 Sedimentisphaerales bacterium
AAAGCAAGTGAGCATACACCGGGGACAAGCTGGATAAAATTTGGGGTTCGGTGGCCATGAGGAGATCCTTCTGATTTACTATTTACTATTGATTATTGACTATTTACCGTTCACGAATATGAGGCTGCTGGCTCTAAGTCCTTGCCAATCGGTGGCTTACGACATGCATACTGAAATGTCATCTTCGCCTGCTGGCGGTTTATATTAGCCTGCTGGCTAACATGGGCGTATTATACCAAATTTTGAGTTTGATTTCAAGTAGATTTGAAAAAAATCTCCGAGACACGGCACTGTATCCCTGATGCTCGATGCCGGTGTTTGGATTCTCGATACTGGATGCTGGATACTTGATTCTCGATGCTCGAAATCTGTCCCTTCGGCAGGGGATGGCTTACGCCACTGAATTATTAGTTTTTTCAATTTTTTTCCAAATATTATTCATCAAAATTAGCCCGCTCACAAACGCTTTATTAAATAAAGAGGTAGAATGTGTGCGCTAATGAATCAGCTGGCCATTTGAATTAAACCAGTTTTTTCGCCGAATGTGTTTGTTCTGACCAGAGACAACGGGTAAAATATGAAATAGCAGCCTTGAACGAGTAATAGAAGCCGGATGTGAAGACGCGAGTCTCTAGCACAGTAGATGTCAGAAAAATGTACTGGGAACCTTTGATTCCCCCTTGAAAAGAATTCGTCGGAGTGCCAACGTGATTGATCTCGCACACAAATGGGATCCTAGGAGCGGCATCTCGTGGGCCAAGCTGCTTGGCATGGTTCACGTGCCGATGTTTGGAGCGCGCAAGCCTAAAAAGGCCGTTGAAGAAGCTGCCATCCTCCTCGATGGCTCCAGAGGCAGCTTTGCATTCATGCGCACCGAGGACGCGAGCTTCGCTGACACGATGGAACCGCTCTCCTGGTCCTGGTCGTCCTGTGTCAGGCACATGGTAACGGTCTTGCCCGGCAGCCACCGGATGTATGTTAGGCGCTGGGACGAGCCGCAAACCATCTCGAAGTTTGAGATGCCGCCACAGGGCATGGGGGCGGTCTCCCTGCTCGCGAAGCTCGAAGCGGCAGCCGAACCGAGACGGCCAAACGTTGTCCGCCATATTCTTGAGCCGTTCCGCCAAATTCGGTCACGCATCGGCGTGCAGGACGCGCTCTTGGCGGTGCAGTTCCTGAATGGTCTTTTGCTCGTGGCCGAGGTAGCGCGAAAGCGGGCTCTGGTGAGTAACATTGAGGCCATCAGAACCTTCGGCGATGCGTTCAAACTGCTGTCTGAAAAAGATCGTAAGCTCTGTGGGCTGGTGAGCATTCCGCGCACGACGGCTGCTCTTGACGCCAGAGATCTGGTTCGAAACATGGTGGATCCCGATCCTTATACTGGGTGTAAGCTGCACCCGATGCTCTTGTTCAGACATGCTGCCAGCAGGCTCTACCAGGAAGCTCATCTGGAGATTGAGCGGAATCCACAGGGTTACTTTCCCGGCCTCGAGCCAACTCACGAACCCGTCGGTGCGGCGTCGCCGCGCGATGTTCGCTTCACGCCACCCAATCTGGCGAGGGCTCTGGTTCAGAAGGCTTTGGAGGTAATGCCCGACCGGAGACGGAACCTGACTGTTCTTGACCCTGCATGTGGATCAGGCGTGTTCCTGGTCGAAGCGATTCGCGAACTCAGTGCCGATGCCGCCATCCACGGCCGTAAGATCAGAGTGTTCGGATACGACATCAGCCCCATCTCCGAGTACACGACCCGCTTCTGTTTGGAGTACGCCACACACAACGCCCGCAGTTCTCGTACCGTGCAGACGCAAGTCGCAAAACGCGATTCGCTTGAGCATCCTTGGGTAAACGCAGATATCATCCTGATGAATCCACCATTCATTCCATGGGAGCGACTGTCTCCCGAACAGCGCCGAAAGGTCACCGACGAGCTGGGCGATGCCGCCAAGCAGCGACCCGATATTGCAATGGCTTTCGTAACCAAGGCTGTACGTTCTTTGACAACCGGTGGTGTTCTTGGGTGTGTATTACCGGCATCGCTCTTGACCAGCCAAACTGGACTCTCATGGCGCGAACGGCTCAGCGAACAGGGCAGCCTTAAACTGCTCGGCTGCTTTGAAGGCTATAAGTACTTTCCCACTTCGCTGGTTGAGACAGCTTTCCTGATCTACCAGAAGCGAGCCGAACAGGAACACGAGCTTAGGGCAGTCGAAGTATTGATCTCTGAAGAGGGCTCTGAGGATGCTGCGCTTCGGGCCTTGCGTCGAGAGTCAGAAGCTGTGTTATCCATCCAGGGAGTCGAACGGTTCAAACGACCACTGCAGACCTTTTCCGCGGAGAGCTGGAGACCGTTGCGCCAAAATGCATATAAGGAGAAGGATCGCTTAGCCGCTCTCGCCTTGCCTCGAATTGATGACCTATTCAAGATCAAGCAAGGCGTGCGCACTGGCAATAATCGGGTTTTCGTCCTCAAAGTCAGCCAGTACGAGGAGCTCAGTCGAAGAGAGAGGAAATTCTTCCGTCCTGCTGCCGGAGGTGGATCAATAAGAAATGGTCAACTGCGGCCGGCGGAATACGTTTTCTATCCATATGCCACGGATGGACGTTTGCTCTGCACTTCGGAAGGAGAACTCAAGGACAGCCTGCCAACCTACTATGCGAAATACCTGGTGCCTGCCAACTCGGCGCTGGCCAGCAGAGCACGGTTCTCTGATCGTAAATGGTGGGAACTGTCGGAAAAACGGGCATGGCAGGCGACACCTGCCCCTCGCCTAATCTCAACCTATTTTGGGGAGAGAGGCAGCTTTGCTTTCGACGAAGACGGACAATATATTACTGTCAATGGTCATGCGTGGTTTTGGGCCAAGGACACTGTCGTTTTGTCTGAAGATACCCAGGTTCCCTTTGAGCAAACACCGGTTGTTTGGGCTTATCTGGCGATCCTTAACAGCAAGGCATTCGAGGAGATCATGTCGCTGTTCACTGTGCGACTGCAAGGCGGACAGATGCGGCTCGAAGCCCGTTTTTTGTCCCAGGTGCCGCTGCCAGACGTGACTAATGAGATGAGTTGCCCTGCAGAAGTTGTGGAGCATCTTGTTGACCTTGGCAAGGCGATTCATGCTGGAGAGCTTAAGGCAGTTGCGCCTGACCTCGACAAGCATGTGTCACTTCTCTATGGGTTTTAGCAAAGGTAGATATGGCCTATGCCTGGAAGAGGAGAAATAGAGCCCTATCACAATGGTGTTGCCTGCGAGGTGCGGACAGTCATCGACGCACGCGTGACGTTCTACACACCGGACCAAGCGGAGTGGTACAAGGTTCGCGATGGCTGTGAAGTCGAGTTTGAACTCGTCCCTGTAGACACTGTAAAATCGGAAGTCGCCAGGAGAATGCGTCGGGAAGACGGTCAGATTCACAGGGTTTCTGTGTTTCCTCTATCCACACCCTCAAGTTTCCGTCTATGCACGTTTTGGGTCAGTTGGCATGAAACTTGGTTGAAACAGGATTCCACCAACTACGTTCTGCTGAACGCTGGATGGACCCTGTTTGAGGGTTTGCGCGGCAACCCGGACAAGGCTCAAGTCCTTCGTGTGGACTGGGACCAATTGCCTCACAAGGGGAGCCAGAATGCAGGACACCCTCACTGGCATTTCGACCATGAGCTGTTTATCCCTGCCGAACCATATACACCAGGTCTGGTTGAGGTATCCACAGACGATGCCTTTGCGATGGCCAGAGGGGCCTCCGTAGGATTTATCCATCTTGCCATGGGGGCCTGGAACAAAGACATGGATCATCCCGAATGTTGGCAACGGACCTACGAGGACGATTGCCAACAATTGCGTGACTGGTGTACCAAGACGCTCAGGTATCTCAAGGAGCAAGTCGGCGTTAGCTGATGCCATCTTTGCGACCAACAGGTGGGGAGCAAAAATCCGGGACGTTTACCGATTTCGTGTATTTACTTCTTTTTCTTCTGTCTCTGTACGGCTTTGGCATCCCTTTGTTCCAAAACTCTCGCATGGTTGGCCCTGGGGGTTTTGTCTCTGGCTTCTTCGTCTATAACAATCCACAAGCGATATATTATCAAACGAGAGTCTGTTTGTCAACAAGAACAATGGTGGGGCAAGCCCCACCCTACAGCTCTGAATGACGAAAAGTTCGGGATATTATACGGAAACCATATATACATAGTTAGAAGCCTCAAAAAAGGAGAAAATTATGAAACTGCCTGAATACGTTACTACTGAAGAGGTAAAAACAGTCTGCAGAACAATCGGGTTGAGTGATTGGTCTGGAAAAACTGACCCAACTGTTTCGGAGGAAGAAGCATCCACGATC
>DATKYR010000043.1:0-4606 GCA_035528395.1 Sedimentisphaerales bacterium
TGAGAAGTTCAAAGATAAACTTGGTGAGTATTTTCAAGTTGTTTGCTCCTGGATATTTCCATAGAATTCATACTTAATCGATATTCAGGGAGTTTACATAAGCCATTGAGATTAAACAAGTTCGAATTCTTGCGTAGGACAAGGGGCTTTTCTGTTCGGCTTGGGTGCGGTGATGAAGATAAAATCCTGATTTTCAGGGCTTTGATTGTTGTGATTCTTCAAGCAGCTTCTTTTCAAGAAGTTCTACTAATTTGTCTTTGTGGCCTCGCTCGTAATATTTAATAGAAAAAGGCGCTTTAATAGCTGTGCTTTGACCATCAAGAGATTCGCATTGAAATACATACTTTTCTATCGGGGCTTCTTCGCCGCGAGGAGGGCCGGAATAAGAAGGCGCAGATTCCGTACCAGAAGTTACTGTCCACCACATACCATTCTTATCGCAAACTCTTATATGATACCTCCTTTTTTCTTTCATAAAAATTTAACGGCAGGCCCATTGCTCAGGTCGTTTAGCGATACTCTAAAGACGATATGTCTATTTTGCAAGGGTAAAAAAATAAGACCCAGATGTAACTCAGGGCCTTTCGACCATTGTCCACAGTATGCGGCAAGACGTCCAAAATTATCTCCAACGATTCTTTCACGCCTTTTGGACTGCCTGGCAAATTGATAACGAGAGCTGCACCTTTTAAATAGCACCCTCGATTAATTAATTCTCTGTGCCTTGGTATTTGTCCAATAACTTTACGCATAATGTGCAATATTGTAGGTCAAGAGAAAGTATACAATTTACAGTCAAAATGAACAATAGGTTCACAAAAATTCCCCTCGCGTTCAGGTAGCTAAACACGAAGAGCAAGGTTTTCAAGAACTATGCCTTGTTTGCTCCTGAATATGAGCCTTAGAAACTCAAAGATGAGCTTGGCAAGGATTTTCAAGGTTGCTTCCTTCCGAATATTCCTATAGAATTAATGCTTAATCGTTATTCAGGGAGTTTACATAAGTCGTTGAAATTAAACAAGTTCGAATTTTTAAGTAGGACAGGCTCTTTGAATCGAATATATTGGAGGAAAGAACTAATGGAGTTAAAGGAAACCGAAAAGAAATGCTTGGAACTGCTGATGAAATGGGGAGGGGATCGAGTTGTAGCATACACGAAGCTAATGGAAGAATTACAGGCTGACGTCGAGACGTGTAAGGGGCTCGTCGGCAAAATGAAGGAAATCGAAGCTGTTACACATGACTATCCTCCCGGATGGCTGGTGTCTGAGGAAGGTGCTTATTTTCGCATAGCAACTCATATAGAGACCATCTGGCAAGAGTTTCTACGACAGCAGAAAGAAAAGGGAAGTGGAGCTTAGACAGCACTGATTTTGCCGTGACACTGTGCGTTGCGACCGCATGGTCCCACTCTTCAAGATATTTCTTGAGATGTATTTTGCCATTTTCGATTTCCGATGAGATCAACTCTCTGACCAATTGTTGCTCAACTTCATACTCCTCACCTGTAAAATGCCCGCCAAAATGTGCCACTCTCAACCACACTAAGTATGTAGTCAAAGCATCAAATTCATTATAAGCCACGATCTCATTTAATTTGCCGTCTAACCATAGAAATGCAACCTTTTCTCCGTCAACATCCATTTTCCCCGGGATACCTGATAGAGTAGCAATTTCATTCAATGAAGGCGTAGCTTTGCCCCAGCCTCCAACAACATCTTTTATATCAATGCTACCGGTTGGAGTCGAAATAGAGAGTAAGTCCATCGGCCGAGATGTTCGGTATCTTGTCGTAATCCGAAGTATTGACAATCGGCCCAAGGTTCACCGGTGTGCCCCAGGGGTCGGAAACCGGAGCCTTAAACACAACCACATCAAGAATAGATACCCACTCATAATCCAGAGATTTTCCTTGACGGGAAGGTAGATAATATGGTATAGATAGTAGCAGTGAAGCTTGTGCCTGTAAAGTCTATGCCCTGAGTGAAGTCGAATGGGCGGGCATCTTCGGTTTTGAGGTCATCCACAGGGCGCAATTCTTGTAGTTTTTAGACAGAGGAGGAGTTATTATGCAAAACACAGAGTTAGTTGTAAAGGCGATTTTGTGCTTCGCAAATGGAGGTGTTAACATTTCAACGATAAAGTCATATCCCGCTTCTGTGGGAATGAGTTTTTTGGTGTGTGGCCAAAGCACGGCTTTTCAACTTTTTTTTAAGGAGGACTGTTATGTGTAGAAAATTGCTATTTTTAGTTTTGGTGTTGGCTTTGGCCGGCAACGCTTCAGCAGAACTGGTGGGTCACTGGAAACTCGACGAGGCCTCGGGGACAATCGCTTATGACAGTTCCGGCAATGGCTTCGACGGCACACTTATGGGTGGCCCGCAGTGGGTTGCAGGGTATTTTGGCTGGGGGCTCTACCTGGACGGGACAGACGACTATGTCGAGGTGAGTACTCCGCTGAATCTTAATTCCAACACTGCAACCTTTACCGCATGGGTGAATTTTGATGGAAGCCAGCCTGACTGGGCTGGTATCTGGGTCAGCCGAGCGGGTTCCACAATCGCCGGCATTCATTATGGCACCGGGGGGGATTTACGCTACAATTGGAATGATGCCACATGGTCCTGGAGTTCAGGATTTCAAATACCGGAAAATGAATGGTTCTTTACCGCAGTGGTCATAGAACCGGATAAAGCAACACTCTATATGAATGAGCAGAGCGCCGTCAATGAGGTCGCTCATGCTATAGAGGAATTTGACGATACTCTTGTATTCGGTCAAGATCCCCTAGGCGGAAGGTTCATGAGTGGCACGATAGACGATGTCCGCATTTACGACCACGCTCTGTCGGGTGTCGAGATTCTGGCGGCTATGGAAAGTAGTGAAAAATATCCATATGCCCTGGGCCCTTCCCCGAAAGACGGTTCCCTGCTTCTGGATACATGGGTGAACTTGAGCTGGCGGGCTGGAGATTTAGCCGCCTCGCACGATGTGTACATCGGTGAGAATTTTGATGACGTCAACTCCGGTGCAGAAGGCACGTTCCGGGCCAACCAGGCCTCGACGTTTTATGTTGTTGGCTTTCCCGGATTTCCTTTTCCGGATGGCCTTGTTCCGGGTACGACATACTACTGGCGGATTGATGAGGTAAATGACACCGAGCCGAACAGCCCTTGGAAGGGCGACATTTGGAGCTTTAGTATTCCTCCCAAGACAGCATACTTTCCCGATCCGGCTGATAGCGCCGAATCTGTAGATCCTGATGTGCAACTTAGCTGGACGGCAGGATTCGGCGCAAAATTACATACCGTATATTTCGGTGAGAATTTTGACGATGTCAACAATGCCGCTGGGGGACTTCCTCAGGGAGCTACGACCTATACTCCCGACACACTTAAATTGGCTAAGACTTACTACTGGCGGGTCGATGAATTTGATGCCATCGAGACGTATAAAGGCGACGTCTGGAGCTTTACTACTGAGGGCGCAGTCGGGAACCCGAACCCGTCTAATGGTGCTGTGGATGTAAAGCAGACACAGATTATTACCTGGTCGCCGGGAGTCTTTGCTGCTTCGCATCAGGTCTATTTCGGCAACGACCAGGAGGCCGTACGAAATGCCGATACCGGTTCGCCGGAGTATAAAGGCACCGGAGACCTCGGTGCTGAGAGCTATGACCCCGGAATGCTTGAGTGGGATACTGCTTACTACTGGAGGATTGATGAGGTCAATAACACCAACCCAGACAGTCCGTGGACAGGCATCCTCTGGAGCTTTACGACCGCCAACTTCCTTATCGCGGACGATTTTGAATCTTACAATGACCTTGACCCCGCCGACCCCGAGAGCAACAGGATATTTAACGTGTGGATAGACGGATATGACAACCCGACAAATGGTTCTTTAGTTGGTTATGAGGCTCCTCCTTTTGCAGAGCAAACTATCGTTCACGGAGGCAACCAGTCGATGCCACTTTACTACGACAACAGTGTTGGGTACTCTGAGGCAACTTTGACGTTGACTTATCCGCGTGACTGGACCGAGAAAGGTGTAAACACACTGACAATTTGGTTCAGAGGCGATTCGGCTAACGCTGCCGAGACGTTGTATGTTGCTCTCAATGGTAGTGCAGTGGTCAATCACGATAATCCAAATGCAGCACAGGTAGATAACTGGACTGAATGGAATATCGACCTGCAGGCATTTGCCGACCAGGGCGTGAACCTTGCCAATGTCAATACGATTGCCCTTGGGTTAGGCAATAAGAACAACCCGCAGGCTGGTGGTTCGGGTCTGGTGTTCTTTGACGATATCCGACTGTATCGGCCAGCACCAGAACCAACACCGTAAGCCGAGAGAGTGATGTGTGATACCACATTCGGAAGGGAGGTCATTCCATCGAGATGTACGACTGGCAAAGATTCCTGGATTTTGCGGATTATCATTTAAAGAAATAGAAAATCTTGACGGTGTAAGGGGCCATCGACTTCTGGAGGCTTAAAAAAAGCGAGAATAAAGGCTTTTGCAAACTAAAGAACATAGTAAACTGTAGCTGCGAGAAGCACAAATGATTGAAATTATCAAGGGAAACAGGGAACATATGTGA
>DATKYR010000044.1:0-7197 GCA_035528395.1 Sedimentisphaerales bacterium
GAAAGCAAGCTCGTACTTTGAGTCCACCACTTTCCGTGCCCCCTAATTATTCAATCCAGGAACCAGATAACGCTTAAAGAACTCAATGGCTTCAGGATCCTGTGCATTACCACCGAAGGGGTGAACTCCCCATGCTCCGCCTCGCTGAGGATCTCCTGCGGTGTGTTTTCCCACAGAATGCAGTTTCTTGCTGTCGTGCATTTATTGTATCCTACAGGACACCATTCTTACCCAATTCTCGCTTGACAATTGGAGCGAAAGGTAATATAGATGCTCAGACTTTTATTATTAGCTCGACGTATTTGTGTATTCGAGCGTTGTTTTGTTGTTTGTATCAGTGTAAGGAGACCATGTGTTATGGCAAATATGACAGCAGTGAAAACACCTGCAAAACCGATGACCAAGAGTGAAATCGTATCGGGAATCGCCAATGCGACAGGATTGACAAAGAATGATGTTAATTCTATGTTTGAAGCAATGGCTGCTCAAATTAAAAAGAGTCTTGGCCGAAGCGGCCCAGGTGCATATACCGTGCCCGGTTTGATGAAGTTGGTCGTTCAGCGAAAACCTGCAACCAAGGCTCGTAAAGGTATCAATCCCTTCACCGGCGAAGAGACCATGTTCAAAGCCAAGCCGGCACGGAATGTGGTGAAGATTCGGCCGCTGAAGAACCTTAAAGACATGGTCTGACCCCAAGAAGGGTCTTGATGAATTTTCTGTGGACAGCATGTGGTTGTCAAGGGCCAATGGGACCGTCATGACGTCTGATCTATCCTATTTGAAATACAAGCATTTACCTCCCTGGACTTCTCAGTCGCAATTTCGTCCGTTTCCGCAGATGACCCATTTCTGACGGGTCACCAGTGCAGAAAGCCACTACGGCACTCTTCACGGGACATAGAGATAAGAGTATATTTGAAAAGAACTTACATCATTTGTGTTAGGGCTCATAACGGGGAGGTCGTATGTTCGTAACGCGCCCCCGCTATGAACCCACGACCCCAAAATCCAGACCCATTTTTCAGCTCAAAATCGCAGTTTCTTGACGATGAATACAAATACGTCCAAGCGTTTTTAACAACCGGTTGCAGCGGACGGTGCCCTTGTCGGTCGGCTTGAGTGTAGTGATGGTGGGAAGGTAAAGCCCCTCTTTTCGTTCTAATTTGCCTCAAAATCCCCCGACCCTACCTCAGATACCCTTCGGCTTGAGTTTGGCCAACTCCCTATCTCAGCCGCTTGGCCAGCTCAGCTACGGCTTTAAGTTTTTCATCGTTGGAGAGTGTGATTGGCTTTCCCGAATCTTCTGCATTGTCGGTGCTTGCTCCCAGTATCTCTTGCCCCTGGCTGCATTTTGTGGTTTCGTATTGGATTTCTTCAGTGGTGTTTTTTAGCGCCTCAAGCTGCTCCATGAGTTCTTTCCTGGTCTGTTCGCTTTCGACGATTTGATGTTTGAGTTGCTCGTTGGCAGCTCTTAGCTCATCTGCTTGTTGCTTGATGTGTCCCTCAGGTTGCTCCCGCTCGTGAATGTTATGTTGGAGTTGTTCAATTTGCTCTTTCAGCTCTTCCCCCTGCTTAGTGGTCTCCGTCGCCGTCTCTTCCAGTCGCTTGCGTTCAGTGATATCTGTAATGGCGATTTGTGAACAACCGTTGGTGAACATGGCACAAAGCGGTTCCCCAAAGCATTTGCACGCATAGCGGTCGTACGGTATAATTGTTTCCCAAAACCAAGTTAAAGGCTATAAATATCTTGAAATATAGAGAATATTAATGGCATCAAATATTAGCAATAGCGTTCTTAACTGGTATGTTGACGCCGAAGATATGCTTCAGGATGTGTTGCGATATATCCCCTACTGCTTAGAGCATAAAAGCGTTTGGTCACCTAAGCTTGTAACGATCCTTCATGAAGTATGTAGTCAACTCGATTCTCTATGGTTTTATGAGGCAAAAAATTCTCAGTTCGCTAAAAAAAAAGAACTAAACATCAGCGATTACTTTGAATATTACGGAGAATGTATGGCTCCCAAATGGGTAGTTTTTTGGGGTCAAGAGCCAGAACGAATTCAGCCTTTTAAATCTTGGGACAATCTGCCAGCAACTTCATATAAGAAAGAACAATGGAAGAAGGCATTTACGCCGGAATGGTGGAAAGCATACCAAAAGGTCAAACATAATCGTCTGGCAAATGAAAATGTGGCAACATTAGAGTGTACTGTCCATGCGGTTACGGCCCTTTTTTTAGCTATTATTAGAAGTAAAGACTGTCGTGATGGAATAGCACAGTTAGATTGGCTGTCTGATAATGGTATGACAAATGGAAATCCACAGGCTTGGTTGAGTGAAGACTCACCGGCTACGAAACGAAAGGCTATTGCAGTAGAATCTAAATTATTCGGATATGCTGTTGGTTGGTCCAAGGAAACTATAAAGAAAAAAAGTATCTGGACTGGATGTGCTAGCCACAGATTCCGACAATGGTTCGACCAGTATGAATCAGCCGGAGAGGACGATAAGACATAGTTCGTTGAATGCCGGTCCAATTCGGGCCAGCACACAGTAGGCATGTCCTCTTATCTTTATACATGGCTCTTAGCCGACCAGATTGGAAGAACAGTACTGGCGACACAATTGAGAATACACAGATTAGGCCTGAAGAAAAGAAGGCAAAAGGCAAAGACGTAAAAGTGCTGCTGGCCTATTTGGCCGAATAGATGCTGGGCATTACCTTTGTGCTGGGGTATGTCAATGCTTTCTGGGATAATGTGCATAATTTTAGAATTGAAGAAACTTCTTGTACTAGGTGGTTCTATGTGGATTATTACGGCAAAGTTGAACTATACAGACTAGGCGGATACGAAGCTATGCCAACACTGGGGCTAATCAAAACTTATGACCTAGATGAC
Source organism: Sedimentisphaerales bacterium (assembly GCA_035528395.1). Taxonomy (GTDB): domain Bacteria; phylum Planctomycetota; class Phycisphaerae; order Sedimentisphaerales; family Anaerobacaceae; genus NIOZ-UU13. The sequence continues at coordinate 2,904 of DATKYR010000044.1, forward strand.
GACATTTTCTCCCCTCTGAGAGGCAAGGGCGACAACAATAATAGAATTACTATTCCATGTGAATTTATCAGGAAGTTGTATGAAGAGTAGGAATAACATGATAGTCAGCGACTATGCAATTGTATCACATGTAATATTCTCTAATAAGTTTTATAGGAGACTGGTCAATGATTACTAAAAGAGTGAAAGTTATTAATGTGTTCCTACTGATTGTGGTTTTTCAGTTTTTCTTTCAAGGATGCTCTTCTAACAAGCCTATTCCAATTAATGTCAGACCAGTCTCTATAACTGAATCAAAAGATAAGATCAACTTCAATATCGTATTCGCGCATGCTGATGATTTGGAAGAATTCTCATTCAACTTCAAGTGGAACATGTCAGTAAAGAATTATGAAAATGTCTTTGTCGACAAGATGTTATACGATGATGATATTCAAAAAGAAAGATCATATAGGTATGCGTGTGATACTGCCGTTAAAGTTGCCGCGGTTGGAAATATTTTGAGAAGAAATGCTGAGACTGTGTTTATAAACATATTCAACAATGCTACTACTTTACATATACCGGGTGATGATCATTTTACTGGTCTTATTGTTGATCGCCAGCCGTACAAAGAAATCGTGCCGCCTAATACTTTCGGAATAATAAAACTGAGATCGCCAGAAGTTCGATATTATCTGGAGTTTAAGAAACCACCAGGGCTTGTCGACAAACCTAACATTCTAACTGAATTAACCACAGAGTGGGTATTGGAGGATTTGGAAGGAAATGAGGTCTGGAGTGACACGATTGTTGGTTCTGGATTATACGACCATGGTATATGGGACTCCTTCAAAACACTAATACACAATTCATTTCAGCCAGCAGCCGATGACCATTTTAAGAATTTAGCGCGTGCGATCGAGAAATCGCCAGAAATTAGACTATATGAAGCCTGTTTGCAGATAGACAGAGATAGATTACTGGCTGTTCCTTCCTCGTTGCATGAAATATTAAACAATATTCAGAACAACCAGGAAAGAAGACAGATCGCTAATAAGTTGGTATACTTGGCTATTGAGAAAGACAATGTGGCCCTACTTAATGAGTTGTTATCCACGTCATTCATAGATGTAAACCAGACAGACAAATACTACCAGAGATTGCCAATCCATCTCGCCGTACAAAAGAACAACTTCGAGGCTACGAAATTACTTATCGCGAACCAATCGGCTGTTGATGTAGCTGATAGTTTTGGATTCACTCCATTACATTATGCAGTTTCTAATGGCCATACCATAATTACAGATTTGCTAATACAGAATGGAGCAGATGTCAATGTCAAGAACGCCGAAGGCCAAACACCCTTCATCCTAGCAGTTACGAACGACCATCAAAATGATTGGCAATTGCTTCTAGATAACGGTGTGAATCCTCATGCAATTAACGAAGAAGACCTGTTGTGGACTGCCGAGCTATACAACAGAATTGGACTATACTTGGGTGAGAAGGGTGACAAGAGCAAATCCACTGAAACCCTTAGGATAGCGTCTGATTATTTTGAGAAAGCTTCTAAATTGTACAATCGAGTATCAAACAAGGCTGAGACCGAAGCGTTCCTTAAAGATCTATTTGAGTTTAGCCTATTGGTGGTACATGCATGGGGATCACAGTGGCAAGCCCAACAGAGTGCAAAACAATATGCAGAGCTTAAAGCGCTAAGTGATGCGCGTGAAATGGATTTGTCACAAACACAGACATTGACTCTGATACACAATTATAAGTCCAGTGCACTTAATTCAGTTGCCACATCGACTGCAGGAAGTATGCCCATGTCAACCAACGTGGCAAAGACCACAAACAAACGAGATATAGCAAATTACTATTCTCAACTATCAGAGATATGCCACGAAGCTTCAAATGAAATCCAGACTATCCTCGAGTGTTATGAAGAAAGCGGTGAACAATTTAAGGAATGTATCCCAGTTAAAAACATTCAAGACCAGTAGCATAAGCTTCTGAGGTTGGCAATGTACAGGCTGCTAGGTGTTTATCCCACTTAAAAAATTTAACTATTTGCCTTTAACAAGAATGGCACAGGTCTGAAGGATTAATGTTTATGACATTGAGAAAGGCAGTTGAGGCGGCAGAGGAACAGCAAACAGAGGAGAAGAATCCTTAACAAGCCCTAAAAATGGCCATATTTTATGCCCAAAAACCGTACAACCGGCCTACAACCAGAAAGCCCAATATCTCCCAATTTTTTTAAAATGCGCATTTTTCAAGTGCTTTAATATCAGTTACTTATGTAATCCGACTGAAATGTCATCATCTTTAATGCACGTTGCCAAAAGTGAGTGACAGTGACTGATACGTCGTAACGTGGATGGCTCAAAGAATATTTTTTATGGTAACCGGGATTTTAGCGTTTGACTTTGAGATCTTTATAGGTGTCCCCTTTCGGTCTATACGTCCTCATATTTGAATCCATTGAAAGAATTGATCAATGAACTTATAATAGCTCTGCCGTACCATAATAAAATATAAAGGAGTAACTCATGAAAAAGAAATATCGAACATACTATCTATTGTCATTCTTAATTCTTATTACCATATTTCTTGAATCTTGTGCCCATACAATTCCAGACCCTAATTTGATTGAACAAATCGCGAAAATTAAAGCCATAGATAATCAGTCCATGATGTCGCCAGCTACTACCAACCAGGGTACCGAAGAAGAGCCTGCCGACTTACTTGGGCAGCCACCGTTTGACTTTCCTGTGAATCTTCGTTTTGATAATCCTCATTGGATAGGTGCCTGGCGTGATTTATACGGATATAAATATAACGACATGGAAAAAGAACATCTAAGCCTTCTTTTTAAGCAGAAGCAACGTATTAAACGCCAGCAAGGTGAGAATTATCCAACCTGGGTTTTAGATAAATTAGGAATAGAAACTGCATTAGTTTATTGGCAAGAACTCGGTTTGGGACAAACGCCGCCTCGCTTTTATTGGGTTCCACTTGCAGATGATTTTTTGTATCCTTTCGAAAGCGATAAAAAACCAGCAGCGACCTTAGATAAATATACCAAAACTGTTGTGACTCCGGCGATTGAATTATTTCAGCAAGAAGGGGCAATAGCCATTAAGTTTTGGAATGCTTATGACCGTCTACTGAATTTCGAAAAAGTACCCAGTGTGGAAGCAGCCTCGGTCTATGAGCAGTTGCTTGGAGGGAAGGAAGTTTCAATTGGCGAACAACGCAAACTCCAAGATTATCTTTTCCGCTATATGACCCAGGAAGCAGGACGATTAGATCTGAAAGTGCATATCCAACCAGATTCCGATGGTCTTCCATACAATAACATAAGTGGTGGGAATCCGATGCTATTGGAGTCTGTCTTCAATGATCCTGACCAACGAAATACAAAATTTGTAATTATCAATGGCGGGTGGCCGTTTGATAAACAAGCGGGTGCTATGTTAATCAAGCCGAATGTTTATGCAGATTTCTCTGCACAGGCCTTTTTTCGTTCCACACATGCATTGAGTAATACGATTCGTGCCTGGCTGGAGTGGTATCCTGAGAAAGTGTTATTCGGAACCCAGGCTCATCGTGTTTCTGCTCTAGCAGATTGGGAAGAAGTAGCATGGCTTTCTACAAAAACTGCACGTAATGCCCTTGCTATAGCTCTAACAGAGATGATGAACGATGGGCAGATTTCACGTAACCGTGCCGTTGAACTGGCCGAGATGGTGCTTCGTACAAATGCCATAAGACTTTATGATCTTAAATTACAATAACAATGTGTACTATGAGGCCAACCGAACCTACAACGCCGGCTCAATACTCTGTAATCTTCTGTTGCTTATTGTTTTTCTTTGTTGGTTGCGGAGCATTGTGCCTGTTCGTTAGCTATTGTGTACCGTCTGAAAAGATTCAAGAGGTGTCTAAGTTATATCTAGTGTCAGCGGACAGCGTGTTATCCGAGAAGAGTGCAACAATCTGACCGTTCTCGTAATTATCATATTCACGGAAGGGGCCAAAAAGGGGTGGAGACAAACAGACAGCAGCTATCTGTAATGCCATCCACGTTTCAAGATAGCCTTGAAAGTCGAAGAAATCGAAATACCGGCAAGCAGCGATGGATGCGATCAGGTATGTGTTTGACACTTTGAGTAGGTTACGATATAAAGCGATAAATTAAGAAGTGAGCATCTGGTCTTGGGTGCGTTGTCCAATACTGATAGAATACCTGTGAACGGTTACCAGAAAACACAATTACACTGTTGAATTGCCGAAATAAAGGGTC
>DATKYR010000045.1:0-3039 GCA_035528395.1 Sedimentisphaerales bacterium
CAGATTTGTGTCAATTCGGGGCTTATACTGATTTGGTATAGGCCCCGTTTGTTTTAGGGCAATATGGGAAGCCGGATATTAGAGGCCATCTACGAAGCGGATTTCCTGGACTGCTCTTATGGTTTTCGCCCAAACAGGAGCTGCCATCAGGCGCTTTCTATATGTGACACCAAGACCGGACATTGAAGCCGTTCACAATTTTTGAGATTTTTGTAAAGCTGATTGAATAGATATACGCCTGGGGAATTTCCTGTGTTTCATGGCGGCCGAGGACATGGTCAGGGCGCATGGCGGCGCGAACTCGGGCGACAAGCGAATGTACAGAGCTGCCATTCCTTACTTCGTTATGCAGGGAACGGCGGGACTTGAACCACGTGTAACGTTAGAATCCCAGCTGTCACTGCGGATTGCCGCTGGTAATCTTGGAGACCTTATTCGGATCCCAGATAGTAGCGCCGATATACCGTTCAGGGCCGGTTTCTCTGTTTAGGTTTTTCGCTCAACTGCAGATGGGTGGGAGGCGGTCAAACCAAGAGTTTGCCTTTTCAAGTTGACTGGCCAGCCGGAACAAGGTGGCCTCGTCTCCGTAACGGCTAACAAAATGCATGCCAATAGGTAGCCCCTCATCGTTCCAGTGCAGTGGGACCGACATGGCCGGTTGACCAGTAGCGTTGAACAAGGGTGTGAAAGGTATGAATTCAAACATCTGGTCGGCGAGGGCCTCTATCCCTGCAAGCGCATTGATCAGCCTCCCTGCATTAAGACTACCCAGTAACTTCATGGCAAAGGCTTCAGCCCCCTTGGGTCGGAACGCACCAGTCACCACCGGTGGCATGGCCAGCGTTGGGGTCAGCAACACGTCATATTCTTCGAAGAACGGGCCAATCTGCCGGGCGCTTCGCTTGAGCAGGTGGATGGCTTTAGAAAACTCTGCTGCTCTGATTTGCCTGCCGAGTAGACCAACTGCCCAGGTGGCTGGTTCAAAATCTCTGGATGTTGCCTTGCGGCCAAGGAATGCTTCTGCCTCTTCTATGTCAGCCCGGGTCTCGCCGCAAGCCATCGTCAGGAAGGCCCTAGCAAACGCTCTACCGTCAATCTGCGGGGTCGCCTCCACTACCTCGTGACCGAGGTTTCGGCACAACTTGACAGTGGCTTCCAAACCCTTAACGCAGTCGTCATGGACAGTGCTGGGCAGGAACGGCTTGGAGGTGAAGGCGATGCGTAATTTTCCGGGGTCTGCACCGACTTCATCAAGGAAAGGACGTGAAGGGGGTGGTGCATAGTAGGGGGCGCCCACGTCGGGTCCGGCAGTTGCATCGAGCATGGCAGCGCTGTCGCGCACTGAGCGCGTCAGGAGATGGTCACAGGCTAGCCCATGCCATGCTTCTCCAAGATCAGGACCGAGAGGATTGCGACCGCGGGTGGGTTTGAGGCCAAACACACCACAGCAGGAGGCTGGAATGCGGATTGATCCGCCACCATCGTTACCGTGGGCCAAGGGCACCATGCGGGCAGCTACGGCAGCAGCCGAACCGCCGCTGGAACCACCAGTGGTGCGGGTCAGGTCCCACGGATTATTAGATGGGCCGAACAGTTCCGGCTCGGTCACCGGCACCAATCCGTACTCGGGCGTGTTAGTTTTGCCGAGGACAATGACACCAGCCATTTTAAAGCGCCTGACAATTTCGCTATCGTGGTCTGGCACGAAGTCATTATGAAACCGGCTGCCTTTGCGCGTGGGCACACCTGCATAATCTACATTCAGATCCTTCAGCAGAAATGGAACTCCTCTAAAGGAACCTTCGGGCAAGTTTCCCTCGGCTGCTTTCCGAGCCAGATCGTACATCTTGTGGATAACTGCGTTGAGTTGGGGATTGAGTCTTTCAATGCGGCTAATCGCTTCTTCAACTAACTGACTTGGTTTGACTTCTCTTTTTCGCACCAGCTCGGCTAAACCAAGTCCATCGTACTTGTCATAATCACCGAAATCACTCATGATTCTCTTTTCTGGTGATTGGATGCCATGCGATGAGGCGCCAATCTCCTTCCCTCTTGAAGCTGAGACATAGGCCCCTGGTGCTTCTTGAGGGCAAGATGGTATCTGACTATTTTACACGGTTTCCATTTACATTCCCATATAACACTTTCTGCAAAATTGAGGAAGGCCTTCGAGAAAATATCTAAAAATATTTGCAGTTGACTACGGAACAGTTCGATTGTCCCTCTGGAATTCCAGCGTTAACTAGCGTTTTGCAAATTACAGTTTCTCTCACTCCGTCTTGCTCGTCCAGATCTGATCGATGGGCTTGACCACACTCTGGTCGTCGAGACTTCCCGCCTTGATGAAGACGTGGTCGGGGTGGGCTGGTGATCGCGTGAACAGAGGTGAGCTCTTGCGCCAAGCTATAGATACGATACTGGTACCTGCTTTGCACAAGGTGCGATTTAGAGCTAATGAAACATCTTGTCTCAGCAACCTTCGACAGGTAAATGTTGCTCTGATTATGTATGTGTCGAAACTGCGATTTTGAGCTGAAAAACAGGTCTGAATATTATCTCCAGGGGTTCATAGCGGGGGCGCGTTACGAACATACGACCTATCAGATCTTTGTGTCGGGGTCTTCGTGGCCGACAATAGATAAGTCTTAGATGTGTAAAGAGTTACAGAAATTCGGGGCTCCTGTAAACCGACAACTCCGACATTCATTATCTGTCGACCTCTTTAGCGAAAGCCAAAGCCAGGAAAAAAGCTGGTAGCAATAATTGTTCGCACATCGCCAGGATTGTTCAGCCTGGAATAAAACATACCCATTGGGATGACCCATCACAAATCTTGAGGTAATTCTCAGTACTGATTAAACTGCCGCTGCGAGCCTGAATATTAGCATCCGTGTAATCAGTGAGGGGGTCTTACCCTATGCGGTTTCTATGGGGCAAGGAAAAAGTCAGTCTCACAGGAAGGCACTTCAAAGCCTTGATATATATCAGTGTCCTGCAATGTAAAAATATCATCCTTTGAGACGTCGACATAACGTGTTC
>DATKYR010000046.1:0-5137 GCA_035528395.1 Sedimentisphaerales bacterium
CCTCGATATATTCGGGCTATAATAAAAACTCTACGAAATCGCATCTGCGCCAGCTTCAGCCACTGTATGGTCATTCTCCACAGTGCTACCGGAGACACCAATAGCTCCGATGATTTCATTTTTGCTGTTCTTTAGCGGCACTCCACCCGGGAAGGTAATACTGTCAGAATAGTAGAATCAACTACGGCGGAATATCCTGATCGAAAGGTTTCTATGCTATAGAGACGAAAAAGCACCCAGAACATCCCAAGGGTTGGTATCAAAAGCATTTATGTGACATGCCGTTTCTGCATCAGGCACCTCCAGGCTCTGGGTGGATTTGGACGATTAGATCCGAAATGGCTAGATGTAAGTGAAAGAACCTTAAAATAAGGCTCCACTGCCAAGACTATATCTCCTGCAGTCAGTTGAGGTGGACCAGGACCTTGGCGATGCTCATCAGCGTTGCCAACGATTGTTAGCCACAGGCCAGCTTCTTCCAAATGAGTAGCGACATTTTGGGCAAACCTTCTTCGATCATTTTCAGAACTGAATGAGTGAAAACAGCCTCTGTCAAATACAAAACCAAAAGGAGCACCTTCAATTTTGTTCTTAAGAAAATCAACAAGCATGAAATCGCATTCAACGTTGGCTTTAGAAGCTTTTTCTTTTGCCTTCTCTAGAGCAATGTCCGAAGTATCAGTACCTATAACCTGAAAGCGGTTTAGGGCAAGCCATATGGAATTGTCTCCGGTTCCACAGCCAATATCTAAGACCTTGCAGCTCAGAATAGGTTTTTTGGTCACAACTTCGATAAGATTGAAATCTGGCTGGCCGACGTCCCAAGGAGTATCCCCTGATTTGTATCTTTCTCTGTATCGCTCTTCGACAGTCATCCGTTATCGCACCTCAGGTAAGCTGAGTCAATCTCAGCCAGTCAAGTCCGGCTTTCTTCACAGCATATCCTACTTCACGTAGATAGTTACCGTACGCAACCATCCAATGGAAACCTCGGATTTCTTCAGCCAGTTGTTCGACATCGCATTTGACTGCAACATCCAGTTGTGTACGGCAGATATCGTAGAAGGGAGCATCAAGAATCTCTCCTGCGAAACCCAGCCATCGTTGACCGGCAAAATCAGGATTAAGCACGGTGACCTCTTGTCCCTTATGCATTTCCACCTTGGGTGCCGCTCCAAAGTCCGATTCGTAGTGCGTCAGGATCCTCGCCGGCTCCAATTCCTTGCCGTTCATCCTTCTGGGGGCGGTACAATGAGAGACGGTCAGCATACCTTCGTGAGGCAGCGAAGGATTGCATAGAAAAACAGGTTTGCCGGAAATGTATCGCAGAAGGATTCCTGAAGGAATCACGACAAAGTCCGACTCACAGAACGCCATATAGCCATCATCATTTAACAGGCTGAGCGGCAAACACGCTGTCGTTTCCGCGATTGGCATAATTGTTGACATGCAGTGATTGATAGTAATGGCATCTGTTTCGGCCTCGTCGAGCAAATCCCGGAAGACTTCATAGAGAACAAATGCCTGAGATACATAGGCTTTCGAAGTCTCAAGAATTACTTTCTTCTGCTTGAGATACTCTTCTGCTTTATTGTGACAGTGATTAACAAGGACTTCATTCTGCCGTGCTTTTTTGATACGCTCACCAAGTTCGTCATAGGAAATGGGAACGATATCCAATTTCCAGGTCTCCCGGGTACGGTCTTGTGCTCCTCTGCCGCCTGCTCCCCAGGCGCCGGCACCGCCTACTGCTACGATGCGTTTCCCGAGAATGTTTTTCAAACCGTAAAATGCTCGCAGACGCCACAAGAGCTCTGCATGGTCATCCACGACAATGTCATGGACATCCATACCGGATTGGCCGAATTCGTCACGGGTCTTCCGCAGGAAGTGGGTGTGCGCGCCAATATACATATAGTAGAGCGGACCTGAGCGGTGACGCACAAACATTAGATTCCACTTGTCCGGTGAGGCTAAAGTTTCCAGAACCTTCGGGGTCCGCCGAGCGGCGTACATGATGAGGACATCGTAATCATTCTTGGTCACAGCCGCAGCCTGCTCTACATTTCGCACTGTCACCAGGGGGCGGATTTCCAGTGCAAAATCGGCGGAGGAAGCCATCTGTTTTAAGTCTCGCCGAATTCTCTGTTCCTCCTCGCGGAGTTCCTGTTCGTTCTGAATGGCCCCCGTCCAGCGCCAGCTGGTTAATGGTTTTCGTTGATAGATTTCGCAATTGAAGACCGGTTGAACCTTCAAGCGGCGAAAGACAGGCTGCTGGTGCTCCGCCTTGTTCTCCTCGGCAAATGCTGCATTGACCAGAGCAGGCAGCGATAAGCCAACTGCAGTTGCGAGCCCCGTTGCAGCCATGAACTCCCGCCGGTTTAGACCCGCCGGGCGCCTATTTCGCTCGCACGGACAACAGGCTGAATGCGGGGGATTGTTTAGCTCACGCCTTGAATCACACATACTTCACCTCCAATAAATAAGCGCTATGGCTCTTTACATTTTTGTTTGCTTAATCTGACACCAATTCTATTTATTGATTGCCGATTACCTGACCCTGTCATTCCTGCGAAACTAATGTGCTGATCATCACCACCGATCAGCAACGCGTAGACGCGATCAGTGCGGGGGGGAACAAGTGGTTCAAAACGCCCAACATTGATTCGCTCGTGGCCAACGGGGTGTATTTCACTAACTCCTACTGCCCGTATCCGCTGTGCAGCCCGTCGCGGGCTTCGCTGCATGCCAGCCGGATGCCGCATGAGATCGGTGTGGATCACAACGGTATGCAGATCAATCCGAAGATTCCCATTTCCGGGCAGATTTTCCGTGAGGCTGGATATGACACCGGCTACGCGGGCAAGTGGCACTGCCCGAGTACGCATCATTCCTTCAACTCATTGAAGCGTCTTTCCCAATACGGTATATCCTTTATTGTTTTCGAGTTTTTTTCGATTACCTCAACGTGGCTAAGCATGCTCCGCATCTTCTGCTCGTTCTTCTTGCCGAGTTCACGTTCAGTCCATCTACCTCCGTGCAGATGTCGAAGTTTGTAAGAGTATTCCTGGCACGATAGATGATATAGCTTATTATCGAACTTTACTACCCAGCCACCTCGAAGCGGTGGCTCCAAAATGACCTTTTCCTTATCGCGTAGTTCCGGTAACCGAGGCCCGTCCCCATTATCATCATCCTCCGGGCCTTCCCCGAAACCTCCTTTGTTCATTTCATAGGTTGGAAGGAACATTGAGCCAGTAGGAAGCTGTTTTTCTATCTTCTTAATCAATCGTACCATTTCTCTGTAATTTGTCCATCCAAATCTTGAATTGAGTTCCTGCCATCGGTTAGGAAAGACCAATTTATTACCTTCTATCTCTACCTTGAATAACTGCGGTAGGTACTGCTCATTAGTTCCGTCAAACGGATTTTGATCATCCGTTGTAATTACAAGGTAGTAATAGTCCTCCAACCTCAAATCCTCACTAATGAATTTCGAGACTACTGTGTTGAGCACGTTATCCTTCCTCAAAATTCTGGCATCACAGTACGGGCTCTGGAGCACCCAGTTCGATTCTTCGAGTACACACATGCCTTCCTTAAAATCTGCCAACGCCATAGCGAGTCGATAATCAAGTTCCAACTGTCCATTGAGCTTACTATTGAAGCCCTTCTCGCCACGTCGCGAAGGTTGCCAACATGCCTCTTCAAAGCCTGTGAGCTTCGCTTCTACTATGACGACAAAACGACGAGCACTATAGTCAAACCTAAGAATGGCGTCAGGTTGGCCAAACCCTTTGTTCCCAAAATTGGGTTCAATAACGCATGTGAATTTTTCCGGAATGTTGCTGTTGTTCACTGGAAACTCCCAATTTGCTGCCACTCCCAAAAAATCAGCTATTACTCTCAGGTCAGTTAACTGACACACATCCATGAAGAACGTGGCAACCAGACCTCGCTCTCCCCACATTTTGAAATCAATCGTTTTGCACATAACTGCCTCCCTTCGCAACCTCCTTAGACAAATCCCATATGTATTTCAAGCTGTAACCTGAACTACTCACTCAGCTTGTAATCTCTACGATAGTAATCTGTATCATCAACAGGTTTTCTAACCACATTGCATACCTCACTTTGCTGAAAATGCTCCCGGCCAGCCGCCGGGGGCGTCGATTGGTTTATCAATACCCATAAAAGCATCCAGGCGATAGACTCATTTTCACAGGACACGGCCAAGGCGTCTATTAAAGCTCGGTTCATCTGCTTCATATGCTTTTCAATAATGGTAGGATCCCAGGAATTGTATGCACCTACGAGAGGGTGCAGGCCTTCCAATCCTTCCTTACGGCCTCCCTCAGCCGCAGTTTTGATCCAGTTATTTTCGTTAAACCAGATGTAGTAATAGGCCAGGACTACCTTGTCCGTAAAAGCAAAGCCTTTGGATGAGTCTATAGCTGATGCACAGGGAACTATGCTTGATGTCAACCCAACACAAACTATTAAAAATGATAAGGCTATCTTTTTCATCGTCTTCTCCTAATCATTAGCCTTGTGAATATGTTCTATTATATATAATATCAAAATATCGTTATACTGTCACACTTATTGCCCAATATACTACAAACAATAAAAAGGTAGAAAGATGCAAGAAGAATACATGATCAATATAAAACACTGCAGAAATATGGTTTTACGAATCGCCAGAGACAGGCGAACAGGTTGGGCGCCGAAGCGGGTTAGCAAAGAATACTTGGACAAGCTCGACGCTAAAGTGCGGGCAATAATAATCAAATCAGTAATGTCCCACAGGTCGGTGGGCAAGACAATAAAGGATCTGATTTGAGAATGACTATATATCATTTGAACGGTAATCTTTAAAAGAGATTGCATAAAGTTATGAAGCTCCTTTCTTTTAGTACATATTTGAAACATGTAATTACAGGAGTATAGTGTTAATTGTCTGCTTGAAACATAGTGCCTTATCACCTTTTTTCTGGGCTACGCAAGAAGTTGTCTGTAAATTTTTTCATTTTGCATAGGCGGTTCAGTCGTTCACTCCTGTGTTCATGTTCAGATATCGTTTTCCAGTGAGCCATCGTTCATCCGTCTCCATCAATACTGCTGAGACCAATCGCAA
>DATKYR010000047.1:0-30385 GCA_035528395.1 Sedimentisphaerales bacterium
CTACTTGACTTTGGCTTTGTTTTGCATAAAAGAGTGTATTTGGAAATATGTTATAATATGTAAAATCATAAACATTTATCGTTAAGTTACTTAGCCGGGCAAGAACGGTGATTATTTGAGATTTGGTCTTCAACTTTTAATATAGCCTATATGATTTTTGATATGTATTATTTAGATCCTACTCCATTTATTGCGTATTATACCATAAAAGAGGCTAAAAATCGAGTGAAAACTAAAATAATGTCATAGACAACTCACTGTCTGCTTGGTGTTGGATGCTCAAGATTCACCATCCACTTCGCTCACTAAAGTTCACTCAGTGGCTGCCACCCGTCGGAACTCTGGGACGCAGACATCGGCTGGAATTAAGTATGGTGTCCCCAGATATGCCCCCAGATATGCCCCAGATATGCCCCAGATATGCCCCCGGAATTCTTATAGTTTAATATGTATGGTGTCCCCAGATATCGTTTCGAGGGCAGTTCGACGATTTTTCCTTCGATTGACCTGTCTTTTTCATTAACCACTGATAACACCCTGTCATTTAGCGAATTTGTGAATTAGTTAATTGGACGAATCCCGCCTCGGCGGGTAAACTTCGATATCCACGAATCTGCGTCTGCTGATCCTGTGGCCTTTTAAATGATTCCCGAGTGGTCGGGATTTACGCTTCGCTTCAATATTGATGAATGATTCCCGATGTGTCGGGATCTTCGATATTGATTCCCGAATAGTCGGGATTTCCGCTGCGCTTCAATATTTGTTAATTGACTGGGCCTGCTGGCCCTGTTGTTTTGATAATTAAGTCGTTTGTAAAAAAGGAAAACTGAAAATGTCTATTTTTCGTCGCATACAGGCGATTAACGTTAGCCATAAGGCTAATATAAGTGTATTATACCATAAAAAGGGCCAAAAATCGAGTGAAATCTGAAATAATGTCATAGACAACTCACTGTCTGACGGATTGTATTGCGTTAAGTGGGTAACGTTTAGTTCTTCCCTCTCATGATTATCCCATACGTTTTGATAGCCTTCCAAGTATTTCCGCAATTACACCTAATATGATTCCTACAACAATTCCTTTCCAAATAGTGGACCATTCAAAGCCATCACGTACAAGAGCAACAATGGCCCCTATGATCAATCCGCCAGTTGCTCCTCCCCAAATAGGATTAGGGCCACGCGCGAAAAAAAAGATTAATGAGACAACTGCAATAATAGATAATATTGTCCACATAACTACACTCCTTTGATTTATACCTCTAAAAGTACCGACTCATGGGCGACGCATTAGCGGTGTCCCTTGCAGCCTCCTTTTAGGATTCTAATTCTTATTCATCTTGTATTGTAATACAAAACATAAAGGCCTCCCAAAAAAGCAGGGAAATAATATGGTATTGCTCGTATTGCATATATTTATATGAGAAAACCTTAGGATACGGACCTTTAATCGAACCAGCACACTTCCAAGATATCTGGTACATCTCTGGTACTTCAAATCCTCCTGGACAAATTCTAATATCAACTATATCGGATTCTGGAACATATTTCTCATTCGAAAGATAAAGAGCTCCACGTGCTATTTTGCAAGCAATTCTCTGTATCCTGCAAATATCTACATTGATTTCAACATTACCTGGTGGGAGGTGGATACCTCTTGGTTGTTCCTGAAGCATCACCAAATATGTTTCGGAGCATAGCAGGCATCTGGGATTTTTGACATCTGCGTACAAAATCTCTGAAGATATTAGCTGCCATGTCTGGATTATACTTGACTACGAGGGGATATAGTGACGTATAGAAATATTCTTCATCGTCTTTGAAGTCGTTGTTGCATTGCCCATGGGAAGGAGCAAGTTGCAAATTCAGGTTTTCACTCTCACGGATTTCTTTTGGGTAAAACTGCTTTGGAGGGATATGATCATCTGAGGATTTACCTTTTATTGGCTTGCCACAAAGATAACAGATTTTAGTGACCTTATATGACATATTACAATCTTAACATAATATTATACACCACGTAATAATAGACCCGCTTATGTCTCGCAAATTGTTCTTCAAACAGATGCATCAAAACGGCATCATAGTGCATCTGTTGGTTTTAGATTAGCACAGGTGAATCTGTTTGTCACGGATTATTTGTGTAATATTAGGGCAAACACGCTGGGTTGCCCATACGATGAACAATGCATTGGGGGAAATTTCGTAAAGTGAGAGAAGGGATGATTATAATTCTATTCATTATTGGTGCGATTCATCGCACGCTAGCTGCTACTGAAAACAAAATACTTTTTGAATTTCACACCACGGCGGGATTATCTCGCTTTTTCCTCTTGCTCCAATGTGCAGGGGCTTTTTTATTTATTAGTGACAGAACTCATGCTTAATACAAATCGTATTTTAAATAAGAGGGGAGTTTGTAAGCGGGCTGTGTAAAACCTAAACTCACTCTCCTCCATTCGGCCCGCTCCTTTTAGGATTTTTCCTCAAAATCCTCCGACCTTACCCCAGATACCGTTCGGCTTGAGTCTGGTCATTGCAGGTAGAACGATAAAACACCTCTCAGACACAGTAAAGAAATAAGAAAAGATTTATTCTAAATCGGTTTGACCTCAATCCTGAAGAAATCCGGCGTTGGTAGCTCCTAAAAGGCCACTATTTCATAATATATTTACACATTATGTATGGACTTGAACCGTGTTACTTCATCTGGGGTAAGGCATTAAAGTTAACACCTCTCATGTTAAATGTTTTGCCTCTGGCTTTAGCGATAGTATCTGCAATTTACGGAATGACGGAGAGAAAAGAAAGACAAGTGGCGGAAAAAGCCCATAGGGAGGTCTCGCGAAGACTTGATGGAGCGGAACAGGCGAACTGGGAATTCGCTCGGAAGTTGCCAGAAACGTCCAAGAAGGAAATAAGAAATGACATTATTAGAGACCTGCGGCTACCGCCAGGCTCGCCTGATGAGACCCTCAAACAGCTTGAACAAAAGGCGAAGGCAGCACCAGAAAACTCACGGATTCAGAAAAATCTATACTTATTCCGAGCCCTCAAGTGAGATAGTCAGTACCCCGCTCATCTTCCAATTTAAAGCGCCTCACAGGCCATCTCAACGGCGAACTCGTCTTGAGGGAATCATACTTGACCTCAGCAACAAAAAGGTCTATAATTGTACTTCTTCGACAAAGCCCCTTGCTTTTCATCACCTTCCTCAAAGGTAACAACGGGGCTTTGTCCTAAACAATTAAGGCCCAGATATAACTCAGAGCCTTTTTGTGCGCTTACAGGGATGCAAGAGAAATAGCGACAACATCCAGAAATTATTCTTGCTCAAATCACCGCACCATTTTAACTATTGCCGCTTTCTTCTCTTGCCTCCTCGTCCTTGTTGTCCGCCTCTTTTGTCCCCCTCTTTTGTCGCCAGTGGCTTATCCACCATCCGCAGCCATTTCTCTATCGCTTTTGTTTCAGTTTCTTCATCCATATCGGTTAGTTCCTTACTCCTGTCCTTGCCTCAATACACTGCTTGCACTTTCTTGCTTTCATTTCTAACGTAGCCAGAAGTGGTTTAAGCTCCTGGTCTTTGGTCTCGTATGTTGCCTTCATCAGTCGCTCGATAATGCCGTAAAGTTTAGTCAAGTGGCCTTGCGTAGTTATCCCTCGGTAATCCCACTCGACAAGCCCTTCCTCAAGGTCTTTGATATAATCGGCAATGCGCTTTATTTCGGCCTTTTCCATAACCGTATTTCTGCACCTTTTTTCACCACACCATTTTAACGATAGCCTTGCGAAGCTCAATAGAAAGTTCCGGCCACTTCTCGATAATCAGTTTCAAATCGGAATCCATTTCCGTTTTACAAAAACAAGATTTCGACAAGATTTCATTTTCGGATTTGCCGCTCGGTTTGCCTGTTTCCGTAACTTGTTTGTTTTCAGGGTGTTGTAAACTACGCCCGAGAGGACTCGAACCTCTGACCTTCGGTTTAGGAAACCGATGCTCTATCCTACTGAGCTACGGGCGCAAGGCTTTTTGACACTGATAAATTTACAGAAAACAAAGATTTTACGGTAAAGAATATCAGTTATGTTCGAGCCCGGCCTAAAGGACCTAAAAGAAAAAAGCGTTCTAATAAATTTCTTTTAATTTTACATCCGGCAGGCCGGCATTGCAAGAAGATATTGTTGCGGCATAACATTTACAAAAATCTTTTATTTTTTTTATTTTTCGTTGCTATAGACAATAAGTTCATATCTACAAAGCAATTAAACCAGCATTTATTTTGGTGGAGTCAATTATAATTATCTAAATATACTTGACGGGTGCAACAATCATCTGTATAAAGTTCGGTTCTGTAGTTTGTGAATGTGAACACAAGCACAAATTATTTGTAGGATAGTATATGAGGTACAAAAGAATTCCAGATGAGACCATCCGGCGGCTGCCGATTTATCTGCGAGGTCTGCTGTTTACATCTGAGCAGGGCCGAAAGAGTATCTCGAGCCAAAAGCTGGCCGATTTTGTAGGTGTTAATCCCTGGCAGATAAGGAAGGATTTTTCTTACTTTGGAGATTTCGGCACTCGCGGGGTTGGCTATAATATCGAAAAGCTCTCAAAGCAAATCAAAAGAATTCTCAAACTTGATGTTGTTCAAAAAGCGGCCCTGGTTGGAGTGGGCAATCTGGGGTCGGCGATTTTGACGCATCCCGGCTTTGGAATATATGGTTTAGATATCGCTGCCGCTTTCGATGTTAACCCTAAAAAAGTGGGCAGGAAAATAGAGAATATCACGATTGAAAATGTGTCGAAGCTGTGGACATTGAAGAAACGCAAAATCAAACATGCAATTATAGCCGTTCCGCACCAGGTTGCCCAGAAGACAGCAAGTTCATTGGTTAAAGCGGGCGTAAAGGGTATTTTGAATTTTTCTCCCTGCTATATAGCGGTGCCTAAGAATGTCAAGGTAATAACCATTGATATTGCGATGGACCTGGCTTGCCTGCCTTACTATACGCCGGGAAGTTAAATGTTAAAATTAGATAATCATGCTGTTAGTCGCGAAAAATAGTAGATTCTATTTGACTATTTATGACCGGCGATGTACAAGGCGCTGCGTACCGTCATAGGTAAATTCAGGTGGATAAAATGCAGTCTGTTCTTATAAATGAATTAAAGCCATTTTTGGACGCTATTGCCGAACAGATGGACCTCTATGTTCCGAAAAAGACCGGAACGCATTATGTATATAACAGGTACGACCCTTCAACCGAGACGTGCGTGGAATTCAATAACATACGCACTTGCACGCCTGTCAAAGAGTTTTTATTTCCGCTGCGAGAGCTTGCTGCGGTTTTTCCCGAGCATTATGAACCGAAAGAGATCAAGCCATTTGCCGTCTTTGGGCTGAAAGATTGCGATCTGCGCTCCATCGAAGTTCTGGACAAGGTTTTCACGGAAGAGGAATTTGAGGACCCGTTTTATGTGAGCCGGCGGGAGAAAATGTTCATCATTTCGTCTGATTGTTCCGAGCCGGCCCAGAGCTGTTTTTGCAATGTTCTGAATGGAAGGCCCTTTGCTCATAGCGGGTTTGATTTGAACGTTTCGCAGGTAAAGAATGGCTTTATTATCGAAGTCGGCTCTCAAAAGGGCAGAGATTTTATAGAAAAATACCCCGACCTTTTCACCATGGCTGGAGATGCTTTATTGGCCGAGCGAGACAAAAACAGGGCCGAGACACAAAAGCAACTCGAGCAGAATAACACTGACCTCAAGTTCGATAAGCCGGTTAATGAGATTGTTGAAAACAGCCAGGATTCCGATGTTTATGACCAGGAAGCGAAAACCTGTGTTGAATGCCAGGCCTGTACGCGGGTTTGTCCTACCTGCCACTGTTTCTATCTTTATGACACTAAGCAGAAGGATTACTTTGCCAAGATGAAGATGTGGGATGGCTGCATGAGACTTAAATATGCTGAAGTGGCCGGTGGTGCAAATCCCCGCAAAGTGCTCGGTGACAGGCTCAGACATCGTTTTATGCACAAATTTTCTTATTTTCTCGATAGGTATGGAATTCAGATGTGTATCGGCTGTGGAAGGTGTGTTGATGCCGAGGCGGGCGAAGTGGATATCCGCAAGGTATTAAAAAAGTTGAATGAAGAACTTAAAGGTAAAGATAAGACAAAAGCGGAAGTTGCAAAATGAATCGAAATCTCTACCAACCCATAAACGGCGGAATTGTTGATATTAGAGACGAATCGCCGACGATTAAAAGTTTTGTCGTTGTGCTGGAAGAAACATTTAAGTTTGAAACGGGCCAGTTTGTGGAGCTGACTTTACCCGGCGAAGGTGAAGCGCCGTTTACCCCTTCCTCGTCGCCTTCAGATACTAAGAAGATGGAAATCACAATTATGAAGGCCGGTCGGGTAACGACTTTATTACACGAGTGTGAAAAGGGACAAAAAGTCGGCGTTCGGGGACCTTACGGTAAGGGCTATCCGATTGATGATTTTGTTGGCAAAGAAGTTTATATCATCGGCGGCGGTGTGGGTTTGGCACCAATAAGGTCTTTGTTTTTGACGCTGGTTGAGAGAATCAAGGATTTCAAATCTGTGGTTTGCCGATTCGGAGCAAAAACACCTGATGATTTTATCTACAAGAACACACTTTTCGACTCATGGCAAAAAATTGACGGCGTGGATATTAAACTTACTGTCGATGATGCAAACGGCAACTGGGCTGGTAATACTGGCGTGGTAACTACTATCTTAGCTCGTGATGACGTGAATATTCCAAATGCAGTGGCGGTGGTTTGTGGGCCGCCCATTATGATGAAATTCTCGACCTTGAAATTACTTGAATACGGATTCCCTGCCGAGAAGATTTATCTCTCAATGGAAAAGAATATGAGCTGCGGGGTGGGCAAATGCGGCCACTGTATGTTAGGCAAGTATTATGTCTGTAAAGACGGCCCTGTCTTTACTTATGACCAGATAAAAAGCTATCCGAATATCTGGGATTGAAATGTAACGCATATAAGCGAAGCATGAGATACAAAATACGAGATACGAAATTATGGGTGCGAAGTTAATAATCGATTTGGCAAAATGCAAACTTCAGGATGAATCCGATGTTCAGTGTTCGTACAAGCATCATCCCCAGAACAAAGGGATAGACTCACTGCTGGAGATGATTCGCTTTGCCCTGGTCTGTCGCCGGTGTGAGTTAGCACCGTGCATCAACGCCTGTCCTCAGGGTGCATTGGAGAAAGTGCCGACCGAGAATAATGATGCCGGTATTCTTAAACGGGCAAATATGTTGTGTACCGGCTGCGGTAGTTGTGCAATAGCCTGCCCGTTTGGAACGATATATACCGATTTGATACCTTTCCCAAGCAGTATTTGCGATGTTTGCCGAGGCAGGTTGGCTCCGGGCGAAAAACCATTGTGCGTAAATACCTGTCAGGACGGAAGTATCGATTACAAAGAAGTTGAGGTCAAAGGTGACTTGGTAGAGGTTCTCGAAGATATCGTTGTTGAGGTCTCCGGTGGTGGTTTGTGGGAGCCTTTTTTGAGGGAAAAGGCAAAGAGATGATTGAGGCAATGCAGAATTTGTTCTGGATTTTGATTTTTCCAGGTTTTGTGTTCACTATCGTTTTGGGTCTGGTCGCATCCTGGATAGTTCGCAAGGTCAGTGCCTTGGTGCAATGGCGTGTCGGCCCGCCGCTTTTCCAGCCTTTCTACGATATTATGAAACTCATGGGCAAAGAAACTCTCATACCGCAAGACGCTCAGCGAACCGTTTTCATTGCTGCACCGCTTGTTGGTCTGGCAGGTGTACTATTGTTTTCAACAATGCTCTGGCGGATAACTATCACCCAAACGGCCTTTGTCGGCGATATCATTGTAGCGATTTATCTGATGGTTTTGCCTTCGCTGGCGTTGATTCTCGGGAGCAGCGCCAGTGCCAGCCCCCATGCGACGATCGGCACAAGCAGGGAAATGAAATTGGTGATGGGCTACGAATTGCCGCTTGTTTTGGCCTTTATTGTGGTGATTATAAAGACCGGCGGTGAGCTAAATTTAGCTGCAATCGCCGAATATACGCCGGCCCTTAGCATCTCTGGAATGTTAGCGTTTTTGGCTGCGTTATTATGTGTTCAGGCAAAACTCGGTTTTGTCCCGTTTGATATAGCCGAGTCGGAAACCGAAGTGGCTAGCGGCATAATGATAGAGTATTCCGGAGTACTGCTTGCGGTTTGGAAGGTTATGCAGGCAATGATGCTTGTGGCACTGCCGTTGTTTTTGGTGATGGTATTTCTCGGCGGATTCGGCACGACAGGCTGGCCTTTAGTATGGGGCATCGGTAAGTATGTTTTGGTACTGGTTTTGTTGATTTTGATAAAGAATACAAACCCGCGTCTGCGGATTGACCAGGCAATGAAGTTCTTCTGGGTGTATTGCGGGATTGCTTTGGTTGTTGCTATTATCCTTGCATCAATAGGCAGTAATTATGGCATCAACTGGCTGTAAGCTTGTCCTGAGCGAATAAAAGCCTGCCCTGAGCGTAGCCGAAGGGCCGAAGGGGTGAATTTATGAGCTGGAAAATATGGTCATTGAAAAAATCAGTGTGGGTCTTCCACGTCAATACCGGTGCGTGCAACAATTGCGATATCGAAATTGTCAATTTACTGACGCCTAAGTATGACGTTGAGAGGTTTGGTATCAAAATAGTAGGCTCACCGCGACATGCTGATGCTCTGCTGGTGACCGGCGTTGTTACCGCCCAGGCGGCTCCCCGACTGCGGGAAGTGTATCGCCAAACTGCAAAGCCCTGCGTTGTCTTTGCAATGGGCGCATGTGCTTGTGAAACGGGGATATTTAACGGCGCTTACCATGTTGTTGGGCCGGTGGATAAGATAATCAGAGAAGTTGACCCCAATGCAATTATTGCTTATGTGCCGGGCTGCCCGCCGAAACCGGAAGCCATGATATCCGGCGTAGTAAAGGCGCTATCGGTTTTATAACAGGATATGAATATGAAGCAACAAGAACTAAACAACAAGCTGTTGGAAATAAAAGATAAGCTCATTGACATAGAGCAGAAGGCGGAAAATAGAATCTTCCTTTTGTGTGAAGCTGAAAACAGTTTTGCCGTCAGTAAGTTCCTGTTTGAAGATGTGCCTTTGAGGTTTGTAACTGCTACGGGAATCGATTCTGAAGATTGCTTTGAAATTCTTTATCATTTTTCAAATGACGAAACCGGCTGTTTTGTTACTGTAAAAGCTTTTATTCGGGACCGTGAAAATCCTTCGATTGAATCTATTGCACCGTTTATACCGGCCGCCGAGTGGATAGAAAGAGAGATACACGACATATTGGGGATAGATTTCAATAATCATCCTGATATGCGGCGTTTGATTTTATCTGATGACTGGCCTGAGGGTGTTTATCCGTTGAGGAAAGATACGAAGCTGCCGGTACAACGTGTGGAAGGTGAACCATCCGGTCGTCCAACCATCCAGTCGCAATCACCCGGCCGACGAACGGTCGAACTCTCGAAACCCGTTGTTGCGGTCGGCCCGTTCCATCCGCTGCAGGAAGAGATGGAGTTTTTCCAGCTTACAGTCGATGGTGAAATCGTAACCGATATAGACGTGAGAATATCTTATAACCATCGCGGCATAGAGAGACTAAGCGAAACGCTGCAATTCGACCAGATTCCGTTTTTGGTGTCCCGTATATGTGGAATTTGTTCGGCTTCGCATCCTTTGGCTTATATTAATGCGGTCGAAGAGATTGCCGGTATAACACCACCTGACCGTGCTTTGTACGTCCGCACGATTATAAACGAGCTTGAGCGTATTCACAGTCATCTGTTGTGGGTAGGTCTTGCCGGGCACTTTATCGGTTATGACACCGTCTTTATGTGGGCGTGGAAATACCGTGAGCCGGTGCTTAATTTGTTAGAAGCAATAACGGGCAACAGAAACAATTACGGAAACGTCAAGGTCGGCGGCTGCCGGGAGGATATCCCCAATGAGCTTATCCCTAAGATATTGAAAGAGCTCGACAAAATCGAAAAGAAAACTGAAATGCTCACCAAGGCGGTGCTTGATGACCCTGTTATACACGCCCGGCTCAAAGGCGTGGGCACGCTGAGCAATGAAGACGCTATCAAATACGCGGTAACAGGCCCGACTGCAAGAGGTAGCGGCATTGCTATCGACGTAAGACGTGATGACCCGTATGCGGCCTATGGGGATTTGGACTGGAATGTAATTACCCAGACCGAAGGCGACGTCTTTGCCAAAGCCGTTGTCCGCCTTCTCGAGACCTTCGAATCTATTAAGATGGTCAGACAGGCCCTCAAAAAGCTTCCAGATGGCCCTATTGCCGTGGAGGTCAAGGAAATACCGCCGGGTGAGGGCTGTGGTCACGCGGAAGCTCCGAGAGGCGAGACGTTTCATTACGTCCGCTCCGATGGCGGCAACAGGCCGATTCGCCATAAGGTCAGAGCACCGAGCTACGTCAATGTGCCTTCTTTTAAGGCATCTTGCATTGGTCAGCATATTGCTGATGTTACACTTACACTGGCAGCAGTTGACCCCTGTTATAGCTGCACCGAAAGGCTGGCTGTTGTCGATGGGCATAACAATGTTGTGCAAGATTATGACGCATTGCTGAAATTGAGCCGTGAGAAGACGGCACGGATTAAGAAGGAAATAGGCGCGCCCGAACTAAAGCTGGAGGATTTCTAAATTGGAAATGAACATTCTGTGTATCCCTATCTTTTTGCCGCTGGTTGTGGGGTTTGTCCTGCTGTTTTTGCCGAATAAATTCAAATCGGTATCCAGAGCATTGACCTTTATTATCTCGGCTGTAACATTTGTTCTAAGCATCAGGATATTTACCGGCGGCGAGTCTTCGTTCGCCTGGCCTATCCTGCAATTAGGTAATGTGAACTTAGAGCTGTTGCTGAGTACCACCCCCCTGGGTAATTTTGTGTTGTTGTTCGCAATGGGTTTCGGTCTGCTAATAACTTTATATTCGTTAAAATCAGTCGGCTCGGGCGTTAAGCGAGTCAACGAATATTATGGTGCGATTCTGCTTACAATAGGCGGCTCGGCAGGAATACTGCTTTCCAATCACTTACTGTTTTTATTGATATTCTGGGAGATTGTTACTGTTTCACTGTATCTTTTAATAACAACAGGCGGTAAAAATTCCAATTTTGCAGCGACAAAAAGCTTCGCAATGATAGGCGCATCCGATGCCGCCTTTATGCTTGGCGTTTTTATGATATGGTCACTTTCGGGGACTTTTGTCATCTCGGAGATTAGCCTGGCGACCACTTCAGCACTGCCAATTATAGCCTTCCTGCTGCTTATGACAGCCGCTATTACAAAAGCAGGTGCATTGCCCTTACATACGTGGGTGCCCACCAGCGGTGAATATGCACCGGCCTCAGTGATGGCACTTCTACCTGCCGCGATTGACAAGCTTCTGGGGATTTATCTGTTGGTAATTATCGTGCGGGAAATATTTATAATTAAATCTCCGGCTTTAACTATCGTCCTGTCAATCATAGGTGCCGCCACGATTATCATCGCTGTGATGATTGCGATGGTTCAGCATAATCTCAAAAAGCTGCTGTCCTACCATGCTATCAGCCAGGTTGGTTATATGATACTCGGCATAGCAACAGGCACGCCTGTGGGTATTGCAGGCGGTATATTCCACATGCTCAACAATGCAATTTATAAATGTTGTTTATTCTTGTGCGGCGGCGCGGTCGAGCAGGCAGCCGGAACGGCCGAGCTGGATAGACTCGGCGGCCTGGGCAAAAAAATGTCCATCACTTTTACTGCCTGCCTGATTGCCGCTCTTAGTATTTCCGGAATACCGCCTCTCAACGGATTTGTCTCCAAATGGATGATTTATCAGGGAATAATTAAGATGGGTACTCAACAAGCAGGCGGAGCCGCCGACCTTTGGCCCATCTGGCTGACTTGTGCTATGTTTGGAAGTGCGCTTACTTTGGCTTCATTTGTGAAACTTATACATTCGATATTCCTTTCCCGCCTTCCGGACGAGCTAAAAGACGTAAAAGAAGTATCTGCGACGATGACCATTCCGATGATGGTACTTGCTTTGCTGTGTGTGTTCTTCGGTGTCTTCTACCACGTTCCGCTCAAACTTTTCATTTATCCTGCATTGGGTATAGAACCAGATACTGTAATTTTCGGTACCTGGATGTCCGGCATTGCCACAATCCTGTTAATAATTGGTATTGGTCTTGGCGTGCTTATCTGGTTTGTCGCAAGATTGTCGAGAAATATCAGAACCGTGCCAACGTGGACCTGTGGCGAAGTGCAGAATAATGAAGATATGAGAATACCCGGGACACATTTCTACAAAACTGTTTCGCGGATGGGCGGCCTGAGACAGCTTTACACGGGCCAGGAAAAAGGATATTTCGACCCATACAATCAAGGCGGAAGGTGTGGGCTGGGTCTGACTGATTTTCTGCGGTGGCTTCACTCCGGGGTGCTTCCGATGTATTTGACCTGGGTGGTTTTAGGATTATTGATAATTATATTTGTAGTTTGCGAAGTTCGGTGAGGTTAATATGGCTATATTCTACGTCTTACTTCTATTTATGATAATCGGTGCTATTATTGCGATTGAAACCACTAATCTGTTAAGCTCTATAATATGTATCGGCGCCGTCGGATTTGGTGCTTCTATAATGTTTTTATTTTTACGGGCGCCGGATATTGCAATAACTCAAATTGTGGTGGAAGTGTTAGGTTTGATTATCCTGATCCGCGCTACAATTTCTCGTGACCTGACTTTTATCAGTGGTGAAAAAGAATTTTTCGGGATGGTTATTTCGGTCGTGATTATCTTCGTAATTTTCTTGGCTGGCGTACAGGTATTTGAGACTTTGCCTGATTTTGGAACGCCTATCTTTGCCGAGGTTCCCGACGCTGCTTCCCAGACCTATATCAAAAAGGGGTTGGACGACACTGGGGCGGCAAACATCGTAGCATCGGTTATCCTGGACTATCGTGCCTATGATACACTCGGTGAGACGACCGTGCTGTTTACTTCGATTATAGGCGCCACTGTAATACTACGAAAAAAGGCCAAGAAACTGTTGGTGGAACTGGACTAATGAACCCCGTTGGAAATGTTGTGGCGAAGTAATGGCGCATTAATAAGAGGTAATAATATGGAACAAGAACAGCAAAATTCCAGTGTTGTGCAGAAAGAGGAAATTTCTCACGGGGCCAAAGGAATGACAATAATTGTAAAAACTATCAGCAGTTGGGTTAAGATACTGATTGTCCTCTTTGGCATTTACATTGTTCTTTTCGGGCACCTTACCCCCGGCGGCGGCTTTGCCGGCGGTGTGATTTTAGCTTCTTCCTACGTGCTGCTTATGTTGGCATTTGGCAGGGAATTTGTGGAAAAGGACCTGCCTTTGGCGATTGACTCAAAGCTTGATTGTCTCGGTGCGTTGCTCTTTGCTCTGATAGCTATTTTGGGTTTTGTTTTTGGTGGGACTTTCTTCTTTAATTTTCTGCATCAAAAGTACCGGATAGGCGAGTCTTTTCATCTCATAAGTGCAGGGACAATACCTTTATCGAATATCGCCATCTGCCTGAAGGTAGGTGCTTCTTTATTTCTGGTAATTTTTATGCTTTCGACGTTCAGACGTGATACGTCGACTAACAAATAAGAAGTTCACCCCGTTAGAAATTCTATGACGGGGTAATAATATGATGATATTCAAAGAATATAATTTGAAAATGGAAAGTTTCTAACGGGGTAAAACTAATGCCTTATGCACTATGCTTTTTATTGTTTATGCTCGGTCTGTATTGTGCAGTCGTAAAAAAGAATATGGTCAAGATTGTCATAGGCATTATGGTTATGGAATATGCCGTCAATCTTTTCCTGGTTATGCTCGGCTATCGTTCCGGCGGTACAGCCCCCATAATCGACAAGGGCCAGCTCGAAGCAGGAATGGGGCAATTTATTAGCAGCTCTGTTGACCCCCTGCCTCAGGCCCTTGTGCTTACGGCAATCGTTATTAGCCTGGGTTCTTTGGCTCTTATGATTTCGATATGCATCAGAGTTTACGAAAAATACGGCACCTTTGACATCACTCAAATAAGGAGACTAAAAGGATGAGCATACCGCTGCCTCTTTTTATTGCTGTCCCCTTAGTAGTGGCGTTTTTGCTTCCTGCTTTCGGAAAAAAAGGCAAAGCTGCTGCAACAGTCTTGGCCAATCTTGTAACCGTTTCGCTGCTCGTATTCGCGGTTGCTTCTATAGGTAAGACAGAGGTTTATGAAATAGGCAAATGGTCTATCCCGCTCGGGATTAATCTTGTCCTTGATGGATTGAGCTCACTTCTTCTTTTGGCTATTAGTGTTGTCAGTGCCGCTGCGATGCTCTTTAGCGCCAGGTATATGGAGCGGTACACCGCCAAGACAAAATACCTGAGCCTGTTTCTGCTTATGGTTGCTGGTATGAACGGTGTTGTACTCTCCGGAGACATTTTCAATCTGTTTGTATTTCTGGAAATTGCTTCACTGGCCTCTTACGCACTTGTCGGTTTCGGCTGTGACCACGAAGAGCTTGAGGCATCCTTTAAATATATGGTCTTGGGCACTATCGCTTCTATATTCATTCTTTTTGCGGTTGCCCTTGTTTATGGTAATACCGGCACGCTTAACATGGCCTACATTTCAAAGACAATCCAGAACTCCGGATTAAATGCAGGTCTAAAATTTGCCTTAGCTTTGTTTATTGTCGGCTTCGGATTAAAAGCCGCCCTCGTGCCGTTCCACGCCTGGCTGCCTGATGCACACCCATCGGCTCCTGCCCCGATTTCTGCAATGCTCTCCGGTGTTCTGATTAAGTCGCTTGGCGTTTACTCGCTCGTGCGAATTGTCTTTAACGTTTTTGGTGTGTCCGTTTCAGTTAGCTGGATATTGGTTGCATTGGGTGTTTTGAGTATGGTAATTGGTGTATTCTTGGCTGTGGGGCAATGGGATTTTAAACGTCTTCTCGCATATCACAGCATATCCCAAATGGGTTATGTGATCCTTGGGATAGGTATCGGAGCACTAATACTTGCCCGTAATGGAAAAGTTGAGTGGGCGGCGTTGGCTATCCTTGGGGGCTTGTTTCACCTTGTCAACCATGCTGTCTTTAAATCGCTATTGTTCTTGACAAGCGGTTCGGTGGAGATGTCAACCGGTACAAGACAGCTAAAGGAGTTGGGAGGACTTGTTGAGAGACTGCCTTTTACGCGAACGACATGTACGGTGGCATCGGCGTCCATTGCCGGTATACCTCCATTTAACGGATTCTGGAGCAAACTGATACTTGTTGTTGCCGCGATTCAGGCAGGATTTCTGTATTTGGCTGTGGTTACGGTTATTGTGAGCCTTGTTACGCTCATCTCTTTTCTTAAAATCCAGCGATATGTATTTCTTGGTGAGCTGCCGGAAAATCTGCAGCAGACAAAAGAAAATAAAGGCACTATGCTCGTTGCTATGGTATTTTTGGCCTGCTTGTGCGTGCTTATGGGATTGCTCGTGCTGGTGCCAGGATTAAAGCAGAGCATTCTTGACCCTGCTGTTCGGGTATTGACTGACGGGCTTAAGTACTCTGCTAATGTAATGGGAATGTGATACTAAGGGTATAATAGTATGAGACGAGTAATTTATTTTGTTCTGGCTTTTATTATTTGGATATTGTTGACCTGGCCTTTTGTTGACGGCAAAATCGACGGTCAGGTTGTAGTCGCGGGCTTGATAGCTTCCGTGATAGTTGCGGTTATGTTCCACGAAATACTGCCCAAAGAACATCACGTATTTATTTCGCCGATGCGGATATTCTGGTTCCTCGTTTATGTGCCGGTTTTCTTCTATTATGTATTCAAGGCTAATCTGGATGTTGTCTATCGCGCCCTGCATCCTAAGATGCCGATAAAACCCGGAATAGTAAAAATAAAAACAACTCTAAAAACAGAATCCGGAATTACTGCATTAGCTAATTCCATTACTCTGACGCCGGGAACTTTGACGGTGGATTTGACAGATGATGGTTTTTTGTACGTCCACTGGATTAACGTTAAAACAGACGACATCGAGCAGGCAACCAAGCACATTGCTGAAAGGTTTGAGTGGTTTTTGAAAAAGATTTTCGAATAGAAAGAGGTAGCTATGATAACGATATTTTACATTGGCTTATGTACATGTTGCTTTTTGTGCCTGTACCGAATAGGTCGTGGCCCCAGCGCCCCGGACAGGACCGTGGCTATTGATATTTTGGGTATCGTCATAGTGGGTTTTTGTGCAATTCTTGGGCTGGTTACCGGAAGAGATTTTTATCTCAATGTCGCTATCGCCTGGGCACTGCTGAGCTTTATTGGGACCATAGCATTGGCAAAGTTTTTGGAGGGCAGAAGTTTCGATGACTAATATCATTGGATACATACTGATAATAATTGGAATTTTGTTTGACATATTCGGCTGTATAGGGCTGGTTCGCTTTCCCGATGTTTACAACCGCCTTCAGGCCTCGACAAAATGCGTAACCCTCGGCACTATTTTGCTTTTAGTTGGTGTCGCCTTAATGAGCGGTGTGCCAGCCACAAGCACCAAAGCAATAATCTGCGCTGTTTTTATATTGATAACTTCGCCTACCGCCGCACATGCAATCGCCAAAGGTGCGTATGCTTCCGGCGTGGAGTTGTGGGAAAACAGTGTCGTTGACAAATATGCAGAAGAAATTGACCAGCAATAGAAGAAAACTAAGTGCTATACTAATAACCAATTACCAATAAACAACGGGAGTTTTAAAATTGCGTTTGCCAAAATTAAGAGAATTGAAAGAAGCTGTTATAGCGGTTTTTTCACCGCGTTTTACAACTCGGTTTCCTACCGAGCCCTGTGTAGTTCCGGAGAAGTACAGAGGTAAGCCGGAATTCGACCTTGATACGTGTATCGGTTGCGGGGCATGTGTAAATGTTTGTCCCACTCCCGGATGCTTGAGCCAGGTAGATGACCTTGAAGCCGACCCGCCGGTAAGGAGAATCTCACACCGATACGACACCTGTATTTTTTGTGGGAATTGTGAAGCTAACTGCACCACGAAAACAGGCATAGCACTCTCAAATGAATGGGATTTGGCCACCCTAAACAGAGAAGATACCATCGAGACCCATGAATTCGAGCTTCAACTATGCGAAAAATGTGGTGCATTGATAGGCACTAAAAAGCATCTGGTCTGGCTTTATGAAAAACTCGGCCCATTGGCCTATACCAATCCTTCCTTATTGATTGCCAAAAGCGGCGAGCTGCTCAAAGAAACGCAGGAGATTGAGCAGCAGCAATCCGGCAAAGACGTCCAAACAAGCGATTTTATGCAGATTCTATGCCCCAAGTGCAAATGCGAGCTGAACATTCGGCTCTAAAAAATGCAGCTTATGTGAAATCCGTGGTAATTATATAAATGATTAAGGAAATAATATTCAGCCTGCACGATAAGGTGTCCATAGAATGCTGAAAAGCAAATATACTTGGGCTGTAAACAATTCGCGTAAAGCCATCGAAACGGCTCCACTGAGCGCCTATCCGTAACAATGGGTTGCTCAATTGTGGTAGATATGCTATAATTTGCAAAGGAGGTATAATGTAAAATGTATAAAATCACAGAAATTAAGGTTTTGTCAAATTATAGTATCTGGCTAAAATATTCTGACGGTACAGAAGGAACAGTGAATTTGTCTCATCTTGTTGGCAAAGGGGTGTTTTCACTTTGGAACAATTATAAAGAATTCAGAAAAGTATCCATAGGTTCGTCGGGTGAATTGGTATGGGGAACGGAAGTTGATTTATGTCCCGATTCCCTATATATGCAAATCACCGGAAAAAAGCCCGAAGAATTATTTCCTGATATTAAACGGGAGTCCATTCGTGCCTGAGATATGCAGATTCTATGGTATTATCATTAAAATGTTCTTCGAGGATCATAATCCCCCGCATTTTCATGCGGAATATGGTAGCTTTGAGGCACTAATTGAAATAGACACTCTTGCAGTAATAGGTGGTAAATTACCACCAAGGGCATTCGGACTTGTCATGGAATGGTCGGCACTACATCAGAAGGAACTTATCTTACTATGGCAAAACGCCAAACAGCACAAACCCCTCGGAAAGATTGAGCCTTTGAAATAAAATTCTAAACACTTAGGGGTCAAGATGACCACATCAAGAAGTTTGACAAAATAATTTTTTCTTTCGACAACTCCAAAAAATTAAATAAAGCCTCATAATGTAATAGATGTGATATTGCCAACACTATCAGGCATAGAGATGTAACGTCCTTGCTATGGACAAGCAGCTTTTTGAACAGCTAAGGAAATTTCGTGGTTCCAGAACGCTCATTGTCGGAATCGGAAATATATTAAAAGGTGACGATGGGGCCGGGCCGCTTGTTTGCGAGCAGCTCGGACGTGCAAAAGTTTGTGCCGAGCTGATAGATGCCGGCACTGTACCGGAGAATTATATTCAGCCGATTATAAAAAAAGCTCCACAGAATTTGCTTGTCGTCGATGCTATTGATTTTGGAGCTTCGCCTGGAACAATAAGAATATTCGAACCTGAGCAGCTAAACTCACATACCATCTCAACACATACGCTCTCGCCCCGCTTATTTGTCGATATGGTCTGTCAAAATATTAAGCTTGATGTCTGTTTTGTCGGGATTCAACCTGCCCAAATACAGCTTGGCCAATCTATATCTCCTCAGGTAAGCCAGGCAATCCAACAGTTGTGCCGCACCCTTACGGAGATTTTCCCGCCCAAACAATAGATCAAACAATACTAAAAAATAAATGTGCCAAAGACAGAGCCGCAACCGTAAGGAAGCGGTATTGTACCTGCAAATTTATTTGAGCAATCGTACGGCTTTATTTGCATCATCGCTGGAGTCAAAGGCCAGGTGAAAGATAGCGCGGTTGCCGATGGCGGCACCGGAAAGACCTCGAAGGTTGATACCGGCATCGGCTAATCGCATCGTCAGTTCAGCGCCAAAGCCCGGTTTGTTGCCCGTAGCCACCCGGACTCCGTGCAGCGACTTGGTTTTCTCGAAACCGGCCTTTCTTGCAGTCCTTATTTGCCTGGGGCCCTTAATAGGTGTAACGAACACCACACCTTTTCCGGGCTTTTCGTGTACACGGCGGGCAATGGCAAATTCAAGGTCAACGTCCGCCCGGGCAAGAGCATCAAGTTTCTCAGCTAACGCACCGGGTCGGTCCTTAATACTCGCAGCCCACACATCAACATGACTAACATCAACTCTCATAATCGCTCTCCCAAAAAAACATTAGTAAAATCTCCAAAATATTTTTGAAATTATTAGTTAAGTTTGGCCACTTCCAAAGTTTTTGTCAATACTTTAGGTAATTAAATTTAGAACAAGTTTTTGGCTTCTTCAATAGAACGTCTTCGTCAAAAACAGAGGAACGTTGAAATATTGATTTTGGGCTTGGTGATGGTATTAGACGGTTTTGCATGGTATAATTGGCTATTGAAACATATCGATAACAAGTGATTCACCAGTGCCGGAGATGGAGATAACGAAAACAGATGAGCGGAGCGAGCTTACTTTTGAAGGCGTATTATGAAGCTCTTCATGAACGGCTCCAAGCAAACAAGGAGCTTTTGGCAAAAAGGATAGATGAACTGTTGGCCGAGGAGGTTGCAGAACGCGGGTTTGAGGACTTTGACGAGGACAAATACGCCGCATACAGGGATGCGTGCCTGGCTTTTGTGGATGAACGAATAGAGTTATACGACCCATTTGGGATTCAATATACCTTTGACCGCACACGAGCAAAGGAGGCATTTGAGCTGGAGCTCCAGCTTGACTGGTACGACAGCCGGGCCGAATTTGAAGCTTTGGTAGAAGCCGCACGTGACAAGGCAAAAACGGGTGTGACGCAGGAAAGATTGCGACCGCTGGCCGATGAGCTTATCAGGGAGCTCGGAGCATTTCCGGACAAGAGTATTATATCTTCTTATGAGGCCGAACCAGGCCTGAGAAAGCTGCCGGATTACGTGGTTGCACGAACGATAGAAGAAATCGTTATGTGAACAGGAATCTAAATTTTCTATATTTTCAATTTGATTCTTGCTATTGCTTTTATTTTCGATTATCCTATTATACGACTTCTTACGGCATTATTCTCGTAATATAACGCCAAAGAAGCAGCCGAAATTTCAATTGATAATAGCGTTTTGGCTTGTAGTAAGGTCGAAACCGTTCAATTTAACACAAGTTCAAACAGGAGGCTGACAATGAAACCTATCACACGCCGAAATTTTATGAAACATTCGATGGCCGCTGGTATTAGTCTGACGATGGCCAGTCCTTTTTCCCGCGTACGAGGGGCGAACAACGATATTCGCGTGGCTGTAGTCGGTATCAATGGTCGAGGTGGCTCACACATTAATGAGTTCGGTAAGATACCCGGGGTGCGTGTGGCTGCGCTTTGTGATGTGGATAGAAAGGTTCTCGACCGCCGTGCCAAGGCATTTACGGACCGCAATGAAAAGGTCGATACCTATGTCGATGTTCGCGATTTGCTGGACGACAAGAACATTGATGCTATTGGCATCGCTACGACCAATCATACGCACTCACTTATTACTGTTTGGGCCTGCCAGGCGGGCAAGGACGTCTATGTCGAGAAGCCATGCAGCCATAATGTTTTCGAGGGACGCAAATGCGTCGATGCCGCTCGCAAGTACAAGAGAATTGTTCAGCACGGCACGCAGAGCCGTTCCAGCAATGGCTGGGCGCACCAGATTGCCGCCGTCCAGAGCGGCAAATACGGCAAGCTGCTTGTCTCCAAGGGCTACTGTTGTAAGCCACGATGGAGCATCGGCTTCAAACCGATAAAGACTCCTCCGAAGGAGCTGGATTTCAATATCTGGCTTGGTCCGGCTCCACTTCAACCCTACCACGAGAATCTCGTCCACTACAACTGGCACTGGTTCTGGGATTTTGGCAGCGGTGATATGGGCAACCAGGGCGTGCACCAGATAGACATCGCCCGCTGGGCCATCAAAGATGCTACCCTGCCTAAGAGCGTGATAAGCATGGGCGGACGATGGGTTGAGGGACCCAACTATTTCAAGGACCAGGCCCAGACACCCAACCAGGAGTTATCAATATTCGACTATGGCCAGACGCTTCTGGTCTTTGAAACTCGCGGTCTGGTTGGCAAATATGACGACTTCCCAAACAAGGTTGCCAACGAATTTTACCTTGAGGAAGGCGCAATCATCGAAGGCAAGTTCTATCCTCGTGGCAGCGACAAGGGCGAACCGCTCGTAGATGTGGAATATCCAAGGCGGTCTGAAGGTAACTTCGAGAACTTTATTAGTTGCGTTCGCAGCCGAAAACGTAAGGACCTCAATGCCGACATCCTCGAAGCGCATCTCTCCAGTGCTCTCTGCCATCTGGGTAATATATCTTATCGGGTGGGTAATGAAGTGGCCTTCGGTAAAGATTCCCAAGCCCTTGGCGATGATGAGATCGTCCGTGACAGTGTCAAGACAGTTCTGGCTAATACCAAGGCCATCGGTGTTGACCCTGCAAGAAGCACGTATCGGCTCGGCCCCAAACTATTGTTCGACGCCGAAACTGAGAAGTTCGTGGATAACCAAGCAGCCAACGAGCTGTTGATGCGTCCTTATCGCAAGCCGTTCGTTGTGCCGAAGCAAGTATAAGCCGGCTATAAGTACCTCATATTGGGACATGTTGGGATTTCTAAAACGCAATAGGTTTTAGGAAGCGGAGGTTTTTCTGCGCCGGTTTTATAATAAAACTCATTACAGGTGTATTCCTGAGAAGAAATTCTTATACGAACTGCTTTCCTCGCTGCTTTTCTATGTTTATCTACGTTTCTTTAGTGTTACGCTGATACCGCCGGTTTCTTTATGCAGGAAGATGGTTTCCAGAGTAGGATTTGTGGTGATGGCCTTTATGTAATCCTGCATTTCAGATGCCAGGTCGACAGTGTTGTGTGCCAGAATCAGTCCGCCCGGACGCACTAAGGGCAGGAGCTTGTTGAGGTAGTCGAAGTAGCCGGCCTTGTCCGCATCAATGAAAAGGATATCGATAGGTTCTTTTAGCCGGGTAACTGTCTTGTGGGCGTCGCCCTCGACGATGGTAATAAGATGACTAACACCGGCGTTTTTGAAGTTTTCGCGGGCAAGCGAAATACGGTAAGGATCGATTTCATGAGTGGTCAGCTTGCCGCCGGTGGTTCGCAGAGCAAGGCAAAACCAGATTGCTGTATAGCCGATTGATGTGCCGATTTCAACAACGTGTTTGGCGCCGGTTGCCTCCGTAAGGATCCTCAGCAGCCTGCCTTCTTCAGGTGTGATGTTCCACATTGCATAGTTTTTATCATTGGACATATCCTCAAGAGCACTGAGGATTTTTGCCTCTTCATTTATATTGTCGGCTGAGTTGGCCCCGGCTACTTTGTCCGCGCCTGCCCAACTCACAGCCGCCACTATCGATGCTGCCGCCACACAGGCTGCCACTAATATACATTTTTTATTTGTTGTCATTGTGTTTGCCTCCGTTTCCATTTTTTAACCTTTTATCTATCCGTTATAATACCGTCATAAGTCGCTCAACGCCAGAGAAGTTTTGTGAGTATGCAACTCAGAATCGGTGGTAGATTAAGATGAACGACGGTCTGAAAATTTCTGTAATATTATGCCACCTACAATGAAGATTAGACCTATTATTGTTGATAAAAGAATCTTTTCGCCGACTACAAAAGAAATCAACACAAGAGAAAAAAATGGAGCTAAGTAAACTAAGTTCGCTACATTCGCAGTTGTTTTGGATAATTTTAATGCCTTTAGCCAGAGTAAAAAAGTAATCCCCATTTCGAACAGTCCAATATAGACTGCTCCGAGAATACCTTTAAGGTCTGGAATGTCCATTTTTGCAAAAAGTAAAATCGACACAAATATGAAGATGGAGCCAAACATAAAATTGAGGAACAATCTGACCGCCTCATCATGTTTGTCCCTTACGTTATAAATCCAGAATAGCGACCAGATTATTGTGCTGCTCAGTGCCAGTAAAACTCCGGCAGGATTGGTAAACTTAAAGCCTAAAATATTTCCATGAGTTGCAATGATAAAAACACCCAAAAAGCTGATAGTTATCGCAAGAATGCTCTTCGGTTTGATTTTTTGTCTGAGCAAAGGTATTGACAGCAAAACAAGTGTCATCGGCCAGAGCCAATTTATTGTCATAGCTTCCTGGGCGGTAAGTATTGAGTATGCGTTAAGTAAGACAAGGTAGTAGAGAAACGGACTGAGAAAACCCATCGCGGCGGAACGCAGATAATCGGTTTTAGAGAAAGCTTTGAGTAAATTTAGCTTCTTCGAAAATAATAAGTGAAGAAAAAGGGCAATAGTCGATATGAGCGAGGCATAAAACAGAAGATGCAAAATATGTAAATTTAAAATATCTTTATAATAAGGCAGAGAAATTTTGAAAGCGGAAGCAATTGTGGACCAAAACAAAACTGCTGCTGCTGCATAAAGATAGGCACTTTTTTGTTTTTCCATATTGGCCGGCACGAAATAATATAGTTTTACAAGTTAGTCTTTTGCAACATCTGCCTAATCTACCATAGTTAGTATCATCGAGTATAGCATTACCTTTTTAGAGTGGACTCAAGATTGGCCCATTCCCTTCGATTACACTCAGGGTAAACTCAATGCGCTCAGGACAGGGTTTGATTGGGTTTGAATTGGGTTTGTTTTCACCAAGTGTCCAATCGCTTATATTCTCATAATCCTTTGTTGAAAAGATAGTTGCGTTCATTTTGGGCCTTTGAAGAAATTGGGTTTGTTTATTCGGACTACGATATCATCGTTTTTTCTATAATCCTTTGTTATAAATGAGTTTACATTCATTTTGGCTTTTTTGAAATTGGGTTTGTTTGGGTTTGAATTGGGTTTGTTTTGACCAAGTGTCCAATTGCATTTATTTTCATAATCCTTTGTAATATATGGATTTAAGTTAATTTGTAATCCGCCTACGGCGGACAAGATTGGGTTTGTTTTGCATAAAAAGGGCTGATTTGTAGAGGATTCTCGACAGATGTAGTGCCTTATAGGCACGTAAATATCTGCTGCCTTACAGGCAGGTAAGTTAGTGAAGAGTGAGCTAAAGTGCCTAAAGTGAGCTAAAGTTAGATTCTCGATGCTCGATACAGGATTCTCGATTCTGGATTCTCGATGGTTGTGATGGTTCATTCGTTAATTTGGTTAATTTGGATAATATAGTTAATTGGTAATTGACTATTGGCTCCGTCCAATGAAGGCCGGGGCTTCGACATTGGTAATCCCCCTTTCTGATTTGCTCCGTCCAAGGAAGGCTGGTTCCTTGATATTGACTATTCACTAACGACCATTCATCTTCGTTAACTGCGTATTATACCACATTTATCATTAAAAATCAAATGAAATCAAAGAAATTGTCCATTAGACGGCCCCGTTTAGGATTAAGGACTTATTCCTTGTTCCTGAAAAAAATTCTCATTTAAGGGAATTTTCTGTTGATTTCATGGACTCTCGGTGTATATAATCACGACTGGTATATTAAATTTGGCGAGAGAATAGAATAAACATCCTGATCGATTAGCATCACACTCGAAACTGGCAAACCTGAGATAAGCACGATGTAGTGGCGCCTTTTTATCGCGCCGCATTTGCAAAGAGAGGAGACGTTTATGAGACAAGATGTTCTTTTTTTGAGTATTGTGGAATTGAGGTTGAGAAAAAAACAATTTTTGAAGGAGGACAAAATGAACGACAAACAACTTCTCAGACGCTTTCGGGCAATCTTTGAGTACGCGAAAGCTATAGCTGGTTCTGACGCTGTGTCGGAACCGTAACAAAATACAACGACTTTTTTGGAGGTCAGAAAAATGAGAAATGTTAAGAACCTTAGTCTCTGTGTGCTTTTACTGGCACTGGTGAGCACCGCCGCGGGAACGACGCTCTACGTTCCGAGTGAAGATTGCCCCACTATACAGGCCGCAATCGCCGCAGCCGTTACCGGCGACGAGATCGAGGTCGCAGCAGGAACCTACACTGAAGCGATTGATTTCAGCGGCAAGGCCATCCGCCTGTATAGCAGTGGCGGGCCGACCGTTACCACCATCGACGCCAGTGAATATAGATGTATCCATGGGGGGGCAGGGAGTCCCGAATCATTTTTAGGGTGTTACCTTGTCAAATCTTATGAGAATCCCGCCATACACACCACATTTTCCGGTGGGCATCGTTCGTCAATAAATGGCCGTTCGCGGCGAAACAATATCATTCTATTATTTCTTTAAAGGAGCAGTAACCATGGCCAGATACGCTATCACAATCATCACAATCGCGGCAATCACCCTCGCCACCTCATGCAGGCTGTCGCCTGAGCCTACAGAGCTCACCGTCCTGACATACAACACGCATCTGTTTAGAGGGGTGAATCCAGTGATCGGTGATAGGATGCCTCAATACGAAGATGAGATGCGCCGTGAATATATTGCCGGTGAGGTCGGAGCATTGGGGGCAGACATCGTCGCGCTCGAGGAGGTCTGGGGATATGACTGGCAGACTTGGTTCGCCCAAACACTCAAGCCCGTTTATCCACATGCCGCCTATGTGTACAGCGGATGTGACACCTATGTGCCAACCGGCCTTGACTCTCTGAGTAACGGCGTACTCCTGCTCAGTAAGCGGCCGTTAAGTGATGTGAAGTTCGAGAGATTCCCGACCTTCTTCCCCTCCTGCGCGATATTCGACGCCGGCAAACCCGAATGTGAGAATTGGGCCAACAAGGGCGTCTTGACGGCCACAGTGGATGTAGGCGGGGCTCCGATCCGAATAGGCATCAGCCATGCCCTTCTTGGGCCGAGCGACGAAAAAAGCAAGTGGGATACCGACTACATCGGCAACGCGATAACGACGTTTCAACTCAACGGCCGGCCCTACATCTTTGCCCTCGACAAAAACAATCAAGCCCATATCCGCCGCTTCGAGGACTACAGCTATTTCGATGAAGCATCGCAAACACAGAAACACGGGGCAGGATGGAAGCACCTCTATACGGGCCCCTGGGGCTCC
The DNA here is from genome assembly GCA_035528395.1 of Sedimentisphaerales bacterium. Taxonomy (GTDB): domain Bacteria; phylum Planctomycetota; class Phycisphaerae; order Sedimentisphaerales; family Anaerobacaceae; genus NIOZ-UU13. The sequence goes on from DATKYR010000047.1 coordinate 26,250, forward strand.
GATCATATTGCCGTCACATCCTTCGAGTTGAACGGACACCCCTATCTGTTCGGCGTAAACGGTAGGAATGAAGGGCATATCGAACGAATAAACGATGACGGTAAAGGTTGGACCAATATGAAGTATGGCGCCTGGGGATCCGACCATATTGCCGTAACGTCGTTTCAGTTGAATGGGCACCCCTATCTGTTCGGCGTAAACGGTAGAAATGAAGGGCATATCGAACGCATAAATGATGACGGCAAGGGTTGGACTACTATGAAGTATGGCGCCTGGGGCTCCGATCATATTGCCGTCATATCCTTTCAGTTGAACGGTCACCCCTATCTATTTGGCGTCAACACTAAGAACGAAGGGCATATCGAACGCATAAATGATGACGGTAAGGGTTGGACTACTATCAAGTATGGCGCCTGGGGCCACGAATATGAGGCCCTAACACCTTTTGAACTGGACGGCCACCCTTATATCTTTGGACTCACCGAATTCAATCAAGGGCACATCACGCGTATAAACGATGATCCTTCTACGGGATGGTCATTCGTGTCCCCCTGGAACACATGGGATTCGGTAGCATGGCCTCACGGGGGGCGGGACTACGTTGCGGTCAAGTCCTTCGAGATGAACAGTCATCCTTACCTGTTTGCCCTGAAAAACTGCTGTGACCAGATAACTTGTTGTATTTGTGGCCTCTTGCATATCTGCAATTCATGCCTACTTCTTGTCCCCCCATTCGCTTCGTATCCATCGCGTTGCGAGCCATGTCTGAGAGGGTTCCCTGGTGAGGCCTATCTCAAGCGGATCAACGATGACGGCAAGGGATGGGAGAATCTCTACCAGTTGGAAGACATGAAGATTATCAGAGATGAGACGATGGTGGACAAGGACGGCCCGCCTGCAATCATGATGGGCGACTTCAATGTCCACGCCAGCAAATACGGGATCATGGACCAGTTATTTCGCAAGGCAGGCGCAGTGGACGCATACATAGAAGTCCATGGCACGGGCGAGGGCGGAGAGACTATTGACTGGTACAACAACAAGCTGCTGGCACATTTTCATCCTGAACAGCCCCCAAGTCGTATCGACTACGTCTATGTCAAGCAGACAGGCGCCGGTCTCAAGCTCATCCCAACGGAGGCGCATGTGATCCGCAACTGGAAGTATGGCGATGACAATATGGACCTGTCGGACCACTACCCCCTCGTTGTAAAGTTCCGCTTAGAGGCTCAGTGACGGACAATAGCGGTACACAATCTGACTCAAGATAAGCGGTACGGATTTATTTAGAAGGCCATCAACGACGCCAATGACGGTGACGAAATCAAGGTCGCCCCCGGGATCTACTACGAGGCCATCGACTTCAAAAACAAGGCCATCCGGCTTTACAGCAGCGGCGGCACAGGCAAAACGACAGCCGAGATGCAGACGGCAAGCACGTTCCTCGACGTGGGTTGGGACTTTGTGGGCGAGACAGCCAACGGCACAGAAGATATCTGGTGGATTCTCGAAGGCCGGGATTATCCCCGACTGTGGTGGGAACTGATACCCGAGAAATGATTTGTACCGCTTTTTTGGCGTCGCAGGTGTAGTTCGTCGGACGCTTACGGTAAAACTGGCGGCGGGATGTGGAACTACACTGCCAGCCCTACGGTGACCAACTGCACCTTCAGCAGTAATATGTCCACCAACCGCGGCAGCGGGATGTACAACGAAGTCAACAGCAATCCCACGGTGACCAACTGCACGTTCAGCGGAAACTCGGCAGGAGGCGGCGGCGGGATGAGCAACCAGGAAAGCAATCCCACGGTGACCAACTGCATCTTGTGGGGCGATACGCCGTATGAGATAGGCTATCCTAATATCACAGTCACATACAGCGACGTTGAAGGCGGCTGGGCCGGTACGGGCAATATCGACGCCGATCCGATGTTTGCGGACGCTCTGAATGGTGACTATCGGCTTTTGGCCGGCTCGCCCTGTATCGACGCCGGTAACAATTCGGTAGTGGAGGTTACAACCGATCTTGACGGCGACCCGCGAATACAGGGTGCATGCGTTGATATGGGTGCGTTTGAGGCGCTGACGGACCCGGAGACGATGCTCGCCAAACTGAGGGCTTACATTCAGCAGCAAGTGGCCTTGGGTATCGATGCGGAGATGGAGGTGAGCCTGCTGGCCAAGGTGGATGCGGCTATCGCGGCGCTGGCCAGGGGCAACGCCAACGATGCCAAGGTGGCCATGAACGACCTGAAGGCCCTGGTCAACCAGGTAGAGGCCCAGACGGACAAGAAGATCACGCCTGATGTAGCGAAAGAGATCATCGATCGCGCCAACGCGATCATTGCGGCCCTTGGTAGTTGAGAAGGAAGCAGAAGACTATAAACGTAAATGTAAAACAAAATTCAATAGGGCTGTGAGCATCCACTTGCAGCCTTTTTTCATTACTTATTTAAGGCAATAGAATTTCACAGAACGACCCTCAGCTTGCCCCTGCCAGCCACAAGCGGGGGCTTGGGTGCGGCGATGGTGAGAAGTGTGACATTCTTACACTGAGAAGCAACAAGATGTTGAGCAGTTAGTCCCACTCAATTAGCACATATATATAATCTATCAATGTTTTTCTTTTTGCGACGCTGTCATTATTCTTAACTTGTAACTGAAAAGAATTTATCTTTTCGCGAGTGTCGACGACGCTCGTAACGTCCCATGAGTCAACAGCCTCATTGGATTGACCTTCATGCACCGGAGCATTTATTGAAGCCCAAACCTCCGGCTTAGCCAGCCAGCCTGTGCCTACAGACCATACTAATTTTCCCCGGGCAAATCCTTCTTCCTCGAAGTGCTCGAGACGAACAACGACATATTTTATTACAGCATCCGCCGGGATAGTTACATCTGAAAAATCATAGGATGTGTATAAACCGGGGTCGATTTGCCCCCGGTTGTTGTCACTGGATTGGACAAGGTTGGTTTTGCCGTCTGCTGATAATGTTTTTCTGTTTCTTTGATTGTAGCCATCCAGCACGGTCAATTTTGCTATTTTGGGCGGAGGCGGATTTACCGTAATGGTAAATGATTGGGTATCCAAGGCTGGGGTGCTATTGCTATCGGTGACTTTAACTACCACCTTATTATCCCCTACTTCGGTTGGTTTCCATTGTATCAACCCAGTAGCTGCATCTATGGTCATACCTGTGGGTTTGATGGTTAAGGAGTAAGTTAGCTTATCTCCGAGGTCCGGGTCTGCGGCGTTAACATCATACGTATATAATGCACCGACTGTAGCTGTGGTTACAGGTGAGGAAGTGATTACCGGAGCATCATTGACCATTTTGACCGTAACATTCACCTTGGCAGTATCAGTCAGACCTTTGTCGTCGCTAATAGTGTAGGTGAAGGCATCGCTGCCGTAGAAGTTCTCGTGGGGGCTATAACTCAGCGTGCTATCGGAATTGATGGTGACCGAGCCGTTCTTGCCCTGAGTAACCCTGATTATTTTAAGCGAGTCATAGTCTATGTCAGTGTCGTTCGCCAGTACATCAATCGTTACTATCGGCGTGTCCTCCCGGGTCTCTGCAGTGTCACCATTGGCCATTGGCGGATCGTTGATTGGGAACACCATGATTGACACGGTTGCAAGTGCACTGTCCGCTGTGCCGTCGTTGACCTTGAAGGTAAAGCTGTCCGACCCGTAGAAATTTGAGTTTGGCGTATAAATCAGGTTTGGCTCTGTCCCAATCAGGCTCCCGTGGGATGGATCCGTTACCATACTATAGGTTAACGGGTCTGAATCCGGATCACTGCCTATCAAGCTAATCTCCACTGGCGTATCCTCCGTTGTAGTCACCGAATTAGGTTCTGCCACGGGGAGGAGATTCGGAGCGTCTTTAATGGATACCGTTGCCGGGACACTGTCCACTTCGCCATCTTCGACTGGTTCTTCAACTGGTTCTACGACTGGTTCTTCAACTGGTTCTACGACTGGTTCTACGACTGATTCTACGACTGGTTCTACGACTGGTTCTACGACTGGTTCTACGACTGGTTCTACGACTGGTTCTACGACTGGTTCTACGACTGGTTCTACGACTGGTTCTACGACTGGTTCTACGACTGGTTCTACGACTGGTTCT
>DATKYR010000048.1:0-7755 GCA_035528395.1 Sedimentisphaerales bacterium
TCTGAAGTATATTCTGTATCCGGTTCATATCAGCGACCTTCAACGTCGGGACTGGGCCGAGCAGCGTAACAACGTGCTGGAATCAGCCGTTGATGTTTATAGACGTAATAAAGCTTTACCAATATCATGAGGTAGGACCAATCCCTTGCTGTCGGGACATCATAAAGCATCACACAATCTCTCTACTTCGGCGAGATTATAATTCCCAACAAATAGCTTCTCCTTCAGGGCATGGCTTTTTAAACAGAAAGCTTGTGTCTGGTAGAGAGGACGGTTCACCGATGACTTTTCATTCTGGAAAAAGAAACTAAGTCCCGAGCTTGAGATCGAAGAGGTCGATGAGGGCAAATGCCTGCGTTTTTATGTGACATCGGAGGAAGATTTCCAGCAGTTCAAGCAGTGTATCGTGGACGAACTGGCGCAGACAGAGTTCATTAGTGCCGATAGTCTTGAGGACATTCCGCAGCAGGATTGACAGGGAAGTGGAAATACGGCCCAGTTACCTGAAAGTAGCCCTCCTTTCGCCCACAATTCCAAAATCTGGCAAAAAATCGCAAATATCAAGGCAGATAACCCAATATTGTCTTGATATAACCACCCATATAGGCTTTTATAGAACTGATTATAACTCTTTTAATGGACGCTACTTACATGATTCGACAAAACTCAAATACCCGCCAGGATAGCCGAGCAGTCGGTTACGTCCGCCGCTCGACCGACCGCCAGGAACAGTCCATCCCAGACCAGAAGAAAGCTCTGGAAGCCTACGCCGCCGAGCATGGTCTTCACTTAGTAAAGTTCTACATTGACGATGCCATCAGCGGCACCTCTACGCTGGGCAGGCGAGCGTTCCAGCAGATGATTGGCGATGCTGAAAGCCCGACTCGGCGATTCGATATTATCGTGGTCTATGATGTGAAGCGATTCGGGCGGATCGACAATGACGAGGCAGGATACTACCGGTATAAACTCCGTACTCATGGTGTTGAAGTTCGCTATGTCAGCGAGAACTTTAATGGTGATACAACCGATGACCTCTTGCGACCAGTCAAACAATGGCAGGCCCGACAGGAATCCAGAGATCTATCGAAGGTAACAATTCGTGGGCTGCTTTCAAAATCTGATACCGGCTTCTGGATGGGCGGCACACCGCCGTATGGGTATGACCTGCGTTATGAAAATGGCGATGGCAAATTCCTTTTTATCCTTCGCTATATGCCCGATGGGTCGAAACAACTACTTGATAAAAAGGGAACTCTTGTCCGCACCCTTGCTCGCGGAGAATCACTGAGCATCTCCAAACGCGACCACGCCAGACTTGTGCCCAGTGACCACGAACGGGTGAAAATAATCAAAAGGTTATTTAAAATGTACGCTGAGCAAGGAAAAGGCTACAGGTCGCTCGCCGACACACTCAATCAAGAAGGTGTTCCCACACCACGCGGCCCCGAATGGTCACACATCTACACCGGCTTATGGACAGATTCGACTATCAGGTCTATCCTGGTCAACCCGATCTATGCCGGAGATATGGTGTGGAATCGCCGCACGGATGCTCGCTTTCATCGAATAAGCAAAGGCCAGGCAGTGGACCGTGAGAGTGTGCACGGGGTACGACTGGTACCTAACCAGAAAGAAGACTGGATTTTCGTTCGTGATGCCCATCCGCCATTGATTAGTCGGCGACTATTTGAGCAGGCTAAGCAAAGGCTTGAAAGTCATCCTAAGTCAATTGAGCAGCGACAACGCATTTCAAAACTTAATACTCATGGGAAAACGTGGAACGGTCAACGTAGCCGCTTCATACTCTCCGGGCTTATGAAATGCAGTCTCTGTGGCTACCGCTACCAGGGCGTCACACGAGTCAAAGGCAAGAAACGATTGGACGGTACACAGGTGAAGACACGCTACTATGGATGCGGCGGTTATATTACCAAAGGCAAAAAGGTCTGCCAAATGAACTCAATCCCACAGAAAATTCTTGAGGGCAGAGTTATTGACGCAGTTCTGGATTTCTACAGGCCCTATCTTAACAAAGGGGGTCACAGGAAATTGGCCGAGGCTGTAAAAAAACAGATCGGCTCAGAGGGAAAAGAATTTGCTGCCGCTCGCCAACGGGCACAAGCCGAGCAGGAAAAGATCGGCAAAATCATCAATAATCTGCTGGACAACATTACATCAACCAATCGTGAATACGTCGACCGGCGATTGAATGAGCTTAAACAACAGAGGCTGCAACTCGAGGCCAGGCTTGAAGAACTTGATCAGCTTTCTCTCTCACAGGCCGAAATCGACAATATAGTAACCGATTCGATGCAGTTCTTATCTGGCCTCGAATTCACACTCCGTCAGGGCTTGCCGCAGGAAAAGCTCGTTGCTCTGAGGCAGTGCATTGAACGAATTTGGATCGATAAGCCTGCTGGCAGTATCAAACTGGCTATCCGCTTAGTACCCGCAGGGAATCTACAAGCTACTCAAGAATTCAAGACGTCTGTTTAATAATATTCATCCGAGAAAGATGAAGGCCGATTGCCACTTTTGCTTTTAGGTTATTAAGGTTAATACGGGGTGGTCGTAGGTTCGAAACGCGTCCCCGCTATGAACCCAGACATATCCACGCATAGAGACCGTGTTTGCCGATCCGGTCAAGCGCTTTGATATCCTGAGGTGCCCGAACAAGATTGAAACCACTTTCGGCTACTTCTTGGAGTTTCTCATCGTCTTCGGGCAACTCGTACAAGCCGATTATCAGTCGGGAAGTTCCATCAATGCGCAGAAAGCCGTCTTGGTTGAAACAACTGTCAAGTGATAGGTTGCTGTGTTCGGCACGAGTCGCTTGGGCCCAGGAAGTGTGCAGAGACACACCGACGATAAACGTTAACACTGAATACAGCACAGTCTTGGGGAGTTTCGCATTATCCATGATTAGATCCTTTGCCAACCATAACATATTTTGTTTTCATACAGTTTAACAGCAAAAGCCTACGAGGGTAAGAGCGATTGTTGATAACCTAGAAAGTTGAACGTTTGCGTGTTGATCCTTTGTTGTCTTCAACCATCTTCTCAATACAGAACAACCATCGGCCAATCGAAGTTGGGAGTTGTGAGTTTTGTGGACCAACCAGACCGAAGCGGGGGATCTGCCAAAAACGCAATTTTCTATCTGAGAGGAGAGGAATTCAGCCAATCTCTCGATAGTGCCAGAACTTTTAGTCGATTCAATCCACCAATTTCCTTGTCCCCCGCACAGTAGGCCAACAGCGCCCGGTTTTTCACGAACGTGATCGCCGTGTAGCAATACCACCCGTCAGGATTGCCCTCAATAATCCTGGACCTACTCCAGGTCTTACCTTCATCCTTGCTAACGGCCAAACATAATGGTGTTCGGCGACCCTCGGGGTAATTATGTACCCCGGAATGGTCATTCCAGACACAGAGTAAATCACCTGTCCAGGGAATGTGCTTGATGGAGGCGGGGCTTAAAGGCGAGGCGAGATTTGATGGTTGGGCCTTTGACCAGGTTTCACCGCCATCCTGGGAATAACAGATATACTGGCTCCCTGCATTGGTCCGCATGAACATCATCAATCGCCCATCTTTCAATTCAACGACGCCTGGTTCCTGCACTGTAATGCGCTGTCCATTGGGTCCATACCCTTTGAATGAGTCTTTGCTGCGTCGCCAGGTTTTGCCGTTGTCATCGGAGAGGTAGCACATGATCACACCAGCCGTGTCCCGACCCTGCCCGGGGCCTTGGTGCCAGGCTACAGGCAGGATTAGCCGGCCTGCTCTTAACTGGACGGCACGGTCGTTGTTCAACACATAGTAGCCCACCTTGTCGGTAATACAGACAGTGGGTTGGCTCCATGTCTCAGCTTCATCGGTCGAAATGCACATGATTGGGCGGCAATCTTCCTCTGACGTCTTGCGTAGGTAGAAAAGAGCGATCTCGCCGCTAGCCAGCCGCAAGAGCGATACGGACATCACATTCAGCCCACCCGGATGCCGCACTACGATGCTGTCATCGCTCCAGCTCCTCCCGTCATTTTTGGAAGTGCGCATGGCAAGATCAGCAGCTGCGTGATCGCCACTACCGCCCGTAAATCGGGTATAGATAAGACACAATCGACCGTCTTTCAACTCAATTATGTCCCCCTCGGAATTACGTGGATTCTTTTTGCTCGGTTCTATCTGTACTGTCTAATTTTATAATTTTACATAAGGTGTTATTAGTAAAACAGTTAAAGCAAATTTGAGTTATGTTTATTTCGCCCATAAAGAGAACCATAAATCGAAGATCTGTCGCGAAACACTATATAGCGGGCATTTGTGAATTTGCGTCATTTCTATCGCAAAACAATAGATAAGCTCGATTTCTTGTAAGTCTTGATTATTAAAAACCTTATATATGGTCCCTAAGTGAGACAGTACAACTATGACTAACAGAGGTTCCGTTTCCGCACAGACCACCGAGGCTGGCCATCCCGCCAGGATTACCATAGCAATCAGCCAATTTGTTCTGGTTTTCATTGTCAGTTCCCTTCGTCCTCCAGCAGGAAACTTAGCCATCCGGTATATACGGTCCCATACGACACAAACTGAGTGACCCGAATTTCTCAAGCTGCAGTGGAGAACACCTCAATTAGCGTCGCTACTGCCGTTACTGCATTGGACTCTCAGAGGCAAGTATATCGCGCCCGATACAGATAGCAAGAAAACCGTATGATGTATTCTGCAACAGGAGAAAAAGGCAAGTACGCAAGTCTCAAAACAGATAATTAAGTTTGGATGCATTGTTGGTGAGGTGCCGGGCCGGGGTTAGGAAAGGCAAAACCACCGATTTTTCCTTGACCATTGTCGCGCACCGATTTAGACTCCAATATGAAATAGGGAATCCATCGGAGAGTACTATCTCTAAGAACAATGTCGCATAAGACCATTGACGGATAGTTAGAGAGGCCTTGGATGTTTAAGAACTTTGTTTCGCTTCTTCCCATTGCTGCTCTTATATCGGCTGCGCAAATCACCGATACCCTTGCTTGTCCTGCAACCTTAGCTGAGGTGGTCACCTGGCTTGAGGGTGTATCCCACCGCCTGATCCGCGCCAGCAGGCGGACGATGAGGGATGGTACAGCCGCGTTTCCACCCCAGGTGGGAATTGGCTATGAAGCCTTCTGGCTGCGAGACTTTCTTCAACAGCTAAAAACGCTGCAAATCCACGCCGACACCGTGGGGTACGATAGAATATTGGAGATTTTGATTTACCCGTAATAAAATGTATAGTATATAACTTGAATTGACATATTCGTAATATTTACACTTAAGAGTGAGTGTGAACAGGATACAAGTTGGACTTATTGAGGACTGCGCCGAACATGCAGAGGATTACAGATACGTCCAAGATACTTATAGCCGATGACCAAGCGGATGTGCTCAAAGCACTTCGTCTGCTGCTCAGACCAGAAGGATACGAAATAAAGACGGCCTCATCCGTTGACGAGATCATCAATGCGGTCAATAGCAATGATTTCAACGTTGTCCTGATGGATCTTAATTATATACGGGGCGAAACTTCGGGCAGGCAAGGTTTAGACTTGCTTAAGAGAATCCCTCAAGTTGATGAATCCCTGCCGGTGGTCGTCATGACTGCTTGGGGCAGTATTGAGCTTGCCGTTGAGGCAATGCGTCGCGGGGCCCGTGACTTTGTCCAAAAACCCTGGAAGAACGAGCGATTGCTATCCGTCCTGCGAACACAAGTCGAGCTGGGCCGTGCCTTGCGCGAAAGCAGAAAGCTGTCGCAGGAAATTGATTATCTCAAAGATCAAGGCCGCAAGATGCTGATCGCTGAGTCACCGGCAATGCGGCCGGTCGTGGAGACCATCGCCAAAGTGGGACCCTCCGATGCCAATGTCCTGATTACAGGAGAGAATGGCAGCGGCAAGGGCGTTGTGGCTCAGGCTCTGCACGCGGCCTCACTTCGCAGGAACAAAACACTGGTTACGGTCAATGCCTCCAGCGTGCCGGAGACCGTTTTCGAAAGCGAGTTGTTTGGTCACGTGGCCGGGGCTTTTACGGATGCCAAGGCCGATCGCATGGGGCGATTCCTATTGGCGGATGAAGGAACGCTATTCCTGGATGAGATTGCCGCGATCCCTGTGAATCTACAATCGAAACTGTTGCGTGTGCTGGAAAGCGGTGAATTTGAACGTATCGGTTCATCCAGGACCTGTCATGTGAATGTCCGTATCCTTTCGGCCACGAATGCTGATCTTGACCAGGAGGTTGCCGCCGGCAGCTTTCGCCAGGACTTGCTGTATCGTCTCAATACCGTCTGTATCCATGTGCCGCCACTGCGAAAGCGACCCGAGGACATCCCGCTACTGGCAATCCATTTCCTGCAAGAATACGTTACTAAGTACAGAAAGGCGATTACCGGTTTCAGTGATACTGCTTTGGAGGCGCTTCTGGATTATCCCTGGCCGGGTAACGTACGGCAACTGGACCACGCCATCGAACGCGCTGTTCTGATGGCGCAGGCGTCATTGCTGGGTCCGGCCGATCTTGGCCTGCATCTGGGGGAGCCGTCGAGCCCGCATTTTGAGAACATGACGTTGGATAATGTCGAACGTTGGGCTGTCCGCAGGGCGTTTGATCTGTACGACGGAGATATCAGCAAGGCGGCACAGGCCCTTGGTCTCAGCCGGGCGGCCTTGTACCGTCGGCTTGAGAAGTATCAGATTGAATAAAATGAGATTTGAACGGAAGATTACAGTCCTCTCCTTATTGAGCGGTCTGGTCGGTGTCCTGATGGCTCTTGTGCTGTTATGGATGGGGTCTTTTCAACTCCCCTTTCAACTGAACCTGACAATTCTTATGCTGGCCTGCTGGATAGGATTTGCCCTGACTGTCAAGAACAAGGTGGCCTTTCCCTTGCGTACGATTTTGAACCTCCTGGGTGCCTTGCGCGAGGGGGACTATTCCATGCGTCTCCGAGGCGCCCGCCAGGACGATGCGATGGGTGAGCTGGCCTGGGAAGTTAATCGTTTAGTCCAGTTCTTGCAGGGACAGAGGTTCGACGTCGTCGAATCGACGGCTCTGCTGCGGAAGATCCTGGCGGAGATCGACGTGGCCCTTTTCGGATTTGACTCGAGCGGTGTTTTACAGTGGGTCAATGACAGCGGTCGACGATTGCTCAAGCTGAACGATGAGAAGATAATAGGCTGTCACGCCGAGAAATTCGGACTCGATCTTTGCCTGAGAGGGGCGGCACCGCGTATCGTTGATCTTTCACTTCCGGGCGGCGTGGGACGGTGGGAGCTGCGTCGCGCGACCTACCGGGAGAAAGGTCTGTCACATCAGTTGGTCTTTCTGTCCGATATGACTCGTACTCTCCACGAAGAGCAACGCCAGGCATGGAGACGCCTGATTCAAATTCTGCGTCACGAGATTAACAACAGCCTGACGCCCATTCAATCCGTGGCTCAGAGTCTTCAAACGTCTCTGAGGCAAGAACCCCGCTCTCAGGGCTGGGAGGATGATGTGCGCGAGGGCTTGGAGATCATCGCTGAACGCTCCGAGGTGTTAGGAGGTTTCATTGCTTCCTATTCCAGACTAACGCGCCTGCCTGACCCGACTTTTGCTGAGATGAACGTTGAGACATGGATACGCCATGTCGTCGGTTTGGAGACCCGCTTGTCCGTGGAGATTACGGACAGCCTTGAGCTGACGATTCAGGCCGACCGCAGCCAGCTCGAC
>DATKYR010000049.1:0-11627 GCA_035528395.1 Sedimentisphaerales bacterium
TGCCCACACTATAGTCATTTAGCAGTTGTTGGGCCACGTATGGGCTGCGGTTCTATGGCCGGAGATATGAATTTTTGTACCTTACGGCAATAGTCGTTGTCCCACTCAAAAATTCGAACTTGTTTAATTTCAACGACTTATCGGGGTGATGCCCCTCCAAAGGCTCCACCGGAAACAAACTCGTTGCATGCGGTTGATTGCCAAAAGGTTTACCCCAAAGCCTTATTAATACTGTGATTGCAAAAGGTAATATAAAAATCAAGGAACGAAGATTGTGATAGAAAGCTTATGATAAAGTCCTATAATCGCCGATATATAGAATATGACAGGCGGAAATGGTCAACTTCGTGCGGAGAAAGTAAGAGACGCTTGCAGACGTATTGAGAACGGTTTCTACTACCGGTGGGAATACAAGATCGTAAGACAAATCGTCAAGAAGAATTCTAAGCGCAACAGAAAAAATTAAGAATTTTCTTGAATTTTAACGTCCCATAATGTAAGATGCTTGTATCCTTGACGCTATGAGGCTAATAGTATGCGGAGATAAGGACATTTCCCAGGTTCAATGCGAATTCGAGCTTCAAGTAAGGAAATCCGAAGAATGACTCTGCAATTGCCTGAAAAGCCACGCAGGTACTTCCTGATAGATATCGATACGCAAAGAGACTTTCTACTTGCTGGGAGTGATACGTGCATAAGGAACCACAGAAAGGTCTTAGCCAGTATTCGCAGGGTGATGGCTTGGGCTAGGTGCGAGAATATCCCAATAATATCGATTGCTGAGGTATACTGCAATAACAACGGCGGCAACAACACCGACTACCGCCTTGATGGCACTGATGGGCAAAAAAAGATACGATACACATTGCTTAGCAATCGAGCAAGTTTTCCGGCGGACGACAGCGATTTTTTGCCAGTGGATTTGTTGCAGACGCACAGGCAGGTTATTCTGCACAAGCGCTGTATCGATCCTTTCGATGAGCCTAAAATAGAGAGGCTGCTGAGTGAAGTGCAGGCTGATGAGTTTATTCTGATTGGTGTCGGCGCTGAAGATGCTGTCATGGCGACGGCGTTGGGGCTGCTGCAACGAGGCAAGAACGTGAGAGTTGTAGTTGATGCCTTAGGTTCACATGACATGAGAGAAGCAAAGCTGGCTTTGCGCAAGATGAAGACCAAAGGGGCGAAATTGATTGTGACTAAAAGCCTTGCCGGGGTTTCGCACTAAAAACAAGTAGGTACTCGGGATTGTGAGAGCTGCCGGAGAAGAACGAAAACGAAGCCAGTTATAATTGCCAGCGAACATTAAGAGCCAATATTGAGGGCGAGTTCAAAGACTTTTCCAGGACTTATCCATTGTCGGCCACGCAGACCCCGACATAAAGATCTGATAGGTCGTATGTTCGAAACGCCCCCCCGCTATGAATCACCGCACCCAAGTCGAGCTGTGAAAGAAAGAGCTCACAACTGATTTACCATCTTAATGCCGACGAGCCTGTCGTTCGTAATTATCATCTCACTTCTCAAGTTGTCATAATAGAGAATTGTAAAGGGTTGGTCGCAAAATCCAGACCCATTTTTCAGCTCAAAATCACAGTTTCGACCTTGGCAACGAGGATGCAGAGGAAGAAGAACGCCGTATGTCCAGAGACTTTGAGAGCGTAGCTTACATCTGCAAAACCCCTTAATGAATGTCGGAGTTGCTACCAGGATCCTCAACCCTAACGCCAGGACGGGTGGTTTTACCATAGAGCCTGATTTTTTCCTGCCACACGATCTCGGCGTACCACTAAGTCAAGTAATCTCCAAAACAAGGCCTTGTCAAATTGATGTTGTTACGATATAATTCGAATTGCCGTGAGCGATAATGGCAAACAAGCGGTAAATGCCTATTCCTCCCGCTGCATGAATTGGTGACACGCATACGTGTCCGACAACCGGGAAGTTGGGGTGGAAAAGACATCTCTTGCATAACCATAGGGCAGTGTAATAGTATGGGGTATGTTGAATATGCTAAGAATTCGCAAAGAGCAGATTGATGCTTTGAGCGATTACATGTTTCGCCAGTTCGAGAATCGTATGTTAAGGCATTTGCGGTCAACATTTCCCGAGGAAACGAAAGCAATTATGGGCCGCGTGCGTATGAAGCCAAAGGAGGAGATTACAAGCTAATGGCCGTGCCTAATCCCACGCCAATTTATCGCTTTATCCACGTGGATAACCTTAGTGTCTGCTTGCAGCGTGGGGGCCTTCATGCACCCAAACATACCCCTAACGATGGGCTGGTGTACCGGCCTATTCACAACCCCGATATTCAGGCTCATCGCAGAGTCAGGCAAATTTCTTGCGGGCCAGGAGGTTGTATTCATGACTATGTAGCGTTCTATTTCGGCTACTTATCCCCAATGATGTTGCAGCTCAAAACTGGGCGTGTGGAGGGATATGACGAAGGACAAGAACCTTTAATCTACTTGGCCTCAACAGTCCAAGTTGTTGCAGAGAGTGGGCAAGACTATGTGTTTTCGGACGGTCATGGGATCGCGACTATCACGGAATGGTTTGACGACCTTTCCGATTTGGATGCAGTGGACTGGCAAATGGTTAGCCAGCGCTATTGGGCAGATACAGTGGACGACATGGATCGCCAGCGACGCAAGCAGGCTGAGTTTCTGGTTTACAAGTTCTGCCCTTGGTCACTAATCCAAATGATAGGAGTTATTGACTCTGACATGAATGCTAAGGTGCAGTTGATCTTGAACGAGTTTTCCAGTAACATGCACAAAGCTGTTCGGGTAAAAAGAAGCTGGTACTATTATTAAGCAGAAGGAGCCCTGTCAATGGTAGTAATCACTAAAGGAAATATCTTGCAAGCTGACGCAGAGGCGCTTGTGAATACTGTCAATTGCGTAGGCTATATGGGCAAAGGAATTGCGTTGCAGTTCAAACAGGCATTCCCTGAGAACTTCAAAGCTTATGAACGGGCCTGTAAAGCTAAGCAAGTCCAACCTGGCCGGATGTTCGTGTTTGAGACTGGTTCGATGATCGGGCCCAAATACGTCATTAACTTTCCCACGAAGCAACACTGGCGCGGCAAAAGCAAGATGGAGGACATTCAGGCCGGACTTAAAGCTCTGGTCGAACAGGTTAAACGTCTGAATATCAAGTCTATTGCCGTGCCACCGTTGGGTTGTGGACTTGGAGGCCTCGATTGGAATAACGTGCGTC
Organism: Sedimentisphaerales bacterium; assembly: GCA_035528395.1. Lineage (GTDB taxonomy): Bacteria > Planctomycetota > Phycisphaerae > Sedimentisphaerales > Anaerobacaceae > NIOZ-UU13. Next base: position 3,223 of record DATKYR010000049.1, read on the forward strand.
CCTTGATCAAAGAAGCCTTCCTGGAGGTTCCTGACGTTCATGTATTCCTATATCCACCTACCGGCACGCCAGATGCCAAAACCATGCCTGTGCGAACCAAGAAACCTCATATGACCGTGGCTCGGGCCCTATTTATCAAGATTATTCAAAAGTATAAAGAGCTTGCTTATCGACTGACCCTCTTGGAGATTCACAAGCTCGCTTACTTCTTGCAGGAAGCAGGGGAACCGTTGCGATTGAATTATGAGCCGGGACATTATGGCCCCTATGCGCGTAATCTGAATAAGATCCTTGAGATCCTCGAAGGGCATTATATTCAAGGTTACGGCGATAGTCAGAAGCCCGATGCTGAAATCGAGCTGATATCAAAGGCGGTGGAAGCGGCGGATAGATATCTTGCCAACAAGCCTGAGTCTGTTCAACGCCTTGAGCAGGTGGCGGACCTTATTGAAGGATTTGAAACCCCTTACGGCATGGAGCTTCTCTCCAGTGTTCATTGGGTGGCTGCATACTTTGAACAGCCCGCTCGAGATCAAGATTCGGCAGTTCAGGCCATTCACGGATGGAATGAGCGTAAAAATCAGATGTTTAGAGCCGAACACATTCGTATTGCGTGGCAGAGACTTGAAGACAAAGGCTGGATAAAACATGGAGCTAATTAAGAGTGTCCTCAATAGGATATGGGCAGTAGTCGTAAGATTTATGAACATTACTTTAGCACACAGAATTTTTCCTTTCCGCAAACATACTGCAAGATCATTCATATTTCTTACGAAATCCGAAGATTTCACCTTCAAACTGACGCCCTACACTGACGTCAGCAGGGGCTTATTTATTGAACTCGCTAATACAAAAGGTCGATAATAATACTGCACATTTAAGCCCCTGCTTTCTCCTCTCTTGGTCTAAAAGGTAGCGGGGGCTTTTTTATGCGCTTACGGGGATTGCAATAATTTTTTTGGGAATTTTTTTGGAAGGTGTATAATTGTGTAAAATCCACTAATTCTTTTGAAAGGGGATATAATTATGGGCAAACCACTAATCCCGCAACAAGAGAAGGTCTTTAAATGGTGTGCAGAACAAGACTCTACCGAAGAGATATATTTTGCGAATGCGATGGAAGCCTTAGATATAGACAACGCTTACACTCTGTATTTTATTTTAGAGGGATTTATAAATAACAACTGGACTTCTGGAGCTATCCAAAATATTTTCTATGGGGGCGTATATTCCCTTAAACAATCCTATTTTATGGTATCTATTGATGCTCATCACCTTTGGAAAAAATATGCAGAAGCAGAAGAAGAACCTAAGTGCTCTATATGTCAAGAACCTATAGTGAATAACACTTTCACTTACTGCCCGCATTGTGGCAATAAGTTGGATAAAAACTAAGGCCCCGATATGTTGACCATTCGATTCGAGCTCTCTGAGTTGATCAACAAGACATCGGCGCATAGCTACGACTGTGGCCCCAGCGCGCATGGCACAAACGTACGTGCACAGATTCCTGTGGGCTTCCCTTGTGGTCCTTGATTCTACACAGCAATTTTGAACAAATGGTCATCTTTGAGTATATTGATTAACCAAAACTATCCCATTTATGAACTTTTCAAAGAAGCTTTATTCATCATTTGGAGGTTCTGCAGGGGTCCTATTGTTCCTTGACAAGCGCACGTGGTCCCAACGTAATAAAATGGCTTAAATGCCGGAAAATACAATCACAAAACTGTATTTTAAAAGTGTAGGAGATGTTCTTTAGGCAACTCTATTTATGCAAAATGCTACATGCCTCTTGAATTTAGGCTACAAGGTATAGTATTATTATCGAGAATAAGGCTGACAAGTTAAATTTTCTCATTATGAAGAAAAATAGGCAACATCAACAATTTGGTATCGTAGAAATTAATTCCTTTACAAGAACCGTGATAGTACGGCCAACTTTCATGATAATGAATTTACCACATGGTTAACACAAAAATACTATTTTAGACTATGAACATCTTATTAGGCAAAACCGTGTTGGGCGTTACTCTGAATCACAACGAGTTTACCACGGGAGGCCTAAAGGGGAATAATTATGGTGACTAACGAAGATAAAACATATCAGCTCTGCAAGGCTAGGCACCAGTTGTTTCTGGAAGCTCTGAGGCATAGAGAGCAAGAAGTTCTCAGATACTTGGTAATTATAGGGCCCGCCTTAGGGGGGTTTGTATGGCTAATGAGCAAATACCCAAAAGAAATCAGTATTTGGACATTTTGTTTCGGCTCAATCGGGCTGATATCTATTATGCTGCTCGGAGCGTGCTACTGCATCGCTCTTGGCTACAATTATCGTTGTCTGGTTCTCCAAATTGCCAAAGAAGAGAAAAATATGTGTATTTCCGGAACGGTTCTTAATGCTTGGCCTAGACAGATTACTGAGCACGTCAAAAGGACCAAGCTGGGGCATTACATCGGTGTCTTACGGCGGCATCAAGACTCAAAGGTCTTTGACTGGGCTTGGTGTTTTCCACCGGAACTTATATGCGTCTTTTGGTACGCCTTTGTTATCGGCATCATATATCTGGCCGCAGCCAGTTGTGTATTGATTGAATCTGTTTCAGTAACAATTGTAGTTGCAGGTTTTGGTCTACTATGCTTGGGGCTGTCGCTATTTGTGCCACATGTGTACGGAAGAAAGTTAAGAAGTGTATGTGAGAAAGAGATGGGTGAATCACAGGGGTGTGGTGAACAAAACGCCGGAAGTGAATAAAATGTTGACGAACAGAAGGATTCTACTTTCGTCTGCGAATGTCCCACAATGCGCGTTCGTATTATAAAATAGGTTGGTACGTTGAACATCGGGTCGACAGTTCTTTTCCGGGTGTTTCAAAATCCCTGCCAGTGCCTCAAAAATGCGGTTTTCGCGTGAAAAGCTAAAACTGGCCCGACCATGGGGGATATTAAGGGATACTCAAGGGGACTGGAAATATTCCCCAATGATACCCAGAAACAGGAGCAACGAAAACCAAAGACCTGTCTACAACGTCAATTATTATCTACGCTTTTCTACCACTTTGACTAGGCTCTGGGGGCAATATTAGACTGTAAGAAAACTGAGCAAAATTAAAGGAGGGGTCTATCTAAGAAAATAGCTTCTCAAGTCGCGAAATTATTGATTTAATGTCATCGTTAGGATTGCGTTTCATTTCACCTACACGACCCTTCTGCAACGTGTAGATCCTATCGGCAAATTCTGCCACTAGTGAAAGGTCGTGAGTAACAACTACGCAAGCTAAAGCGTTTTGAAGAGCTATGCGACGCATATTGTTAAAGAAACGCCGTGCGTTTTTTACATCTAAATGCACCGCGCCTTCGTCTGCTAGAATTACTTTTCTTTCGTTCATGATAGCTAATGCGATGGTAATCGTTTGCTTTTGGCCCGATGAAAGCTCCGCAACCCTTTTATATAGTAGTTTTTTGATTTCAGAAGTAAGTTCGTTTCCCAAACGAGATTGCGCAGGCAAATTATTTGAATTCAATAGGCGAGGGAAAAAAGGTACTGGTTCTCCTGAAGTCGCTAAAGCTAACGCCAAATGGTCTGCTACTAAGAGTTCATCAACTAAGGATTTACTCGCCGCAGCATCTATTCGTCCTACAACACGTAAAACCTTACTCTTCGGGAGATCGATCAGAGTCTCCCCGGCTATCATTATTGAGCCACTTTGAGGTTTAACAGCACCGCTGAGCAACTTTAAGAGCGTTGTTTTACCGCTACCGTTGCTACCTATTATACAAGTAATCTCAGACGGGAATGCCCTAAATGAAGCGCACTCCAGTTTGAAGTCACGGCGATGAGTGTCATAACTGTATTCTAAGTTTTGCGCGATAATCATTTGATATATCCGTGAAACTTCCAGGAACTAAATCTGTGATATTTTTTTGAAACCTGCACACCTATTATTAGAAGAGCTGCAGTAGTTAAACCTAAGACAAGTCGCGTCCACTCGTTTGCAGGCAGGTACATTGTACACAAATTGAAAATAAGCCAATAAGAGAAGGATCCCAATATCGCAGCCGATAATGGATAAACTGCACCTGTTCCAGAAAAAGCAACCCGCATGACTAATCGCAAGCGTTTAAAGCAGCTAGGAAGAATCGTTGACGGGGTTCTGCGAAGATGTTTATATAATGCAATAAAAACTGATAATACTCCTTCCCCAACTACTAAAGAAATAATGGCCTGGAAAAGCATAAAATTTCCTATTCTAATATTGACACCTCCTTTGACACCAGTTACTAAGGCACCGGCGATTCCCGCCATGCAATTTCCGAGGGCAAGTAAGAACAACAGTCTATTGTTGGGAGAAAGTCCAAGTTGCCTCAAAAAATCGGGCGATTCTCCAGCGAGTCGGTAAGAAAGACCGAAGCGCGTTGAGAAAAACAAACATATGCCGACTCCAAACAACAATCCAAAAATAAACACCCAGTTCTCGCTTAAAATTATTGGACAATCAGCAACTGATTCGAACCCAAGCAGGCAGAAACACATACTATAAGCAATAAAAGCTGTAATGATTCCACAAATCAAACTATTTAGTTTAAACTTTATAAATAATGTTCCGGTAAGTATGCCCCCAAGAATACCGCAAATAATCGATGTGGAAAAACCAATCCATACGGGTAATCCTAATCTCGATGCAAAAGCTATGGAGCATGCACCAAGAGCGAAGGTTCCTTCAATTCCAATATCTGGAAAGTGCGCCAACCGAAATAAAACTGCGGCGGCTAATACAAAAGGTATGTATTTTGCGCCTTCACCAAACACTATACTCAACATATTCAAAAAGGTGCTGTCAAACATAGGTTTTCAACTTCTGTTTAAACAGAAATATATTTTACTATTTTGAAGAAGAAATCCTGCTTTCCCAAATCTGACGGCTAAACCAGAAATCTTCTGGTATTTTTACTCCCATAGCCTCAGCCGCTTTAGTGTTTATGATATAATCAAATGACCGTGGGTATTCAGATGGAATATTTCTTGGATCTTTACCGTCTAAGATTTGGGCTGCCTTAATACCGGTTTGTCTGCCTATAGCAAAATAACTTGGTCCAACTGTTGCAATTGCCCCCCTACGAACACTATCCGGATCTCCAACAAATAAGGGTTTTTTTGACTGGATGCAGAGATTGATAACCTCTGCAAGATTTTCCGTCACAAGGTTGTCGCCATTTACGATAATACAATCATTTAGTAGGATGGCTTGCTTTACACGACTCGAAATCTCGGATGCATAATGTACTTCATATCTTAAAGCTTGAATGTTATTTTCTTCTAAAGCGGAAATTGTTTGTTTTACCAATATTCGACTATTTGCCTCTGCTGGATTATATATAAGCCCCGCAGTTTTCATTGTCGGTAAAATCCGCATGAACATATTTACTTGTTCCTTCACGGGATACCTATCACTCACTCCCGTAGCTAAGGTTTCAGATTTTTCCATACTGGTCACGATTTTCGCCTCAACAGGGTCAGTCACAGCCGTGTATACCATTGGAATTCCTGCAGGGTTAGTTAGCTTGATGCTCTCGGCGGCAGCTGGCGTAGTAAGAACGAATATTAATGAGGGCTTGCGGGCAATCGCAGATTTGACAAGGAACGCAATCTTACCAAGATCACCGCTGGCATTCATAAATATGAATTCTACATTAGCTTCCGTGTAGTCTTTCTCAGCCAAACCCTGGCGAAATCCATCAATTGATTGGTCAAGCGAAGGATGGCTCAGAGGAGTTACTATAACGATTTTCTTCGTCCCACCTTCCTTGGCATTAGTTTGATTGCCATTTTCTTTACAGGATGTCAAAAGTAATAGGGATAGAAGAATCCCACAGATCGGTAATGCCCTTTTCATAATATCACTCCTTAAAATATGTTATTTTTACATGTTTTATTTCTTCAGCAGGTATAGCACATTCGTCATGAGCGATACGAACATCCTCCGGTTCTATTTCACTTGTGCCTACCACGAAGATTATTAGTGCGTAATCACCCGATGTCAATCGGGGTATCCTGAACCTCAAATACGAATCTGTTCTTGTCTCTTCACTAAGTGGGTCTAATGTCTCGATTCGATAGTCAAAAGGTTGAACAGATATCGGATATGTTACCTTTACCGTTATTTCTCTCGCAGCTTTGGAACCCGTGCTTTCAATAACCATAAACTGTATTTGGTTGTCGTTCTGGGGATTCGGAATAGGCTGACAAAGCGTAACCTGTAGTTCAGCAGATCCTTTCAGGTAGTGATTAACCAGCACACCTGCTACGCTAGCTGTAACTGCAACAACAACTGCCACAAACAACTTACGCTTTGTTAAGAATGGTCGCCGATTCATTGATTTCAGGCTCCATCATCCCAACAGATAAGTGATAAAAGGAGCTAATATCCAGACACGACCGATGTTTCTTTTCCTTCAACCGGTCGTAGTTTATAGCTATTCCAATCAGTTAAACCTTTACATTTTAACATTTTTATATACGAGTTCAACACTATTTTGGCAGCAAACTTCGGCACTGTTTCAGACAGACGAATCTTGCCTTGAGGGTATCTATATAGGCGATAGACGTTTTTGGTTTTGGGAGTATCTTCAAGCATCTGTGAGTTACTTTCCCAAGCTCAGGATGACCGCCACTTATAACACAACTGAACGCTTTGGGTATAAAAAAATAAGAATTTTTCCGAGACTGTAGCAGAAAAGTTTCAAGGCCAGAGCGCCATAACCCGCCCAGCACCAATCCAGCTTCAGTGAGACGGTGGTCCCGCCAAAGATTCGCCTTTGGTGTGAAACTTAAATGTTTTGTTACAGCCTATTATACTGGTAATCGGCATGTAAAACAGCCACGGGTCGGCACGCAATTCGGCCACACCCAGGCCACATAATAAGCCTCCATCGGGAGGCACACAAGTACAATTTTACTTTCTCTTGTTCTTACCCTTTTGTACGGACTGCTTGAACCTGTAGCTCTCGCCGTTCATCTCGAAGATGTGACAATGATGGGTTAGGCGATCCAGCAAAGCAGCGGTCATTCGTTCTCCCTGGAAGACCTGTACCCATTCACTAAATGCGAGATTGCTGGTAATCAGCAGGCTGCCCCTCTCGTAACGGTCAGCAAAGACCTGGAACAGAAGTTCGGCTCCTGTACGGCTGAAGGTAAGATAGCCGAGCTCATCGCATATCAGCAGATCAGTTCTGTCCAACTGTCTCAGGAATCGTTCTAACTGATACTGTTTGCGCGCCTCCTCCAAGCGATTGACCAGGCTCGCAGCCGTAAAGAACCGTACCTTGCGTCCCTCTCGACACGCAGCCAGTCCTAAAGCAATCGCGATGTGGGTTTTACCGGTGCCAGGTGAGCCGACCAGACAGCAGTTCTCTTTCTTATCGATCCACTCGCCTCGGGACAATTCCAATATCTTCTGCTTGTTTAGCGAACGTATTACACTGAAGTCATAAGTCTCAAAATCCTTATGAGCAGGGAATGTCGCCTGTTTGATACGATTTTTAAGGGCATTGGCAGTTCGTGCGGCCACTTCCAGCTCCGTTTTCTGCATCTGGGTGGCCTCACGATATAACTGCCGGCGTAGCAGGGATAACTTCTCGTTAAACCACTTAACAAGGTGGAAATGATCCAGCACCAAATCGGCCTTGGGAAGGTGCTCCAATACCGCAGCGATGTACCCGCTGGCCATGTCGGTTGCCACGGCTTGAATCTTTGCCTTGGACCGCCTCAAGCCCACCTACTCATTACTCGGAAGAACCTATTTTATGAAAAGTTCTTGGTATATTGGCAATGATTGGCTTTATTCTTTCAACAATGGCCAGGAAACAGGAGAATTAAAGATTGGGATTGACAGAGCCCAAATCCTGAATACAATAATTTTTGTATTATTACAAACGGGACTATGTGCGATGAAAAAGAGAGTTCTTGTATCGTGGGTTGGTCATGCTGACGTTCGGAGTATGGCCGTCGACCAGCCCAAAAGCCAACAGCAGAAAATCCTCTCCACGAAGAGCAACGCCAGGCATGGAGACGCCTGATTCAAATTCTGCGTCACGAGATTAACAACAGCCTGACGCCCATTCAATCCGTGGCTCAGAGTCTGCAAACGTCTCTGAGGCAAGAACCCCGCTCTCAGGGCTGGGAGGATGATGTGCGCGAGGGCTTGGAGATCATCGCTGAACGCTCCGAGGTGTTAGGAGGTTTCATTGCTTCCTATTCCAGACTGACGCGCCTGCCTGACCCGACTTTTGCTGAGATGAACGTTGAGACATGGATACGCCATGTCGTCGGTTTGGAGACCCGCTTGTCCGTGGAGATTACGGACAGCCTTGAGCTGACGATTCAGGCCGACCGCAGCCAGCTCGAC
>DATKYR010000050.1:0-6520 GCA_035528395.1 Sedimentisphaerales bacterium
AGCAAACAAACATCGGCTCGAGCAAATAGCAAACGCCCTGCTCAAATATGAAACTCTCGACGCTGCCGATGTGAAATTGATTTTGGAAGGCGGCCAGTTGGACAAACCAACAGTTTCAGATTTGTTAGCCGCCGAGCAAGCAAAGAACAATAAGAACAAACAGCCAAAACCCGCCGAGAAAGAACAGCAAGAGCAGTCGCAGTCGGCTGACTAATACGATCTTTATTCCAGTTACCCACGAGCTGCAGGGTTGACCAGAATGGCCCTGATGGTGGTACTACACAATCAGCATTGCAACATATGATGGCTGCAAGATATAATACTTGGCGTCTTGCAATCTTAGATATGAAAAGGATAAATGCCAATGATTTCTTCTCGAATCAAGATATCACCAGAAGGGCCTGAGTTCTCTCGGATGACACACGGACTTTGGAGACTGAAAGACTGGGATAAAAGTCCAGTTGAAATCCAAGAAATGATCCACTCTTGTCTACAACTCGGCATAACGACTTTTGATCACGCAGATATCTACGGGGACTACAACTGTGAAAGCTTATTCGGTGCTGCGCTCGCCGAAAGCTCTGTTCGCAGAGCAAATATCGAACTGGTCACAAAGTGCGGCATTAAATTGGTGTCGAAGAATCGTCCGGAGACTTCAATCAAACATTACGATACGAGTGTTTCACACATCCTCGATTCTGTTGAGAAATCTTTGAAGAATCTGAGAACTGACTATGTTGATCTTCTACTCATTCATCGCCCGGATCCTTTGATGAATGCCGAGGAAGTAGGCGAAGCATTCTCCCGTCTGAAAGAATCAGGCAAAGTACTTCATTTTGGAGTATCCAATTTCCTTCCATCTCAATTCAAGCTGTTGTCGTCACAAACGGACGTCCCCCTTGTAACAAATCAGATCGAATTCTCTGTACTTAACATGGAAGCGCAGGACAATGGCATAATGGACATGTGCCAACGATTAAGGATCTCTCCGATGGCTTGGTCTCCCCTTGGGGGTGGAACATTATTCCACGAGAATACTGAACGGATTGTGCGGTTGCGCCAGGTGCTGAAGGATATAGAAGATGAACTGGGAGCAATTTCAATTGACCAGGTTGCACTGGCCTGGATACTTAATCACCCAGCTGACTTCGTTGTGATTCTGGGGACCGGTAATCTTGATCGCATAAGAAGAGCTGTCGAGGCAGAACAAATAAAGCTTTCTCGGGAGCAATGGTTCATGATATGGAGGGCGTCAATGGATCGTGAAGTCCCGTAGATCATTTTGGACAGCGTACGCATGATAAAACCCGATATAATAGAAAACACAACTCGAAAGGATTGGTTGTTGCCAGTAGATTAGAAATATGGTTCGGTTCATGATCTTGTTCCTGTTGGTAATGCTTTTGCTATTACTCTTATTATCAGTAAAGGCATTGGATTTCTCTCTGAACAAACCACCTCCCGACTGTCACGGGTCTGAGTGGGGTATGGTTACCAGCCGTCGGACTATAGCTTTTAGCAATAGAACGACAATGCGTTTAGATAGAATCAATGAGATCGCAGTGGAAAACGGCGTTTATCACTGTCCTACTCAAAAATTCGAACTTGTTTAATTTCAAGGGCTTATGTAAACTCCCTGAATATCGATTATGGATTAATTCTATAGGAATATTCGGAAGGAAACTACTTGAAAATCCTTGCCAAACTCATCTTTGAACTGTTCGGACTCATATGATAGCAAACCAGATGGCCCTCTTGAATATCTTTATCTCAGCCTCTACCGTTCGAAATATCCTTCAAAGATCAAAGCCCCGAAACACTCCTACATCTTTTGAAATTCCGAGAGAAGCTCAAGATAAAACAGAAGCCCGCTCCATTCCTGCCTGGTATCCAAATCACGTTTGGTCTGTTCCCACAAGTCAGTTCGACGTCTTGGTTGCGTCTTCACCTCATATTTGGCTGGACGCAAAAGCGGCCGCCAGAGGCTCTCAGACAGGTTGTCCGCTATCTCTATTAAGTTCGGCATTGCGTTAATACCAAAGATAAACCTTGTCCCTCTGCCGTCCCAACGGTCCAGGTACTTGGTCTGACTAAAGTCGGTATCACCCCGGGCGAGTATATTTCTGAAACCCACGGTATCACATAAATCCATCGCCCGATCAATATACTTCGCCGCACCTTCACTGCTGGTGCAATTGCCGCTGCGATTGACCAGATATAAAGGCTCTGCCGTATTGGCTAAGGAAACCACCAATGGATGATAACCCCAGATGCCTTTGTAAGAGATATTCATGCCCTCTTTACATTCGCCGGTAGTTTCAACTATCATACCGTCAGCATCAATAACCGCTTCTTCAAAGAATTCGTCAGGTTGCGTTCGCCAAACACGCAAGCGGATTCCATTAATGATGTCCAATAAGGTCTCGACATCCGCTTGGCTAAAGCGGCGGCAGAAGTCCCCCGCCGTGGTGGGGTCCGGAATCCGCTGGGCTCCGAGGGCATCCAGATAGACCTCATCGTTCCTTAATCGTTCGAGATCTTCCAGGCAGTCCCCGTTACAGAGAATGTTGTAAGCGATATTCAGGACATGATCCGACTCATAATAGGGCACATGTCGTTTGAGCAACTTCAATTGATCGTTTATGGCTTGGACCAATCCCGTTTGTTTGGCCAGAAGCTGCATGCATCCAATCCCGCCATACGCTAAACCACGGCTTCGGTCCGCGATGTCGTAGTGAATGTTCTTGGCGGAGAACATCGGCTTGTCCTGTTCTTTCCAGTGGATTTCACGGAGTCGATATTGAATTCTTTGCTTGCGTCGCTTGAGTTTCTTTGTTATTTTCTTTTTCACTCGAAATGCCTCCTTGCATCTTTGTATTGTTTATGGTTGGTTTTTTCTGAAACCTTTTATAAGCAAAGATACAGGGCATTTCGAGCATTTTTATCAAACCCTGCAAAATAAAATTCAAGATGTCACGCTTGTATAGAGACTAGAGGTAGTAGACGGGCAACAAAGAATAATATCGCTGTCTCTCTTAATGGAGGCTATTAAGGATAGATTTGTAGAGTTAGATAAGAAAGAGATTGCGAATGAAATAGACGCATCTCTTTATTGCCAAGGGATAGACCGTAATAAACAAAATAAAATTGTTTTGGGTGACCTTGATGAACCCGATTATTCAAAGGTGCTTGAGTTAAAAAATGAAACTGATATAAATACTGAGTCTGAAATAAAAAACAAAAGACTGCTGAATGCATATATTGAATTTAAAAAATGGATCTCAGTATTTGATTACGATCAGCTTAATGAATATTGGTTTAAGCTAATAAACAATACCATAGTAGTCCGGTTGGACACAGAAAAAGCAAAAGATGCCTATAAGTTATTTGAAACCATAAATAATAGAGGATTAAAGCTCAGTCCGACAGATATCATCAAGAACTTTCTGCTGGGACATGCCTCAGCAGTTGATGAAAAAACTTTAAAAAAGGTTAGAGGATATTGGAAAAGTGTTATTGTAAGCTTAGATGGCATTGAAACAGACAATTTCTTCCGACAGTATTTGATGGGGATATTGCAGAGAAAAATTACCGTCTCGAAATTAATTTTTGAATTCAAAAAATACTATTTAACAACGGTAAAAGAATCTAATATTTTGCCCGAATATAAACTTTACAATAATTTTGAAGAATACCAAAACGGGGATGAAATCCATAGTGACGAAAACGAGGAATCTGAGTCATCAAGTGATGAGCAGAAAATAGTCTCTCCTAAAATAACCAAGAAAATATCGATAATAGAATTCGCTAAATCTCTGAAAAAAGCAGCTGACATCTATGGGAAAATAATCAATAGAACTTTCGACAATAAAAATATTAATAAACACCTTTATAACTTACACAGAATATCATCTACACCCGCTTATACTTTCTTTCTGAGCTTATTTCAGCAAAATATCGATGATAAAACAGTCATGAAAATATTAATATTAATCGAAACTTTTATGCTTAGAAGACATATCTGTGAATACAGAACAGGGGAGCTTGATGATATTTTCCCAAAGCTTACTAATGTCGGCAAAGATAATATTGTAAACAAAATAAAGAATCAATTGAAAAAGCATTTTCCTGGAAACGAGGTATTTGGAGAAAAACTTGCAAATCATAGCTTCAAGGGAAATGCAGATAGGGCTAAATATCTGTTAGAGCAATTTGAATATGATTTGATAGCCGATCAAGGGGAATACGTTATAAATTCTGGCAACGAGGTGCATCTGGAACACATCATCCCCAAGACAATCAAAACTAAAAAGGCACAGAAAGAATACGGTGATTGGGTTAGTTACCTTGGCGATAACTGTCCGTCCTGACAAAACTATAACTGTGACTATTCCAAGAGGTGGCAACTTAAGTGAAGCGAAACAATTTCTAAAATCAAAAATTTCCTGGATTCAAAAACAACTGCAAAAAATAGATCAACATACCCAATGCCGGGACACGCCTGATTTAAACATCGACCTTGAAAAAACTCAGAATGACTTATTTGATCGTCTTGATTATTTTTCTAAAAAGCACAATTTATCCTACAATAAAGCAGGCTTCCGTTGCCAGAAAACAAGATGGGGTAGTTGTTCGGGCAAGAATAACGTCAACCTGAATGTAAATATTGCTTTTTTGCCAGAGGAACTACAGGATTATGTTCTCCTGCACGAGTTAGTTCATACAAAGGTCAAAAATCATAGTAGAAAATTCTGGGTTGAACTGGACAAACATACAGAAGGTAGAGCTAAAGAATTGTCAAGGGAGTTGAAGAAGTATCGGATAAGATTAAGGGCGCATCTCACCTGCAGCAAGAACTCGTGCTTTTGAGTGGCTAGCTGCCAGGGGTTTCGATTCCGCAACACCGGTTAAAAGAGAACGGCTAATGCTGTTGCAACTGCCCGAAGATGGTGATATATTTCTACAAAGTATATGACAACCTTTGACAGAGGAGTCAGAACCATGAGCGATATATGGAAATGCGCATGGCGTGAATTAATACGGAGAAAAGGACGCACGTTGGCCAACATTTTAGGTTACCTGTTGGCTGTAGCGATTATGGTCGTTCTCGTTACAATACTTATTTTCTCCAAAAATGCGGCGAGTGGGGTCTTGAGCGGCACTGGAACACATTTTATCGCCTTTGTGCCCGCCTCTATGCCACAAAACTCTGTGAAGTTACTGGACGAGCAGAACGAAGGGTTTATTGCAATGGGCGTGGCGGCTGGTCTTATTCACGAAACCTTCGTAGGTAAGGTGAAGCAGCTTCCAACCGTGCGAGATGCAGCACCGTACCTGCTATTCCGATTGAAAGACCCGGAAACTCAGCGGACTTTTACCATCGGCGGGTTCGATCCACGTAATAATTTGGCTGTCGGTACGACCTGTTGCGCGGCAGGAGATGTTTTGAGCGGCCGATTTCTCTGGCCTGGGGACAAGGGCGTGGTCATGCTGGAGGAGGCTTATGCTTTGTCGGCAAAATTGAGTATTGACAGCAAGATCACTATTGCAGGAAGCACTTTTTCGATTATCGGGATCCTCAATCCAGGCATTCGGCCTGGAAAGGCCGACGTATACATGCACATCGATGACGCACGGCAGGTCATAAAGAAGCGAGTAATTGGGTCACCTATTGACGACAAGATAAATGTGGTTCTTGTCGAGGTGGCAAGCTCGAAGGTACAGGACGATGCAATCATGGACGTGAAGGAATTACTTCCGGATCTCGTTGTCTCCAGTTATGCCTGTTACAAGCCTGCCTCGAAAGTGATGGGGATGAATGAAGGCGGCGTCTGGTTGCTCACCATGATCATTGGCATTTGCGCTGTGCTATTTGCCTTGAAATCTCAGTTGACCTCCGTTATCGAGCGGCGACGGGATATTGGCATTCTGAAAGCCATCGGCTGGACTGATAGAGATGTTGTCTCGCAAATCCTGGCGGAGTCCGTTTTGCAAGCCATTATAGGTGGCATTCTCGGGTGCCTGGTCGCGGTCGCTATACTGCTGTTTGTTCCCATTGAGATGTTGAGTGGCATTGAAGCTGGGGTACATATCATTATTTCGTCGTGGGTATTAGTGCTTGGTTTCGCGTTGGCATTCTTGGGAGGCATCATCGCGGGGAGCTTCCCTGCTTTCATCGCTGCCCGTCAGCGACCGGCTGATGCGCTACGGAGCATTTGATATTCCATTGACGAGTGATGAGTGACGGGTGATTTTTACACCACTCACCATTCACTACTCGCCAATAAGGAAGCATATTAACATGGCTAATGAAATGACTGGAGAGGGCGACATTCTCCTGGAGTGCAAGGACCTCAGGAAGAGTTTCACGGTCAAACGTAAGGAGATTCGCGTCCTCAGGGGGATTAATTTATCGGTGAACAGGGGTGAAATTGTGGTAATTGCCGGGAAGACCGGCACAGGCAAATCCACTTTCCTGGGGGTGTTGGGTGGGCTTGAACGCCAAACTGAAGGCAGTGTG
>DATKYR010000051.1:0-6025 GCA_035528395.1 Sedimentisphaerales bacterium
ATATTCACCTTTAACTCCGTAGACATTCCCACGATTGTAGTAGGCTTCAGTAAACCCTGGGCTTATCTCAGTGGCCATGTTGAAGTCTAAGATAGCCTTGTCATATTCGCCCTTAGTATCATAAGCAATTCCCCGATTGCAATAGGGTTCAGCAAACATTGGTTTTATATCAAGTGCCTTAGTGTAATCTAAGATGGCTTGGTCATACTCACCTTTGCTATGATAAGTTCGACCCCGATTGTTGTAGGCTTCAGCAAACCTTGGTTTTATCTTAATGGCCTTGTCGAAGTATAAGATGGCCTGGTCATTTTCACCTTTCTTTGCAAGGGCAGTCCCACGCTTGAAGTGGTCAACGGATTTGTCTCTACATAATATGAAGAGTAAATAAACGACAACTGCCGCTGTGGCCAGCAGTACCCTCTTAAATATTTTTTTGTTCTGAGCACGCATCTTCGCTATTCTTTATTAGCTTTTTATAGTCTTCTGCCGCTTCTTATGAGACTCGTTGGTAGCTTTATTTGCACATTCCTTACACCACACCGCCAAACCATCTTTGTTGATGTGTGCTTTGTAAAAGCCACTCTCGGCCTTCCACCTCTTGCACCTTCTACATCGCTTTTGTTGTACCCCGTCAACAACTCGATGGCACTCCTCATATCGATAATATTGCTTCAGGCCCTTCCCCTCTTTCTTATAACGCTCTCGCAAATATGTCCGCACGCAGTCTTTGCACCATGAACACACTCCGCTTTTAGTGCCGGGCCTTTTACCGAACTCACTCTTGCTTTTTAACTTCTTACATTTGGTACACTGCTTCATTTCTGCCTCTCGGTCTATGTTTTACTACTAATTCCAGACAGCCAAATAGGCCAGTAGCACTTTTACGTCTTTGCCTTTCGCCTTCTTTTCTTAAGGCCCAATTTGGCTATTCTCAATTGTGTCGCCACTACTGTTCTTCCAATCTGGTCGGCTATTTGTTGTGCCGTTCTACTTGGATATAGTTTCTTCAGGAGGTTTAGTTCTCTCTTCGACCAGACAGGCGATTTTCTAAGTCCCAATTTGTGTGCTTTACCTGCTACCATCTGGACAGTGCGTCCAAGTTGGTCCGCTATATCCCGTATGCTATTATCTGGGTGTAGTTTCCTAAGCAGGGCTTCCTCTTGTCTTGACCAAACGCGAGCTGTTCCCACTTTTTTGAGGCCGATGTTACATGCTTTATGGTCGATCGAAATCCGAGACCGCCCAAGTTTATCGGCTATGCTTTGCGTGTTCTCACTTGGATAAAGTTTCTTGAGCAGTTTGATTTCATTGGCTGACCAGAGACGCCATTCCCTTGTTTTAATCCCCATGCTGTATGCTTTATGTTTTACTGCTGTCAAAGGCCGCCCAATTCGCTCAGCTATCTCCCTTGCTCTTCCACGCGGGAAAAGTCTCTTGAGCAACTTAACCTCATCTTCTGACCATTCAACCCTACTGTTTTTCTTGCTCTTCGCCATTCTCCCTTAGTTTCTCACAGCCAGCCGTCTCTCGATACACTGCTTACACTCGCGGGCTTTGTATTCTAAAGTTGCCAGCAGCGGTTTAAGTTTTTGGTCTTTGGTCTCGAAAGTTGCCTGCATCAATCGCTCGATAATGCCGTAAAGTTTGGTCAAGTGGCCTTGGAAACTCCGCACTTAGCTGGGGAAAATCTGACCATCATCCTCATTTTCTTCCACATTAACAAGTAACGTCCCATCCGGAGATTTCCAATTACCATCTCTCTGAAGCTCAAGTTCCAGGAAACTATTGCAATCTCTTGATGAAAGAAGACGGCTATATGTTAACAGAAACTGTCTATAGACTGGATAGTCCTTTTCTTTGGGGATTTCTGTGGGAACCAAGTCCTCCGCATGGACCCACCCAATTTCGCAGGAAATTCCATCATCCTGGCTTTGACCATTGACTATTGCGTGCATCTGCTTTGCTTTGGAGGAATAGGATATAATGAGGACAGCATCTACCTTGGGTTCCCAATTCGAGGGATGTTTCAGACCGAATGTCTTCACCTCCTTGCCACCTTTCCGTACCTCACATGCAATCTCTGTTTCATTCAAAGAGATTATCAAATCCACCTCTGCTACAAAGGATCGAAGTGTTGCAACCATTACCTTGCTTGTGGAGATTTCGTAATACCCCATCCTCAGAACGACGGAGAAATTACCATATTCTGGTCCACGAACTTTCCGTCTGAATCCCAGACTACCTTCGGCCGCACTCAGGACCCGTTCGCCAACCTGGAGGACAAGTTGTGAATCGGTGGCAAATATGGGAATATATGGTTGTGTCCCATTAATGAACATCTGATTAAGCGTAGCCAGCGAGAGTTCAATATCATCATCCTCGTGAGCTGACCCCATTTGCTGGGCAACCGCCTTGATTAAGTGCTCATGGCTTATACCCTTACCCGAAACGAAAACTGCTTCAGAACGCTTTATCACCTTTTTTAGAGTGTACAAATTAGGTGGGACCGCAGGATGCCCAAATCCAGCCCGTTGGATCGGGATAAAAACAAGACTTAAACCAGCGGCAAGAGGATGGTTTACATTAACGTTCCCCGCCAGTTGTAACTCTACTGCGTCCGGGACATTTACGCGGTCAACCATTCGCCACAAAAGCCCTTCAGTGCCGCCAGAAAAACAAACAAGAACCCTAAGCTCTGCACTTAAAGCTTTCAAATAAGCTTGGTCTTCTCCCAGTCCCAAAAGATGTTGTCGAAGAAGGTACAGATGGTCGTCAAGGTCAGACAGTTGTGTCAATAGGCTTTTGCTAATTCGTTTCTTTCCCATTTCTTACACTATAGTGCCTATGCTAACATTCAATACTGGATAGATTCTATTATCTACGCTCAATCATACATTGCTCGGAGGAGATGTCAAGAATCATAGTATGCTGTGATGTTTCTGCTTTTTTGGGCGTTCTTATAACGATATTCTTGACTTGCGACACATTTTCCGTAACATTTGGTATAAGGAAGCAACAAGCCATGAAAGAACAACACATCATAAAGGACCGGATTAAACCGCCACTTCATTCCTACCAGCCAAGTTCTGATATTCCTCGGCTACCCGAAATAAAACCAGAAGACGCAGTAGCCATTCTTCAGAGTAAAAAATGGTCAGCACGCGTCATTAGGAACCGGCACATCAAATGTTTACGGCAAATAATAACCCCTCTGCTTGAAACCGACTCACTCCCGCAGGATTTCGACCAAGTGTGTTTTGGGGGTGTTGTTATCGAACAAGCAGACCTCACCGAATTAGAAATTCCATTCAGATTGTCCTTTAATAATGCCTTTTTTCTCGATGGCCTTCACCTGAATCACAGCCGCTTCACACATCTTGACGTCTCTGGCTATATTGGTGACGCCCTCAGTCTCACTGAAACAAAAGGGCAACCTATAGTGAATCTCGCCAATCTTCAAGCTGACCAAATATATGTTTACGGTGGTGAAGGATTAGACTGCTTTGGCATCTCTACCTCAACCATAGGTAGCCTCACACTTGCATCAACTACAATTAAAAGGCACATTACTCTGCATGACAATGTCAACATCCTCGATGGACTTTGGCTGGAGGACCTGTCAATAGAGCAGGAAGTGAACTTAATACGGTGTGCGATTCATACCTTTTTTAGGATTCACAGTGTCCGTTGTTCTGGCGAGATACAATTAACAGTCTGTGACCTCAATGCTCCTCTGAGTACTCGTAGCTCGTCATGTACCAAGCTTAATCTTAGTGAGAGTGACTGTTCTGGACGATTCGACTTCCGCAACTTATCTTTCCAAGAGTTAGACGTTTCCAACACGACCATAGCTGGCCAGCTTCTTCTCAATCTAAACCAATTACAACGCAAAAAAGACTCAGCAACTCTTACGATGAGGCAACTCAGCAAGTGGGATATTCAGCCTTGCCTTTCGCTACAGCAAAGTTATACTTTACGTGAATCCGTCTCCGTTGCAGAACAGCTCATAATACTACATAAAAACTTCAAACAAATTCCAATTGCTGAGCAACAGGAAAGATACTGTGCATATCAACTTGCAGACTTTTCCTGGGCTCTTCGTCTCGGTATGCCATTAACCCAGATTTTCCAGTGGCTCGCCAAACAAGGCTTTGGCTACCTACTCTTACCATGGAGAATCATACGAACGATGATTACCCTAATAGGGCTATTCGCATACTTATATATCTTACCGTTCGGATTTAAAGGAACGGATCTTGTTTTCTCAGAGGGAACCTCCATATTCAATGACGGGGTTTTGTTTGGTATCTACAGGAGCCTATACTTCAGTATAATCACATTTTCAACATTGGGTTACGGCGACATCCATCCTGTTGGTTTTCTAAAGGTACTCGCTTCTATAGAAGCGTTTGCAGGTCTCGTCATTATCACCCTTTTTGGTGTGAGTATTGCCCGCAGACTGTTCCGATGGTGACCGAAAGACCATCCAAGGCCATTTTAGCGATTATTTCTTCTGATATGACCTCTGGTATGTATTTGGCGCGTAGATGAACCGTTTCCCCTTGACTTTATAATGCAAACCGATAGTATTTGTGTATATGATAGCGAGGATATAAGTATGACCGAGCAAAAAAGAACCCCGCTGGCGGTTAGAATAAATTTATCAAAGGTAATAAATGGAAAACTGTTTCCCCAATGACGAGCAAAAATTCAATGAACTTATGTCCCAGATTGACCGCGAACTTGCCAAGCAAAAGTTAGACATTCCTAAACGCCCCATAAGGGCCTTAGGCGTAATCTCCACAAGGTTTGGTATCCCATTGCCGCTTGGACAACCTATGCCTGGAACATTTCCTGAATTGTCCAAATACTGGCCTATATCTAAACGCATTAAGAAATGGTACGAAAATCGCTATGGTGATCGTTTGAAAATGGACTTTTCGTTTGGTCGTATGGCCTTTATGATTGATGAAGATATTTGGGTTTTCCGATTTCATAGATTCTGGGGTTCAGGAAAATTCGTTTCCTCAAAAACAATCAAATCGGAACGCATAAGAACAGATGGAAAACCTTTTACCTATAATATTCTCGATTGTATCGAAAGTTTACCAGATGGTTTTCGTGTGTCTTTAAGTGATTCTCAACTTGTGATGTTAGGCAAGTATTTTCGTCTCGGCTCTGAGGTATTTTCCTCGCTTGAAATGCTTTCCGGTAATGACCTTATCATGTCAGCTAAAGCAGACATTTCTACCTCAATCGACCACTTGTTTACTCAGCAACCTCAATACGGATTATCTAAATGGTCATCGTTGCAAGCAGCAGAAAAGCTCTTAAAAGCTACAATTGAAATGAGAGGTGGCAATTATTCAAAGTCTCACATATTAAATAAGTTAGTTGAAGAAGTAAAAAGGAGTGGTTTAGACCTTGATGTTTCAATTATAGTCTCTGAAATTCAGTGCACACCAGCTATCCGTTATGGGCAAGAGAAATGCAGTAAAACCGATGCCATTCGAGCCCATCATGCAGTGTTCAAGCTTGCAACAGCAATTATAAAAGGAATGAAAATATGAAGATGGCCACGCGAGCAGTAAGTTAGTAAGATATTCCCGTTGATAGTATGCCAGGCGCAAAGAAGGAGTATTTATGCCAAATATCTACAACATCTACTGTGATGAGAGTTGCCACTTGGAAAATGATCATCTAACAGTAATGGTTATGGGAGCTATCTGGTGTCCCAAAGATTCAGCCAGGCAAATTGCAGAGAGACTTAGAGAACTCAAAATCAACAATGGCTTGAGCCGATTCTTTGAAAGTAAATGGATAAAGGTTTCCAATAGCAAGCTTCGGTTCTATCTGGATGTGATAGACTACTTCTTTGATTGCAAAGACTTGCATTTCAGGGCGTTGTTAGTCCCTGATAAGTCAAAACTACAACATAAAACTTTCGGCCAGACACACGATGAATGGTACTACAAGATGTACTTTACTATGTTAAAGCAAATATTCTCTCCCTCTGAAAATTACC
>DATKYR010000052.1:0-57949 GCA_035528395.1 Sedimentisphaerales bacterium
AGGCAGGTAAGTTAGTGAAGAGTGAGCTAAAGTGCCTAAAGTGAGCTAAAGTTGGATTCTCGATGCTCATGTTTGGTAATTCCCCTAAGGGGTTTCAAGACCATTGACTATTTACTATTGACTATTTACTATTGACGAATCACGAATCTGGGCCGACTGGCTCTAAGTCCTTGCTGCGCTGCAGCTTACGACATGCAAACTGAAATGTTATCTTCGCCTACTGGCGGTTTATGTTAGCCTGCTGGCTAACATATGGATATTTTAACATAGTTTCAAACATAGTCAACAAAAAAATGGACAAAAAGCAACTTTTTTTGGCTGGCCTTTTTCCTATTGAAATCCGAACTCTATCCACTATAATCTCCCTCAAGCGCGCGGAATTCTTTTGATTGACCCCGGCTTGTGGGTGCGCAGGAGCTCACCCTGGGTGCAAGCGGGAATTGCAGAGTTGAGTACATTGCATATAACATGAGAATATAGCTTAACAATCTGGGGACTGAAAAATTGCTTAGGGAAAATATTTGTCGGTAGAAAGGCCGAGCTTGAGCAGTTCAAAGAAGTTCTCAAGAATCCAAAGGGACAGGCTGTTTTAGTTTTCGGCCAATCGAGGAAGGCTTTTTCGACAAGGCCCAGTGCAGGAAAGCACTAGACTTTCGCTTTGCACCGGTTTTCGATTGATGCTTATATTTGAGGGTGTTACAAAGGCATATATAACTCAAGAGATTTTCCTTGACGGGAAGGTAGATAATTTGGTATAGATAACAGTAGTGAAGCTTGTGCCTGCGCAGTCGGGCATCTGTGGCTTTGAGGTCATCCCGCAGACGAATTTTTGTAATTTTTCGATAAAAGAGGAGTTATTACGCGGGGTACGATGCTGTAAGTGTAACTTTGTGCTTCACACCAATCTGCACCTGTCGGTCTCGCAGTCACAGTTGCGGTGACGCGAGTACAAGTGCTTCGCTTTGAAAATTACTACATTTCAATTAACAATCTATACTTAGTTTTTGAAGGAGGATTACTATGTGTAAAAAATTGATCTGTCTGACCTTCTTTGTTTGTGGTTTAGTCCGCGCTGATGTTAATTTGGAAGTAGGTGTTAATCAGCTTCGGAACTGGGATTTCGAGCAAGGGATCCTTGGCCTCAGCATAATGCAAGCAAATGGTGCTGAGCCGAGTGTACGACGGTGTGTGATCCCTGATGTATGGCAGATAGAAGACTATACTCCGGAAGGTACAGGGAGGATTGAGCTGGATGACAGGGAGGTGCACAGCGGGGATTTTTCCCTTAAGGTAACCACCACGTCCATAGACGGAATAGATTGGCACTTCAAGTTCGAACAGGATAAAATGTGCTTTGAAGCGGGAAAAAAGCACACTATCAAATTCTGGGCGAAGGCAGAAGCACCAAGGACAATAACGGTGTGCCTCCAAATGAGTCAAGAGCCGTGGGTCGGTTACTTTTACGAAACTGTCACCCTCGCCAAACACTGGCAGGAGTTTATCGTCGAAGTGATCCCCCCAGTGGATAATGATCAGGAGCACTGGCTGGCATTTCACTCTGGTCAAAGCCTGGTCACCTGGTGGTTGGATGATGTGCGATACTATAAAGGTGGACCAAATGACGAGAAAGAATCGAGGCCAAGCGTTGGTTCTGAAGAGTTTAGGAAACAGATGACCAACTCGTTGGAGCCGGCTGCCCTGCATGTCGAGGGCAGCATGATAAAAACCGATGATGGAAATGCCGTCCGCCTCCAGGGGGTCAATGTCGCCAGTCTTGAGTGGTCTAACACGGGGGACCGGCAGATATTGGAGTCAGTTCGAGTAGCCATCTTTGATTGGAACTCCAATACTATCCGATTGCCTCTTAACCAGGATCGCTGGTTTGGGGAGATGGAACGGCAGAACGATGGTGGGAGGCTATACCGGCTGATCGTGGACGAGGTTGTGCGTTATATTTCCGAAAACGGATGCTATGTCATAATCGACCTTCACAATTTCGCTATCGAAGGCCAGGCCAGAGAAGCTCACAGCGTCCCAGAAATATATGACATGCCGAATATGAAGAGCATTGACTTCTGGGAGGATGTCGCTGCGCGTTATGCCAATGATCCCGCCGTTCTCTTCGATCTCTACAATGAACCTCATGATGTATCCTGGTATGTCTGGAAATTCGGTGGGCGGGTGACAACGCGGTTGATGGTAGAGGCTACCTATAATTCGCCGGGTATGCAGGCACTCCTGGATGTGGTGCGCTCAACCGGGGCAGAAAACATTGTCATAGCTGGAGGACTGGACTGGGGGTACGATTTACGAGGAATCCCCGAATATGCGCTGGATGATCCCTGCGGAAACATCTTGTATGGCACACATATTTATCCCTGGAAAGGTAACGAGGAGGACTGGGACGGGCGCGTGGGGCGTGTTATCGGGAAATACCCAATTCTGGTAGGCGAGGTAGGCTGCGCACCAGATTCCCTAACATGGCCAGGTTATGATCCCTACACGTGGTCGGTTGAGGTTCTATCTTATATTAATAAACATGGACTAAACTGGACAGCCTGGTGCTTTCATCCATCCGCTGGTCCACCAATGCTCAAAGATTGGACATATGAACCCACGCCATACTGGGGCGATTTCGTAAAGAGAGCACTGGAGCCTGTGCCATATATACCCAACTCCCTATCCCAAGCGTTGGACACAACTCTGAGTTTCACCACGGGCGGCAGCGCGGATTGGTTCAGCCAGACCACGACGACCCGCTACGATGGGGATGCGGCACAGAGCGGAGATATCTCGCACAATCAGGACTCGTGGATGCAGACGACGGTGAACGGGGCAGGAACGATAAAGTTCTACTGGAAGGTATCGTCTGAGGAAGATTTTGACTTCCTGGAGTTTTACATCGACGGCTCACTGCAGGAAAGGATCAGCGGTTCGGAGGACGACTGGGAACTGCAGACCTACACAATCAGCACTTCAGGTTCACACACGTTGAAATGGCGATATGTGAAGGATGGAAGCGGGGACTCTGGCAGCGACTGCGGCTGGGTGGACAAAGTCCAGTGGTAATCGCGGGACTTTTCTGTATTGATTCCGCCAAAAGACCGGGGATTTTGCCCGGAGCGAATCCCTCTACCCGCTCCCCGATCGGAGTCGAAGACAGGCTTCGCGGGCACAGCCAGGGGCGCATCTGGCGACTTCGATTGCGATACGCCTGTCCTGCTGCGGCAGCGGCCTCTGCCGCGACGAACTGGAAGTCCACCCACGGCGGATATCCATATTGATTATCCTGCAGATTCACATTTTTATTTGAGACTGTTAAAAAGTGATGCAATAATTCGAGAGATTTCCCTTGACGGGAAAGTGGGTGATTTAGTATAAATTAAAATAATGAAGCTTGTGCCTGCGCAGTCGGGCATCTGCGGTTTTGAAGTCATACAGTGGGCGCAATTCTTGTAATTTTCCAAATAGAGGAGGAGTTATTATGTGTGACACAGAGTTGCAACGAAAGCGTTGTGCTTGGCGGTTATTTTTTTCCATTTCAATTAACAATCTGTTTTAATTTTTTAAACCCCGCCCGTCGTCCGCAGGATGCCTTGCGGCAAAGGCGGGACGGAGTGAAGGAGGATTATTATGTCTAAGAAATTGATTTATTTGGCCTCGTTCGTTTTGGTGCTGTCTCTGGTCGGGATTACCGTGAGTGCGCGTGAGCTACCGGTAGCGGACGGCCTGGAGCTGCGTTTCGACGCATCGGCCATCACCGGCCTGGCTCCCGGCAACAGCATCAGAAGTTGGGACGACACATCGGGCAATGACCGCCACGCAAGCGGGGGCGATGGTGGTGCCACGTACGGCGAGTACATGCTACGTGGTCTCGGTACAGTAACATTCCATGACATATATAGTGAGTCCATGGCGTTTGATTACAGCCCCAATAACAAAGACATAACGGTGATTGGCGTCAGCCGTAGCCGAATGCAAAAAAGTCTAATGATAACTGAGCTTGAACGAGAAGGTCAGGGTTGGCCCCATTACCACCAAGGATTTATCGCCTGGGGTGAAGTAGGTGGTTTTGGCGTAACCACTCCAGGTGGCTTCCACATGGACAATACCTACATTATGTTGGGCGGAGGGCCCGGCATGCGATGGGAGGTGAATTACGATCATCCGGAGCTGATAGAAGGCTTTACTGTCAACGTAGTCCGGCTCAATAGCATCACCGGTGTCATGGACGTATATCGCGACGGAGAGTTTCTTGGCGAACGCCGTGATATCAATCACGGCGTCCAAAACGCCATGTCGGAAGGGCGGATCGCCGGGTTCAATTTTTACGGTGGCCTGGGTTGGGACGGCGATGTGGCAGAGATCCTGGTCTACAGCCGGGCGCTCACTGACGGGGAAATGGAGGCCGTCGAGGAGTACATGTATAATAAATGGCTCTTGTTGACCTATGAGGCCCGTAGACCCGTCCCTGCTGATGGTGGCCTACATCAGGATACATGGGTGAGCCTTAGCTGGACACCGGGAGGTTCTGCAGTCTCACACGATGTATATTTCGGCGAGAATTTTGATGATGTGAACGATGGTATCGCCGATACGTTCCAGGGCAATCGGACCGAGACGTTTTTTGTTGCCGGCTTTCCAGGATTTCCTTATCCGGAGGGTCTTGTCCTCGGAACGACTTACTACTGGCGAATCGATGAAGTCAATGATACGGACCCGAACAGTCCATGGAAAGGCTATGTTTGGAGCTTTAAGGTTCCGTCCAGGGTTGCGTACGACCCTGATCCGCCTGATGGTGCTAAATTTGTGGACTCGAATGTAATCCTTAGCTGGGCTCCCGGGTTCGGTGCGAAATTGCATACTGTGTACTTCGGCGATAATTTTGACGATGTGAACAGTGCCATTGGCGGTGTCCCTCAGGGGCCTACAACCTATACTCCCGGTACACTTGAATTTGAGAAGACTTACTACTGGCGGGTCGATGAGTTTGATGCCATCGAGACGTATAAAGGCGACGTCTGGAGCTTTACTACTACTCGTGAAGGTGGCGGCCTGAGAGGGGCGTACTATCACTGGTCCGGTTCGGTTCCTCCAACGGAACCCTTCCAGACACTGGTACTGGAGCGCGAAGATGCCCAGATTAACTTTGCCTGGGTCGAGGAATCTCCGGATCCAAGGGTCGACAGCGATCAATTCTCCATACAATGGACTGGTGAGGTGGAGATACCGTTCTCCGGGACCTGGACCTTCTATACTACGAGCGATGATGGTGTCCGCCTGTGGGTGAATGATCAGTTAGTCGTTGATAACTGGACTGAGCATAGGGCCGTCGAGAATAGCGGAACGATTGAACTTGTCGCCGGGAAATATTCCCTTGTGATGGAATATTTTGAATACGACCTCGCCGCCGCGGCCCAGTTGCGTTGGCAAGGTCCAAAAACGTCAAAGCAAGTGGTTCCTCAGGCGGCACTATCGTTACCTGTAAAGGCAAGCAGCGCGAACCCCTTTAACGGTGCCACAGGTGTTAAGCAGACACCGACTCTTAAGTGGGGAGCGGGAGAAGCAGCCGCTTCGCACCAAGTCTATTTCGGAACTGACAGGGATGCGGTGAAAAATGCCGATACCGGCTCGCCGGAGTATAAAGGCACCAGAGACCTTGGTGCTGAGAGCTTTGACCCAGGAATGCTCCAGTGGGATACCACCTACTACTGGCGTATTGATGAGGTCAATAATGTCAATCTCGACAGTCCGTGGACAGGCAATGTATGGAGCTTTACGACAGCCAACTTCCTTGTCGTGGACGATTTTGAGTCCTACAATGACCTTGACCCCGGTGACGCCGAGAGCAACAGGATATTTAATGCGTGGATAGACGGATATGACAACCCGACAAACGGTTCTTTAGTTGGTTATGACACTCCTCCTTTTGCAGAGCAAACTATCGTTCACGGAGGCAACCAGTCGATGCCGCTCTACTACGACAACAGCGTTGGATACTCTGAGGCGACGTTGACGCTGACTTATCCGCGTGACTGGACCGAGAATGGTGTCAACACGTTGACGATTTGGTTCCATGGTGACCTGGCTAACGCTGCTGAGACGTTGTATGTTGCCCTCAATGGCAATGCGGTGGTCAATAACGATAATCCTAATGCAGCGCAGATAGATGATTGGACCCGATGGAATATTGACCTGCAGGCGTTTGCAGACCAGGGCGTGAACCTTGCCAATGTCAATACGATTGCTATTGGTCTTGGTAACAAGAACAATCCGGTAGCCGGTGGTTCAGGTACGATGTACTTTGACGATATTCGGCTTTATCCACCGGCGCCCTAAGCCAGCACCTTAAGCCGTGTGATTTAGCTGGCAGTTAGAATTACGTGGTTGATATAGAAGATTTGTGACAATTCGGGGCATATACTGATTGATTCGGTATAGGCCCCTTTTCAATGATAATTGATTATTTTGCAGTCGACGCGGCGCCCAGCCAGGGGAGATTTCTGCACCCGGCTTCGCCTCACTCGAAATGACGGACGAGAGGATAGAGGGAGAATTAGCCGTGGGCCAATGCAGATTTAATTTTAATTGAGTTTGACAATTTCCTTGAGATATGGTATGGTATATCTATAAAAGTGTGTGGAGGACATCCGGTTCACGACTACCGGCTTTTCACCATATTAAAAACCGAACTTTTTAGGACACCAAACGAAGAAAGAGGAGGTCCAAAACAGCTAATATAATAAACCTAAAGGCCTGATTAGCCATTTCGATACCATTGGTAAGGCTGTTTTCGAGCCGAAAGATTCGAAGAAAGGTGGGGATATTCTGATGCATTCCGTTAAACAAAGAAAATTAGCTGCCGTTACATCGCTTGGTTTGTGCTTATTTTTCTGTTCTGTTCTTTTAGCTGAACCTGTTAGCGTTGAGCAGGTACAAAAAGCTGCGGAAACGTTTCTCAAGGTGCAGGATGCCCGTCAGGAAGAACAAATAACGCTGCTCTCGGTGCAGGGCGAACAGAAATCGCCTGTCAGAAAATTCACCGCTGCAGCTCTAAGGGAAATTCGTGATGATGATGGGATAGTTCTTGCATACGTTACCGAGCTTGAGCCGCGCGGCTTCATAGCAACCTCTACGGATACAGATATCACTCCGATTATTGCCTATTCTTTCAAAAACTCTTTTCCGACCGACAAGGACAGAAACAACCCCCTTTACCGTCTGTTGAAAGAGGACATGAAGCTAAGAAAAAAGGCGTTGGCCGAATATGACCAATTCAAGACGACGGAAAACAACAACCTATGGAACCTTTATGCCGACGAAGATACAGGGCCTTCCGTGAGCCAGACATTCCAGCAGTGGCCGGAAGAAGGCACCACCTCTACAGGTGGCTGGCTGGAGAGCACATGGGTCCAAGATTCGCCTTACAACGACTTTTGTCCACTCGACCCGGTCGATGCCAACAGAACTTATGTTGGCTGTGTTGCGACGGCGATGGCACAGGTGATCAATTATCATCGGCAATGTAACGTAAGTTTCGACGAGGAAGATGAGTTTACAACGTTCAGCGGTATCGATATCGACAAAGACAGCGACATATACGATTTCCCCTCTTTCGAGGAGCTGAACGAGCACCTTGAGGATTTGCGATTTAAATACAGCAGGCAGATTGAGCCGAATGATACGGATGTCGCCGCACTTAGTTTTGCCTGTGGTATCGCTATGGAAATGGACTACACAAGCGAGGGCTCAGGTGCTTCACCTTATGATGCGCGGTACGCGTTGCTTTACAAGTTTGGTTTTCATTCGGCCGACATGACCGGTGGTCTGTCACATGAATTTTATCGTACGCTGCAGGAGAACATGATTAATCGACTGCCTGTTCTGTTCGCTATTAGTCCGACGGATGGTTACGGCGGGCACGCCCTTGTTTGTGACGGCTATAACACGAACGGTGAGTATCACCTTAATTTCGGCTGGGGTTCCGACCGCCCTGAGGAAATGACCGAGGTATGGTATCACCTTCCAAGCGACCTTCCATCCGACTTAAACATCGTCACTGAAGTCATTTTGAACATTCAACCTGTTCCGGGGACTATTAAGCCTGACCCGTCGTCGCTGAGATTTTACTGTGTTCCGGGGGAGGAATCCGAACCCGAAACGCTTTTTATCAAAAACAATACAGCCGAACAAGTTGTTATAAGCTCGATTTCCTGTTCGGAGGGATTTTTAATCTCCACCTCAGATGACGGATACTCGGACTTCATAGATTCTTTTGAGATACAACGTCCGGGACAGGAATCTTCGATTAATGTGAAGTTCCGCCCGGATGAGGCGGGGGGATATTATGGAACTCTCACGATTGACTACAGCCAGGGAAATTCCAGGCATGTGATTTTAAACGGACACTCCTTCACCGGCGGGACGGAAATCGAAGAGGGGGAAGTGTCCGGGACCTGGACAGATGCTAATTCACCCTACTTTATATCCGGGGACATCGAAGTTCCGGAGGGCGGCGAGCTGATTATTGAGCCGGGGGTCAAAGTTTTGTTCGTGGGACCATACAGCATGACCATCGGTGAGAACGCGCGGCTGGCTGCCGAGGGAAATGAGAATAATCCGATAGAATTTACAACGCTGCATAAAGACTTGGGCTGGGGCGGGCTGCGATTTCTGGACTCCGGAGACGATGACGTATTGATTCACTGCTCAATCAGTTATGCCAAGAAAAGCGCCGGGCTGGTAACAAGTTATTATTATCCTCAGGGAGACGAGGGTAAAGACAGCTGTGGAGGAGCCATATTTTGCTACGCTTCGAGCCCTATCATTACGAACTGCAAGATTACCAATAACATAGGCGACAAAGGGGGAGCACTCTACTGCAATGAAAGCTATCCCGTAATCAGCAATACCCTGATAGCGAACAATACATCGTTGGGAAGCAGCCCTCAATGCGGCGGGATATGCACCGAGGGGTGGGGCGCCCCTGAAATCATAAACTGTACCATAGTAAACAATTCGCCCGGCGGTATTTTTACGGCGTCCGGGGACGGAGTGGACATGACGAACTCTATTGTATGGGGCAATGAGAGATATCAGATCGAAACGGATGAGTCCGTGCCGGTTGTATCATTTTGTGACGTCCAGGGCGGTTATCCCGGGGAGGGCAATATCGATGTTGACCCTTGTTTCTTTGACCCCAGTGCAGGCATCGGAGCTGGTTACGACGGGCCATCCGCCAACTGGATGCTGCAAAGCTCTTCACCGTGCATAAATTCCGGAACAGAAACATATTTTCCGGAAACCGACCTTGCGGGCAGTGAAAGGATTTACAGCGATATCGTGGATTTGGGCGCTTACGAAAATCAATCAGACCTGCCGTTGATTACCATCGCGCCGGCAGGCACAGTGGATGCGGGCTTTGTCGCCCTTGATACGGAATCGACCATTATGCTTGATATTACAAACACAGGTAAGGTAGATTTACAAGTGAATGACCTGAGCATTTCCGATGCGAACGGTGTTTTTTCAATAGTTACCGGCGTGGAGAATCATCTTCTGGCGCAGGGTGAAACCGTCCAGGTAGAAATTGGATTTGCACCGACGGAAGAGAGAAGCTATTCCGGCAGTGTTTATATTAA
This sequence comes from Sedimentisphaerales bacterium, assembly GCA_035528395.1. Lineage (GTDB taxonomy): Bacteria > Planctomycetota > Phycisphaerae > Sedimentisphaerales > Anaerobacaceae > NIOZ-UU13. Next base: position 9,642 of record DATKYR010000052.1, read on the forward strand.
TTCGACCAGCAATACCCCGAACAAACAAATTGCTCTCAATGGAGTGGGGGTATCAGGAACAATTGTCCCTGGAGATGAAGTCAGCGGTACATGGAAGAAAGAAAAGAATCCCTATACAATTACGGGGGATATCAGTATTCCAAGAGGTAGAACGTTAACAATTGAGCCGGGAGTGGTGGTCAATTTCGCGGGCCATTTTGGATTGACGGTTGGTTACAGGGCGACTTTGCGTGCGCAAGGTACCGAGACAGAGCATATCTTATTTACCGCGATGGATACCGAAGAGGGATGGTTCGGCATACGTTTTGTAAATAGTGGCGCCGATGACGAATTGCAACATTGCACTATCGAATACGCCAAGAAACCATATAACGCAGGAAGCGGCTATCTGGATTTGTTAGGCGGTGGGATTCTGTGCTGCAGCTCTTGGGAGGCCGAACCAAGCTACGGGGTCCCTTCCAATCCAACTATCGACCACTGTCTGATTGCCAATAACCATGCATTCTCCGGTGGCGGGATTATGTGCATGGACGAATCTGAGGCCCAGATTACGAATAACACAATCGTTGATAACTTAGCATTTATAGATGGTGGTGCCATTTACGTCGAAGCAGCCTCCCCAACGATTACCAACAATGTCATTGCTCATAATTCTGCACTTGACTCCGGTGGCATCCTAACCTGGTTCGGAACCCCTTCGATAATAAAAAATACTATCGTTCACAACAGGCCAAATGCGATGTATCTGGGACCGACCCCGTTCGTCTGGGACTCAGAGGCCGGCCCGCTTTTGTTGAATAATATCATCTGGGAGAATGAAATATACTTACCGCCTTTCGTCTCGCCCGAAGATTATGATATTCGCTACAATAATATTCAAGGCAACTGGAAAATAGAAGAGGAAGAGGAGGATAAAGAAGAGGACAAAAGTGGCAATATTAGTGTCGACCCATGCTTTGCAGACCCTGACAACAGGGATTACCATCTTAAATCACAAGCCGGTCGATGGGACCCTGTAAGCCAATCCTGGGTGCAGGACGATGTAACAAGCCCCTGTATTGATACGGGGGACCCGGATACTGAAATTGAGTCAGAGCCATCACCCCACGGGGACATTATTAATATGGGAGCTTATGGGGGCACTGACCAGGCGAGCAAAAGTCCCGAAAACTGAACATCATCGGTTGATTTGCCGACAATGGCTAAACAACTTTCAAATAAATTGGGGGCTGTTAATAGTAATACTTGAATTCTATGTCCACATCCCACATATCCGGCAGGCCCGGTTTCTTGGTAAGTTTCACGCGGTTGCACTGCAAGTTCGCCCAGCGGAACTGAATCTTATCGAGAAATTCAGCAAATCTTTTTATATCAATCTGCTTTAGATTTACGTTGGCACTTTGGCTTTTCTGGCCGCTGGTGGTTTGGAGCATTCCTGAACTGAGCTTGTACATACTCGGAAGTATTCCACACGCACGAGCAACATTGTCAATTGCACCAGCGTACGTAAATTCAGTAGCGACGTTATTCGAATCAGCAAATTCCCGCCGATCAGGGTCAAGAGTTAAAATCTCCATCATTGTCGCTTCGGCTCTCTTATACTGGGCCTGCTGGTCTGTAACGCTTTTTTCTGAGGCCGGCAAGTATATCGCCCAGACTAACAACGGCCATAAGCCGACTATAACAGGAACGAGTATATAATATAAAATAGGATTCTTGTATATGTCTTTCATAAAGCGTTTTCCTCGATTATGTCTTCGGCACAACCGTTATGCTGAAATTGTCAATCCCTCCTTTTAAGTCGATGTACTCTCTCACAATCTCCAGGCCGTTATCCCTGACCACCCTGAACAATTTTTGCGTGTTTTGCCGACCGGACGTTTCTCCTGTTATAATAATGTCCCTGGCTGTGATGGAGATAGTCTTTATATTTAAGTTCGTCTGGGCGGCACACTTGTTAAACGCTGTCAGCACCAACGTCAGCTTGGATGATATGGATTTTTCACCTTTAATAGTTATCAGGCCTTTCTTGGCGTCCCTGATGCGCCTTAATTCCTTTTCAATCTCTCTTACGGCAGCAGCTCCTCCCGGCGGTTTCTTCCCTAACATAACAGCCGAGTAGTCTTTCGCAAATTTCTCGTTTTTCGCCCTCCGATACTTGTTTATTTTGAACAGTTGTGCTTGATAAAACAGGCCTACTAATATCAAAAGACCTATAACCGATATCGCCGCGAACTTCAGAGCCTTTTGAAGTTTAATCTTTTTGCCCTGAAAGGGGCTGAAATCATCACGGAAATTTACGCGGTGTCCCTTTTCCAAATGAGCCAGGGCCGCCCCGTACGCAATTGCAAAATCAACCGTATCGGCACAATCGGCCTTAGTTCGCGATTCAGCCTCGGCGGCAAGCAAATCAATTCCATCGGCTTCGATGCTCAGCTTTTCGCTAAGCTGCTGATGGTCTACTGTTCCGGCAGAGTCAAATACTTTAAGGCGATTTATCGGCTCGTCACCTCCAACCAGAGCATTTGTTACAAGCACCTCTCTTGTCAGCAGTGCGCCTCTGTCCTGTGTCGAGCCGACAAGAAAAGTTCGAGTTGTGGACGCCTTCTGTAAGCCGGCACCGGTGGACACGGGCGGTGCAATCAAATAACCGTTGCGGCCCGAAAGTATCCCAAACAAGACCCCTGGCTGGCGGGATTCACCCGAGGATGCTTTCCGATAAATAAACCTCGACAAACAATTAACATCCGGCTCTATCGTTACGGGGTCAAAATTATACTGCTGCAAAGAAAGAAGAACCTCTGACAATATCTTCCGCTGTGCGGTAAAAACGGTCAGTTCCGAGCCGGCCTCGCCGGCTAAAGCTATTTCGAAAGCCAACGCAACGTCGGCTATATCCGCCGCAAGGGCCTCTTCCGTGTCAAACCTCACGGTCGCACTGATTTGTTTCGGGTCAGTAAACTCGCTGTGCACGCTATGCTGCATAAACATTGCACAATCCAGAGCCACCGCGACCTCGGAAAATTCCAGTTTTCTCCCGGCACAACCACGAGCAATAAGTCCTGCTAATACCTGCAGTTTTGCCTGCTCCTGCTCTTCAACAGAAACACTAAAACAGCCCAAAACTTTTCCGTGCCTACCTACCAGCGCCAGACAAACCACCGTCGCTGTATCCCTGCTTATGTAAATTCCCAAGTAGTTCTGAGATTCCACTACCGGCAAACTCCTAAATAGTTGTTAGCGCTCAGCCGTTGATTACGGCAATTCGTTTTACTTTTGCACCATCTTTAGTTATCGCTATCACGGATGACGCCTTTGCCACTCCGCTTACAGCAGTTACTCTTATCGTGAAAAACCTGCTGACTGTTGTGATATAATTTTCACACCTGCCTATCGAATCAGAATACCTGAACAGCTCTGTCTTCAAATCCTGTATATCGGCAAAAGGCTCTATGCGTCTTTGTTGAATAATTTCTTCAGCGATTTTGACTTCATCGCCGCCGAAAACAAAAGCCGCCTCCAATACATGGCGAGGGGCCGTATTTACATTAACCTTCATCGAACCCCACATTCCCATATATTTCAGAGGCGATTCTTTTCTGCTTGAGCTTAATATAGTCGGTACGGCAAGGGCTTCGGTATCAATCAGCGAACTGTGAAAAATCTCTGCAAAATATGTGGTCTGTTCAGAAATCTGCTCATCAACTTGTACAGTTTTTCGAGTTACCCGTGTCCGTGGAGTTTTACTGGTGCTGCTTTTGCTGCCGGCTTTCGTTGTTGTTATCGGCGTTTTTACAGTTCTCGTTGTCGGTTTAAACTCAACTGCGAACATTTTTATTTGGCCTATATCATTCAGCTCGGTTTTTAGTGCATCAATCTTTTCGGCGTTGAGTCCCGTCATTTCGCAGAAAGTATCGAATCCCGCCTCAGCTTCGCGCTTTACTTTCCCGTCATTCAGCAGTGCCCATCCAAGGGGGTATTTTGCATTTTCGTCTTCAATCTCAATTCGAACTTTGGCAGAACCGACCTCAAACTCAACCGGCCCGGTCACAAAAGGCCAGGGCGGACCATAAGGCCCGGGAATCGTCAGAGAACCATAGCTATCAAAACCGTCAAGCCCAAATTCATCGGAGCTGATATCAATGCTCTTGCCGCCGTTAGATGTTGTCAGCTGATTCTCGAGGCTCCACTGCTCCAAAATTTCCTGATACTCTGCCTCGCTAAGACAAAATAAGTCAGAAAAATCCGGCTCATTCGGTCGGCTAATCAGTTTCGGGTCGATGTCCTCCAATGTCGCAAGGGCATACCTGACCGCTGAGTCACAACCATAGCGAGCGCTGCTGTAGTCTATGATATACTGGTCGCGGTGACGCTGGGCCGCTACACGAGTACTTAAAGTATAACCCAGCGTCGAGAGCACAACCAACAGCACCAACGTTACCAGCAGCACAATGCCTGAGCGGTTTAGAGAATTATTACGGTTTTTCAGACTTCTGTTCATCGTTTGACTTCTTTGGTTTTCTTCGGGCCTTCCGGCGGCGATGTATTATCGTCAGAAGCAGGCTCACTTGCTTGCTCTGTCAGTTCGTCCTCGTCAAATTCTTTTTTTCCAATTGCGAATCTGATTTTTCTGGTCCTGTCGACAGCCATAGTTCGCGTGATTTTTTCTTCATCCGGCACGTCCAGCGTACCATCCACTTTTTTAAAAGGCTCAGCAAAAGAAATAGCAACCTCAACACCCGGAGGCAGTGAGTCGGCCGCCCATCTATCCACAAAAGTTTCGCCCCGCGGGACCCGTATCTGAAAAAAAGTAATGCCAGTGCAAATCGGCACAAAAAGCTCTCTCTCCCAATCTTCTTTGTTCTTATCGAGCAGTTTATCTTCTAACTCGATCCCACTATGGCTTCGGTATAGAGCCAGGCCGCCAATGTCACTCTCATAATCGTAGTTACTCTGCCAAATAATTTTTTTTAATGTCTGCTCATTATTCCGGCTGTCGGTGATGGTCCTTGTAACAGTAAGCCTGGCGGTGCGGAAACCGTTTTTGATTTTATTTTCAACAGTGATTTTCGTACCTGAGCCTTCTGACATTATTCCGTCGAGGTCCTCGGCGATGCGCTGCAGGATTTCAGAAGGCAGTCGCAAGCTGTCAAGCTTGCGTGTGACCGCAGCAGCCGAACGTTCAGCTCGGCTATAAATGCCAAGAACAGCGACCAAAACCATCGAGCCTATCATCAGGGCCGTAAGCACCTCAGCCAACGAAAAACCCAACGGCGCTCTGGATGTGCCAAAAGCTTTTTTCATATTATCTTTAGCACCGACCAACATCATCGCAATCAAAACTCCTATCGCTGTCGATTCTTTAATAATTCCCAAACCTCGGAGACATCCATTCCTTCAAGCTCACCGTATGTCAAGCCTGTCTGCGGGTCTATTTCATCCTGCCCGGCCTTTGTCCCACCGGGTTTACCCTGTTCGTCTATCAGTTTTATCAGCTCCGCTTCAGACTGCACCTGCAGCTCCTTGTCCTCCGGACTCGGATTGCCACTACTGTGCATATAAATATCAATATTCATCCTGATGAACAAGCCGTCCTTAGTCGTGAGCATACCATCTTCGAGCCACCCCTCGATGGTCTGGACATCCACACCGGCATACTCGGCGGCTTCGTCGATTGTTCCGATGAGCTGAGCGGCCAACTGCCCTTCTTCCCCCTCGCGAGTCATAACCTTAAGCAGCTGCTCTTTTGTTAAGTCGGCCAGCCAGTGGGCAAGCTCAACCTTCTGCTCCTGCCCTTCTGTATCCCTATATTCAGCCGAACAAACACCCCTGGCCCACATTCGCGCCGTTATCGGCTCATAAAAAGTTTCGACAATAGTTGTCCATGTAATCTCGGGATACTTATCACTTTGGCCGTACTCAACGCCCTCTTCGAGTGAAGTCGAAGAGAGCAGCTTTTCCATATTCTCGCGGGCAACTTCAAAGGCCTGTATCCGCAGGGCTGAATCCGCCGCTGAGGCCACACAGCGGTTTATCACAACCAATACGCTTGAGCTGATAAGCGCAAGTATAGCCAAAGCAGTTAAAACCTCCACCAGACTAAAAGCTCGTTTGGCAGCTATTTTTTTAGAACGGCACTTCATCTTTAGTTTTCGGCCATAAAAGTTCGACATCACCTTGCTCTAACGCAATCATCCTATTGAGCCGGCTTACAACAATCGAATACGGCCGCTCTTTTTCGTCGAGCAGGACGATTTTCCCGCCGTATGCCCAGCCTGAATGACCCGCCCTGAACTTCGCTCTGTCCTCACTGGTAAAGTCCCCGTCATCGAACTGGACATAAACTACACGGCAGTTAACGCTAAAGCTATCCTCGACAATAACCTCCTCTTCCAGAACCTGCGAGAGGTCAGGGTTAGTAATCTGGCGAAGCATATATCTCTGCTCCGGTATATCAATAATAACCTCATATCTTCTATCGCTCTCGGCTGCGGCGCCGGCGGCCATTTGCATTGTCGAGACAAGCTCCTGCACCTGCGCCCTGAATGTACTCTTTCTGAGTAATCCGAAAAGATGCATCTGTGCCAAAAGCACAAACATCGAAACCACCACAATCACCACCATCAGTTCTATCATTGTAAAACCGCGGGGGCGTGAATGAGTGAATGAGTCGGCGCATTTACGCATATACACATTCACACATTTACACATATACGCATTCTCGCATTCACGCATATAGACATCAGAATGCATCTGTGCTGAGCAAGTCATCCTCTGTGCCCTGTTCACCATCGGGACCACTACTCCTGATTACAAATTGCTTGCCGCTCTCCGGATAAAGCTCAAAAATAAATTCGTTTCCCCAGCCGTCTTTAGGTATCTCCGTAGTTTCCAGATAACCACCGGGCTCCCAGGTTTCAACATCACTGGGCTGCTCAATAAGAGCCAGCAGACCTTCATCTTCGGTCGGGAATCGAGCAGTGTCCATCCTGAATTGATTAACCGCGGCCGCAAGAGCCTTTAAGTTGGCCTTGGTCGTCGTCTCACGGGCCTGGTCGATTTTAGATGCTACCTTGGTTACCACTAAAGTCGCAAGCAAGCCAATGATAATCAGCATGGCCATAAGCTCGATCATCGTAAAACCGTATTTGATGCGTTTTTTTCTTTCTTTCCTTGTCATTTTGACCTCCGAAAGATTTGTGTTAAAATTTTCCTGCTGAGACTTCCAAAATCGGCAATATCGTCGCATAAGCGATTACGCCTACTATTGCAGCCATAATAATTATAATAAGCGGCTCAACCGCGGCCCCTAATCTTTCAATAACTATATCGGTTGATGACTCGAGATTGTCGCTGATATTTTTCAGCATCTTTTCCAGTTCGCCGCTTTTTTCGCCGACCGCGACCATGTGGGCAATAGCAGGGTCGATAACGCCGCTGTCCCGCAACGGCGTCGCAATATCGGCACCGGCGAGAATCCTCTCACGGGCCTGTTGAATGGCCCTTTTCATAAGAACGTTGCCGGTAACCTCTGCCACAACACGAAGAGATTCGGCCATCGCAAGACCTGAGCCGAGAAGTGTCGAAAGCGTAGAAGCAAAACGCGCGACAACTCGCTGTTTTATAAGAGGCCCGAACAACGGCAAAGACAATAGAAATTTGTCACGTAAATAAGCTCCCCTGTTGGTTTTCAGAAACCGTTTAAGACCCCAGATAATTCCAATTATCGAAGCAATAACCACCAGCAGCCACCAGCTGGTCAGAACATAACCCACATCCATCAATCGCCTGGTAATCCAGGGTAATTCCTGCCCCGACCGTGCAATCTGCTCACCTATCTTGGGGATGACAGTGGTCGTCAGAACCAAAATCGCTGCGATGCAAAACAAAATCAGTACAATCGGATATATCATCGCCGTCATTACTTTAGACTCGACTCGCTGGCGTTTTTCCATAAAGCCGGAAATCATCGCAAGACTCAGCCCCAATGAGCCGGTAACCTCGCCCACACGAACCATACTTACATATATGACATCAAAATAATCGCTGTAATCTTTCAGGGCATCCGTAAATGACTCGCCGGTAACAACACGGTCGCGAATGTCGATAATAGCGTTTCGAAATCGCACATCGGACGTTTGTAACGTGAGCACCGATAGCGACTCGGTCAGCTTAATACCGGAATTAAGCAGCGTGGCCATTTGCTTCGTAAAGTCGATTATCTGGGTCTTGCTGCGTTTACCAAAGATTGAAAACAATGCAGCCTTACTTTCGGCCCTGGAGCGGACCGGGGTAATTGACGATGGATGAATACTGCGCACCCTGAGCTGTTTTCGTGCCGAATAGGGGCTTTCAGCGGTAATTGAGCCTTTGACTTTTTTCCCGCTTGCTGCTATCGCTGTATAATGGTATCTGGGCATTTTCGATTTACTATATAAAGTTTGAAGTGCCTGAAATGACATTTAAGTGTCATCCTGAGGCGAAGCCGAAGGATCTGGCCAACGAATAAGAGATTCTTCGCTTCGCTCAGAATGACAGCTTCGCTGTCACTTTAGCTCACTTTAGGCACTTTACATCACGTCGGCCTGCGTTACTCTCAAGACTTCAGAGATAGTAGTTATCCCGGCCAGCACCTTCCTGGCTCCGTCCATTCGCAGGGTTTGCAGGCCTGCGTCAAGGGCATACTTCTTTATTGTACCGGCACTTTCTCTTTTGTATATCAGGTTCCGTACATCTTCGTTAATTAACATCATTTCATAGATACCGGTTCGGCCTCGATAACCGGTCTGAAAACATTTATCACAACCTTCACCAACGAAAAATTCCGCGCCGTTCCGGTCCGTTACTTCACCCAGGCCGAGCTCTCTCAATTCGTGGGGCGAAGGTTCGGTAATCTTTTTGCAATTCGGGCAGACCTTTCGCACCAGCCGCTGAGCTATTATGGCAATCAGTGAGGAGCTTACCAAATACGGCTCGACTCCTAAATCCAAAAGCCGGCTCACGGCGCCCGCCGAGTCGTTCGTGTGCAGCGTGCTGAAAACCAAATGACCGGTAAGCGAAGATTGTATCGCCATACGGGCCGTCTCAATGTCCCGCACTTCGCCGACCATTATCACATCCGGGTCCTGACGAAGAACGTGCCGAAGTGACGTAGCAAAAGTCATCCCTTTCTTACTGGCGACCTGAATCTGACTGATTCCTTCGAGCTGGTACTCAATCGGGTCTTCAATTGTTATAACATTTTTCTCTGCCGAGTTAATTCTGTTAAGGCAGGCGTAAAGGGTGGTGCTTTTCCCGCTGCCGGTCGGGCCGGTTACGAAAATCACACCGTGAGAGCGGTTGAGCAGAGAGTCGAATTTTTTCAAATCATCCCCCCGCAGGCCCAGCTCGTCTAATCCGAACAGGCCTGTGCTTTTGTCGAGCAATCGAAGGACACTGCGTTCGCCGTAACTGGTTGGCACGGTGCTGATACGCAAATCGACTTCCCGCTGGCCTAAGCGAACACTGCACCTGCCGTCCTGTGGAAGCCGACGCTCCGCAATGTCCATACCCGCCATAACTTTGATACGAGAGATTATCAATGGCAGGACATTCCTATTCAAACTCAGCGAGTCATATAAAATACCGTCAATACGATAGCGAATCTGAATCTTTGACTCATAAGGATGAACATGAATATCACTGGCCCTTAACTGCAAAGCCCTAAAGAGAATATCGTTGACCAGTCTGATGACCGGCGGCCGATTCACCACATCAAGAAGGTCGTCCGAGCTTGCAACCTCATCCACGAGCTGGTCGAGATTTTGCGAATCAAGCTCTTCGGCCACTTCTTCGATGACCGTCGTTCTCTGCTCGTAAGCGACATCTATTACGGAGGTAATGGCAGCGCGGGTGGATATCGCCGCCCTGACCGGCAAACCCACCATCTTCGAGACGTTATCCAGGGCGTTCGCATCCAACGGTTTGGACAAAACCACGGTAATCTCGCCGTTATCGGCTTCCGGCTTTATCCCTATAAGAAAATGGTGCTGAGCATAAGTGGCCGGAACAGCCTCTATGAATTCGGGGGGCACGGCCTTGGCCGATACCTCAGAGATAAATTCCCACCCGAGCGCTTCAGCAAACAGCTTCAATATCACATCTTCCGTGAAGTATGGGCAGCTAAGCAGAGCTTCGTCAAGCCGACCCTGGCCGCTGTTTTCTTCCAGAAATTTGGCCAATTGCTCGGCGTCAACCAGACCGGTCCGCTTGGCAGTTTGTATTAGTAGCTTTTTCATTATTCCGACTTCTGACCTCTGTCCTCTGCCTTCTGTATTATTGTGTTTCAAGTACCTTGAACGGTTTCATTGGTTTTGGCTTTATACCAGGCCAATCATGATATTCCTGAAATTCTATTTCATACTCTTCAAACGCTTTTCTGTTTCTATCGGATATACGTTTCAAATCAGATTGAACATAATCCGCATTATCAGGCCTTATAATCTCGGCCTTGACGAACACATACATATGTCTTTGCAGGTCGCTGTTGCTCGTGCTTCTGAATAATCCGCCGATAAGAGGAATATCACCGAGCAGCGGCACCTTTGTTCCGCCCTTACTCTGGTTAAGTTTCAGCAGACCGCCTAAAATTATAGTGCTGCCGTCGGGGACGGTAACAGTTGTATCGATGTCGTTGCTTGTAGTATCCGGCGGTCTTTCTCCGGTGATGACCCCAAAATCCGACCTGGTCAACTTAATATCAAGGCGAAGCAAGTCTCCCCGGCTGATATGAGGTACAATTTCAAGCGTTATGCCCGCATCGTATCCCTGATAATCTACACCCGTTTGCACGACACCCGTTGAACCCTCAACAACAGCGCCGGTTGTTTTGGTAACATAAGTAGTATCCGTTGCGCTGATAATTCCGGGTTCATTGTCATTGACAAGGATTTTCGGTTTTGCGAGGACCCTGCCGTAATCCTTCTGCTCCATAGCCGTCAATAGAGCGTTAATATGCCTGTCGCCATAAAAGCCGGTCCCGGAACCGCCCCTTGACTGAAAATCGATAAAGCGGTTTCTGCCGCTGCTTAAAAGCGAAGAAACTAAGTTAGAGGCTCCTGCTTCAACACCCGGCAAAATCGCACCGGTCAGACCGGATGTGGCGACTAAATCCGGAAAGCTCTGAATCAAATTAAGGTCATAATCAAAGGCGTCCGTCTTCGATATCTGGACCAGGGTGACATCAATAAGGACCTGCGGCCTTCTCTGGTCCAATTTTTCTATCAGGTCACCTATCCACAACTGGTTCTTTTTGCTCGCATAGACAATCAGTGAAAAAGTGTTCGGGTCAGGAACTATAGTAATTTGATCTTCCTGCTTCTTTATGACCTGTTCAATCTTGCCTTCTTTGTCCAGAATAGTCTCTTGAACAAGCGGCTCCAGAATCGTTGCCAAATGGTCCGGCGACTGGTTTTCGAGCGGGTAAATCTTATAAGGTATCTCCTCTACGTCCGTTTCGTTGTCCACGTAGCTGAGAATCATAGCTATCTGGACGTGCTGCTCAGCAGTTGCGTTAACCAAAAGCGAATTCGTCGGCTCAACTACCACCACCTGAGGTTCGCCAACAATGTCCTCGCGTGCTTCGCCGTACATTTGGGCCCTTGTTGTTGGGGTACTTGTTGTTGTTTGGGTTCTGGTCGTTGGAGTCGGGGGCTGAGTACCGCCGGTAATTCTCGAAGTAGAAGAATAAGGATAAGTTGACCTCTGGATGGGGGTAATTATATTAAGCTCCTCCAGTTTTTTTCTTGCCTCTTCGGCATCAACATGCACGATTTTGTATAATTTCAGGGTCCGCAGGTCCTGCTGTGCCACATCAAGCGTATCTATTAACTCCTCGACAGCATCTAATTGCTCATCAAGGCCTATCATCAAAACGCGGTTTGTTCTTTCGTCGGCATCGAGATATACGGTGGGTTTGGCCGGCTCAGCCGCTGCCGCAGAGGGTGTGGGCGTCCTTCGCGCGCGGGCTTGTGCTTCCTGGCGAAGTCGGAGCTGATATTGGGCCGTTGTTTCGCCCGGCTTGCGGGCACTTGAGGTGGTTCTCTGTACCTCCGGCGCTGCGGCAATAGTAATGGATATAGTGCCTAATTGCTCTGCAAGCGTCTGGATTTTCGGAGTGAGCGTCTGAGCCATCGTGTACTTCAACTGCCTGAACCTGAACCTTTTGGGTTCTCCCGGTTTATCAACCAACTCCAGAAGTGCCTCAATACGCGGCATACGGTAGGCAAATGCAGTAACAATAAGTGTTCGGGTTTCGGGTATTGGTCTGACTTCTGTGACGAGTCTCATCCCATCCAGAAGATTCTTTGCATTGGTTGTATCTATATGCTGCAGCTTAAAGACGCGAGTTATAACTGCATCCCCAATCTCGATATCCTTCGCGTCTGGGTATAAAACAGGGTCAATATTTTGCGCTTCTTCTGCGGGAACTATAGTTACCAGATCGCCCCTGCGAGTCATCGCAAAACCATGGAACTGCATTACCTGTTCAAGCAGAGGATACAGCTCCTTTAACTTGATAGGCCCTCGAAGCCTGCCATGACGCCTGAGTGTAATATCGCCTTTGACCTTTGTTGGGTCGTACAGGTAGTTCAGATTTAAATGCTCACCAACAAAGCCCAAAAATTCCGTTATGTCAAGCGTCTCGGGCAAAGCCAGTTGAAGAGTATCTTCCCCATTAGTAATCGACTTCATTTCATACGGCCGGCTGACAGCAGAGGGTTCAGGCACCTTTGGTCCCGGTTCCTTTTGTTCCGGCACCTTTTGCTCTTGCTCCGGTACCGCCGCAACGCCGTTTGGCTGGGTTCTTACTTCGCCCCCTGCTGCTTCGTTTTTGCGAAGCAAAACGGCAGGGGCTGCAAAATGGAGTTCCGGCACATCCGGCCTGTTTAATCCAGGAGCTTTCAACTTACTTAGGGCATCCGGCCCGCTTTGTGTTATCCGCTCACCGGGATTCGACAATTGCCTGACAGCAGAAATAATTTTGTCCACTGAGCTCACCGGTGCAACAACGACCACAGCACCATTATGGATATCTATAATTGCCCTGACTTTGGCATTAACGGCCGGCGGATTAAAAAAGCTCCCGATGGATATATTACCCACTGTTGCCGCGATCTGCTCGATGGATGGAAGATTCTTAGCCTCTGAGGCGCCGAATACCTTCCTTACCGCAAATTGCCCCCGTCCATCAACAAGATTCAAAATAGTCATTACCTTGATCAGCTCGTCCGGCTTGGCCGTCACCAAAAGCGCTGGCGAACCCGGAAAGGCCGAAACCGTCGTCCCTATCCCGGCCTCGATAAGATACTTCCTGCCTTGCTCAACAGATATGTACTTCAAAGGAAAAATCTTGTATTCCACCCTCTCAGAATCACCCTGCTGAGCAGCTAAAAGATTAGTGCTGAATAACAACAAAGCTAATGATACAACAAAAAATCTGCCAACCCGCCGTGGCCCGCTTGGCGGAGCCAGGTCGCGACAGGTGCCCCCGCAGTCCGCAGGACGCCTTTCGGTGGAAATTCGCTGTTTCGCCATTATTAATCACCCCTTAATCCGATAAATTAAAAATATACAAAATGGCTTTCGCTTGTCCCCGCAGCTCATAGGCGGGGATGCTTACCGGACGTACCGGCTCAAAACCACTAATATAAGCCTTTTTTTTAGCCCGGAACCAATTTTTCGTAAAATTTCGTGCTGGAACGAGTACAAGTCATTTAATCAGACACAGAAAAAGGATTAAAGTTCCCCGTTTTCAGGTAAAAAATCGCCAATCGACCCACCAAAAACGGCAATCATTTTGACCATCAATGCCACCCTGATAACCTGATATCTCCCCCCATTCATTTAGATTAGGCCAACTTCCAAGATTTCTATTTTCCAATAAGTCTGCCCCCCGAAACGGCAACCTTGCAAAATACCCCCAAAACAAGTATGATACTATGCGCCCCCATGCTTGAATTTGCTTCTAATTTTCTCTGTTTTCTTCCGGATCGGTGCTTTCCGGCTCCTCCAACACCTTTTTTAACTCTTTACCTAAAATACTCAACCTTTCCGCCTCTTCGGTACTTAAACGCGAAGATTTGAATTCGGAAATAACTTTTTCCATCATCGCGGCCTTTTCCTTAGCACTGGGTCCTGAACCAGCCTTATCCGACTTAAAACTTCTCTGTATCCGCCTTAGCCTTTCAACGAGCTCCTGAAACTCTGCTTCTTCAGCACTTCCACGCGGCCGTGGAGCTTTGCTTTCCGCCTCTGCAATGCTGGTACCAGCTTTCCCTGAAGCCGGTAATGTAGCTTTGGAGGCGGCTTCACTTCGTGCTCGGCTGGAAACACTCGTTCGACCGGAAATACCTGTTTTGCTGGAGGCACTTGTTCGGCTCGAAACATCTGTTCGGCTGGAAGCATCTGTTTGGCTGGAAGCATCTGTTTGGCTGGAAGCACCTGTTTGGCTGGAAGCACCAGAGGCTCCTTCAAGAAGGCTCAACTCCGGCTTCTGCTCGGCTTGTTGCTCGAAAGTGCCTTTCCCGTCCTTAAAAACAACAATACCGTCCTTCACCTGCTCAATAAGAAAATGGCCGACCTCACTGGACTGCCTGAACCAGTGCAATCCTTTGCCCGGCTCGTCAATCAGCGCCATCGACAACTCCGGGCGGTCCTTGTAATAACTCGTGCCAATAACCTTAAATTTCGGCGGAACAGCCGGTCCACGCGTAACACCGGTAGTACGACCTGCCGCAGTCCTTGGTGTTTTCGCCGGTGGTGGATTCAAATACAACGCAAAGGCCACGGCCTGCTGTACAAGCGGCGATACCTCGTCCTGGCCCGCCTTTGCTTTATTACCCACAGTTTTGTTGAACTTCTCTATCACACCGGGCGAATCCAGGGATTCCTCAAGGTGTTCATCGCTGTAGCCGCCAAAAACCACAGGAAAAACAAAAAATACCAGGAAAATGACCGCCAAAACAGCCGCCACAATACTTGTTATTCGCAATGTCTTTATCATATCGGTCTCTAAAGTGTACAAATCGTTCGTATTTTGCTCTTATGCCCTTTTTTATTTGACAGGAGCCCGGGGCTTTGGTTCCATCCAATGAACGATTTTTTTCTGAAAAGAGCTCTCATTTCCTGCGTAGTCGCCGCTGTGCTCAGGTGTATGGCAATCAAAGCAGGCCGACTTCGGCTCAGTTAGCTCGGTTTGCCCCGCTGTCATAATATGTTCCGAGCCCGGCCCATGACAGTTCTCACAGCCGACGTTCTTCAAATGTCCGGTTTTCTGCTCCGAAACAAACCCGCTTTCATATTCCATACCAACAACATGACAGATAACACACTCAGGGTCGAACTGTGAGCCGGCCCGCTCGAGTGTCGCATAGGCATGGGCGTGGATATTACTGCTCCACTTTTCATATTCGTATTCATGACAAACCTTACAGGATTCGGAACCGATGTATTCCAAACCATCCGGAAGAGTAAAACGCGGATGTTTCTCGAGAAGATTCCTCTCCCTGACAAGCTGTTGATAATCTTTGTACAACTGAACAAGAGAGGCCTCCTGCTCCAAATCCTCTTCGAGAGGTACAGTGAAAAAACTCAATATCGGCTTCGCTTTGCCCCCGGGTGCTTCTTTTATTTGCAATCCACTTATATATCTGCCGAAGCGGCCAACCGAGAAAACCAAAGGCCTTTTATTCGCCTCGCCAACTAACATCGGCTCATCAGATTCGGAAGGACAAACAATACAATCCACGAGCGGTATTCTCTTGGCAATAGAATCGATAATGGCATCATCACAATGGCTCAGGATAAGAATATTGAGATTAGAATCGCTGTTAACCCCTGCAGAATTAACGTTAGAGCCGGAGCCAAAAAGCCGGTCAATTTGCTCTATGGGCGCTGATTTTGCGTCAAAAGCCGCAATTGTTACGACTACAGTTTCATTTCTGAGTAACAGGCTTTTTGTAAATTTCGCAGGAACAATCATTTCAGATGAGTGTTGAGGACTTATAATATTAAAAACCGGGCCGGTACCATCTAACAGCCCAACATTTTTGCCTATTTCGATGTCTTTTTCGTTCAGACTGACTAAATCATAATCGAGCAGTTTCAAAGCCTGGAGTATTATATTGAATTTAATCAGGTCCTGCTCGCTGTCGCTTTTCACAAGTGAGCCCGTATCGATAATCAATCTTTTGTCTCCGGGCACACGATTGAAAACCGCCGCTCGCCTGTCAAGCCCCCCAAGTTGTCCGCCCGAACAGCCGCAGGGCTTCAGCTCCCCAAGCCCGTTACCGGTAAAAAAGACTGTGAGCGCATCGGTTGTATGAGGTGATTCCGCCGACGGTTCGGGCGACACCTCTAATACACATGAGGCGCACAACGTTAATACACAAATGCAGCTCACTAATCGCATGATATACAGGTTAGTTTTCAATCCACCCCCCAAAAGCATCAGGATAAGTTAATTGGTGAGCGGTTAATTGGCTACTACTACTCACCACTCACTGCTCACTGCTCACCAGTTATTTCTTCGCATAAAACCCGCGACAGACAATCCCCAGCTCATCCCCGTCTTTTATCTTTACAACAAACATATCCGAGAATCTCGTGTTATCCCCGGCAGGCGGCGGTGTTATTTCCAGCTCAAGCTGATAACCGTTGCGAATTTTCTCGGTGCTCAGAACTTTAACCGTGTTATCTTTCGATGTAGCCGATTCAATCTCAAAATTACCTCCATAATTGTTGAGCACCCAGACCTTCCTTACTATCGGCTTTTGCGGTTCGACATTAAATGAGATAATCAACGGCGGGTTAATTGTAAATTTTGGCAGTACGTCAAAGAGAATTTCGACCGTTTTCTCCTCCAGATGAGTCAGGCTAATGTCGACATGTCCTTTGAGATTATCTTTCAGTTTCTCCATATCGACCTTCGGCTCAAAAATAAACTTTGTCGCTTCCACTGAACTATCCACATCAGCAGTTATGCAATCGGCAGTCGATTTGAACCCGGTCACAGTAAACGGCTGATTATCAAGACTGCTAAGTACAATCTTCGAACAACCGGCATTGTCCTCCCCAAGGAAGAGCTTCAATCTCTTTGGCGCACAAGTGATTTTCGATACAATTTCGGCTTTAAGGGTCAAAGCAAACCTGGCCTTTGTCTCGTCGTTGCTCTTGACGTACAAAATTTTCCTGTCCAAGCCGGGGCGGCTCCCTTGATACTCTGCTTTCAAAACACCGCTTTCGCCCGGTGCATATTCGGTCTTGTCTAACTTGGTAACGACGCCGCAGCATTTCTCGACTTTTTCGATTTTCAACAGGCCCTCTCCGGTGTTTGTAAACTTAAACTCCGCAACTTTCTTCCCCGCCCCCAGACCGATTTTGCCAAAATCGTAAACTATGTTTTCAAACGTAATTTTTGGCGCGGCTGTATCAAGACCGGCGGGCGCAGCTTCAGCTTTCTGGGGCGTACCAACCACCGCCGGCTCAGGTGCCCCTGCCGTTTTGCTTCGCAAAAGCGAAGCAGCAGGGGTGGGCTTTTCGACCTGTGCAGCCTGCTCCTGACAGCCGAGCTGAAAAAGTAACACACTACCGACAACAAGAGTTAATATTATATGGTTTCGCTTCATTTCCCCCATCTCCAAATCAAATGATAAAGTAACTTTCCGGTCAATTTACATTGTATATTGTATCAAAAATAACATCCTAAATCAAGTAAATTCTGAGCCGATTTCAGGTCGATTTTCAGCAATGAGATTCTCAGGTCCGATTTCTTTTTCTCCGTTTTCCGCAGCAGAGCTGCTCGTGCTGCGCAGTAACTTTACAGACCCGTGCCACGCAGCGAGCCCCTTCGCAGATGGCAGCAGGGCCGCGAAGGATGAAATTTCTCGTCCTTTCGTCTATTTGCCACCGATTTTAACTGCTGGCGTTCTGCTTTACAGCCGATATTTTAATTATTATTATAACAGTCATTATTATAGGAAGTAAAGTATGGATATTCAAGGCCCTGAAATTTCAGTAGTTGTGCCATTGTTGAATGAGCAGGACAATATCGGCCCGCTTTATGAGCAAATCACCCAAACATTAACGGACGTATATGACTACGAAATAATCTTCGTCGATGACGGCAGCAGTGACAACAGCTTCGATATATTAGCTAAGCTGCAAAAGACCGACGCCGCAATCAGGGTCATTTGCTTTCGCAAAAATTTCGGCCAAACCGCGGCTCTTAGCGCCGGCTTTGCCCATGCACGAGGCAAAGTCATCGTTGCAATCGACGCCGACCTGCAAAACGACCCGGCAGACATACCTAAAATGATTACCAAACTCGACGAAGGATTCGATGTCGTAAGCGGCTGGAGAAAAAAAAGGCACGATAACGCCGTCACAAGGTTGTTGCCCTCCAAAATCGCCAACTGGTTGATTTCCAGGATTACGGGCGTAAAGCTCCACGACTACGGCTGCACGCTGAAAGTGTACCGAAAGGAGGTCATCGAGGAAACAAAACTATACGGCGAAATGCACCGCTTCATCCCCGCCCTGGCAAGCTGGAGCGGGGCGCGAATCGCTGAAATGCCGGTCAACCACAGACCCAGAACCACCGGTAAAACCAAATACGGCCTGGGACGAACATTAAAAGTAATATTGGACCTTATCACCGTCAAGTTCCTCGGGTCATTTTCCACCAAGCCGATATATATCTTCGGTGGGCTGGGGCTGGCCAGCGGCATCGGGGCGATAGCCTCCGGATGGATTGTGGTATATCAAAAAATCGCTCACAATTTCGCTATGAACAGAAACCCGCTATTGGTCATGACGGCTCTGCTGATTACCACCACTATCCAACTTATTCTGATGGGCCTGCTCGCCGAGCTTCTGGTACGAACGTATCACGAATCACAAAACCGGCCGACCTACGTCATCAAAGAGATTCTCGAGTCGTCCGTAAAAAAGGAAGACCAGAAATGAGCAAGCCCGTCCAAAAACACAAACACTCAAGAAAACGAATAGAACCACATAGACATAAAGTAAGTGCACCTGCTCGTCGGGGCGGAGCCTGGTCGAGCACGGCCAAACAACTGGGCGGCAAACCATTCGTGCTTTTCATCATAATAGCAATTCTGGCGGCAATTCCGTTTTGTATGGGCAAGTATTTCGAGTTCAACTCTCCGGACCCTTACGACAGCGGCTGTTACGTTTATTCAGCCAGGCACATACTCGATGGGGCTAAAATCGGCGTTGATGAAAAGCCCAGCGCTCAGATGGGGACATTGCTGATAAATATGTTAGGCGTCCGGGTGTTCGGCTTTACTGAAACAGGACCAAAACTGTTACAGATGATTCTTCAGGCGGCAGCGTTGGTAATGATGTTTATCGCAATGCGAAAGCTCTTTGGAATCCTGCCTGCCGCCGTGGGTGTAATTATCGCCTCGACATATCTTTCAGCCCCGCTTATCGCAAAATTCGGCAATGTAAAAGAACAGCATATGATTGCCTTTATGGTGCTGGGGATAAGCTGTTTGGTTTTGTATCAGCTCGGCGGCAAATGGTGGCTTGCGTGCCTGGCCGGGGCTTTTGTCGCCTGGGCGCCGCTGTTCAAAGAAACCGGCTTCTCCGTAATTGGTGCGGTCGGCTTGTTCGTGATTGCCCAGCCGCTGCTTAAGCACAGAAGCTGGAAAAAAACAGGCACAGATATCCTGTTGATGTTTGCAGGGGTGTTTATCAGCATCAGCCCGATATGTATTTGGCTGGCCTCTCAAAAGGCGCCGATGAACTATTTTCCGTATTCATCCCTCTGGAGGCCCATCGTTACATCGCTCCAGGGTTCTCAGGACCAAGGCGAGCCTCAAACGGCAAAGGCCGAATCCGACGTCAATGACATTGCGGTCCGGACAGCTCCTGCAAATCAGGGGCTTTTGATGAAGTTCCTGCCGTCATACGTTCGCGACAGCTGGCAGATACTAAAGCCCGAACAAATCAAACAGGCAAAACTCAGAGTGTTCCGCTGGTATCGGCTGTTGATACTGCCTATTGCCCTGGCACTCGGATCAATTATTATCAGAATCTTCAGGATAATCTCTGTCAGACTGAATAAAACAAAAAGCGTCATAAAAACCCCCTATGACCGGTTTGTCTTGCTCTTTGCCGTCTGGTGGTTTCTGGATATGGCATTCGTCTGGATAAGCCCGCGTTCGTACGAGCAATATTATCTGCCGTTAAACGCTTCGGGCGCAATGTTGGGCGGATACCTGATAGCGATTTATCACGATAAGGTAAAGAGCTCCGCCTACAAGAACAAGTGGGTAATAGCAGGGCTTGTCGGCTTACTGCTGATGATAATTATGTCACAGCATATATTCTTCGGTATCAAGAAGAGCGCTCATACCGGAGCCATCTACCGCGATCCTGCCACGGGTAGTCCGAAAAAAGATAAAGGTTATGCACAGAAGATGGATGAAATTTCCCGGCACCCAAAATATGCCTGGATGCTCGTCGGTGAGCACATACGAAACAACTCTACGCCGGACGATAAAATCTACGTCTGGGGCTGGGTACCGGGAATATATATTGCGGCCCAGAGATTAAGTCCGGCACCGAAAGCCTTTGAAGGGACAATGCACACCCTCTCACCAAAAGTGCTCTCGGAACGGGTCGATGAGATATTGGATGCGTTCGAGAAGGAGCCGCCGAAGTTTATAGTTGACAGCCGTAAAAACCACTTCCCGTGGGACAGACCGCCGCTGGAATTATGGCCTCGAACACAACAAGGATTCCTGCCTGCTGCTCAGGAAATTGTCAGCCAGTATGATGCGATGTATGCCAAAATGCTGCGTGAGAAAATCGAGTCTGATGAGGCGCTTCGGTACGAGGCGATGAAACCGTTCAGAGAATTCGTTATGAAAAATTACAAAATCGTTCGGACGTTCGTCAACCCGCATGTTCTTTTCCAGCGCAAATAAATAAAGACGGTGAGCAGTGAGTGGAATAAGTGAACTAAAGTTTGGAGTGCCTAAAGTGACACGTAAGTGTCATTCTTTCGACAAGCTCAAGACAGGCTCTGAGGCGAAGCCGAAGGATCTGGTCAACGAAAAAGAGATTCTTCACTTCGCTGCGCTGCGTTCAGAATGACAGCAAAGCTGTCCCTTTAGGCACTTTCCTGACAACCAATTAACCAAACATGAATGAGGAACTCAAAAACCAGCAGGAAATCTACGATAAAGGCTGGCGAAAGGAACTTGCGGCGGGTAAAGAACAACGCGGCAACCTTCAAACGAACCTGGAATTCCTCACTGAAACCAATCTTCTCAAGCAAAATGACAGGATTTTAGAAATCGGCTGCGGTATCGGAAGTATAGTCTCTGAGCTGAGCGGGCAGGGATATGATATTACCGGTACGGATATTTCAGGCGAAGCGATTGCTTACGGACTGAAAAAATATGGCGATATCAAACTCGAGGTACAGCCGGCCGAAGATTTACAGTTTGAAGACCAGACATTCGATGTTGTGTTGAGCTTTGATTTATTCGAGCATATCGCGAGGATAGACAAACACATAAGCGAAGTGCACCGCGTCCTTCGACAGGATGGTTATTATCTGCTTCAAACGCCAAACAAATACAGTAATGTGATTTTTGAAACGCTGTACCATAAGTCTTTTATATGGCGACGGGCACATCCGTCTCTGCATACACCCGGCCGGTTAAAACGCCGATTGTCCGGACATGGATTCGAAATACAATTCGTCAAGATGAATCCTGTCAACGAATTCACCTTGAACAAGCTAAGGAAAAAATTAGGGCTGATAAGCAACATCTTTAAGCATATAAATTTTCGACGTCTGCCTCTTGCGCTGCAAACAAATTTATATGTTATCGCCCACAAAACGTTCAGTAAGTAACTGAAGTTGTGCAAAAGTCTTGTAAGTAATGAAGATACTAATGCTCAATTATGAGTTTCCGCCGATTGGTGGTGGAGCCGCTAACGCTCATCGATGCCTCCTGCAGCAATTCGCCGGCAGCAGCGACTTGAAGGTCGATGTCTTAACCTCGGCCCCAAAACCGGGTTTCTTCAAAGAAAGCTTCGCAGATAACGTCACTATTTACAAAGTCGGCCTCCACAAGAAGGATCTGCATTTCTGGCGGAAGACGGAGGTAATCGAGTGGCTCTTCAAAGCCAAATGTCACTACCGCAAACTGCTGCGAAAAAACGATTACGATTTTGTCCACGCATTTTTCGGCTTCCCAACCGGCTGGTTATGCTATCGAAGTGCAAAAAAAATGCCCTACATAATCTCGCTGCGGGGTTCGGATGTGCCCGGAGAGCACGCAAGGTTTAAGCTTGATTATAAAATTCTCGGCCCTGTGTTTAAGGTGATTTGGAAAAAGGCCGCCGCTCTTGTTGCGCCCAGCGAGGGTTTGAAGGACCGTGCCCTCAAGTTTCTGCCATCGGTGGTTATTGACGTTATCCCTAACGGTGTTGACCTGGATCGTTTTAAACCGGCTGAAGCCGATAACGAATCAGAGACACTAAGGCTTTTGACCGTCGGCCGACTGTCCGTTACCAAACGGGTGGAAATCCTGATAGACGCTGTCGAGATTATGCACAGGGAAGGCTGTGAGGTCTGTTTCACAATAGTTGGCGGCGGACAAATGCTGCAGAAACTACACCAAATTGTATCGGAAAAAAACCTCGCTAACATTATCGAGCTCACAGGAAGAATCGACGCTGAAGATATGCCGCAGGTTTACCGACAGAATGATATCTTTATAAGTGCCAGTATGCAGGAAGGGATGAGCAACGCAATGCTCGAGGCGACGGCCTCCGGCCTGCCGACAGTTACCACCCGCTGCGAAGGTGTGGATGAGCTGATAGCCGAAAACGGAATTATTGTAAACAATACAGACGCCCGGGAGATCGCCGATGCGGTAAGAAAAATAGCCGACGACCGGCAGCTTCACAAAAAAATGTCCATCGCAGCAAGAAAGCAAGCCCAAAAGTTTACCTGGAACAAAGTGGCTTCTCAATATATCGAACTGTATCATAAAATATTGAATTGACGAGGACTTCGCAGTGACACCAAAATTGTCGGTAATTATAGCATCTTACAACCATCAGGACTACATTGCCGAGACGTTGGAAAGTCTCGAAAAGCAAACGTTTCAGGATTTTGAAATCGTACTGATTGATGATGGTAGTACCGACAAAACTGTTGAGATAGCCAAAAACTTTCCGTCGAGGGCTCATATTTTTACTCAGGAAAACCAGGGTGTCGTTGCCGCCCGAAACCGGGGTTTAAGTTTGGCAAAAGGCGAATATATTTGTTTCGTAGATAGTGATGATGTAGTCCTGCCCGATAGATTCACCAAACAGGTTGCCGCTCTAGATGGCGACCCGAAGCTGGGATTGGCGTTTGCCGATGCCTTGATTATTGACTCGAATAGCAAAGAAATCGGAAAATTCGGCGATGTGTATCCCGTAGTGCCGGGTGACGTGGCCGAGATGCTTGCTCTGCATTACTGCTTTACTCCGATGATAACAGTAATGGTACGCGCAGAGGTGCTTAAAAGAACAGGGCCCTTTGAAAAGCCGGGACCAATCAGCGATTATATGAAGTGGATAGAAGTCGCTCATTTAAGCAAAGTTTACTACGACCCCGAACCATTGGGCTGCTGGCGAAGACATCCGGCAAGCACTTCTAAAGGTGCAAATAAAGTCAAGAGCTACGCCAAAACAAGAGCGGCGCTCAAAAGGGTTCTGCGGAAATATCCTGAATTACAAACCAGAATTGGAAAGAAAATAGCCAAACGCTTTTCAAAGTCTTATTTTCTTACGGGATTTTGGCTCGCTGCCGATGGCAATATCAAGCGGGCGAGAAAATATTATTGCAAGGCGGTTAAAGTATATCCTCGTTCTTTCGAGAGCTGGGGAGGACTGGTTCTGACTTCTCTGCCGGCAAAAAAGATTGTAATAAAGTTGCATCGTTATGTAAGAGCGAAAAAGCTGCCGTGGTAAATAAATTGTTATGTCAAACTTAGCCTTTCGCGGAAACAGATATGATTAGAACACAAAAAGTACCTTGCAATTTATGCAGCAGCACGGAATCAACTTTCCTCTTCGACGCCAGGGACCGTTTACATGGAATTGGAGACATATTCACCTACGTCCGGTGCAAGGAATGCGGCCTCGTTTATATGAACCCGCAGGTAGTGCCGGAAGACACAGAAAAACTTTATCCTGCCGATTATGCCCCACATACCACGACAGGAAAAAGGACCGGTTCCAGAATCCGTTCTTTGCAAAATAAAATTATGAAAATACCTGTTATTGGACGCTTACTAAAAGGAGTGACGAATGTAAAGATTGCGGACACTATTTATCGCAGCCTCAATCAACAAAGCCGAATCCTGGATGTCGGTTGCGGCGCCGGGGCATTCCTGAATAGCCTGAGGACCGACAAGGGCTGCGAGGTCTATGGAGTAGATATATCCGAAGCCGCCCTCAGAGAGGCAAAAAGCTCTTTCGGCCTCGATATATTCAAGGGCACTATTACGGAAGCCCCATTTCCAGCAGCTCATTTTGACATAATCACAGCCTGGTGGTACTTAGAGCACATATCCGACCCTCAAACAACAATAGCAAAGATAAGTAGTTTATTGAAAAATAATGGGTATTGTATTATCGGCGTCCCTAACTATGAAAGTTTCAACGCCAGGCACTTCAAAGCCAAATGGTATCACCTTGATTGCCCGCGCCATCTGTGTATCTGGACACCCCGCGCAATTACAAGGCTGTTAGAGAATCACGGCCTCGCTGTCACAAAGATGATATACGACAAAACCCCATGGGGCCTGCTCGGCTCGTTGCAATACTTATTATATGGAGATAACCTCAATCCTAAATATCGCAACCGGCTCAGGCAATCTTTTTTGTTGTGGATGCTTCTTTTGCCCTGGACAATCTTAATGTCTCTACTGAAAAAATCAGATATAATAGTAGTCTATGCAAGAAAAGGAACCGCCGAATCAGCTAATTACACTTAGAGCTTATCCGAATAACCGGGTCGTTATGAGGCCGAGCGAAAAGTTCGAGGCCAAGGCGGCAGGCCAAAAATGCTCGGAGGCGTGGTTTTCTCCACGTTGAGAACGTTTTTGGCCGACAACGCAGGCATCGGGCTTTGCAGCCGAACGCAATAGGGCGGGTTATTTGGATAGGCTCTAAACCTATTTTATTTCACCTGTTTGAAGGAGGTCACTATGAAACGGTTTAGACTGTTGATGTTGGTTTTGTGTGTTGCTCTGGCTGGTTTTAATGTAGTTCTGGTTTACTCCGGTGAGCAAAACAAAATCAGCGATGAGTTTCGCGAGCGGTTTATCAAAAACTTTCAGCAAAATTCGCTGAACACCACCGAAGGTGACGCGATGATGCTGCGAATTCTGGTCGAAAGCGCAAGGGCCAAGCGTGGGGTCGAAATCGGCTCAGCCAACGGCTTCGGAGCCATCAATATGGGAATAGCCTTCGAGAGGACCGGAGGGCACCTTTATACGCTGGAAATCGACCCGCGGAGGGTGAAGGAATGCCGAGAAAATTTGAAGAAGGTGGGCTTAGAGAATACGGTTACCTGCATAGAAGGAGATGCCCTTAAGACACTACCAACACTTGAAGGCGAGTTTGATTTCGTTTTCATCGATGCCCTGAAGCGGGATTACTTAAAATACCTCAAGCTGCTCGAGCCAAAGTTAAAGCCCGGCGCCGTAATCGTCGGCGACAATGTCATCCAATCCGCCAGGGCGATGAGGGATTTTCTGGATTATATACAGGAAAGTCCCAATTACGACACGGTCATTATCCGAGCCTCGATGGAGAAAAACGATGGCATGTCGGTCAGCTACAAAATCAAATGACCGGCCTCTTGGCACCTGGAAAAACTTAGAAGAGTATTATTGTGAATAACCAGAAATTGTGAGGATCAACAATGCAATTTAAAAGAAAAAAGCAAGCAAGGTCAGTTTGTCCGAAGATAAATAAGGAAGATAATAGGAAGCATCATTGGCTTACGTGGATATTTCCAATTGGGGGGGGGTTGGCACTGATATGGTTTTTGATTCGTGTGATACCAAAGCCTTCACGTGCAATGTACCCGTGTCAGCGGGTGGCATTCCCGTTGGCCTCAGGCTTTGTCGTTTGGCTTACAGGAGCGATCGGCTCAATCGCGGCCTTTCGAAAGGCAAAACGCTGCTTTGCACAGTCGCGTTACGTATTATGCGTAATCCTCATCGCTGTCAGCGTTGGTTCTATCTGGATAGCTCAAAGCATTACGACCGAGGAGGTGGTCTTAGCTGATGAGCCGGTTGCAAATGCTCCAATAGGGATTGCCAAAGGGGTTCATCCGGGACGTGTTGTGTGGGTACATGACCCTGATGCGACTGATTGGGACGGGCCCGGAAACGGCTATTGGTGGGAAAGCAGCCACACGAATCAGGCGGTCGTGGACCAAATGATGAGCCGGGCAATAAGGGAGCTTGGCGGTGAGATAACCGATGCCGGCGCCTGGGACAGCCTCTTCAGTTATTTCAATGAAACACACGGCAAAGGAGATACCGGATACAAATCCGGAGAAAAGATTGTTATCAAAGTTAATTTTGTAGGCTGTATCGCGGTTTGGAGCAGACGGCCGGTAACAAACATCGAAGACTACAACCTCAGAAGCATGGATTATATGCATGCGTCTCCACAAATGATAATTGCCCTGCTCGGTCAGCTCGTAAATGAAGTCGGTGTGAACGAGGAAGATATTACGGTTGGCGATACTTTATGCTACTTTCCCAACGAGTTCTATAACATGTGCCATGAGAATTTTCCGAATGTGCGGTATCTGGACTACTTGGGAAAATTCGGCCGAACGCAGGCAAAGTTATCGTCAGTTCCATTTTACTGGAGCACGCCGGAAGCAGCGGACAAGACAACTGACTATGCACCTGCTTCTTATGTCGAGGCCGATTACCTAATCAACCTGGCGAACCTTAAAAGCCATAATGACCAGGCAGGCATAACTCTCTGTGCGAAGAACCATTACGGTTCGCTGGTCAGGAAACCGGCCCGTATAGAGGGCTATTACGATATGCACAAAGACCTCCCATATACCACACCGGGCATGGGGCGTTATAGACCTCTCGTTGACTTGATGGGACATAAGCAGCTCGGCGGCAAGACTCTGTTATACTTGATTGACGGGCTTTACGCGGGAAAACACGCCAAAGAAAGGGCTCCAAGGAAATGGAACAATCCTCCCTTCAATGCTGACTGGAGCTCGAGTCTTTTTGCCTCCCAGGACCCGGTTGCGATTGATTCGGTCGGCTTCGATTTTCTGTGGGCCGAATGGGACGATGCGCCCCACAGGTCAGGCACAAGTGACTACCTGGTCGAGGCAGCGCTGGCAAATGACCCGCCTTCAGGGACATTCTATGACCCCGACCATAAAGGAAATGTAGTTCGTCTGTCAAGCCTGGGGGTTTACGAGCACTGGAACAATCCGGCGGATAAGCAGTATTCTCGCAATTTAGGAACGGGCAAGGGCATTGAGCTGATAAAGCTGAGTGTTGCTGCCAACGTCACGGCGACTTCAATAGATTCTACACGCAAGAAAAATAAAGAAATTTGCCTTGTTGCCGGGATATCTGAGAATTAGCCGTATACCCTGATATGCTCCGGCCGGCAGTGTGTCTTAAAGTATAAAGTGCAATTTCGCTCATATCGTTAATATATAGACAAGGTAGAAGCCCATGAAACGACGTTCATTTCTAAAACTTACGGGTCTTGCCTGCCCGTCTTGGCTCGCTTGGCGGAGCCAAGCCGCGACAGGCACATCATCGTTTCTTGGTAGCAATGTATCTAAAGCAAGGCAAACCGGTGTGGATTTAAGGGACAGTGGCATGCTTGTTAACCACAGCTTACTTCAAAACAGGAACCAAAACCGTTCGACGGTTGTCTGTCAAAATGGAATTGTCTGCTCCAGTCAGCCTCTGGCCAGTATGGCCGGCGTCGATATCCTCAAGGCCGGCGGCAATGCTGTCGATGCGGCTGTTTGTACCAACGCAATGCTGAGCCTGGTTGAGCCGATGATGTGCGGTCCCGGCGGTGACCTGTTTGCCATCGTCTGGAACGCAAAAGAGCAGAAACTGCTCGGTCTAAATGCAAGCGGCCGTTCACCGTACGATTGGAGTCTGGATAAAGCGCTGGCACTGGGGCTTAAGGAGATTCCTCTATACAGCCCGCTATCCTGGAGTGTGCCTGGTTGTGTCAGTGGATGGGCGGCGCTTCAGAAAAGAATGGGGCGGTTCGACCTGGCAAGGATCCTGGAAGCACCTATATCTTACGCCCGCAAAGGTTTCCCCGTTTCTCCGGTCATTGCCCGCTCCTGGCCGTTTGGTTCCATAAAAAACCGTACCCTGGCCGAGACCTTTATGCCCGACGGCAAACCTTTGCGTTTCGGGGATATCTTCAGGAACATGGGCTTGGCGCAATTTTTCGAGATTATCGCTCGGGACGGCGCAGAGGCTTTCTACCAGGGCCGGATTGCCGAAAGGATTGTAAAGTTCTCTCAGGCCAATGGAGGCCGGTTTTCAATGCGTGATTTTGGAGACCACACCGCCAACTGGGTTGACCCGGTCAGTACTAACTATCGCGGCTATGACATCTGGGAGCTTCCGCCAAACGGTCAGGGAATTGCGGCTCTGCAAATGTTGAATCTACTGGAACACTTTGATATCGCCTCCATGAAACCAAATTCAGCGGAGCATCTGCATCTTTTTATAGAGGCGAAAAAACTGGCTTTCGAGGACCGTGCTGTTTACTACGCGGACATGGATTTTGCCGAGGTCCCGCTGAAAGACCTCATCTCCAAAGAGTACGCAAGGGAACGGGTCAGGCTGATTAATCCCAAACAAGCTGCTCAAAAAGTCGAGCCCGGCAGGCTCAAAGGCTCATCGGATACTGTTTATCTGACAACTGCGGACAAAGACGGCAATATGGTTTCGCTCATTCAGAGCATTTACTACCCGTGGGGTTCGGGTTTTGTGCCGGATGATTTGGGATTCTGCCTTCAGAACCGGGGGCAGCTGTTCACGCTCAATCCCAATCACCTCAATAAATTGGAGCCCCACAAACGGCCTTTCCACACTATCATACCGGCGTTTTTAACCAGAGACGGAAAGCCGGTCTTTTCATTCGGAGTTATGGGTGGCGATTTTCAGCCCCAGGGACATTTACAGATACTGATGAATATAATTGATTTCGGTTATTCACCTCAACAGGCCGGTGAACAGCCGCGAGTTCGGCATTTTGAAAGCTCGACGCCGACGGGACAAAAAATGGCCGGCGGCGGCTCGGTAGGTTTTGAACGGCACATCCCGGAAGACGTTAAACTTAAACTTGCCAATATGGGGCACAAAGTCAGACCCGAGGTGGGAACGTTCGGGGGCTATCAGGGAATCTGGATGAAATTAAATCCAGGACGTTACTTCGGGGCCTCCGACCCTCGCAAAGACGGCTGCGCAGCAGGGTATTAAAGAGCCTCCCCAAACACCGGTGGTTTTGGAGATTGGGAGCTTATTATGGAAGCGAAAAAGGAACGTAAATGAATTTTCTAAAGAGGAAGAAAATTAATAGACTAAGACTTAAAATAGCGGCATGGGAAACTAAACAAATCATATCGGGCCTAATCATTTCATTACTAATTTTTCCCCTTTCAGAAGGCGCTATAAAATCGCGTGTAACGTTTCATCAATCTTCCAAACGTCTCGATCGTTACGACTATGTCGAAGTCTGCGTCGAAGTCGTTTCTCCTGATGAGGAAAATCCATTCACCGAAGTCACTCTCAGCGGAGAATTTGGTTTGACAGGCAAGTCCCTGAACAAAGTGGATGGTTTTTGCGATTCCGAGGACGGCAGTGTCTATCGTATTCGCTTCATGCCGACAGAGCCGGGCAGGTATGAATACACTATCCGTCTTCACGGCTCGGGGCTGGATGCGGGCAAAACCGGCTCTTTTACGGCGCGACAAGGCAAACGCAAGGGGATAGTACGGGTCGACAGCAGGTATCCATGGCACTTTGTCTGGGAGGGCACCGGAGAGCATTTCTTCTGGAACTCGACGACAACTTACTGGCTGTTAGGCTGGCGGAATGAATCCATCATCCGTGAATCTCTCGACCGGCTGGCAAAACTAAAGATTAATCGGATCCGGGTCGCACTTAATGGAAGGACCACAGATGGCATGCGCTGGAAGGAACCGCTGGCGATGCCCGGCGAACAGTTCCAATACCGCCTTGAGCCCTGGCCGGCAGCGAGGCCTGAGAATGTGCAAGACCCCGGCTACGATGTCACTCGATTCAATCTTGATCATTTTCGCAAGGCTGAACGAATGCTAAAATATGCCCGCGAGCGAAACATTATTGTCTCGCTAATCTTCCACCTTGACGGCAGGGACGCGGGAGTGGACCCCTTCGGCAAGGCCGCAATGGGAGGCGAAGATGAGCAGCGTTATTATCGTTATTGCGTCGCGCGTTTTGGAGCATTTGCCAATATTATGTGGGACGTCACAAATGAGTGGCACCTCTTTCGCAATGAGGCATGGGTCAATAAAATGGGTGCATTAATCAAGCAATGTGACCCCTATGACCACACAACCAGTGTTCACGGGACGGGGCACTTTCCGTTTCGCCAGTCACCCTGGTGCGACTATGCCATGTATCAATGCTGGGACGAGCACGGCAGCTATGAGTTCATGCTTAAGAACCGCCGCGAACAGGCACAGACCGGCCGGCCGATACCGCAGGTCAACGAAGAATATGGCTACGAAGATCATTATCCTTTCCCCTGGGGTGAAAAACGCAAATGGCCGCTCCGCATTGCCGAGTCCCGGCGTAAGCTGGCCTGGGAAATGACTATGGCCGGGTGCTTCCAAACCACCGGCGAACGCGCGAACGTCCTGGGCTACGGCGGCTGGATTACCGGGCGCGGTAACAGCGAGATGATTATGCTTAAAGGCTATGCGAGGATGAAAGAGTTCTTCGAGAAGCTGCCCTGGTGGCGGCTGGAACCTCGTACGGAACCGGCAACCGACTCTGCGATGTGTCTGGCGGAAGCGGGACGGCTTTACGTACTTTATTTACCCAACGGAGGACGGACCACCCTCACCCTCGAAGATGGGCCTTACAGCGTCACTCGATTCAACCCGCGTAACGGGTCCACTCTGAAACTAAAGGACGTGGTGCAGAAAAAATGGACATCTCCTCTTATGCCGGACACGGAGGACTGGGTTCTGCTGCTGAAAAAACAGTAAAAATTGACCGCAATGAGATGTGTCCCAAACGTGATTAAATAAGGCAGTCCAGCAGCCTGTGCAAGACACAGAACTAAAGACAGAGGACAGAGCATAGAAGAGAGATTATGATTTTTGACTTCCGGCTTCTGATTTCTGGTGTCGATTGGTTTGTTTTTTGTTATCTCCTCTATTGTTGCCTTTTAAACCACTACCGGGTAAAATGCAGCCAATTGTCGATTGACGATTGAAATCGAAAATCGGAAAATAACTGCGGGTCGGACTTCGACGAGCTCAGTCGAGTCGCAATAGACAAAAGCCTGCGATTTTGGGAATTCCCTTTATGAAATCCGATAGCATGAACCGACGGCAGTTTTTTAAGAGCTTGTGCGGCACAGCATTAGGAATAGCAAGTTTTCCGTACATCATTCCGTCATCGGCATTAGGCGCAAACGGAGCTGTGCCGCCCAGTGAAAAGATTGTGATGGGCTTTATCGGAGTGGGCAGTATGGGCGGCGGACATTTGCGGACCTTCCTGGGGTATAAGGACGTCCGGGTTGCTGGGGTTTGCGATCTTCGGGAAATATTTCGCCAAAAGGCCAGGGACAGGGTCAATAAGCACTATGGTGGCCAGGGATGCGAGACCTATCATGACTTTCGCGAAATGCTCGGCCGTAAAGATATCGACGCCGTAGCTGTTGTCACTCCCGACCACTGGCACTCATTAGTAGGTCTCGAAGCCGCCCGCAACGTCAAAGATATGTACTATGAAAAGCCCTTAAGTATGTCTGTCAGGGAAGACAAGGTCCTTCGGGATACGATAAATCGCTATGGCATCATATTTCAGTTTGGCACCCAGCAGCGCTCAGATGAGAGATTCCGTTTTGCCTGTGAACTGGTTCGCAACGAAAGAATCGGAAAACTCCACACGATTATGGTAAGCTCGCATCCCAGTCACCCTTGCCCGAATCAACCGACACAACCTGTGCCGGATAAGAAAGAGTTCGACTATGATACGTGGCTTGGCCCGGCGCCGTGGGCGCCTTACACATATGAACGTTGTGCTTCGCGGGCCATGGGAACGCTGGGAATGTGGACTTTCATTCACGATTATTCCTTAGGCGGCCTGGGCGGAGCGTGGGGAATTCACCACGTTGATATCGCCCAGTGGGGTAACGGAACCGACCACACCGGTCCGATTGAAATAGAAGGAACCGGCGTATTTCCCGAAGACGGATTCGTAGACACCGCCGTCGCATGGGAGATTGAACACAAATATGCCAACGGCGTCAAAATGATACACATGAACACCGCGACAGCTCTCAAGCGGGCCCCACAATTCTCACTCCACAAAAGCGTGGGCATTCTCTTCCTGGGCAGCGAAGGTTGGGTTTTTGTCTGCCGTGACCTGATTGAAGCCCACCCGAAATCATTGTTGACATCGACTATCGGACCCGATGAGATTCGTCTGCCTCGAAGTAATAATCATCGCCGTAATTTCATAGATTGCGTTAAGACCAGACAGAAAACGATTTGTCCCATCGAAACCGCTGTTCGCTCCGACACCATTTGCCACCAGGATGATATTGCCATAAGGCTGGGCCGAAAACTCAGATGGGACCCCGAAAGGGAAGAATTCATTAACGACGAAGAAGCTAACAGGATGTTGACGCGACCTATGCGGAGTCCATGGCACCTGTAATCGCCCTGCGGGGGTAATTTTTATATACGTCACTATAACTTAGAGCTTATCCGAATAACCGGATCGTTATGAGGCCGAGCGAAAAGGTCGAGGCAAGGCGGCAGGCCAAAAATGCTCGGAGGCGTGGTTTTCTCCACGTTGAGAACATTTTTTCACCGACAACGCAGGCATCGGGCTTTGCAGCCGGCCGCAATAGAGCGGGTTATTGGGATAGGCTCTTAATACGCTGCAGGATATCGTAAAATTTGTGTAAAGGTCATAAGGGCAGGAAATGAGACTGAAGTCGAAAAGTATCAAGATAACTTTATTTGCCATCTGGTGTTTCTCACTGCTAACGAGCGTTTCGGTAGCGGCCATTTCACCAGAGGAAAAAAAGAAGATAGAAAACGCTATACCGGAAAAGGCACCGGCTGTTCCGAAGCAGCCCCGAAAACTCCTGGTATTCAATCTGGATATTTGGGATGGCGTGGTGAGAAAAGGCCATACTTCAATCCCCTACGGTAACCTGGCGCTTGAAATGATGGGGCGAAAGACAAAGGCTTATGAAACGGTAGTTAGTGACGATATTGCTATGTTCAGACCCGAGAACCTTCTACAATTCGATGCGATATGCTTTAACAACACCACGGGTGTGCTTTTCCAGGACCCCGAACTCAAGAAAAGCCTCCTTGAATTTGTTAGTAATGGTAAGGGACTCGTTGGTATTCACGCCGCCGGTGCAACCTTTGTGCAGTGGCCGAAATACGACCAATGGCCGGAGTTCGGCGAAATGCTCGGAGGTTATGAAAATGGCGGCCATCCCTGGAAATCGAATGAATGGATAACCCTTAAGTTAGATGACCCAGGCCATCCAATCAACGCTGCCTTTAATGATATGGGCTTTAGAGTTAGCGACGAGGTATTTCAGTTCCAGAAACCTTATTCGCGTGACAAACTGCGGATTTTGTTGAGCATTGATATGACCAAAACCGAGATAATCAGCGGCCGGTATATATTGCCGGAACGTCTGGACCACGACTTCGCTATCAGTTGGGTACGCAGTTATGGAAAAGGCCGGGTTTTCTATTCCACGCTGGGCCATAATCCCCATATTTTTTGGAACCCGCTGATACTTCAGCATTATCTGGCAGGCATTCAATTCGCTCTTGGCGATTTAGTTGCTGATACTACTCCCAGTAACAAGCTGACTGACGAGATACGGACCAAGGACAAGTACAACCAGTAACCGAGTCCGATTCTGGCGAGTTTACTATCAGGTTTTTAAGTTCCAGGCATCCTGTTAGCAAAGACGGTATAAAATCAATTTCTATGCTCGCCTCGAATGAATCAATTCAGTGGAACGAAACAGAAAATGGCCTTGAGGTTACTTTCCCAAAAGAAAAACCATGCGACTATGCTTATGTCTTAAGAATTGTTCCTGAGGGTGATTTATAGTTGTTTGTTTCACAATGGGACGGAAGTGAAAAGCAAATTATGATTTAGCAGCTG
The DNA here is from genome assembly GCA_035528395.1 of Sedimentisphaerales bacterium. Lineage (GTDB taxonomy): Bacteria > Planctomycetota > Phycisphaerae > Sedimentisphaerales > Anaerobacaceae > NIOZ-UU13. The sequence continues at coordinate 44,186 of DATKYR010000052.1, forward strand.
TTGAGCGAATTATATATACTCTTGTAGGCGTCCAAAAGCACAGGTGTGATTTTGCAGTCTCTGCAGGCCCAGTGAAATAAAATTTTCCGCTCTTCGGCTCCAAGATTATTCGGAGCGTAGGGCTTGCGTATATACTCGTTTACGCAGCACGGCGGATAGCCGAAAAGGAAGCCTTCGAATCGCTGGGTTTGAGCTGATTTATCTATCGGCCTGTTTTCAAAGCGCTGTTCATACAACCCAGGGTAGGCAGGCAACCGGCTGAAAATAGTTTCAATAACTTCCTTGCCGGTCTTGACTGTTCGCCGGATTTGTTTTGTAAGCAGACCCGTTTGTTGCAATAATTCAAGACCGTCATCGGCCAGAGGTTTTTCCCATCTGCTTAATGGCTTGAGGCCTTCACAGGTAAGCAATGCCAGATATGCTAATTCAAAGTCGATTTCTTTAAGAGCCCGGACGCATATTTTAACCTCAGATGATTCGAAATCCAAATTTACGCCCCTGCATTTACTCTTCATCACATCAGCCTTGGTTTGGGTCGGTATGTTCCAGCCATTGCTCAAAAAACACAGTTAGGTCATCAATATCCACCCGGCAGTCTTGATTTAAATCTCCAGGTGGATATATAGTTCCCAAATCACCACATCGTCGCGGCATTTCTAAAATTTTTACCAAAAGGGCCACATCAATTCTGCCTTTTCCGTGAACGTCACCCGAATAGCTGAAAGAGCCGTGTTCCATATAGTGACACACAATAACAGGCACTTCAATAGAAAGACCAAGATTCGGATTTATGACCTGCCAGTAACCCATATTGACCGACTCGCCGCATATTTCACACCATTCAAGACCTCTTTGAAGGAAGTTTATCTTATATACTTCAGTTACGTCGGACCTGTATGGTTCGTAAACCGGAAGAGCGTCGATTACCTCGGTACATTGCCTCGCAAGTTCAACACCATCAGCAGTAAGGTCTTCGTCCTGGTCGGCATTGTAGAGGTTGTAGCCTGCCGCCAATTCTTCACTGTCCGTCAACAAATCTCTGTCAAGGTCGTTTCCATCTAAGGCCAACCGGTGCTCGTTAGGGTCATAAGGAAAATGAAGCTCAAGTGCTCGTAATAAAACAGCTACACCAATCCTTCCTGTATGCTCATCACCTTTATAACCAAACGAACCATGCTCCATATAATGCATGGCGATAAGAGGGCAATCCACACGTAAGCCTAAGCGTGGATTTACTATTCCCGCCGGCCCCATATTAACGGTCGCTCCGCAGATATCACAGGTCTCCAGACCAAACGTGGCAGTCAACCACTTATACGTTTGGTTTGGGTCTGTTACCTCCTCTTCCCAGGGCAATTGTTCGATAACAGCAGCGCAGCGCTGAGCCAATTCCATCCCATCAGGTATTTGATTGCGATTCTGGTCAGGCTTGAATACACGGTAACCAATCGCAAGCTCTTCCATGTTGGCGAGCAAATCTCTGTCCGCATCTTGACTAACAGACAATTGGTGCCTATCAGACGTATATTCAGCAAGAGTATAACTAAGGCTTATCCCTGTACCAAACGTAATTACAGCCGCAGAACCAGCCGCAATAGCCCGGTACTTGAACTTTTTACGTTTCCCGCGCTGTCTTTGATAAGCTCTTCTTAGTCTTTTCATTTCTTCCTCCTGACACAAAACTGTAGTGCCCCCTCAATCCTTTGACATTATACCAAATCAATCGGGCTTTTGTCCAGAAGTTTTGCCGACAGGGTGGGCACCGCCCACCTTTTCTTTGGTGGTGTGCAGTGCACACTCTACTCGGTAGACCATCCGGACAACTCGGTTCGTAGCAGAAAATTAGAAAAATAAAAAATTCGCAATTTTTTTTCAGTCTGGATTGGCTGGCGCCCAGAGTGATTTTATTGGACAGTTAAAAAAGTGATAAAGCCGGTTTGTTCGTTTGGACTATATATAGTAGTCGAAGCAAAGACGGCTACGCTATATGGTGGTTTGGGTTATAGGGCTTTATTCTTGTCGCTGCCTGCTTGGCTAAAGAAAAATTGTTTGCCCTGTCGATATTGCGTTGGTTGATCAGAATTTTTTACCAGTTTTGAGGGACCTGTAGATATGAGTAAAAGGGAGTTGATAGACTACATTTGCGAAATCAACAAAAGTGCCAAGCCGGAATTTCTCGCCAATTTTTCAGAAGAAGAACTCAACGCATATCTTGAGCATCTGATGGAGCTGGATTTGGACGAACTGGTTGTCTGCAACTAAGGGTATATAAGGTAGTGCCAAAGACCCTTGGGCTGTAACACTCGCACCTGCACAATTTCAAGTTTTCCGCTGCACAGAAATCCAGGAATGGAAACGATGCCCATCTTGGCTTGTTCGGCGGAGCCAAGACGCGACAGGAGGGTAAGAGCTTATCCGAATACCCGGGTCGTTATGAGGCCGAGCGAAAAGTTCGAGGCCAAGGCGGCAGGCCAAAAATGCTCGCCAGGCGTGGTTTTCTCCACGTTGAGAACATTTTTCACCGACAACGCAGCCATCGGGCTTTGCAGCCGGCCGCAATAGAGCGGATTATTGGGATAGGCTCTAAGCCTTCGGAGAGAGTTTGGTGCAAAAGGACCTGCTTAAATCACCGAATTCACATTTTCCGAAACCGGAACTCCGCAGAAGGATTGAAGTACCTAAAGTGAGCTAAAGTGACAGCGAAGCTGTCATTCTGAGCCCTTCGCTGCGCTCAAGGACAAGCTCAGCGAAGAATCTCTTATTCGTTGGCCAGATCCTTCGGCTTCGCCTCAGAGCCTGTCTTGGGCTTGTCGAAAGAATGACACTTAAGTTTCATTTTAGGCACTTTAGGCACTTCGAGGTCTTACTCGCTTCTGGATGACTGGGTAAAAAACACCGGTGGCGGCGCCTGGTCGGCGGTTACGATTGCCCTGGTCGGGATCTCGACGATGCTGTTTTGCTTAAACTCGAGCAGTACCGGCACAAAATCTCTCGGGATGCAAAAAACAAAGTCAATAAATTTTTCCCTGGCTCCATCTTTGAAGTCGTCGTTACGATCTATTTTTATCTCGGTGCTTACTTGTATCTCGTCCGCCGCCTTCAAGTGTCCAATCGGATAAATGTTTATTCCCGTACCAGCGAGTGGGTCGTCGCCGTATCCTTTTTGTTTACATATTAGTCTTAATTGAGGAAGTATAAATGCGCCGCCGTTTATGTTTGCTTTCGTGTTACTTACTGCTCTTTGTATTATTCCCACGCGCACTATTGTGGGCTGATAATCACTGCTGACCGGTCCTGGCATAGATATTGACTTACCGGTTGACTCATCCTTAAGTTTGCCCTGACGATTCAGCTGCGAAACAATTTGACCCACCTGCTCACTAAGGCTTTCGGGGGCCGGCCAGACAGCCTGTTTTGGCAAGCTTATCGCTGGAGTACTGCTGGTAAGGGTGGAAGTACCGGAAATCAGCCGGTTCAGGTGGACCTGGTCAAGGAAATCGGGATGAATAGTGGCAAAACTTCTTTTACCGCTGAGGCTGCCCTTGCTTATTATGCTGAACAGGCCCGTCGCAAAGCCATCGGCATTGAGCAAAACTTTGCTGCGTTTCCCGTCAAAGCGCTGATAAGGATACTTGTTTGATAAAGGTGCCATCCCAAGGGCGGTAAGCAAAAAACCCGATAGTAAAAGGCCTAAGAAAATTCCGCAAACAACCCGTCCGATACTCTCAGGCAAAAATCCCAAATCAACCGGCTGGCGAGTTAGAAACATCATACCTGTTTGCAGGGCTCCAAAGACTATAATGAATAGCAGCGCAAAACAGAGCGTCTGAGCCCAGGGAACAAGGGATAAGATCCTGCTGTTATCACCCCGGCCGATAAAGACATTTGCCAAAACCTCGAAGAAGCCAAACGCAGCTACACTTGCACAAATGGCAATTATTATCGTAGCGAATGCACTGATAAATGTGCCTTTGAAATATTGATAAGCAGCACATCCCAAAATTATTAACACTACAGCTAAGCTCGTCATTACAATATCTCCCATTTTTTGTGATTCGTGATTCGCCTCATAAGACACAATTAACAACCACTATTCACGAGCCACGACTCACTAACGACTATGTTGGTTTTTTCGTTTTGGGTCTTGAAAGCACCCGAATCATTTCATTTATTGTTACGGTTCCACTGATAACTCTTCTTAGGGCTTGTTCCTGCAAATAGAGCATTTTGGCACGTCTGAATTGCGTGCCGATTTCCGGCAGCGACCTCATTTGTATTAGAGCCTTTCTTAACTCGTTGTTCAGTGTGATAATCTCGAAAACGCCCATCCTGCCGAAATGCCCTGTCCCCTGGCATTTTTCGCACGTAGAGGCTTTGCCGCGTTTGTCGTACAGCACTTTACCGGCACGGTAAAGCACTTTGGTTTTTTCTGCGTTGATGTTAAACTTTTTGAAAAGTTCCTTGTCCGGCGTGTACGCCTGTTTGCATTCATCGCAGAGTTTTCTCAGCAGCCGCTGGTTACTTATGCCCAGAAGGGTCCCGGCGGCCAGATTCCTGTCACCGACAAATTTCAGCCATTTAGCAAATGCCTGTATCACACTATCTGCTTTGAGCGTAACATACATCAGTTTACCATCCGCGGCAGCCTTACAGGCTACCTGCGCCGACTCTGCATCCTCGCACTCACCAACACCAACAACATCCGGCCCCATTCTTACTAACGCCTGCAGCTTTTTAGCAAATGTCGTTGTACCTGTGTCGCTGAGATTAAACGCGTTTTGTGTTATATTCGGTATATTATAGGAAGCCTGTCTTTCAAGCGTGTTTATATGGTTAATAAAGGCATCATGATTTCGCAGAAATGCATAAAGTGTTGTTGTTATACCGCTTTTTGAAGGACCGCTTATGATAAATACACCCTGCTTTATCTCGTTAAATCTCCTTAACTGTTCGTACTGCTCGGGCATCAAGCCGATTTCGTTTAACCTTGGTAGGTCCTCATGTGTTATTTGTTTGAGTCTGACCTGTTCCCCGGCGGTTGAACCGGCCGTCGTTACTTCCCACTCAGTATAATTTTCGCCCCGAGCGACCTTAAAGGTACCTTTTTGTGGTTTTCGTTTTTCCTTGATATCCAAATCTGCAAGTTGCTTGACGAAGCGAATGAAATACTTCATCTGCTCTATGCCTGTACTTGGCTGTTGAAGAACTGCACCGTCAACATAGTAGGCCACCTTATAGTCTTGTGGTGTCGGGGAAAATGCAATACTGCTCGCCCTTCGCCAGAGGGCGTCGCTCAGAATTTCATAAGTTGTCTTATAACCGAAAAAGTCCGGCGTTCGCGGTTCAGGAATTGGAATTTCATTTCTGTTTGCTGATATAAAAGTACAGCTTTTGAGTTCCGTAAGTTTCTTTTCTTTGCTAACGAGCAGGTTCTTGATGTGGTCAACTGTCAGCACCTTATCAAAGTCCATAACCAAAGAATTCCGGTGCTTCACATAAGCCAGAGATGTTGCCCCGACAACTATCAAATAGATTAGCATCCCGGCAAAAAAGACTGGCGTAACAAGCCAGATTATTGTCCCCGCCGCCCCGGCGCCCAGGACAACTCCTGTCCAGAAAACCTCTTTTGTCTCGATTGCTTTGGCGTCCTCGAAAACCCACGTAAGCAGCGGCAGCCATCCAAAAAACATAACCAGGAAAATGATAAATTTGATTATTGATATGTAGCCGCCGTATCCGATAGCTGCTAATAATAAATCCGGCATAACATGCTCCGTTAAATCCTACAAAATGCCACTGGCAGTGGTCTTAATACCTTTTAGTGCCATTTTTAATTCTTCTATATTTGGTGCTTGTTTATATGCGTCCTTTGCGTCGATTGAACCGTCTTTCACTAATGCGCAAAGGTTATATGTAAGGTCCTGCATACCTTCCTGTTGAGAGCCTCGTATAACACTGGGCAAATCGGCTTCGCGCCCTTCGGATATGAATTTTCGGACAGACGCATTGGAAATTAGAACCTCCACAGCAGGTATCCTGTCAACGCCTTCATTCTGGCACGGTAGTAATACCTGGCTGACGACCGCTTTAACTGCAAGAGATAAAGTCTGTCTTACAAGGTCTCGTTCGTCTTGTGGGAACAGGTCCAATAGCCGGTGAATACACTGCGACGCATTTGCCGAATGCATCGTTCCGAAAACAAGATGCCCCGTTTCAGAAGCTCTCATGCCCGCGCTGACGGTTTTAGCATCCCGCATCTCACCTATGAAAACCACATCGGGGTCCTGGCGCATCAAATATGTTAAGGCCTCATCAAAATCTTTGACGTCAAGCCCGATTTCCCTTTGTGATACTATCGCTTTATCGTCCTTAAAAAGATACTCGATAGGGTCTTCGACCGTAATTATATGACAAGAGCGGGTGCGGTTTATGTGGTTTATCATCGATGCGATTGTCGTGGTTTTGCCGCAGCCCGTAGGTCCAACTACAAGAACCAGTCCCTGTCTGCCCTCACATATCTTCTCCAGTATCGGCGGCAAGTTCAGTTCTTCAAATGGTGGGATGTCTGTATTTACGCGTCGGGCCGCAAGGCTAATCATGCCTCGCTGGCGAAATATGTTCGTTCGGAAACGATGTTCACCCTCGAGCTCGTGGGCGAAGTCCAGGGTTCCATGCTCCAGGAAAAACTCCTTATGAGCAGGGCTAAGTATCTCGAAGACCAATTCTTCAATCCTTTTTACTGTCATTACTTCGCCGGTAGTTTTTTTCAACTCTCCGAAAATACGCAACTTCAGCGGCTGACCGACTTTCAGATGCAGGTCGCTCGCCCGCATTTTGATAGCTGCCTTGAAAAACTTGTTTAATTCCGGCTCATGCTCAAGGCTTGTTTGTTCATCAATAGGTTGTCCCGTGGACATAATTACAACTAACTCCAGAGCTTATAAACAAATTATTACTGCCACGACCGCCTTAATTATCGGTTGCGGCCCGGCAGAGTACTACTCTTACTATAAAATTTGTAAAGACAAACCCTTATATAGCTATATTATAAAATTTTAAGCACTTTGTCAACCTTGATGCTTGAACAATATTGATTTTCGCCACAAATTACAGGGCAATTCTTCCCCCTCCGTAACGGTAGGGGCGGTTCGCGACTCGTGATACGCAGCGACTTCGATGAGTAGGAACCACCCTTATTAAATGCCCGCTGTGCAGGTTTTTTCCAGCCTTGACCTGCCAACGGCGCCCCTTGAAGAAAAACTCTAATTCTTTTCAATTAAATATTTGACAATTCCCTTATATCTTGTTAGAGAATTGGGGACATTACACGGAAGTAGTCTAAATAGAGGGGTGGTCTTATGGAATTTGAGAAAAGAGAGCTTTCAGGCCGAGAAAAGGACGAAGCGTCAATAAAACTTCTCAGAAAGCTTCGGGAGCAGTTGTATTCCTCCGATGCATCGAACAGACGGCGGGCAGCTTATAAATTATCCTGGATGCAGGAGGATGGTTTAGACATCTTAAAAACCGCCTTGTTTGGTAATTGTCCCGTACCAACGAGAAACGCTGCTGCCTACGGCCTTAGAAAAATGCGAGGCAGGATGAAAAAAATAGCTCTGGAGGTTTTACAAAAGGGCCTGAAACATCACGACACTTCTACCAAGGAAATATGCAGAAACGCGCTACAGCTCTTAGGACAGAAAGTACCAAAAGTGGCTGTTCCCAGAAAACCACCGGTATCACACTTGACAATTAGGGAGATTCCGAGAAAAAGCAGCCCAAGGAGAAGAGTCGTTAACCGGCGAACACGCAGATAATGGCTTGCGAAAAATTCAGAAAACGGTTCTGCCCTCTGTCCTCTGAGCTTACGTCACCAATAGCAGTGTCAAAGTCATATAGATTGCGACGCTTATCGAATCGTTTGCGGTTGTAACTAACGGCCCGGAGCTTATAGCCGGGTCTATACCGATTCGGCGGAATAAAAACGGCAAAAACAAACCAAGCGTCGTCGCCACCATTATCGCTGAGAACATAGCCATTCCAAACGCAAAGACAAGATGGACAGACTTTATTGTGCTTTCCGGCGCTTTTAAGTAAAGTAAGAATCCACATGCCACACCGCCTATAACTCCGCAGCTCAATGCCACGAGAACGGCAATGCGCACTTCACGTGTAAAAACCTGACTTACTCTCAGTGCCACAAGGTGACCTGTTGCCAGTCCGGAAACCACAATCGCCGAGGTTTGCAGCCCGGCGTTTCCGCTTATAGCTGCAATCATAGGTACAAAAGCAAGCGCAGCGGTATAAACAATAGATGAATTTTCACCAAATTTTTCGTGGAAAAACATCAGGACCACAGCCGTTACCCCCGTCCCGATTAAACAGGGTAAAAGCCACGTCATTCGGATACGGGCTGCATTAAAAGCCGAAAACGTATCAAGCTCATCTGCGTCCGTACCTGCCATCGTGTACAGGTCCTCCGCGGCTTCTTCCTCCGCCACCTCGATGATACGGTCGGCGGTGATTCGCCCGACTAACTTATTGTCATTCTCCAGAACCGGAGCTACAATCAAATCATTCTTGCTGAATATATTCCGAACTTCCTCCTGGTCCATATCGACAGTAACGTAAATCGTATCGGGGTCAACTAAATCACCTATCTTCGTTTCTTCCGGCCGGATCAGCAGGAATCTAATCCTAACATCGCCAACAAATTTACCTGCCTTGTTCACAACATACACGGAAAAGAAGTCTTCATCAATCTCAGCAGCACGGATTTTATTGACCGCTTCGGCAACCGTGGCATCCTCGGACACACTTATCACAGCCGGGTCCATAATCCCGCCCGCCGAATCCTCCGAGTAGCTCATCAATTCTTTAATCTCAGCCGATTCCGCAGCAGGTATGCTTTCCAGCAGTGCAGCCCTTTCTTCTTCGGGCAGTTCCGAAAGAACATCGGCCGCGTCGTCAGGGTCAAGTTCGCTAAGAATGCTGCTCAGCTCCTCATCTTTTAGCAGCTCGAACAGCTCCGCCCTGGTCGCCTCATCAACCTTTTCCAGAACCTCAGCCGAAGTTGCTTTATTCATGGCATCGAAGATAATACGTCTTTGCTCGTTATCCACAAGCTCCACGACTTCGGCTATGTCACTGCTTCTCTGGTCGCTGAGCAACTCCCTCAGGGCCGAATTATCTCCCGATTCAAGTAAAGGCTTGATTTGTTGCACTAATTCTATTTGTTCATCCGCCATAAAATCACATCCGCTGTTCTTTTGGCGTTGTTCGTATCACACTTGGGACACGATTCACGAATTCACCCACCTCTGGCATAAAATAACCAAATTTCTTGTTCCAGGCAACAATTTTACACAAACAAACCACTTTTAATTTGTCACGCCTGTACGTCGAAGACCCCTTCCATTAGGAGCAAGCGTGCGTATCCGCATACCTAATGTTTCGATTGACACAAACGCTAAGAATGCTTTGTCCTTCCCACCTGCCCTGGAGCTTGTCCCCGGGAACTACTCACTTGACTAACAACAGGGGATCTCAGTTTATCCCCGGGAGCTACTCACCTGACTCGCAACAGGGGAACTAAGCTTACTTGCTTTCTTAGTTTACCCCCGGTGTAAGCCCACTTGCTTTTCTGCCGGGGGCCGGGGATCGGGGGCAGGGGACCAGGAACGCTTTCTTCTTCCCTCCAACCACTGGCCCTGCCAGTGGTAGTATTTAGCCCGGTCCTCTGGGCCAGGGTGCAAACGTGAGGATTTCTTCGTCCTTTCATCATCCTCTGGCCGGGGTTATATTTTCAACCGGCCTCTGGCCGCGGGTGAAAACTGTGGATCAACACTCCCCGTTTCACCTGTGTCCCTCGACGTATTTCATCCTCTCCCTCAGTGCCTTTTGGTCAAAACAGAACCGCTTATCATACCCCCTCGTCCAAACCCTTCCCTCATATCCAGATTTCTGTAGTGCCCTCCTCCCTGCATTCTTGTAGTAACCCACAAGCACACCGATTGGAACTTCAACATACTCACAAACAATATGCACATGATTCGAACATACCGCAATGGCGCGTATATTTTGTTTGAACCGCTTTGCCGCTTCCAGGATCCCCTCCCGCACAATCTCCCTTTCTTTGCGTCGCAAACGCACTGGCGGGATTTTAAGCTTCTCTTCGCAATCTATTTGCAGCGCAACATTGCTCTCCCCGGACTTCCCCATCCTTGACAAACCCCTCCTTTCTACCCTGCAACCAGGTTCCATAAGTCGTCCACGTTAACATATAACCTAACGTCTTCCTCATATTCGCATTCTACCCTCCGACCACTGGCCCCGCCAGTGGTTATATTTAGGCCCGGTCTCCGGCCGGGGGTGCCTACGCAAGGAACGCTTTGTCCTTCCCTGTCCTCTGGGCCGGGGTGCAAAATCAGTTTATCCCCGAGAACTACTCCCTTGACTTACTGCAGGGGACCAGGAACGCTTTCTTCTTCCCCAAACCACTGGCCCCGCCAGTGGTAGTATTTAGTCCCGTCCTCCGGGCGGGTGAGCAAATTCACGACTGGCTCCATTCAATGAGTAGCACTTCAGTAGTAATTATATGCTCATCTCTTGCTAAAGCTCTGCTGAGCCAGCCATGGTTTGGGAACTTGCCACGAATGGCATTACTTGCGATACTTCGCATGGTAACGTCATCAAGTGACCACACGTTCCTATATTCAGTAAGCAACTGCTTCACTACGTCCCATAGTTGGATTAAAGCGTCTTTCGGGATAATCCGTATCGTTCCCATTGACGACTCTGCCTCCGGAATGATCACAGCGATATGTGTCGCAATAATTCCCATCACTGTGTAACCAAGACTTTCGTATTCGGCTTTAGCACGTTCAATCTGGTTGTGAGCTTGTCCAATGTCGCTTGAGACAATGCTGGCTGGTTCTTCATCTTCGATCTTGGCCTCAATAACAAAAACCTCTTTGGTACTTCCAAAGGTTCCCTTCCATCGACAATCTGTTGCCGCTTGATGCCTTGGTCTTGTAGAAGTATATCCCAGCAACGAACCTAACTCTTCAACCCCAAGACAGAACATATTATGCTGGTTGGACGAGAGCTTTTCGCTCAACTGGTTGCACCAATTCTGAAAACGTGTCCCCCTTTGTCCCACCCGTTCAAGCAACTCATCAAAGCCCTGAATGATAGCGAAGGCATACTCATCCCTCTCTGATACTATTGGTCCTTCTGGTATAGCTCTTTCTCTATTGAGAGATGTTCTCATTCGATTAAACCATGCAGACTGTCCACCTCTGTTTATAGCATTTTCCAATATTCTCAGGGCCTCATCTTTTTCAAATGACTGTCCTTGAACTGATTGGAGATAGCGAGCTTTTGCCCAACACCAGCCGAGATAAGCCCCCATTTCGATCAGATTGTTCTCTCTTGCAGAATCCCAACATTTCTCGAATCTTTCTGCTGCTATATTGTAGTTTTGAGATTGGAACATTGCGGTCCAAGCTAATACCTCATCGGAGGAGAAGTCGCCGGAAGTCGTTTCGACCATTGCATCTGGGAGTCCTTCAATCGCCTCATTAAAATGACTATCAAACTGAGTAAAATTCCCATCCAAGAATTTAATCACATCAGTTTCCACCCTCTCTATATCCTCTTCCGCCATATCTTCTGCCATATCTATTTGGGCCATTATATTGCGGGGTAAACCCTGTCTATTTGAATCTCGCCCGAAGTGTGTGGCAAATCGCCGATCTGTCAACACATACACCGCATAGTCATCTGGTCCCCTGTTGCACCTTCCCAAAGCTTGCACTATTCTTTGATTCAATCGTCTTTTCATAAAGCCAGCGTCTCTAAGGTAACCACAGAGGAATTCTTCTTGCACATTGATAGCTCGTGGCAGCGTGGTCAATACGACCAATCTGCACTCATCCCCTTCAAAGTCCATGCCGTCAAATCTTCCTCCGACAAATAAATGACCTTTTTCGGCTTCTTTGAATTGCTCAATTTCATTTCCTAATGACGTGAGCTTCCACGTTGAATGACCCACTAATCCATTCTGGTTAAGCCACTGAGCGACGATCTGCTTATACTTTTCAGCTTCAGGCCCACTTGTGCAAAGCCAAACACTTTTAGGACATTTGCTCAGTGCAGCTAATATTACTCTCTCCAATCGCAAGGGAATGTCTTGGTCCTCAATACGATTCATGACGATAAGCCTTCTTCCATTCGTCTTCTCAGCAAATTCATCAGGCACAGGAATCTTATCTACTTGGCGGATACCTAATCGACGGCTGAGATCAGAAGGCTCACCTATTGTCGCGCTCATATAGAGTCTTTGAGTAGTGTTCAAATATTGATCGTTATTGATAAGAGGGTATACGTAGGGGCGAATCCATATTGTTCTTGCACTTATATATATGTTGGCTTCGCAAAGCATGTTTCGAAGCCTTCTCCACCTAAAACGGAGGTCTACGTTTGATTCCAACAATGGTGATGCATCAACAATTTCCCTAATTCGAGTGGAGATATGCCATTGATCGATAAACGAAAGGAGTTCAGGCGGTGTTGATGATAGGACATTCTCGTCAATAGCATCGTGCAATATCCTGTATTCAGGGTATCTGTTAATCAGTTCAGTTACTAAATCCTTAAAGAGAGGTGCATGGTCGTAGCAGTCTATTTCAACAGACCACAAAGAATGAAAACAATGTTCTGCCAAATGAGCATCATCCATAATCAACAGATCTGCGCTATCAACAACAGGATTCTGGTTGAAGTAAACCCAGTAGTTCATCAGGGCTACCTTTTGTGATCTATGATAGCTGCGTCTATCTCTTGCCGATATGCTTGGACCTGTCCCCTCCATGAGAACAGCTGGAATACCTAACTCCCTTGATTCAGACTCCATTTGGCGAGCTAATGTCTTGTTGGCACTCAATACAGCGACTTTGCGCTCCTCTCTCCTCCATGCTTCTGCAATCAGAAGCGCAATTAGAGTTTTCCCGGCTCCTGTCGGTAACTCAATTGCCAAATCAGCCTTGTCCTTATATTCGCTCGAATATTCTTGCAGGACATGAGCTTGTGCAGGCCAAAGTCCGGCAAACTTGGACGACTGTAAACTTACTAAGAACTGCGAATAGTCTTGACTGATTGACATGTGCCATTTCCTAAAATATATCTCTTTGATGCAAAACTCTCAAAAACTCGAAATTACCACCCAGGCCAACTAAAATCAAGCAGATTTCCCCAAAAAACCCCCAAAAATCGAAACCCCCGAGTTTACCCCCGGAAGCACTCACTTTGTATTCTGCCGGGGGTCGATATTTTTTTCCAATTAACTAATCACCAATTAACCAATTAACTAAAACCGTCTTTTGTCTCTCGTATCAAGTGCCGAGTCTCGGAGATTTTTTTCAAATCTACTTGAAATCAAACTCGAAATATGGTATAATACGCCTATGTTAGCCAGCAGGCTAACCCAAACCGCCAGTAGGCGAAGATGACATTTCAGTTTGCATGTCGTAAGCTGCAGCGCAGCAAGGATTTAGAGCCAGCCAGCCCCGTTAAATAATTCAATAGTAAATAGTAAATCAGAAGGATCTCCTCATGGCCACCGAACCCCAAATTTTATCCAGCTTGTCCCCGGTGTATGCTCACTTGCTTTCTTAGTTTACCCCCGATGTTAGCTCACTTGCTTTTCTGTCGGGGGCCGGGGATCTACCTCACTTGCTTTTCTGTCGGGGATCCAGATTAGTCAAT